>CACWLA010000025.1 GCA_902761665.1 uncultured Lachnospiraceae bacterium | reverse complement strand
TTCATAATTGCTTTCAGAATATATGTCCATCAGCTTTCTCATATCTATATCTTTAAATTCCGATATTGTTATCAGCATGACTGTCTCCTCAAATCCCGAGTTGTCGAGGTCTTCGGCTCCCGACATGCGCATAGTATAGCATGGATAGAGCAAAGAGACCATACGGGTCAAGCGGAAACAGCAGTCTTGCGGCAGGAAATCGAAACGCAGGAACAACAAAGCCAGAATCTTGAACTGTTCATTCAGAAGATCAGAAAGTACGCAGATTTGACCGAATTGACGCCTTATGCGGCCCATGAGCTGCTCAAGGCGATCTATGTCGGAGCTCTGGATAAAAGCAGCGGAAAACGCCGCCAGAGCATCCATAC
This sequence comes from uncultured Lachnospiraceae bacterium, assembly GCA_902761665.1. Classification (GTDB taxonomy): domain Bacteria; phylum Bacillota; class Clostridia; order Lachnospirales; family Lachnospiraceae; genus UBA6987. Next base: position 29,310 of record CACWLA010000025.1, on the reverse strand, counting down.
CAGCTATGATCTGATAGGGTTCATCCCCCTGAGTGAACTGATGGAACAGGAAATGGCATGACCTGAAGATCATGCCATTTCCGGAAAACTATAAAACTGTCTTATAAGCCCCGGCCGAAAGGCCTCCGGGGCTTTTTCCTGCAGACAGGCGGTCAGGTTCGGATAAGGTTGTTTTCCGGTTCGGAATCGTTCCGGATGATCAGATCCCCGTTTTCCGCCTCTTTCTTTTCTTTGGCGTTTGTCTGGCGTACGTACTGTTCGGTAGCCCGCCGGCTGTTGGAACCGAGAGCTTCCTGTTCCTCTGCGGAGATGGTAAGTCCTTCTTCGGCGAAGCGGGAGATCTCCTGCGCAGCCTCGATGCGGTACTTGATGTACTTATCGTCATCAAGGGCCTTGCCTTTGGCTTCCATGTACGCTAACTTGCCGTTCGCGTACGTGTCCGCAGCCGTTTTCAGCTTCTCCAGGCTTTTTTTCATTTCGATCATGTCAAAACGGGTCACGTACCGACCGTAGAGCGTCTCCGGAGAAATATCGCCCTCAGCCGCTTTTTCCCTCATCTTTTTCATGCGGTCATTGATCTTTTCCTGCAGGGTCTGATAATCCTTTACGGCCTTCTCCAGATCCAGATAGTTTTGAGAGGAACTGCCGCGCCAGTAACTCGTGCAGTCGGAAAGTTTCTTGCTGAACGCTTTCATTTTCAGGATCTGTCCGATCACGCCGCCTTCGGTCGCGCGGTTCACGGAACCGACCAGTTCAGTGTCAGGATCATTGTTGGAAGCGCTGGCACGTCCGGAGATCCCGCCGATCACCTTCTTGAATTCACTGAAATGGTTGTGAATTCTCGGATCGGTCAGTTTCTGCAGATCAGCTTTTCTGAAATCCTTGCTGTCAAGTTCACGGATGTACGGATACTTAATGTCTTTTTTATTCGGATCCAGGTGACCCCGGCTGACCTCAATGGCTGTTTTCAGTAGTTTCAAGCGTTCGCAGGCGGCCTTGATGGAAGGCTCGTCAACGATTCCGCGCAGGGAAAATGCCAGTTCCGAGGGCGAGAGATTCATGATCCGTTCAGCTGTTTTCTTGCTGATGACGCCCATGATGGAGGGCATGGGCATCCTGCGCGTACGCTGTTTCTGCATTTCGATGCCGCCGAAGGAACTGTCGTTGTCTATGCCCTGTACCCCGATAAGCTTACCGTCGTCGTCGACCACATAGAAAACGTTATAGCCGTGCCGATCGGTATTGCCGCAGAGATAATCCAGGACCTGCAGGTCGGAGATGTCTTCCAGTGCGCGTGCGTCCGCATTAAGCATGGTATCCCTGTTCAGGAAATACCCCTTGCTGCCGGGTTTCATGGGATCAACGCCCTTCGCGAACGCCATGAACGTCCCGTCAACGATTTTTCCGTCCGGCCCTTTCAGCTTCATCGGCTGGGAGTGGCAGACGACGCGCTGCAGATTCAGCAGGCCTGCAACGATGCTCATGCCGGTGTTTTTCCGGTCGAGGCGGGTCTTGTTTTCCATTTTCGCCTCAAACGTCTTGCAGTAGATGTCTGCGTAGGGGTCTTTCACTTTCGAAGCAAACTCTTTCAGGGCGTTTTTTCCGCAGGCTGTCTTAACTGCCTGCGGCGTCATGCCGTTTATTTTGGCCAGTTCTGCAACCAATTTATTCGTGTCGGCGGCATATGAGAGGATGCCGGTATCCTTGGCAATGCCGACCAGGAAGCGGAGGACCATGTTGGGATCGTCGCTTACCGGCTTGTTCGGATCGGGATTCTGCGTATAGTAGTTCTTATACGCAGTCATGAGATTTCGGAACAGCTCGCGGCCTTGCTCAGTCGCTGCCTTTCCGGCGGCGGAAGCTGCCGCGCCGGTGATATCTCCAAGGGGATCGTAGATCTTCGCCTTGGTGAACATGCCGTCAAGCGCTTCTCCGTTCGGACCGACGATCGTCATCGGCAGACGGTCCGACTGGGAACCGCTGACAGACTTGATGAGCTGGCTGCCCTGATCCAGGATCGGAATACGGGCTTCCTCCAGGAGCGTCGGCAGTGATTTCTGCTCTTTCTCATTCTTCGGCCGATATTGCTGCATGACTGCCATGTCGGCTGCGATAAGCTCGCCGAGCTTCTTTACCTTTTCACGCAGTTCGGCCTCGTTCGGATCCGTGCTCTGCTCCGTTTGGGTAAGATACGCTTCCAAAGCGAGTCCGGATGCCCGGTATTTATCCGTCAGAGACTGAAAGCGTTCATTGTCCAGCAGCTTCCAGCCGTCCTTATCCGGCTTCATGAGCTCGGTCATTTCTTCGTTCAGTGCGTCCATGGCTGCCAGAAACGGCGCATAGGATTCCGAAACGGACTGCTTATCTTTGATCTCGCGGTATAATTCGTCGATCTTGTTGTTCGGCATGTTTGTTCTCCTGTTCTTTTTCGTGAACGCCCCTGCGGCAGCAGTCAGCTGCTGTCACAGGAGTGCTCCGCAGTATGTCTGAGAATCAGATCTCAGGGTTCAGGTTCTTATCCTTATCTTTGTCGTTTGCCTTCCTGGCGTCCTTAATGAGCTTGCTGTTATTTTTCATGATACGGCTGTTCTCGGCCTCCGCGTCGCGGCGTACTACCTTTTCCGCGTTGGACTGAAGCCTCTCAGACAGTTTGCTGAAGGAATCGGCGGAAGCAAAAATGTCGATCACGTGATCGCGGAAACGCGAATTCGACTGGGATCCCATAACAAGCTGGCGCAGGCTGCCGGGATTCTTGTTTAACTCACGCCATTTCTGCTTGACCTGTGATTCCAGATCCGCAACGGGTGCCGTCGGATCCTTCGCGTTCGCCATGATCTGATTCAGGGCATAGAGCCTGAGGATGCTCAGATGGATCGTATCGTTGTAACCGGCGGAAAGGCTGTTGAGCCCGTACCCTTTTGCGGTATCTATGGCATCCTTATACGACTTCAGTTCAAGGTAATATTGTCCTGCCGGAGATTTCGGATCAAAGACCTTTCCGTCTGCCGGCTTCGGAATGACGTCGTTCGTCACTTCCGTCTTCGGAAGCGAGGGGTATGCGGCATACTTCGGCGCAGGCCTCTGGAACTTCTGCTCAAGCAGCTTCTTGGTGCCGGCAGGATCTGCTGCCATACGCCTTAAGAAGCCCTGCATTTCCTTGGGGTCATCCTCAAGATGCTTGATGCCGTCAAGGATCGTCTTGCCGTAACCGGCTTTGATCGCGTTTTGAAGCGGCTGCAGGGTCTTATCCGCTTTCAGGCGTTCCATTTCCGCGTTCAGCGCCTCTTTTCCGGCTTTCCGCTGATAGTAGGCTTTCTGATCCGCAAGATTCCGGTAGGCAAGGGTCTTCAGAGTGCCCTGATAAGCGGTCTCGATGAAGTTCGCATCATCGATCGGGATCTTGCTGTCTTCCCGCAGCTTTAACGTTTTTTCGAGCATCGCAGCCGTATTCTGGAACTGGCCGTACGCGGTATCTTTCTGCTCTTTCTGCGGAACCACAACAGTGAGCGGTTTCAGTTTGGAGACCACGGACTGAGGAATGGGCTCCTCACGGATGCTGTTCTTCGGCTCATCCGGCACCGGTCCGTCGCCGAAACGGATCATGTTCGGTGCCGGGGCGGGTTTCGGCAAGCCGTTCTTCGGTTCGTCAACAATGTTGATCCTGTTCAGCGGCTCGGCCTTGGGAAGACCGTTCTTTGGTTCGTCCTGCTTAAGGCCGTCCTTTTTCGGCTCGCGGATGATGTTTTTCGCTTCGTTAACGGCCTTGTTTGCTTCATTGACGGCTTTATTCGGGGCCTGAGAGGGCTTTGCCTCCGCGTTCGCCTGCGCCTTTGCCTTCGCCGCCTTTTCCTTCCTCCAACTGGCTCTTTCCCTTGCGTGCTCTTCCGCGCCTTCCGCGGCGTCCGCCTTTGCCTGCGGGTATTTCTTCAGATACTCCCGCCCGAGCTTGTCCAGCGCGGATTTGAACGCCGGTCCGTTCAAAGCGTACACTTCGGATACGACCCGTTCGAACTGGCTGGGATCGGCCTCGAAAGCACGCGCCATGGCCCGTAAACCGGGGGTGTCAAGCAGATCCTCCGCACGGTGGAACAAGACGCGCTCGGAAGGCATATAATAGACATCGTCGTACAGTTTGGAGACGGCGGCCTGGGTCAGGTTGCCGACAACAGCTGTCGCCATCTGCAGTCTGATGTTCGGATCCTTGCTGGTCTTCAGTACGCTCAGCGCGGTTTTCATCGTGGAGAATGACTGGTTGGTCCAGTTCCAGAAGTTTATATTGCTGAAGCCGCCGATATAGTCACGGGCGATGTGCGGTGTTTTCGTGGCCACGTCGAGACTGGCCATGAACTTCGGATCCTTTTCGAAAGCGGCGCGGGCGGCGCGGATCTCTTCTTCGCTGAAGAAGACGCGGTCCGGATGGGCCTTGATCAGGGCGTCCACGGCGGTAAAGTTGAGGAAGTCATCATGGACCTGTTCACGTACGCCTTCCTCCCACTGGTTTTCAGCGCCGCACTTGTTCCAGAATTTGCTCCGCAGCGATTGCATGTGGTTCCGCTGCAGATCGAAGAGGAGATTGGCGTGGGGCGTCTTTATTTTCTCCGCCTTCTGCTGCTTTACGGCAGCTTCATTCAGCCGCTGAATGAACTGCGCGGGAGCCATGCCGGCGCTGACGCCCCGGGCCAGTTCCCTGAAGTCTTTCAGATGAGACGCGTACCAATCCATGGCTTTGCCGAACTCCGGCATCTTCCGGATCTGATTGCGCAGGGCCAGGAAGGCTTCGGCATTCGGCCGTTCATTTTCGGGAAGATGCTGGTACAGGCTCTTCGCGAGCATGTTCGCCAGATGGAGCTGCATGAATTTTTCCGTCTGCCCTTCGAATCCGGGATTGGAGTATTCCTTCAGCTGTCTGTCGGCTTCCGTAATCAGGCGCTGCAGCCCGGCTTTTTCCCGCGCTTCCAATCCCGCGAAATTCACGGGACCGCGGGCTTCAGCCAGTACTTTGGCATATTCTTCTTCAAGAGGTTTTCCGTTCAGAGGAAGCAGGCGCGCGCTGATGCGGGTCAGTTCCATCGGATCCAGCATGATCGCTGCTTTCAGAGCGGCACACTCCGGCGTAGTCGGGAAGCTGCCGTAAATGCGGGGCTGCATGTCGCCGGCATAATAGTTGTTCTCAAGGTAGCCGCTTTTCCGCAGTTCGATAAGGAAAGCCAGCTGGGCCAGGGCTCCCTCAATACTGCTGCCTGCCGTCGTCGTATCCAGATTGGGCGTCCGCAGATATGCGGCTGTGCCATCTACCATTTTTATGGAGGTGACGTTGGCCATGCCGGCATAGGAGAAGAGATCGGCTCGGATCCCCAGAACGCCGCCGGAGGCGCTCTTTTGATATTCCTTCATCAGGCGTTCATCTTTCATGGACTGCAGGAAGGAGTTGCTGATCTCATCGTCCGAGAAATACACCCGGTACGGGTATTTCTGCATCAGACGGTTGAGCGCGGTATAATTCATGAACCGCTCCATTGCCCGGTCGCGGTCGGCACGGGACCGGAAGGCATGGATCGCACCGCCCTCGGTACCGCTTTTCGAGAGTTCATCGTTCACTTCGTTCTGCAGCGCCATCTTCAGCCGGAACATGACGTTCGGGAAGACTTCGGCTGTCGGATCGGCGGCATGCTGCCCCCTGGCGGAGAGGACGTCAACCTCCTTCGCAAAGGCTTCGGAGTCCATCGTTTCCGCTTTTTGCAGGAAGGCAGTGAGCTCATCACCGTGCGCCGCCAGATAGTTAACGGCGTGCTTCATGTCTTCAAGACCCATGATCAGGGAGGCCTGCGCGGCCAGTTCCGCATCCGATGGCATCTTGCGCGGGTCGGTTCCGGCCGCGTGGAGCGTCAGGTTGAAGAGGGAAGCAAGCTGCCTCTGCAGGCGGCCGCCCCGCGCCTGCGGCGTCTCGCCGGGGACTGCCGTACGGATCTCGGCAAGCAGGGCCGCGCGGCGTTCGGCGTGGCTCGGTACCTTCGCGGCAAGATCCTTCTTCAGAAGATCCTCCGCCAGTGGATCGGTGATGCTCTTGCCTGCTTCGATCTTCTTGCCGTACAGGCGGCGGAGGTCCTCCGCGTCTTTCGTCAGATCGATGAATGCCTTCGCGGTCTGGGGGTCCTTGAATCTTTCGGCCAGTTCTGCTTCCGTACCGAGCAGCATGTTCATGCGGTGCGCCGCATTCTTTCTGGCTTTGATGACGGAAGCCATCCTGTCGTGGTCGCTTTCTTCGATCGTGTTTTTCTTCGTCGCGACGTCATAGCGCGAATTCAGGATCATGTCACGGACCGTAAAGATCTCACGGACGCTGCGCGCCAGCGCTCTGCGGGACGCTTCGTCGTTCGCGAAGTCCTTTCCCTCAAGAGACGCGGCCGTACGCTTCGCCGTCAGGTAACCGTAGGCAAGCGTATCCTTATCCGGGATCTCGACGTCATGATATTTCTGCTTATATTCGTCGGTCAGTTTGGTGAAAGCAGCGTTGAACTCGCCGGACGGAAGCTTTAACACGTCCTTGATGCGGTCCAGTTCGTTGATGTCGGCACGCAGCGCGTTCTCAATCACGATGTAATTTTCGGTAAACGCGACGCGGTTCCGTTCTTCGTTGAGTTCTGCGTCCGAAACGATCTGACCGGTCACGTCACGGCCGCTCTGCCTGGCTTCCACGATCGAGGCCAGGCAGAAGAGGATCGTGTTGAGACCGACGGAAACCGCCCTGCCGTCCGAGGCAACGATGACCTGCCGGCCGCTCTCCATGGCGTCGATCTCTGACCAGTACTGGGCAGAAGCCATGTTGAAGACGTTGAGACGCATTTCGGAAGGGCTCGACAGTACGGTCTCAAAATCCTTCTGCAGCGTCTTATCCTTCTCCACTTCCGTGCGGGCGGTCTCCATCTCTTCGTCAGAGAAGAAGACCCGTTCGGGATTGCGCTGGTACAGACGGTTCAGCGCAAGGAAGTCTCTGTAATGGATCCGTGCCTCATCCCTTGTCAGTCCGGGGTTTTTGGCGTTCAGGCTGGTCCTGGCGGCAGCGGCTTTCGCCTCCGACGGCCATTCCTTAAGAATGTCGAGCGAACGAAGCGGCTTCAGGTGCTCCCGGATCCTGTCGGCGCGGACGTCGTAATAAAGATCCGACTTCCGCAGATCCTTGCTGTTCTCCATCCTGCGCTGCAGTTCGGAATAACGGTTCAGCTCGGCCGTGATCTTTTCGGCAGGCGTTCCGTTCTTCAGCATGGTCTCCATGGAGGCCTTATATTCCGGAACGTCGTTCATGAGGCGCATGGCCGCGCGGAAATCGGGCAGGGAGGCGATGCGCTGCGCCTGCTGAGAGATCGTTTCCTGCGAAGGAAGAGCGTTCTTCCAGGCCGGATCGTCTGCGTATAGGCTGACGGCGTACAGTTCGGCAAAGTGCATCGCGTCGGCCTCAACACCGAGCGCGCGGTCGTGGCGCAGTTCTTCCGCAAATAGGCGGCAAAGCCCTTCGGGACTTGTTTCTGCGGCGCCGTCAAGCACGAAAGCCCGGCGGGCAGGCGCGTTGAATACGGCGCCTTCCAGTCCTATATCGAAATTCTGCGATTTGAGGGTGCTCAGGTCGGCGGCCGGGATCTTCGGATTGCGTCTGTCGGTCAGAACCTTGTAGGCAAACATCTCGGGAACCTTCGTCATCTCCTGGATGATTTCATTCTGACTGACGATCGCGTCGTCGGAATAGCGTTTCTGAAGATTCCTGAGCGCCATCATCTGCTGCAGGGCACCGGCATCCCGCGCCTCTGCAGGCAGGCCGGCAAGAGCGTTGATTCGCTGGCTGAGGGTCTGACGGATGGCGTTTTCCGGATTGATGAACAACGATTCCAGCCCGGACCGGTTGTTGTCGGTATTCAGATAATTCTGCCCGATCCCGTTCGCTTCGGCAAAAGAGATCGGCTTGTTCGCGTATGCAGGATCCTTGGCCAGCTGGCGCATCATAACCATGCGGGCATAGGTGTTGACAAGGTCAGCCGTCTCATCGTGGAACCAACCGAGCTGACGCTCGGCCTTGAGGAAAGCCTGGATCTTTTCCCAGGCATCATCGGCCCACTTCGCGGGGGTCTGGCGGGCGAAGTTTCGGATACGGCCGCCCATTTCGCCCTGCGGAGCGGCAACGACCTCAAACAGATCCTGTACCCTGGCGCCGTCTCCGGCAACGCGGTCGATCGCGCTGAGAAGTTCACGGGATTCGTCGGTCACGCCCTCCGTGAGTTCCCGGATGCGGCGGAGACGGTCTGCTTCCGGGAGCTTTTTGGAACCGTCAGCGTCGGGAGCCTGGCGGCCGAGCAGGATCTGCGCCATGCCGCGGGTCAGCTGCCTTCTCTGGTCCGCGTTCAGCGGAATGCCGGGCTTCGCAGTGTTCATGACAGCAATCAGATCATTCATGCCGTCGTCGTAGATTTCATTGTAGCGGAGATCAGCTAACGCCCGGAAAGCGGGAAGGAACGGATCTTCAAATGCCTGGCCGGCGGCCAGAGCGCGCCGCTGGGCAACTTTCAGCCGGTACAGATCCTCCGTATCGGCACAGGCCTTCAGAACGTCCGAGGCCTTCTGGGGATCCCGCGCGATCCTGTTAAACAGCTGCGAATAGGCGGGGTCTGCGTTGAGGGTGATCACCCGGTTGGTCAGGGCATTCAAGTTCAAGGGGGCGTACATGCCTTCCGGATTCTCGAGGACCATCTGACGAATGGCCATGAATCTGACCAGCGCAGACACGATAGTAGAACGGCGCTCCTGCGTACTGGGACCGGCCAGCGTGGCAAGCGTATTGAGCTGGGACTGATAATTGGAACCGAGCGAGTCATCCCTGGGCTCAACGACGGGAGCGGTCTGAACCATCTGAGGCAGAGCCTCGGGAAGGGTCTCCGGATGAGAGAAGGTGTTCCGGAGTACCTCGGCATTGTAATCGCCGGCACGCATCATCCGTTCCACGGCAAGGTATTCTTCGGATAACTTTACGCGCGCGGTCTCTGCGGCAAGAGCATCGTCGGTGACCGGAACGGAAAGATTTCCGGCAGCGGTCTGCAGATTGTGCAGGGCAATGAGCCCGGCAAAACGGTCGTGAAGCGACGCGATCAGGCGGGGACGCTCGACCTGGTCGTTGTAGACGGTATTATTGAGAGCAAAGATATCTGCCTTTACGAATTCCAGCGTGTTGTAGTAGCGTTCGGAAGCGAAAGAATTCACGAGGCGTTTGGCACTGCCGGCCGTTCCCAGCTGCTGATCGACCGCCTGCACGAACTCAGGCTGGTTCTCACGGATGTCTTCCATGGCGTCTTCGATCTCTTCCGTGGAGAACATGCGGTCGGAAAGGAAGGCCCGGTCAGGGAAGCGTTCCCTGCGGACGCGCGCGTTCTGCAGATTGTGAAGGGCAGCGAAACGGATGATCTGATCCCGCATCACGGCCTTGTTTTCTTCGTTTAACGGCGGGTCGTTCTGCGGCACCTGGATGGTGCGGAAGAAAGTCCGCGAGGCTTCCATGGTCTCCTCGATGTACCCGTTCGCATGGCGGTCGAGCTGATCGGTGAGACGGGCTGAGGAGAAGGTGGGATGGATCAGCTGATCACGGAATCCGCGCGCTCTGGCGGCGTCCGTGTCCAGATACTGCAGGGCTTCCCGGATACGGGTGTTTTCGGCGGTCCACCGCAGACCTTCCATCTGTTCAGAGGTGCTCACATGGTAATGCGTGCCGCGCCTGTCCATGATCCGCTTCAGGGTAAAGATCCTGCGGGCAAGACGTGAGTATTCCTCGGACTGTATCGGAGAAAGGGCGCCTGTCTCGGGGAGTTCCATCGCGGCGAGCTGCTGCACGGCATGCTGATAAAGCTGCTGGGCCGTCGGGTAGGAGAGTTCCTGCAGACGGCGCTGCAGCGGGTCTTCGTAGTTCGCGCGGTCACGGAAATAATTGCCCTGAAGGCGGACGTTGTCCTGCCTCGCTTCTTCAAGGATCGTATACAGTTCGCCGAAGGTACGGACGTCACGGACCGCCCCGGCAATTGCGCCGGGATAAGGATTCCGGGGATCCTGCTCGATCCGCTGCATCGCGGCCAGGATCTCCTGTTCTCCGGCGGGCGTGGCCTCACCGGTGCGGTTCTTCGTCATCAGCTCACGGAGCGCGGCCATGCGGAGCACGGTCTGCCGGAGCGCAAGCTGTTCCCTTTCATTCATCGGACGTCCTGAAGCAAGCGCGTTGTTGTACTGCGCCTGCAGCTGCATGATCTCCCGTTCATACTGGTAGCCTGCCGTTCCGGGCGTTTGCATGGCGATGTAGTGATAAGGCGCCCTGGTGAGATCGACGTATTTCGGATCGTCGGCGTTCTGCGCGCCGCGGGCGTCGTTGTAGCGCTGCATGACGGCTTCACGGTCGTCGATCCGCAGGTAGGAACCATACAGACGCAGCATGTTGTCCTGACGGGTCTTGCCGTACGTGGAACCGGGGTTTTCCTTGCCGACCGTATAAGCGTCGAGAAGTTCGACCATCCGCTGCCTGTCGGGTTCACCGATCGGGAGACCGGATTCCAACCTTTCGATCTGGCGGTTGATCTCCGTGCGGACCGCCTCATACTGAGGGCTGTTGGAGTCACGGCTTATCCAGTGCAGCCAGTCGCGGCCTGTGCCGGTACTGTCAAGCGCTGCCCTGACTTCTTTCAGGATCTGCAGACGTTCGGCAGCTTCGTCAGGGTGAAGAGGTTCATCGCCGACGTCGTGCGCAAGCTGATTGGGCTCCATCGAAAGCTCATCGACGTGCTCGGTTATGTTGTTGGCGAAGCTTTCAGCAGCCTGAGGAAGGAGATAAGGCATCGGCTGATCCAGCGGCATGCCGATGTCATACTGCGAAACGGGACGGAAGTTGGTGTTGGTCTGGATCGCAGAGTGAAATTCGGCATCCGTCCGCAGCATGCTCTCGGCGAGCCGTTCCACGTCGTCAGCGGAGAAAACTTCCGGGAAACCCCGGCCGGCCCGCTGCTCCAGCTTCCTGCGCAGATCGTTGGCTACGTATATTTTCGCCCTGATCGCCATCTGCCGCTGTTCGTCTGGATGCTCCGAAGCTTCTTCTATCTGAAGTTCGCGGAGCCTCTCGGTAATATAATGCGACGCGTCCAGGCGGAAGCGCTCGAAACGGAGCTGCTGCTCCGCCGCGCGGATCTCATCCTCACTGTCCGTGTCAGCCTCGTCAATGGCGGCATTGACCAGATCAAGCTCTGCATCCGTCAGGACCGGCTCGTCGCCGATTTCGGTAGATACCGAGAACAGTCCGCTGACAATGTTCAGCAGCCGTCTGCCGTGGCGTGCCATCATCTGTTCTTCGGTCATGCCGGGCAGTTCGCGGCGCGCAGCGACCAGCGCGTTCAGTTCTTCCTTAACTCTGTCAATGATCCGGAACCTGCTTCCGGCAGCGTCACCGGTGATCCCGTCCCTGAGGGCGCAGATCCAGTCCCAGGTGGTCCATTCGTGCCGTTCCTTGCGTGTGTAATCAAGCGGCGTGACATCCCCGCTCATGGATTGATACAGTGCATGAATAGTGAAATCTGTCATCGTAGTACTCCTGAAAAGATTTCGAATGTTTTACATATCTTACTTTAGCGAAAATGATGCTTTATTTCAATAGGAAGATGGGAAACGGCATAAAACAGGCATAAAAAACGCTTAGCGGGAATTGACGGAAAAGGATCCCGCGGAACGCCGGAATAAGGAAGAAGAGGATGACAGGACGGGGCTTTTGTGCTATATTGATTAAGCCTGCTCCGGCAGGAGACAAAAAAAAAGAAAGGATCCCGACATGACGAATCCTCTGGTTACTTTTGAAATGGAAAACGGCGATACCTTCCGCGCGGAACTGTATCCGGAAGTCGCCCCGAATACCGTGCACAATTTCATTTCCCTCGTGAAGAAGGGCTTTTACGACGGCCTGACCTTCCACCGGATCATTCCCGGATTCATGATCCAGGGCGGCGACCCGGACGGCAACGGGACGGGCGGCCCCGGTTACGATATCAAAGGTGAGTTTGCTTCCAACGGTTTTGCCAATGCCCTGAAACATACCGAAGGCGTGCTCAGCATGGCGCGTGCCATGGATCCGGACAGCGCCGGCAGCCAGTTCTTCATCATGGTCGCTGCTGCCTCGCACCTGGACGGCGAATACGCAGCCTTCGGCAAGGTCCTTGAGGGCATGGAAGCGGTGCACCGTGCGGAGATGGTCCGTACCAACCCCTGGTCCAACCGCCCCCTGCGGCCGGTTGTGATGAAGAAGGTCACGGTCGATACGCGCGGCGTCGAGTATCCTGAACCCGAAAAGGCATGAGCGATCGCTGAAAGTCTGTGCCGCAGTCACGGAATAAAAGCCGGACAGAGCCGGAAACGGTCCTGCCCGGCTTTACTTTGCCCGGAAAACGTGTATAATAGTGGCGCAGGCGTCCCGCGGGGGACTTAATAAGGAAGCAGGTGAAAGACCTGCGCTGTACCGGCAACTGTAACGCAGACGAAATCCATGAATGTCATTGCGGACCGCGGTCCGTGAGAAGGCGGAGAGTAGGGAGAAGCGAAGCCAGGAGACTTACCTGACATATCCAAGGAGACGGACAAGAAAAGCTGTCCTTGCAGCCGGGAAACTGCACAGGGCTTATTTTCCTGTCGAAAAACCATGAAGAACAAGAAAGTTCTGTGGGCGATCCTGGCCGTCATCGTTATCGCTGCGGCCTACATCCTGATCGCCAAGCCCTTCACCCCCAAGGGTGACGGGAGCATCACCGTCAAGGTGACCGACCTCGATCAGAAGCTGATCAAGGAGAAGAAGATCGTTTTCAAGACCGGCGACAAGCTGACGGATCTCGTGAAGAACAACTTCAGCAACGTCGTGATCGACAACGGCATGCTGATGAAGATCGAAACCCTGGATACGCCTTCCGACTGGGCGCAGTACATCGCGATCTGGACCAATGGCAAATTGGCCGAGGTTGGGATCGAGACGCTGCCGTATGCCAACGGCGACGTGCTCGAATTCCGCATGACAGTCAATGAGTACGCCGGCAAATAAGACGGAAAAGCCTTTCCTCTCCGCACGTGAACTGTGCATCATGGCCCTGCTCACGGTGATCCTGTTCGCGCAGGAACAGTTGATGAACTTTCTGCCGAACATCAATTTCACCATCCTGCTGATGGTCCTGTATGCCAAGACCTTCGGCTTTGTCAAGACGGGCATGATCATCACCGTATACCTGATCATGGACGCGACGTTCATGGCCTCGCTGAATCCGATCTGGACGACGGGGCAGTGGATCGCCTGGATGACGGTCCCGCTGCTCATCTGCACGATCTTCAAAAAGACCGAGGACAGTCTGAAACTGGCTTTTGCGGGCGCGCTGTGCGCGTTTCTGTACTGCTGGGTCATGATCCTGCCCACGATGTGGGTCCTGAATACCCCCTTCGTGCCTTATCTGATCAAGGACGTGCCCTTCGAACTCCTGCTCGCGGCTTCGTCGTTTTTGGGGATACTTCTCCTGTACGACCCGCTGCGGAAGCTGTTGAAGAAGCTGCTGCGGATGGAAGGCTGACGCGGAAAAACACAAAAAGACGGGACAGCTTCGGCTGTCCCGTTTCTGCTGTCCGGCGGAATCGGAGCATTTTCGAGGAGAGAAGAATTTTAAGAGCGCAGCCGCTTGTCAGAGGCTGCCGCAAGCTTGTTGCCAACGCTCTGGAAGATCTGTACCAGCACGACCAGGAGGATGACCGCCGCGAACATGATCACGTAGCGGTAGCGGTAGTAGCCGTAGTTGATGGCGATCTTGCCGAGGCCGCCGCCTCCGATGATGCCGCTCATCGCGGTGTAGCCGAGGATCGTCGTGATCGCGGTCGTCGCATTGGAGATGAGGAGCGGTACGCTTTCCGGCAGCATGACCTTCCGGATGATCTGCATGGGTGAGGCGCCGAGGCTCTGTGCCATTTCGATCGAGTTCGGATTCACCTCGCGCAGGCTCGTTTCCGCCAGCCTTGCGATGAAGGGGAAGGCGGCAATCACGAGCGGAACGATGGTTGCCGCAGTGCCGACGGTGGTCCCCACGATCACACGGGTAAGCGGGAAGACCAGGATCATCAGGATCAGGAAGGGAACGCTCCGGAGGATGTTGATGATCACGTTCAGTGTCTTGATGATCCACTTCGGCAGGGGACGGATCCCCTTTTCGTCACCGGCAACGAGAACGATCCCGAGCGGCAGGCCGATCAGGATGGCGAAGAAGGTCGACAGGACCGTGACGTAAAGCGTTTCCCAGGTCGCGAGGAGAAACTGCCCGCGGATGACCGGCAGGGCTTCTGCCCAGGCTTCGCTGCTGAATAATTCATTGAACATGCGGCCTTACCTCCCTTGCACTGACGTTTTCCTTGCGGGTCAGATAATCGATCGCCTCGTCGACCGTGGTCCGGCCGCCGTTAATGCCGAGAAGGACGGAACCGTAGGTCTTGCCGCCGATCTCGCGCATGGAGGCATATATGATGCTGGCCTCAATGCCTTTTTCCACGGCCATATGCGCGATGAGGGGCTCGGAAGTCGCCTGAGAGCCGTCGAAGACAACGCGGATAAGATGTTCGTTCTCCCTGAGTTCACGGAACAGCTCATCGATGTCCCCTTCCGGAAAGACGAGGCTGCGTGCGGCTCTCGACTGGGGATTAGAGAAGACTTCGCTGACTTCGCCGGTCTCCGCGACACTCCCCTGATCCAGGATCGCGACGTGACGACAGATGCTTTCGACGACGCTCATCTGGTGGGTGATGATGAGAACGGTGATGCCAAGCTTGGCATTGATGTCCCGGATCAGTTCCAGGATCGAATGCGTGGTGCCGGGATCGAGGGCGGATGTGGCTTCGTCGCAGAGCAGCACTTTCGGTTCTGTCGCCAGGGCTCTCGCAATGGCGACGCGCTGCTGCTGGCCGCCGGAAAGCTGCGCAGGATAGGCTGAAGCCTTGTCCTTCAGGCCAACCAGTTCGAGAAGTTCCAGCGCCTTCGCTTTGGCTTCGCGGGACTTCATGCCGGCAAGTTCAAGCGGGAAGCAGACGTTCTTCAGGCAGTTCTTCTGCATCAGCAGATTGAAACTCTGGAAGATCATGGTGATCTCCCGGCGCTTTTTCCGCAGCTCGGCAGGAGAAAGCTTCGTCATGTCGACGCCGTCCACGAGGACCGAGCCGGAAGTTGGTTTTTCCAGCAGGTTCACCGTGCGCACAAGGGTCGACTTGCCGGCACCGCTCATACCGATGATGCCGTAAATGTCACCGTCGGGAACGGTCAGGGAAACGTCCTTCAAGGCTTCCACCTGCCCGTCGGTCCCGACGAAGGTCTTGCATACGTGGTCAAGGATGATCATGGTTTCTCCGTAAGCTGCCGCCGGAGCGGATCGTCCCCGGCGGCAGAGCATCGTCAGTTATTTTTTCAGTGCGTCAAGGCTCGTCTGCTTACCGCCGTACAGCCCCATCGGTTCCACGTGGATCGGTGCCACGGAGACGATGTGGGTCTTGTTCTGAGCGTTGAAGTCATCCAGATACGGTACGTGCTGGAAATAGTTCGCATCCACGGTCCCGTCTTCCACGACGTTGTTCGGTACGACGTAATCGTTGAATTCCCTGATGTCGAGCGTGATGCCTTTTTCGGCAAGGATGCCTTTCGCGACTTCCAGGATCTCGGCGTGCGGCGAAGGCGAGGCGGCTACCGAAACGGTGGTTCCGTTCAGCGCGGCATAATCAAGGGAAGCATCGAAGCCGTCACCGGGCTTTTCAACCGTACTGACCACGGCGCCGCCGTACTTCTGGGCGATGAAATCAGCGACTTTCTGACTGGACAGCGCGGCGACGAGAGCTTTGATCTTCGGCTCGTTCTCATTGCCCTGCTTGACGGCCAGAATGTTGGCATAGGCTGAATAGGAGCCTTCGATGACCAGCGACTGCTTCACCGGATTGATGCCGGCATCCAGCGCGTAGTTGGAATTGATGACTGCGTAGTCCACGTCCTTCAGGATGTTCGGGATCTGAGCGGCCTCGACTTCCTGGAACTTAATATTGTACGGGTTTTCGGCAATGTCCTGGATCGTGGCAGTGATGCCGACGCCGCTTTTTAGCTTCAGTATGCCGTTCGCTTCCAGCAGCAGGAGAGCACGGGCTTCGTTCGTGGTGTCGTTCGGAACGGCAACCGTAAATTCCTTCTTGGCCTTGCCGCAGCCGGCAAGGGCGAGGACGGTGATCAGGGCAAGGATGATGGCTGAGAGTTTCTTCATGGTTCTTCCTCCTCAAAAAAATACGGGAAGCTTCCGAAAGCTTCCCGTTCATTTGGATCTGATCGAATCGGATCCGGGCAGTTATTCGGAAACAGGCACAGGCAAAGACCGGCACATCATCATGCACCGACGCATCATCATATCCATGATGGTCATGGTCCTTGTCATGGCACTGCTTCCTTTCTGCAGGATGGAGTAATGATACCTCTGCGGGAAAGTATTGTCAAGAGATGTTTTGAAAAAAATGTTTATTTATGCGAAACAAATCGCTAAATAACAGCCGCTTCAGGCGTTCAGCAGGGCGGCGGCTGCGCTGCCGATGAGGTTCGCGTTCGGGACTGCCGTGACCGTAAAGGAGAGGCCGCGTTCCTTCTTCGCGAAGCGTTCCAGGATCTCCGTCAGCATCGGCAAGAAGAGTGCGGATTTCCAGAAACTGCTTCCTTCTGCGGCAATGAGGGCGGGACGGAGAGGATCCTTTCCGAGTGCGGCTTCTTCCATGACAGCGGTCAGATTGACGGTGACAAGCTTGGCGGCGCGTTCGTACAGGCGGTAAACAATGTTCAGAAGCACCTGCCTGTCATTATCGGAACTGCAGAGACGGGAAAGCAGGTTGTCACCCATCGGCTCGCGCACGAAGGCATCCGCATCCACGGCGCGGAAGCTTTCAGCCGCAGCAAGGCGTTCCCGAAAAACGGGGGAGAAGAGGCCGCGTTCGGCGGCGGAACCCGTAGTCAGACGGATGAGTTTTCCCATGTAAACACCGCTGATCATCTTTTCGTAAAGATGATTTCCGGGCAGCGGATCGCTTTCGTCCAGCAGGCGGTCGGCTTCGCCTCGGGGAAAGCCCGCGTAGGCGCCGCATTCCATGTTGATGAGCATCGTGCCGCCGTCATTCTCTACGGGATAGCGCCTGATGCGGGAAGTCTTTTCGGGGTAGCAGGTATTGGTCCCGGTACCGAGAATGAATCCGACGATACCGCTGCCGGAGGAGGCGGCAGGCTGCGAGAGCGCGCCGAAAGCCGCGGCGGTTGAATCGTTCAGAAGGACGTAGCGGCGCTTTCCGGGAATACCGGCATCCGCAAGCGCTTTCTCGAGCACTTCGCAGACCTTCATGCCGTTGCTGCCTTCCACGTGAACGCCCTTGTTGAAATTGCTGAGGATCCCGTCGCGGTCCGGCGTGATCCGGGCTTCATAGGAGAAGCAGTAGCCGATCAGGTCGTCACCGTGAAGATGCGGCCGCAGGATCTCCACCATGCGGGCAAGATACTCCGAAAGGGTAAGGGCTTCGGTACTGCCGGGCATGGGGCAGGCAACGAGGGCTTCGGCTTCAAAATCGCCCTGGGGATGAAAACTAACCCGGGCAAGGCGCAGATTGGTGCCGCCGGCGTCAATGACCAGAACGGGCTTGTCTGCGGGAAGGGTGCCGTCGGTCGTCAGGTAGGTGGGAAGCATGGGCAGGGAAGAAGCGCCGTCAGTAAGGCCGCGCTGCATCTCCCTGCGGAACAGGGAGGTCTGGCGCTGGAGGTCGATCAGATCCGGATGCATGCCGGTCTGCAGCAGGAATTCTTCCGTTTCGGGGGAACGCGTATAATCGTTCATGATGGTCCTTTCTTTGCCGGGCGGCAGGCTCAGACGATGTAGCGGTCTTCATCCGAAAGCTTCTTGACGAGCTTGAAGGAGATGAAGAACATGATGATGACGAAGACGACGAAGATCCAGGTGGATGCATCGCTCGTTCTGGTTGCGATGTAGTCGTACAGGCCGTGCAGAAGCATCGGAACGAGCACGGACAGCACGCGGTAATAAACGCTTTTCTCGGGATAACCGAAGTTGTCGGCGCGCTTGGCCTGACCATACCAGGATCCCATGAACACGCCGAAGCAGGCATGCCCGGGCACGGCGGTCACCGCGCGGACGAGCGCCGTGGAGAAGCCATAGTTGAAGACGTAGCTCAGGTTTTCCCAGAGAGCGAAGCCAAGCGCCACGGCCACGGCATAGACGACTGCGTCGTACTGGCAGTTGAAGTTTGCATCAAACCAGGTCCGGCGGCGCAGGAAAAGATATTTCGCGCCTTCCTCGCAGCCGGCCACGACCACGAAATACAGCAGGATGTCGCGCAGCGCGGTATTGGACATGTTTTTAAGGAAGAGGCTGCCCGCCCATTCGCCGGCCATGGCCAGCAGTGTCGCCAGGATCCCTGATAAGACAAGAGATATGATCAGGCGCGGCGGTTCCTTTTCCAGACGGTCGGAGCGGTAGACCCTGACCAGCAGAACGATCGCCGGGATAACGGCTGCCGCGATCAGCAGGATGTTATAGGATCCGAATAAGAAAAAAAACATGATGAATCACCTCAACTTGCGATGGTATCACAAATGCGGAAAAAGCACAAGCAAACTTGACGGAAATGGTGAATTGTGAGATAGTATATTTGTTTTCAGGAGGTACGGAAATGGATGAACGAACCATGCGCTATGCCGGCGAACTGAGCCGGATGATCCGATGCGAAACGATCTCCGTCAAGGGACAGAACGATTATGAAAAGTTTTACCGCTTCCAGGAACTGCTCCGGGAGCTGTTTCCGGCACTGTTTGCGGCGTGCACGGCGGAAGTTTTCCACGGGAGCATCCTGCTGCACTGGCCGGGCAGACATCCCGAAAAAACGCCTGTCCTCTTCATGAACCATCAGGACGTGGTCGCGGTATCCGGTGAGTGGGAGCATGAGCCGTTTTCCGGCGATATCGCCGATGGAAAGATCTGGGGCAGGGGCACGCTGGACGACAAGGGTGGTCTCTGGGGCATGCTTCGCGCGGCCGATGAACTGGCTGCGGAAGGCTTCGTTCCGGACTGCGACATCTGGTTTGAATCTGCCGACGCCGAAGAAATCAACGGCAACAACGGCGAAGGCGCGGACGAGATCTCACAGATCCTGCAGGAAAGAGGGATCCGCTTTGCCTTCGTCCTGGACGAGGGCGGCATGATCGTGAAGGAACCGATGCTCGGTGCGAAGGGCAGCTATGCCATGATCGGCTGCGGCGAAAAGGGCACGGCGGACCTGAAGATCATCGCGCGGAGCAGGGGCGGACATGCCTCTACGCCGCCGAAGGACACACCGCTCGTCAGACTCGGCAAATTCATGGCGGAATGCGACGAAAACCGCATGTTTACGGTGGAAATGAATCCCACGGTGCAGGAGATGTTCCGGCGCGTCAGCGTCGGCGTCGACGGGCTGCTGAAAAACGTTCTGAGCAAGCCGGATGTCTACAAGCTGCCGCTGGAAGGCATCATGAACCGTACTTCGCCTGAAGGTGCGGCGATGCTCCGCACGACGCTTGCCTTTACGATGGCGCAGGGAAGCGATGGCCACAACGTGCTTCCGCAGGAAGCCTGGGTACTCGGCAACATGCGTACTTCGCATCACCAGGGCTTTGACGACAGTCTTGCAGCGGTGAAGAAGGTCGCCGGAAAATACGATCTCGAGGTCGAGGTACAGCTCCGGGGCTTCACCAGTCCGGTCACCAGCTTCAAATGCCTGGGCTTCCGCATGCTGGAACAGGCGGTGAAGGAGCTCTTCCCCGGCGTCGTGCCCGTGCCCTATATCATGAACGGCGCGAGCGACGCACGCTTCATGAGCCGCGTCAGCGACAACTGCCTGCGCTTCGCCCCGTTTTCCATCAGCCGGGAGCAGATGCAGTCCGTGCACGGCCCGAACGAGAACCTGGACCTTGCTGCACTGGCGCCTGCCGTCGACTTCTACCGCTGGATGATGACGCACGTCGGATGAATGGCATCCATACGAAAAAAATATCCTTCAGGGGGCTGAAGATCCGCTCAGCCCCTTGATTTCAATTTTCGGGAATGTTAAAATAAACCGTTGAATCTAGACGGCGGAAGGCTGAGCTGCCCGCCGCGAATCTGTATTTTCAAGGAGTATTCTGTATGGGCAAGTATTTCGGAACCGACGGCTACCGCGGCGAAGCCAACGTAACGCTGAAGGTGGAAGACGCTTTCAAGATCGGCCGTTTTCTGGGCTGGTATTACGGAAAGACGCATAAGGCGCACATCGTGATCGGCAAGGACACGCGCCGCAGTTCCTATATGTTCGAATATGCGCTTGCGGCAGGCATTACCGCTTCCGGCGCGGATGCGTACCTGCTGCACGTGACCACGACGCCGAGCGTGGCGTACGTGGTGCACACCGAAGAGATCTTCGACTGCGGCATCATGATCTCCGCAAGCCACAACCCTTACTGGGACAACGGCATCAAGCTGCTGAACGGCAAGGGCGAGAAGATGGAAGAAGATTTCATTCTCGAGGTCGAAAAATATCTGGACGGC
Organism: uncultured Lachnospiraceae bacterium; assembly: GCA_902761665.1. GTDB lineage: Bacteria > Bacillota > Clostridia > Lachnospirales > Lachnospiraceae > UBA6987. Next base: position 8,659 of record CACWLA010000025.1, on the reverse strand, counting down.
GTCTATCCCGAGGAGGTCCCGCTGGCGAAGCGGGATGATATCGGCCGGACGGTCGACTATGCCGAAGGCCGCAACCGTTACATCGGCTACCTGATCTCTCTTGCGACCCGCTCCTTCAAGGGCAAGACCGTGGCGCTCGACTGCGCGAACGGTGCTTCCTTCATGATCGCGAAGAGCGTGTTCGACGCTCTCGGCGCGAAGACTTACGCCATCAACACTGATCCCGACGGCACGAACATCAACCTGGGCTGCGGTTCCACGCATATCGAAGGCCTGCAGAACTATGTGAAATCCAATGACGAGATCGACGTCGGCTTTGCCTATGACGGCGATGCGGACCGCTGCCTTGCGGTGGACGACGACGGAAACCTCGTGGACGGCGACAAGATCATGTATGTCTGCGGACGTTACATGAAGGACCGCGGCGAGCTTGAAGGCAACAAGATCGTGACCACGATCATGTCCAACTTCGGCCTGTACAAGGCGCTGGACGAGGCCGGCATCGGCTATGAAAAGACCAAGGTCGGTGATAAGTACGTCTATGAAAACATGTCGGAAAACGGCTACCGCCTGGGCGGCGAGCAGTCCGGCCATATCATCTTCAGCAAATACGCGACGACCGGTGACGGCATCCTGACTTCGCTGAAGGTCATGGAAGTCATGCTGGAAAAGAAGCAGAGCCTGAAGAAACTGGCGGAAGATGTCACGATCTACCCGCAGGTCCTGAAGAACGTGCGCGTGCGCGACAAGAAGGAAGTTCTGAATCACCCGGACGTGCAGGCGGCGATCGCGGAAGCAGGAAAGGAACTGGATGGCACCGGCCGCATCCTGGTTCGTGAGAGCGGGACCGAACCGGTCATCCGCGTGATGGCAGAGTCCATGGACATCGAACAGTGCAACCGCCTGGTCGACGGCATCATCGACGTGATGGTGCGCGTCTGAGCCTGAGGAAAACCTGAAGATTCCGTATCACAGGAAATAAAAAATGACGGCAATCAGACTGCCGTCATTTTTATGTATTCCGTACCGACTGCAGTAGCCTGTCCTTCAAACCAGGCGGCGTCGTAAGGCGTTCGCGGTTCTTTGCCGTTTATGCGGGTGAAGATCCTCCGTGCATGATAGCGGAGAGAAGACGGGATCCCGACAAGGAAGGGCATGAAGGGACCGAAACGGCAGTTCTGCATGGCGTGGCCGAGTTCGTGCGCAAGGAGCCCCGAACCTGCTCCTTCACAGACGACGATCACGAATCCCCAGGTCATGCCGCCCCAGTTTTTTCCCCGCTCAAAATAGAAACAGGGACCGAAGCGGTGCATCCTGTGCCCCGTCAGAAGCATGCCGATGGCCATGGCCAGACCGGCAAGAGTCATCGGAAGACCCCAGGTGAAGGAGAGCAGGTAAAACGTTTTTTTGTCAAGAATGGGGCGCACGGTAAGCGCCCCGGGAAGTTTTTTATTCATGATGCGTCAGTAGATAAGAATGTGAGGATCCGCTTCAGGATCGAGCCAGCGCAGGATCGCGAACACGGTGGCGTCCTTCGTGCCGACGCTGCCGGACGTTGCCGTATCGTCTGCCTGGCAGCGGAGGAAGACTGCACTGCCCGCGCCGGGAACGACAGGATCCGTGTTGTAGCGTATCACGGCCATGTGACGGTAGTAGCGAAGCATGTTGAACATGTCCTCGCCGGTCTTCCAGCCGATCCGGCTGTCAAAAACGTCAACATGGACGAGCGTGTTGTAATACTTGGAAGACACGTCGTCGACCCAGTAATCACCGTCTACGATCTGATGGTATTCCATCGCTGTCGGAGATACGGCATCCTCGCCGTAGCAGGGACCGATTGCGAAATAACCGGCGGGCGTGCAGCCGTCGCCTTCTTTCTTGTCGGCGGTGACGCCGTTCTCCCCGACGATGCCGGGGGCGGAAGCTATGGCGTTGGACAGCGCCCATTCCTTCTCACCCTTGTCGAAGAAATACAGCATGCACTGCGAGCCGGAGGAATGAACGACGATCAGCTGGCGGCATTCGCCGAGATCCTTCACCTCCATGCTGAAGACAGCCAGATGGGAGTTGATGTCGGTCGGATCGACAACGACCGGTGTTTCTTCGGGCGTTGTTTCCTCAGGGGTGGTCTCTTCAGGCGTGGTCTGTTCCGGATCGGTCTCTTCGGGGGATGTTTCCTCAGCAGAGGACGTCTCTTCAGCACTTTCTACGGATGAGGAAGCTTCCGGCGTCGGTTCTTCCGTGGAAGTTTCGGACGGTTCCGTACTTTCTTCAGCCGTCATTTCCGTGGATTCCGGCGTGGCTGCCGGTTCCGATTCCGTGGCGGGAGGAGAGGATGTTTCGTCAGCCATGGTCTCTCCGCCGGTATCTTTCGTATCAGTCTCCGCAGAAGAGTCTGAGGTGTCTTCGGTAGGATCCTCGCTGCTGCGCTCCGTATCCGGCACCGTTTCCGAAGAGGACGGTATCTCGATGCTGTCAATGGGGAACTCGGGCAGTGTCGGAAGCGAGCCGGCTGTCGTTATGCCGAAGAGGTCGGCAAGACGGTAATCCGGATTCCGGCTTTTTTCGTAGATGAAGCGCCCTGCCATGACGACAAAGATCACGGCAAGGCCGATCAGAACACCCAGAAGGATGTCCCGGACCGTGTTTTTGCGCCGAAGAGCGGCACTTTCGCTGTATTTTGACCTTGAACGGGGCATTGCTTTCTCCTTTTGCTTCGGCCGGTCCGTGACGGACAGGGACCGGTTCGAACACAACAATCGCATTATACAATAAAACAGCGCGGGCGGTCAAGAACTCTTTATCCGGCAGGGAACTGCTTTGAGCTGCGGATGCGTCTGCCGGAAAACCCCACAAAACGCTTGCACGGGCTGCACCGTCTGCGATATAATCCCGGGTATGAAGAAAACATTTCAGGAAGAGTTGAAAAAGCTGCCGGAGCGCCCCGGCGTCTACCTGATGCACGGGGAGGACGGGGAAGTTCTTTACGTGGGAAAAGCGATCAACCTGAAGAAGCGGGTAAAGCAGTACTTCGCGAAGACCGTAAACCGCGGGCCGCAGATCCTGAAAATGATCGAAGAGATCGCCTGGTTCGAAACGATCACCGTCGACAATGAGACAGAAGCGCTGATCCTCGAGTGCAATCTGATCAAGGAGCATAAACCGCGCTACAATACGCTGCTGATGGACGATAAGGCCTACCCTTACCTTCGTCTGACGAATGAAATGTTCCCTCGCCTTTCCTATGCCCATCAGATGAAACGGGATGGCAGCGAATATTTCGGACCGTATGCGGACAAGGGCGCAGCCAAGGAAACCTCCCGTCTGCTACAGAGCCTTTTTTCTCTGAGGACCTGCAGCCGGAAGCTGCCGGAAACGATCGGGAAGGAACGTCCCTGCCTGAACCATGAGATGCACCGCTGTCCGGCACCCTGCGCCGGCCTGATCACGGCAGAGGAGTACGCAGAGAACGTACGGCAGGCGCGCCGTTTCCTGAAAGGTGACTATGCGCCGGTCATCCGCATGCTCGAAGAGAAAATGAAAGCGGCTTCCGAAAACCTGGATTTTGAGGAGGCGGCAAGATTCCGCGACCGCATTGAGGATATCCGTTCCATGTCAGACCGGCAGAAAGTCAGCGATACCGGCGGGGAAGACATGGACGTTCTCGGCCTTGCGCTTGAGAACGGTGAAGGGATGGCGGAGGTCTTTTTCATCCGGGACGGCCGGATGATCGGAAGAGACCGCTTCCGGACGAGAGCCGGCGCGGAAGAGGACCCTGCGGAGATCCTGTCCCAGGTTCTTCGGCTGTTCTACAGCGGCACGCCTTTCCTGCCGAAGGTGATCCTGACTGCATTTGAACCGGCCGACCGGGAAGCGCTGGAAGCGATGCTGACGGCAAAGAGCGGCCGCAGGACGGAGATCCGCACGCCGCAGAAAGGTGAGAAAAAAGGACTGACGGCGCTGGCGCAGGAAAATGCTGCCCGCGCGCTGAAGCAGGACATGGACCGGATCTCACGGGAGGAAGCCCGTACGGTCGGCGCGCAGAGGGAACTGGCAAGGCTGCTCGGACTGGAACATGTCAGACGGCTGGAGGCTTATGACATTTCCCATATCAGCGGCTTTGCCACGGTCGGATCCATGGTCGTCTATGAAGAAGGGCGGCCGAAAAAGAATGAATACCGCAAGTTCCGCATAAAATTCGTGGAAGGCGTCAATGACTACGCCTCACTGGCGGAAGTGCTCTACCGGCGCTTCAGCCACGGTCTCAGAGAGCAGGAAACGCTGCGCGAACAGGGACTGTATGACGCTGAGGGCGGCTCGTTCGTCCGCTTCCCGGATCTGATCCTGATGGACGGCGGCGAAGGCCAGGTAAATGCCGCCGTACAGCTTCTTTCTGAACTGCAGCTGACGATCCCGGTCTGCGGGATGGTGAAGGATGACAGGCACCGCACACGCGGCCTCGTCTTCGGCGGGAGGGAGATCCCGCTGGATCCCCGTTCCGAAGCCTTCGCGCTGCTGACGCGGATCCAGGACGAAACGCACCGTTTCGCCATTGAATACCACCGCTCACTGCGCAGCAAGGCGCAGGTGCATTCCCTGCTGGATGACATCCCGGGCATCGGACCGAAGCGCCGCAGGACGCTGATGGAACATCTCGGCAGCATCGAAGCGATCCGTGAGGCGGACGCCGGTAAACTGGCGTCGATCCCCGGAATGAACCGGGCGGCAGCAGAAACCGTCTATGCCTTTTTCCACGAAGGAGAGCTTCCGGAGGCATGAGCCACGCACGGAAGCAGCTTTCCTCAAACTTGCGTTTTTATCAGAATTCCGCTATACTGACGGTGAAAAAACCGTGGATGGAGTACCCTTATGGACCGAATTGCTTTGCAGGAGATCATTGAAGCCATGCAGCTGGTCAATCTGACGCCGGAACTGGCGCTGGATGACGTTTTCGTGGACTCAACGGAGGTGAACCGCCCGGCTCTGCAGCTGGCCGGCTATTACGATTACTTTGACGAACACCGCATCCAGATCATCGGCAAGGTCGAGTACAGTTACGTCAGTACGATGCCGGAAGAGGAAGCGCTGAAGGCTTATGAACGCCTGTTTCAGCATCATATCCCCTGCGTGATCTTCAGCCGGGGCCACGAAGTCAGTCCGGAGATCGTGACGCTGGCGCTCAAGTATCAGATGCCGCTGCTGAGCACGAAGATGAATACCTCCAAACTGCTGGCTCGGCTGATGCGCCTCCTGGAAGTGCGCCTCGCTCCGATGATCGCGATCCATGGGGTGCTTGTTGACGTCTTTGGCGAGGGTGTCCTGATCCTCGGCGAGAGCGGTCTGGGCAAATCAGAGGCAGCGCTCGAACTCGTCAAGCGCGGTCACCGGATGGTGGCTGACGACGCAGTAGAACTCCGGCGCCTTTCGGAGAACGAACTGGTCGGCTCCGCACCCGAAATCACGAAGAACCTGATGGAACTGCGCGGCATCGGTGTCGTAGACGTCAAGGCGCTGTACGGCGTTCAGTCCGTAAAGGACGAAATGACAGTCAGCATGGTGATCCGGCTGAAGTACATGGACCGCGAGGAACGTTTTGAGCGCCTGGGATCTTCAGACGAATACGTGGAGTATCTGGGCAACAGGCTGCCCTGCTTCACCGTTCCGGTCAGTCCCGGCAGGAACGTTGCAGCGATCGTAGAGACTGCTGCCGTGAACTTCCGCCAGAAACGCATGGGCTACGATGCCATGGAAGAACTGCAGCGCCGTCTGGAACAGAAACTGAAGGATAACAATAAATGGTAACGGGAGCCGGGCTATGGCACTGGATGAACTGAAACTTGCCGAGGATATCACGGTCGATACGGATGACGTGCAGATCATTCTCGGAGAATACATGTGGGACCATACGAGCTTCCGCATCGGCGGCGCCGCTGATGTTTATGTGCGTCCGCTCTCGGAGGAAGGCCTGCTCGTCACGCTGGAGAACTGCCGCAGGCACAGAGCGCCGTACGTGACCATAGGCAGGGGAACGAACCTCCTGGTAAGTGACCGCGGCTACCGCGGCGTCGTGATCGACATGACCGGCCTGGAGGAACTGCGCGCTGAAGGAAACCGCATCACGGCGGCCTGCGGCGTTTCCCTGGCGTCTGCTGCCAGATGCGCCGCCGAGCATTCCCTGAGCGGCCTTGAGTTTGCTGCCGGGATCCCCGGATCCCTCGGCGGTGGTATTTTCATGAATGCCGGTGCATACGGCGGCGAGTTGAAAGACGTGGTCCGCTCCGTGCGCGTGCTGACGAAATATTACGAGATCATTGAGATCCCTGCGGAAGAAGCCGGTTTCGGCTACCGGAGCAGCCGCTTCAGGGAAAGCGGAGAGATCATTCTTGGCGCTGAGATGGAACTGGTGCCCGGAGACCGTGAAGAGATCGAAGCACGGATGAAGGAACTGAACGAGCGGCGGCGCATGAAACAGCCGCTGGAACTGCCGAGCGCCGGCTCGGCCTTCAGGCGGCCGGAAGGGAATTTTGCCGGAAAGCTGATCGAGGAAGCCGGCCTTGCCGGATATCAGGTCGGACAGGCGCAGGTATCGCCGAAGCACTGCGGCTTCGTCGTCAACCTTGGCGGCGCCTCAGCACGTGACGTTTACCGTCTCATCCGCGATGTACAGGAAAAAGTGAAAGGATCCTCCGGTATCGAACTTGAACCGGAGATCGTAATGCTGGGAGAGTTTGCATGACGTCGTTTTCCGCGATGACCAAGGAAGCACTGTCGGTCCTGCCGGTCAAACCAGCGCACTGCAGGAGGGCTGAACTGTCAGCTATTGCCGCCTGCATCGGCCTGGTTGATTTTGACGAGGATGACAGGCTTCTTTTCGTGCTGCAGAGCGAGAGCCTGCCGGTCATGACGCGGGCGGATTTTCTGCTGCGTGCGCTGACCGGAGAAGCGCCGGAAGCGGAGGCGGTACGCGGTGCCGGGCTGAAAGCGCCGGTCCTGTCGCTCATCGTACGGCGGCCCGGAACAGTCGACCGCCTGCTGAAGGAACTCGGTTTCATGACGGCAAAGGGCGTTCTGCGTGAGTTTTCCGCAGCGGCGCCGAAGGCTCTTCTGGAAAAGGAATGCTGCCGGCGGGCGTTCCTGCGCGGGGCGTTTCTCGCTGCCGGATTCATCCGCGATCCGAACCTTGACTACCACGCGGAGCTGCTCGCTTCCGGCGAAGCACGTGCCGCAGAGATGAAACAGCTTCTGGAAGGCTTCGGTATTCCGTCCAGGATCACGCACCGCAAGGGTACGCCGGTCGTTTACATGAAGGAGGCGGAAGCCATTTCTGACTTTCTGAGCGTGATCGGTGCCTCAAGAAGCCGGCTGGAGTGGGAAAACGTACGCATCATCCGCAGCATTCAGGGGGACGTCAACCGCAGGGTGAACTGCGAGACGGCCAATCTGAAAAAAACAGCGGATGCGGGCATGGACCAGGTACGGGCGATCCGCAGGATCGAACGGGAAAGAGGGCTCCGGAACCTTCCGGACCAGCTCAGGATGATTGCCGAGCTGCGGCTTGAGCATCCGGACGTTTCGCTGCAGGAACTTGGCACCCTCCTTGATCCGCCGCTCGGAAAAAGCGGCGTGAATCACCGCATGCGGAAAATTATGGACATTGCAGATCAGTTGTGATAAATTGCAGAGGGCATCATTCCTGCCCGGAGAAAGGAAAAACGATGAAGGTACTGATTCAGAAAGATTACGACAACATGAGTGAATGGGCTGCGCGCCACATCATTGACGCGATCAACAGCCACAAGGAAGCGCGTCCCTACGTGCTCGGCCTGCCCACCGGCTCCAGCCCCATCGGCGTTTATCAGCGGCTCGTTGCCGCGAATAAGCGCGGCGAAGTCAGCTTCAGAAACGTGGTGACGTTCAACATGGACGAATATGTCGGCCTGCCCCGCACCCATCATGAGAGCTACTGGTATTTCATGCATGACAATCTGTTCGACCATATCGACATTCCGAAGGAGAACATCAATATCCTGAATGGCCTCGCTGAGGATCCGGAAGAGGAATGCCGGCGCTACGAAGAGAAGATCGCGTCCTACGGCGGCATCGACCTGTTCATGGGCGGAAGCGGTGTGGACGGCCACATTGCTTTCAACGAACCCTTTACCAGCCTGAACTCCCGGACCGGCCTCCGCAGCCTGACTGAGGATACGCGCATCGTGAATGCCCGTTTCTTTGATAACGATCCCGAACAGGTGCCGAAGCAGGCGCTTTCGGTTGGTGTTGCGACCGTGACCGATGCCCGCGAAGTCCTGCTGCTGATCAGCGGCCACAACAAGGCCAGAGCCCTTGCGCACTGCGTTGAAGGCGGGGTCAGCCAGCAGTGGACCATCAGTGCCCTGCAGATGCACGAAAACGCCGTCATCGTCTGCGACGAGGCGGCCTGCGGCGAACTGAAGGTCGATTCCTACCGCTATTTCAAGGACGTCTACCGTGACGAGATCCTGTAAGCGGGTGAATAAGGCAGCCCGGAAGGGCTGCCCGAAATAAAATCATATGGCTGATCAAAAAGGGCCTGTGAAAAAATGAGCGATCATTTTTCGCAGGTCCTTTTTCTATGCCTGTATTAATACCATCAAGGTCGAAATCTGAAAAAGAGAGTATA
>CACWLA010000024.1 GCA_902761665.1 uncultured Lachnospiraceae bacterium | reverse complement strand
CAAGAAAAAGCTGGGCGGACCGGACGTTTCCAAAGACAGAAGCACAAATAAGAACAGTGTGCCGACCACCACTTTTACGGTAAAGGTCGAATGTGTCGAACTGACCGGGATCAGTGTGAAATCAAAGCCGTCAAAACTAAGTTATTATACCGGCGAAACACTGAACACCTCCGGTCTGGTGCTCACGGCCTCTTACAACAACGGCACGAACAAGGAAATCACCAGCGGTTTCACCTGCAGTCCGACTGAACTTAATTCGGCCGGAGAGCAGAAAATCACAGTTACGTACAACGGTAAGACTGCCAGTTTTAACGTCAGCGTCACAGCCGTAACACTGACAGGAATATCTATTGCCTCAAATCCTTCCAAGACCAGCTATTATATCGGCGACGCACTGAACACGAGCGGCCTTAGTCTTAAGCTGACCTACAACAACGGAAGGACTGAAACGATCAGCAGCGGTTTTACAGCAAGTGCTGATCTTTCCAGTGCAGGCACCAAGACGGTTACTGTTAGTTACGGCGGACAAAGTGTCTCTTACAGCGTCACTGTGAACACGCCGTCGATCAGTCTTAATTACAGCAGTTATTCACTGGCATTGGGACACTCGCTCACCGTAAGCGCTTCTACACAGCCTTCCGGACAGTCCGTCAGCTGGAGCACTTCGAACTCGAGCATCAGTGTTTCAAGCGGGACGATTACTGCCAAGGGTCACGGTATCAGTTCTACCATTACCGCATCCTTCTCTTACAACGGAAAAACTTACAGTGCTAAGATGAGTGTCAGCGTACCGACTCCTTCTGTCAGCCTTAGCTCGACTTCCGGGAGTGCAACAAGAAGTGTTCACGGATCAACATATACGATCAGTGGAAAGCTGGCGTTTGAAATCTGTGATGTGCCTTCGATAAAGCTGAACACTTCGAATATGGGCAATGGAGGAAACAGCAGTGTCAGTACTTCCAATCTTTCCTATTCGTGGGACAGCGGAGATGGCTACTCCATCGCGCACGGCGGAGTCATGTACGGTTTTCAGGTTGGATCGACGACAAGATATGTCGAAGTTTATTACAACGGGTATTATGTTGCGAAACTGGCATTTACAACCAAACTGGCACTGACCTTTAATTCAAGCTCGCAGGGCAACTACATCCGTTCCGATCACAGTACGAGCGCAAGCAAACTCGGTACTATTAATGCCGGCAACAACAATATCAGTGCTTCGCAGGTATGGTGCAGCGGCACACCCGGTCAATCTGGCGTAGCCATTTGGGTAAAAGTGACCTGGAACGGTGTAACCGGCTGGTGTCAGGCCTGCCACTGGTAAATCAATGATTTGAAAGAGGTTCTTATGAGACGCTGCATGGGATGTATGGAACCGTTCGGGGATGGATTTCAGATCTGTCCCCACTGCGGTTATGTTGTTGGCACACACGCGGAAGAAGCGATCCATATGGATCCTGGTACATTGCTGCATGATCGCTATATCGTCGGGCGGGTACTCGGCTACGGCGGCTTCGGCACGACTTATATCGGCTGGGATGGAAGACTCGAGCAGAAGGTAGCCATTAAGGAATACCTTCCGGGTGAGTTCTCTACCCGTATGCCCGGACAGACGATGGTCACTGTCTTCAATGGCGACAAGAGCGAACAGTTCAAGGACGGCATGAAGAAGTTCGTGGAGGAAGCCAAGCATCTGGCCAAGTTCCAGAACGAGCCCGGTATCGTAAAGATCTTTGACAGTTTCGAGGAAAACGGTACGGCATACATCGTCATGGAGTATCTAGACGGCATGACCATGACCGATTACCTGAAACAGGTCGGCACGATCCCGGAAGATGATGCCGTAGCCATGCTGATGCCCATCATGACTTCGCTGGAAACCGTCCATGCAGAAGGCCTCCTGCACCGCGACATCGCACCGGACAATATATTCATCACCAGAGAAGGCGACATCAAGCTGATTGACTTCGGCGCATCAAGATATGCGACGACATCGCACAGCCGTTCGCTGACTGTCATCATCAAGCCCGGCTATTCCCCGGAAGAGCAGTATCGTTCCCGCGGCGACCAGGGACCTTATACCGACGTTTATGCTCTTGCTGCCACGCTCTACCGCATGATCACGGGCAAGACGCCCCCTGACGCCATGGAGCGCCGTGCCAAGTACGAAAATCAGAACAAAGACATCCTGGTCCCTCCTCACAAACTGATAAAGGGTCTGTCCGTTCGCCGTGAGAATGCTATCCTGAATGCGATGAACGTGCGGATCGAAGACCGTACGCCCGACGTTGAGACCTTCATTCAGGAACTGACTGCAGAAAAACCGGCAAAGCGTGTTTACGGCAAGATCAAGAAGCTTGATCTCTATGCCTGGCCTTTGTGGCTGAAGATAGGCGTCCCTACGGCTCTTGCTGCCGTCATTGCCTTCGGTGTTCTGCTGCTCACCGGCGTTATCAGTTTCAACCGCTATTCCACGGAACTTGAGATTCCCGACCATATCGTGGCTGCGCCTGATGTGGAGGGCCTCATCATGGACGAAGCCATCCAGAAGATCAAGGATTCGGGGCTTCAGGCATCAACGGGCGGAACGATTGATTCCGAATATATCGGCGCAGGCAAGGTCATCCTGCAGACTCCTGTCGGCGGATCCTTCACCGAAAGAAACAGCACGGTAAAACTGACCTTAAGTGCCGGAAATGGGGCGCAGGCGCCGGTAAACGGCATTTCCACGATTCCTTATGTGATTGCCGACCCGGTAGAAGACGCGAAGGTCAAGCTGAGGTCCGCCGGTCTGGATACGCCTGACATCGAAGAAGCCTATGATGACAACATCGAAGAAGGACACGTCATTTCTACGAGTATTGACGCCGGCAAGACAATTGCTGAAGGCTCAAAGATCAAACTGGTCGTTTCCATGGGGCCTGCCTTCTTCGGCATGTATGATATGTCCGGCAAAACGCTGAAGGACGCTGTCAACGAACTGGAAGCGAAAGGCCTGATCGTTTCTCTCGAGTATGCCGCAGACAACAAGGTTCCCGAAGGCTGCGTCATCCGACAGAATGTTGAAGTCGGAACGCAGGTAAAGAAGGGCGATGCCGTACTGCTGACCATTTGCAGCGGGAAGAAGATTACTGTCGTAGCCAATGTGGTCGGCAAAACGCAGGCAGAGGCAGAAGAAACATTGAAAGCGCAAAACCTCGTCCCGGCTGTTGTGGAAAACTATGATCCGGATATCCCTGCAGGTCAGGTCATCAAACAGTCCCCTGAAGCGAATACTTCGCAGCCTGAAGAGTCTACGGTCACCATCATCGTCAGCAAGGGACCGCAGTACATCACCGTTAAGTTCGACGGAAACGGCGGATCGGGCAGCAATGATCTGACCGTGATCTACGGAAAGACCTACGGTAAACTGCCGACGCCTTCCCGCAAGGGATACACATTTACCGGTTGGACGACGGCAAAAGACGGCGGTTCTGCCGTCAATGCCGAAACCAAGATTTTCACGACTGATACGCATACGCTTTTCGCACAGTGGAAGATCAACAATTATACGGTCAGTTTCAACGCCAACGGGGGAACTGCAAGCGGCAGCAGCGTTAATAAGGAGTTCGGTTCTGCCATTGGCACGCTGCCCACGGCGACCCGCACCGGTTACAACTTTGCCGGCTGGTATACCGCTGCAAGCGGAGGCTCACAGGCCGGAGCCGCAACCAAGGTTGAAGACAACATGACCCTGTATGCGCATTGGACACCGATCATGTTCACGGTGACGTTCAACGGCAACGGCGGGAGTGCGGCAAAGGGTTCAGCCCAGGTGGCTTACGGTACTGCAATTGGAAACCTTCCCGGCGCCACAAGGACCGGTTACGGTCTGGTGGGCTGGTTTACCGCTGCAAACGGCGGCAATCAGATCAGCGCCAATACGACCGTGACTGGCAACATGACTGTATATGCCCACTGGTCCAACATCAGCTATACGGTCACCTTCAACGGCAACGGTGGTTCTAATGCTGCCAGCATGACCGTTACACACGGTGCCGCAATAGGAAATCTGCCTACGTCCTCCCGTACCGGCTATACTTTTGACGGCTGGTTTACTGCGGCAAGCGGCGGCACTCAAGTCTCTGCTCAGACGGCCGTAACCGGCAATATGACGCTGTATGCGCACTGGAACGTCAACAAATATCAGTTGACCTTCAACGGCAACGGCGGCAATGCAAGCACGGCTTCCGTCTCAGTTAATTACGGCGCTGCCATCGGCACGCTTCCCACAGCGACCCGTACCGGTTATAACTTTGCCGGCTGGTGGACGGCGGCAAGCGGCGGCAATCAGGTATCGGCTCAGACAACCGTCACTGGAAATATGACGCTGTATGCACACTGGAATGTTAAACAGTTTACGCTGACATTCAATGGCAACGGCGGCACTTCGCCTTCAGCGAAGACCATTAATTACGGTGCTGCATACGGTACTCTGACCAATTCCACAAGAGATTATTACAAGTTCCTTGGCTGGTTTACCGCGGCGAGCGGCGGTTCTCAGGTCTCTGCCAATACGACCATGGGTGAAGGAAATGTAACTGTCTATGCACACTGGGAGCAGAATCCGGTTTCTGACTGGGTGCTCGCTTCGAATATGCCGTCCGGAGCGCAGATCGTTGAACAAAAATGGACCTATAATAAAACGGTGACACAAACAACGGACAGCACATCGAGTCCGGGGTCCGGTTGGGTACAAGGATCTCGGGTCAGTTGGCAGCAAACGGGCAGCGGTACTGCTTATTACGGCAGCTTCCCTTCCGGATGGCAGGGTGGTTACACTGTAAATGCTTATAATACCAGTTCGGCAATACAAACAAAGAATCCTTACAGTAAATCTGAGTCCAGCACTGCAAAGAGGGAAGTCTCAACAAAATGGGCTGGATATGTCTACTGGCATTGGATGTATAATGTTGCCTACGCCAATACGACTGGCCGACGAATCAGTGCAACAAGGGACGCGTCCGGTTCACTTGCCTATGTATATTTCTATGCATTTGCTCATACGACAGATGCACCTTATCTTGATAAGCTTTATCAGAATAATGACACTGGGCTAAGCGTTTACAATTGCCACAATATCCTGCCCAGTTCAGCAAAGAAAAACGCTGCAGACGGCGGCGCCGGAAATCTGAGACATTTCAGATTTGATTATTATTCTTCTACGTACACAGACTATGCCGCAGTTTTCCGCTGGACGAAAACAACGACGACAGAAGAAACTTCTTACTCTGAAGTGACAAGCGGCGGACAGATCTCCAACGTCCAGAAGTGGGTCAAATACCGGGCTAAGTAAACACACAATTATTTTTCCCAAAGCGCACGGAATATGCTATACTGTTCCGTGTGCTTTTGCTTATGCGAAAACCAAATGACTGCATGGTCGATCGATTCGAAAAGGGGGATCCATGGAACCCATACGCATCAACAAATACTTAAGTGAAGCAGGCGTCTGCTCGCGCAGGGAAGCCGACCGGCTGATTGCCGAAGGACGTGTTACGGTCGAAGGCCTGAAGGCGGAGACCGGCATGAAAGTGACGCCGGAAAGCCGCATTCTGGTCGACGGAAAGCCCATTAAAAAGCCTTCCCCTCCTGTTCTTATTGCTGTCTACAAGCCGCCGGGCGTCGTGACGACATCAGCCGAAGATGAACCGAGCAATATCGTGACCTATGTGGGCTGGCCGGAGAGGATCTACCCGATCGGCCGTCTGGATAAGGATTCGGAAGGTCTCATCCTGATGACGAATCAGGGTGATCTTGCTGAAGCCATCGCACACGCCAGAGGACGCCACGAGAAGGAATACCTTGTTACCGTAGACAAAGGCATCGACAAAGCCTTTGTGGAAAAGATGTCCTCCGGCGTACGTATCCTGAATACGACGACGCGTCCCTGCACCGTGGAAAAAGTGAGCAAATTCCGTTTCCGCATCATCCTCACGCAGGGGCTGAACCGCCAGATCCGCCGGATGTGCGAAGCGCTTGGTTACCGCGTCACGGAGCTCATCCGCGTACGTGTGATGAACATCAGCCTGAACGGTCTTGAGATCGGACACTGGCGCCGTATCGAGGGTGAGGAATACGAGGAACTCCTCCGCGAACTTGGGAAGAGATGATGGAAAAACTGGAACGCATGAAAGAACTCACCGCCGTCCTGAAAGAGGCTTCACGCCTCTACTATCAGGAAAGCAGCGAGATGATGAGCAATCTTGAATACGACCGCCTGTACGACGAACTGGTCCGCCTTGAAAAGGAGACCGGCGTCGTTCTTTCGGGCAGCCCTACGCAGAACGTCGGTTACGAAGTTCTAAGCGAACTGCCGAAAAAGGCGCACCCGAGTCCGATGCTGAGCCTGAATAAGACGAAATCCGTGGAGGAACTTGCCGCTTTTCTCGGCGCGCAGCCCGGACTTCTTTCCTGGAAAATGGACGGCCTCACGATCGTCCTGACCTATGATCACGGAAGCCTGCAGGAAGCGCTGACGCGCGGTAACGGTGAGATCGGCGAGATCGTAACGCAGAATGCCCGGAACTTCGTCAACGTGCCCCTTTCGATCCCTTTTGAAGGCCGTCTGGTCCTTCGCGGCGAGGCTGTCATCACCTATCCGGACTTTGCCGAGATCAATGCAGCCATTCCCGAGGGCGAAGAAAAATACAAGAATCCCCGAAACCTCTGCAGCGGCTCTGTCCGCCAGCTGGACAGTTCCGTGACCGCCGGCAGAAGAGTACGCTTCGAGGCATTTGCACTTGTAGAAGCCGAAGGCAGAGATTTTACCTGGCATCATGAGGAATTCGAATGGCTGAAAAGCCTCGGTTTTGACGTCGTCTTTTACCGCGAAGTTACGGCGGAGACCGTTCCCGAAGCCGTAAAGCAATTCTCCGAAGATGTTGCCGGCAATCCGATCCCGTCCGACGGTCTCGTCCTTCTGATGGACGATATCGCCTACGGCGCCTCACTCGGCCGCACGGCTAAGTTTCCGAGGAACGGCATTGCCTTCAAGTGGGCGGACGAACAGCAGACGACGCATCTAAAAGAAGTCGAATGGAGCGCCAGCCGTACAGGTCTCATCAATCCGGTCGCGATCTTCGAACCGGTCGAACTGGAAGGTACGGTCGTTTCCCGCGCCAGCGTCCACAATGTTTCGATCCTGGAACAGCTGGCCCTCGGCTTTGATGACGAGATCTCGGTCTATAAGGCCAACATGATCATCCCGCAGATCGCCGAGAACCTGACGCGCAGCGGGACGGTAAAGCCGCCGAAATACTGCCCGGTCTGCGGCGAAGAAACGGTCGTCCGCGAAGAAAACGGCGTGAAGACGCTGCATTGCCCGAATGCTGCCTGCCCTGCCAAGCAGATCAAGGCTTTCGACCTCTTCGTCAGCCGCGATGCGATCAACATCGAAGGTCTGTCGGAATCCACGCTGGAAAAGCTTGTTGATCTCGGTATCGTCCGAAAGTTCCGCGACCTGTTCTATCTGCAGGATCACAGAAGCACCATCATGGCAATGGAAGGCTTCGGCGCGAAGAGTTTCCGCAATCTGCAAGATGCGGCGGAAAAAGCCCGCCATACGACTCCTGTCCGATTTCTGACAGCGCTCGGCATCGAAGGCATCGGGCCTGCGACCGCAAAGCTGATCTGCCGGTACTTCGGCAATGATATCGCCGCGATCCGCAGCGCCTCCGCGGAAGACTTTACTGCGATCAACATGATCGGGGACGTCATGGCAGACAGCCTTGTCCGCTATTTCCGCGATCCGGAAAATGCCGCCATGCTGGATGATCTCATCAGCGTGCTTGACATCAGGGCGGAAGAGAGTGCGAGGGTGCCGCAGTCCCTGTCCGGGAAGACCGTTGTCATCACCGGAAGCCTCCTGCATTTCCCGAACCGCGAAGCCCTGCAGGCACAGATCGAAGCCCACGGCGGAAAGGCTGCCGGTTCCGTATCGGCAAAGACCTCCTGCCTTGTCAACAACGATCCGCTTTCGTCCTCAGCAAAGAACAAGACGGCGCAGAAACTCGGCGTTCCGATCCTGACGGAAGACGAATTCATTGAGAAATACATGCCGGAGGTGCTTGCATGAGATACGAGGGTTCCCTTTACCGTCCGCCGAGCGAAGCCTACAGCTACATCCTGCAGGTCACGATCGGCTGCAGCCACAACCGCTGCACCTTCTGCAACATGTACATGGAAAAGCAGTTCCGCGTCCGTCCGCTTGACGACGTTCTGGAAGACCTCGTGATGGCACGCCGTGCCTATCGGAAGGTGCAGCGGATATTCCTGGCCGACGGCGACGCCCTGATCGTAAAGACGTCCGATCTCCGGGCGATCCTCGGGACCATCAAAAACCTTTTCCCGGAATGCGAACGCGTGACGAGTTATGCAAGCGCCCGCGACCTTCTGCTGAAGACGCCGGAAGAGCTTGAAGAACTGCATGCGCTCGGCCTCGACATGATCTACCTGGGCCTCGAATCAGGCTCGGAAAAGGTCCGGAAGGATATCAATAAGGGCGTGACCGTCGAAGAGACCGTTGAAGGCGCGCTGAAGGCGAAAGCCGCCGGGATCAAGCTTTCCGTCACCGAGATCACGGGTCTGGCCGGACAGGACGGGATGGAAGAGCACGCGCTGCTTTCCGCGCGGGCGCTTTCCCGCATGAATCCGGAATACATCGGGCTCATGACGCTGACCCTCCGCCGCGGAACGAAGATGACCGCCGACTGGGAGGCCGGCCGCTTCAAACGCCTGACGCCGCGCCAGTATCTGGAGGAGCAGCGCATCCTCATCGCGAACCTCGACAGCGAAGGAAGCGTGCTCCGGAGCAACCACATCTCCAACTACGTACAGCTCCGCGGGACCATGAACCGCGACCGTGACCGCATGCTGGCCGCGCTCGACGGGGCTCTGCAGGATCCCGAACTCGACAATCCCTATATCGAGTATCTCGAGAACCTCTGATTTGTAAATCTTCTCTGAAAAGCAGGAAAAGTCCTTGAAATCCTCGCTCTTTTCCTGTAATATAGTATCGTTGTAAATTCAGAACCGTGTTTCTAAGGAGGAAATCGTTCTATGAAAGTTTATGAGACCAAAGACATCCGCAACGTCGCTGTATTGGGGCACGGCAGTGCCGGCAAGACGACCATCGTCGAAGCGGCCGCGTTTGTTACCGGTGTGATCTCCCGCATGGGCAAGGTCACTGACGGTTCCACGATCAGTGACTTCGATAAAGAAGAAGTCAAGCGCGGTTTTTCGCTCAGCACCGCTGTCGTGCCTATTGAATGGGAAGGAAAGAAGATCAACCTTCTGGATACCCCCGGTTATTTCGATTTCGTCGGTGAAGCCGAAGAAGCCGTAAGCGCTGCTGACGCCGCCGTCATCGTTGTCAACGGCAAGGCCGGCGTACAGGTCGGCGTGCAGAAAGCCTGGGATCTTTGCGAAGCTGCGAACCTGCCCCGTCTGTTCTTTGTAACCAACATGGATGACGACAATGCGAACTATGCCCGCGTCTGCGAAGAACTGAAGAATACCTTCGGTACCCGCGTCGTTCCTTTCCAGGTCCCGATCCGTGAAAACGAAAAGCTTGCCGGCTTCGTCAACGTTCCGAAGATGAGCGCCCGTCGTTTCACCGGCACCAAGGGCGAATATGAAGAATGCGCGATCCCGGACAGCGTCAAGGATCTTCTGGAAGAGACCCACGGCTCCCTGATGGAAGCGGTTGCCGAGACCGATGAAGAGCTCATGGAGCGCTATTTCGAAGGCGACGAGTTCACCCCCGAAGAGATCTCGAACGCCCTGAACAGCGCCGTCGTGAACGGCGACGTCATTCCCGTCCTGATGGGCTCCGGCCTGAACGGCTACGGCGTGCGCGTGCTGCTGCACGACATCGAGAAGTATTTCCCGAGCCCTGCCGACCGCAAGATCAGCGGCAAGAACGTCAACACCGATGAAGAATTCGCTGCCGATTACGACGACACCAAGCCCGTCACCGCGAAGGTCTTCAAGACCCTCATCGACCCGTTCATCGGCAAATACAGCTTCATCAAGGTCTGCTCCGGCGTGCTGAAGGGCGGCGATACCGTTCTTTACGACGTACAGAAAGAGACCGAAGAAAAGATCGCGCGTGTATACCTGCTGCGCGGCAAGGAAGCCATCGAAGTTCCCGAACTGCATGCGGGCGACATCGGCGCGCTGGCGAAGGCCATGAGCGTCGGTACCGGCGACAGCCTTGCCTCCAAGGCGGCTCCGATCGAATATCCTCAGCCGGCGATCTCCAAGCCTTACACCTCCATGGCCTACCGCGCCGTGAAGAAGGGCGACGATGACAAGATCGCAACGTCTCTCGCGAAGCTGATGGAAGAAGATCTGACCATCAAGACCGTCAACGACAAGGAAAACCGCCAGCTGCTGCTGTACGGCATCGGCGACCAGCAGCTCGAGATCGTCATCAGCAAGCTGCTTAACCGCTACAAAGTCGAAGCCGAGCTCTACAAGCCGAAGGTGGCTTACCGCGAGACCATTCTGGGCTCCGTCCACGTACAGGGCAAGCACAAGAAGCAGTCCGGCGGCCACGGCCAGTACGGCGACGTCGTGATGGATTTCGAACCGAGCGGCGACCTGGAGACCCCTTACGTCTTCGAAGAGAAGATCGTCGGCGGCGTCGTGCCGAAGAACTATTTCCCGGCCGTGGAAAAAGGCCTGCAGGAAATGGTCGTGAAGGGCCCGCTTGCCGGTTACCCCATCGTCGGTCTCAAGGCTTCCCTGGTCTATGGTTCCTACCACCCGGTCGACTCCTCCGAAATGGCCTTCAAGCTGGCGACCCATCTGGCAGTCAAGAACTGCTTCGCGGACAAGGCATCCAAGCCCGTCCTGCTTGAACCGATCGCAAGCGTCAAGGTCAAGGTTCCGGATAAGTTCACCGGCGACGTCATGGGCGACATGAACAAGCGCCGCGGCCGCGTGCTCGGCATGGAACCCGACCACAAGGGCAACCAGATCATCATGGCGGACTGCCCGATGGCCGAACTGTTCGGTTACAACACCGATCTTCGTTCCATGACCGGCGGTATCGGCAGTTTCACCTATGAATTTTCCCGCTACGAGCAGGCTCCTTCGGACGTACAGGAGAAGGAGATCGCTGCCCGCGCAGCCGAGAAGGACGACGAAGAATAATATCCTTCATGCGAAGAACGAAAGCGGAGGGCCCGTCGGCTTCTCCGCTTTTGTCCGCGCGAAACAAAGCTTTTTTGAGGTCATCATGAGAAAAATCGGAAGATCACGGATACTTCTCGCCCTGCTGCTGATCCTTGTCAGCGGCACGGTTTCTCATGCAGCCATTTCCAGACCGAAGAACTTCCGCATCGTCTACATGTCGGATAACGGAACCGTTCTGGAAAGCTTTGAGTGGTCCGTTTATGCCGTTCAGCAGGTCTTTCTGGACAAGCTGAACATGAAGACCTACATCGATCCGAAAGGTTATGAATACAATGTGACCGGCTACCGTCTGACGACCTGGTCCGGAGCGAACTACACCGGCAAGTCTTCCGAAGATGCCGCCACCTACAGCAGTATCGTCGCCGCCCTGCGCAAGGCGTACGATACGCTGGATGCCCCCTATTCCCTGCAGGCCACCCTTTTGCTGAAAGCGACGGGGAATAAGTTCTCTACGGACATACCGGTCCACGTCATCTGGCTCAACCAGAACAACGAATTCGTGAAGGAAGAAATGCAGTTCCTCGGACGGGACGGCATCTATACCGACAAACCGCCGAAGGAATATGCGATCATCGGTGTCGAAGCCATGATGACGGATATCTGGAACGTCGGAAGCGAGATCACCATCAATAAGAATGCACCGACGGTAAAATACAGCAAATTTGCCAAGGAATACCGGATCGTATACCGG
This sequence comes from uncultured Lachnospiraceae bacterium, assembly GCA_902761665.1. Classification (GTDB taxonomy): domain Bacteria; phylum Bacillota; class Clostridia; order Lachnospirales; family Lachnospiraceae; genus UBA6987. Next base: position 18,459 of record CACWLA010000024.1, on the reverse strand, counting down.
CTGGATCTGACAGCTGAACAGGAAGCGGAGATCATGGGACAGGCAGAGCCGACCGAAGAGGAGACCACTAACGGCGCAGCCGAAACCACAGTTCCTGCTGAAATCCCGGAGAGCACGGCAGAAACCGCAGCCAGTGAAACGACAGCTGCCGCCGAAACGCCCTCTGCATCTGAAGGGTCTGCTGAGTACTCGGTCAGCGATCCCGCAGCAACGGAGACCGTCACCGTACCGACGCAGACCGACGAGAGCTTCCGGTCCGGTTCAAACAAGACCACGCTGATCATCGGCCTTGTCATCGGCATTGCCGTCATCTATCTGATCATCATCATGATCGGAATCGGCAGCCGGAAGAAAAAAAAGGGACGAAAAAAAGATTATAGATTATAAGTAAAGCGGCTGCATAACAAATATGTATAGCCGCTTTCTTGACTTCTTATTTTATTTTGTTTATACTGATGGTAAATAAACGTAAATAACACAGCCCCGGCCGGTTTGATCATGAAAAAACGATCCCGGCCCCAAAAAGCATGTGTACAGGAGGTAATTATGAGGTGCTTGATCATTGATGAAGTGGATGCCTGCATTGCGGAGGAACTCGGCAAGGTAATGGACGTCGATGTTGCGGAGAAAATGCCGCTGACCCACGCTGAACTGAAGGAGAGGATCGCGCCTTATGACGTTCTGATCATGCGTGTTGATCCGAAGATCGATGCCGAACTTCTTGACGCCGCCGAAAACCTGAAATTCATCGGTGTCTGCTCCGTCGGTCTGAACCACGTTGACATGGACGCTGCCAAGGCCAAGGGAATCATTGTGCAGAACGCCCCCGGCCTGAATGGCAACGCGGTCGCGGAACTGACGCTCTGCAAGATGCTGGAGCTGGCCCGCAACACCATCACCGCCAACAACGACGTGAAATACAAACACGAATGGGACAAGTACAAATTCATGGGTTCCGAACTGAAGGGCAAGACCGTCGGCATTCTCGGCTTTGGCCGCATCGGACAGCGCGTCGGCTTCCTGTGCCGTGCCTTCGGCATGAAAGTTCTGGCCTATGACCCGTATCTTCCCATGGAGATCTTCGAGAAGGAACAGGCCCAGGGCACTCAGACCGATCCTTTCTTCGTCCTGCACAATTCCGATTTCGTAACGATCCACGTTCCGCTTAACGATGAGACCCGCAACCTCGTCTGCAAGGAACAGATCGAGCAGATGCGTCCCGGTGCTTTCGTGCTGAACATGAGCCGCGGCGGCATCGTCAACGAAGAAGATGCCTACGAAGCCCTGCAGAACGGCAAACTCGGCGGCTACGCCACCGACGTCATGGTGGATGAACTTTCCGAAGGTGCAGATTTCCACAGCCCGCTGTTCGACTGCGACAACTTCATCGTCACGCCGCACATCGGCGCGCAGTCCGTTGACGCAGCTTATGCGATCGGCCAGTTCATCGTCGGCAAGTGCAAGGAAGCGCTGAAGCTGTAATTCATCTGTCCATTCACGGAGCGGCCTTCCGGCCGCTCCTTTTCATTTGCGCACGGCGGGAAGAGCCTCCTGCTCTTGACAAAAAGAGGATAAAGCCCTAAAATATTCAGTTGATTATTTGCGGAAGGAAGCGCATGGATCACTATGATGACTGCTTACGAACCCAAAAAGATCGAGCCGAAATGGCAGCAGATCTGGAACGACGAGAAGGCCTTCGCGGCCACCGATGACTTTACCAAACCGAAATACTACGCGCTTGTCGAGTTCCCCTATCCTTCGGGCCAGGGGCTTCACGTCGGGCATCCGCGTCCCTATACCGCGCTTGACATCGTTGCGCGGAAGCGCCGCATGGAAGGCTACAATGTCCTGTACCCGATGGGCTGGGACGCGTTCGGCCTGCCCACGGAAAACTACGCGATCAAAAACCATATCCACCCGCGCATCGTGACCGAGCGGAACGTTGCCCGCTTCAAGCAGCAGCTGCACAGCCTCGGCTATTCCTTCGACTGGGACCGCGAGATCAATACAACTGATCCGGAATACTATCACTGGACCCAGTGGATCTTCCTGAAGCTCTTCAAGGCAGGTCTCGCCTACAAGACGGAGATGCCCATCAACTGGTGCACCTCCTGCAAGGTCGGTCTTGCGAACGAAGAAGTCGTCGGCGGCAGATGCGAACGCTGCGGCGGCGAAGTCATCCGCCGGATGCAGACCCAGTGGATGCTGAAGATCACGGCCTATGCCGACAAGCTGATCGACGGACTGGACAGCGTGGACTACATCGAACGCGTCAAAGTCTCTCAGAAGAACTGGATCGGCCGCTCGACCGGTGCGGAAGTGGATTTCGCCGTTGAGAACACCGATGATAAGCTCCGCATCTATACCACGAGGCCGGATACCATCTTCGGCGCCACCTATATGGTCGTCTCGCCGGAGCATCCGTTCATCGACAAATACGCGGACCGCATCGAAAATCTTGCGGAAGTTAACGCCTACCGCGAAGCCGCAGCCAAGAAATCCGACTTTGAGCGTGCGGAACTGGCGAAGGAGAAGACCGGCGTCGAGCTGAAAGGTCTGCGCGCCGTCAATCCTGCGACCGGCAGGACCATTCCGGTCTGGACCTCCGACTACGTACTCATGAGCTACGGCACCGGTGCGATCATGGCTGTCCCGGCGCATGACGAACGCGACTGGGAATTCGCAAAGAAATTCGAACTGCCGATCGTAGAAGTCGTTGCCGGCGGAAACGTCGAAGAAGCCGCCTATACTGACACCGGATCCGGAAAGATGGTCAACAGCGGTTTCCTGAACGGCCTTGAAGTCGCCGATGCGAAAAAAGCGATCACGGCCTGGCTGGAAGAGAATGGCCTCGGCCACGCCAAGACCAATTACAAACTGCGTGACTGGGTCTTCAGCCGCCAGCGTTACTGGGGCGAACCGATCCCGATCGTGAAATGCGAAAAATGCGGTTACGTTCCGCTTCCTGAAGAAGAGCTGCCGCTCCTGCTTCCCGATGTGGAATCCTACATGCCGACCGACAACGGCGAATCGCCTCTGGCAGCAATGACCGACTGGGTCAACACCACCTGTCCCTGCTGCGGCGGCCCCGCGAAGCGCGAGACCGATACCATGCCGCAGTGGGCCGGTTCCTCCTGGTACTTCCTGCGCTATACCGATCCGCACAACAAAAACGCCCTCGCTTCCCCCGAAGCGCTGAAATACTGGATGCCGGTCGACTGGTACAACGGCGGCATGGAGCATACGACGCTCCACATGCTCTATTCCCGTTTCTGGCACCGCTTCCTGTACGATCAGGGCGTCGTTCCCTGCCCGGAACCTTATCAGAAGCGCACGAGCCACGGCATGATCCTTGGTGAGAACGGCGAGAAGATGTCGAAATCCCGCGGAAACGTCGTCAACCCCGACGATATCGTCCGGGAATTCGGCGCAGATACCCTTCGGACCTACGAGATGTTCATCGGTGCCTTCGAACTGGCTGCTGCCTGGTCGACGGAAGGCGTCAAGGGCTGCCGGAAGTTCCTCGAACGTGTCTGGAAGCTGCAGGACATGCTGACGGCGGAAGAGGGGTACTCCAGGGAGATGGAGACCCGCATGCACCAGACGATCAAGAAGGTCTCGAACGATTTCGAAGCGCTGAAATTCAACACGGCGATCGCCGCCATGATGAGCCTGGTCAACGACTTCTACCGTGCCGGCAAGGTGACCCGCGGCGAATTCCGCACGCTCCTCATCCTGCTGAATCCTGTCGCACCGCACATGACCGAAGAGCTCTGGTCCCTGCATTTCGGTGAAGGCCGCGTTTACCGTCAGGCCTGGCCGAAATACGACGAAGCGAAGACTGTCGAACAAACCGTTGAGATCGCACTGCAGATGAACGGCAAGATGCGCGGCACGATGATGATCGCCAAGGACGCCCCGAAGGAAGAGGTGCTGGCTGCTGCGAAGGAAGCTCTTGCCGCAAGGCTCGAGGGCATGACGCTCGTTAAAGAAATCTATATTCCCGGACGCATCGTCAACCTTGTCGTCCGCTGACAAATCATATGAGCGGCCTTTGCCGCCCGCGGAGGAAACATGACTAAAGTTACCATTATTTCCGGCTTTCTCGGTGCCGGGAAAACCACATTCATCCGGAAGCTGATCGAAGAAGTCTATGCCGGCGAGAAGATCGTCCTGATCGAAAACGAATACGGCGAGATCGGCATCGACGGCAGCTTCCTGAAAGACGCCGGCGTGCAGATCACCGAAATGAACTCCGGCTGCATCTGCTGCACGCTGGTCGGCGATTTCACCGAAGCCCTGCATCAGGTCGTTGAATCTTACCATCCCGAACGGATCATCATCGAACCGTCCGGCGTCGGCAAGCTCTCCGACATCGTCTCGGCCGTGGAACGCGTCAGAAGCGTCGTTCCCGATCTGGCCGTAACCGAACGGATCACTGTCGTCGACGTGAAAAAGGCAAAGGTCTACCTGCGCAATTTCGGAGAATTCTTCAAAAATCAGGTGGAAAGCGCCTCGACGCTCGTCCTTTCCCGTACCCAGGAAGTCGGCGACGAGAAGCTGGCCGAGACCACGGCCCTTCTGCGTGAACTGAACGCGGACGCTCCGATGATCACGACGCCTTGGACCGAACTCGCGGCAGATGCCGTACTGCACGCTCTCGAACGCAGTGACGGCAGCGATCTGAGCCTGCTCGAACTCGATCTGGATGATGATGAAGATGATGACGAAGACGAGCATGAACATCACCATCATCACCACGATCACGAACATCATCATGATGATGACGAACATGAACATCATCACCACGACGATGACGACGATGATGACGATGATGAGCACGAGCATCACCATCATGACCATCACCATGAGCACCATCATCACCATCACCACCATCACGGAGAACATGATGCCGATGAAGTGTTCACGAGCTGGGGCCGCGAGACATCCCGCAAATTCACGGACGAAGAACTTGCCCATATCCTGAGCGAACTGAAGGAGAGCAGTGCCTACGGCACGATCCTCCGTGCGAAGGGCGTCGTTCCGATGACCGACGGCAGCTGGAAGCAGTTCGACCTGGTTCCGGAAGAATCCGAGACCCGCACGAGCCATCCGGACTACACCGGACGCCTCTGCGTGATCGGATGTGACCTTGCCGAAGACAAACTGGCCGGACTTTTCGGCCTTCAGGAGTGATCATGGCCTCCAGACAGATACCCGTCTATATCGTGACCGGACAGCTCGACAGCGGCAAGACGACCTTCTTCAAGGAAACGCTGATGCAGCAGGAATGGCTGGAAGACGGCAGGACCCTGTTCATCCTCTGCGAAGAAGGGGATTTTGAGCTGTCCGACGAATACTGCCGCATCCGGAAGATCGACAGGCTGTCCGTTGACAGTCCCGATGTCTTTACGAAAGAATACTGCGAGGAACTGGTCAGAAAATACAGCCCTGCCCAGATCGCCATTGAGTTCAACGGCATGTGGGACCTGCAGGAATTCCTGAAGAAGGATTTTCCGAAAAGTTGGGGCCTTGCCGGGATCTATTCGACAGTCGACGGGACGACGCTTGAGCTGTACATGACCAACATGCGCAACATTTTCATGAACCAGCTCATCGAATCGGACCTGGTCGTCGTGAACCGCTGCGCGAGGACCCTGAACCGCGTGCCTTTCCGCAAGGCGCTGAAGCTGCAGAATCCCGGCGCGCAGACGATCTTCGAGGATCCGGTAGGCAAACTGATCGAATTCGGCGAGGAAGATCTGCCGTACGACATTAACGCGGAACTGATCGATCTGGAAGATACGGATTACGGCACCTGGTACGCCGACGCCTTTGAGTCGCCGGAACGCTACAAGGGAAAGAAGGTCCGCTTCCTTGCGCAGTTTTTCCGTCCGATCGGCATGGCGAAGAACATGTTCGTACCGGGGCGTCTCGTGATGGCATGCTGCCCGGCCGACGTCAAATTCTACGGCTTCCCCTGCAAGACGGATACGCCGATGCGTTTCCCCAACAAGAGCTGGCACCGCATCACCGCGGAATTTGCCATGGAAAAGAGAAGAGACCCCGGAACGGGCCAGACCGCATCGGTCCCTGTTCTCCGCTTTCTCTCCGCGGAAGATGAAAAAGCCCCCGCGGATGAAGTCGTCACCCTCTGAGGCTTAAAAAGGAGTGTTTACATGAAAGAGATCCCTCTGGGCATGAAAGGCAGCTACGAAGTCGACGTTACGGCCGAGAATACCGCGAGCCGCGTCAGAAGCGGCGGCGTGCCTACGTTTTCCACACCCTCCATGATCGCGGGCATGGAATGCTGCTGCTCCAACAGCATGCTGCCCTACCTTGAAGAAGGACAGGGTTCCGTCGGCATCCGCATCGAAGTCAGACACATGGCTTCCACGCCGATCGGCATGCGCGTGCGCTTCGAAAGCGAACTGATCGAGCAGGACAGAAGGCGTCTGGTGTTCCGCGTAAAAGCCTTCGATCAGATCGAACAGGTCGGTGAGGGCACCCACGAACGCTTCATCATCGATACCGAAAAGTTCCTCGGCAAGTCCGTTGCAAAAAAAGAACGCTTCGATCGCGGCGAATACTGATCCGCCGGAACGAAGCATCAAAAACCGGAAGTACCGCTCCTGCTTTTTCTGACCCCTAACGATTACGTCAGGTGGGTGTCCGCACTCAGGTTTTTGCCTTCCACTCGGAGGAGGCCTGACAGCTGCCTGAAAATATAGGAGTCCCGTATGTCAAGATGTAGGTTCAAAAATGAAACAAAAACGGCATTCCGGTGATTTGAGTATAGCATAAGAGCTGCTGCTTGGCAAGCCGAAAATGCAGCCCGGCAAGCCGAAAAACAAATTGTCCGTCAGGGACAGGCCCGGAAGAGGGCAGGAGGAAATATGGATAAGATCATCACCATCGGCAGAGAATTCGGAAGCGGCGGCCACGAGATCGGGCTGAAACTGGCTGACGCCCTCCATGTTCCGTTTTATGACAAGCTCCTGGTGTCCATGGTAGCGGAGGAGGGAGAATTCGCCCAGGAATATCTCGACGAGATGGACGAAAAGGTGGATATCCACATCGCACCGTTTCTGGCGACCCGCTCCAGCTATTCCGTTTATCAGCAGCCCATGAGCGACCGCATCTTTTTCCGCCAGGCCGAGATCATCCGGAAACTGGCTGACGACGGTCCCTGCGTCATCGTCGGACGCTGTGCCGATTACGTTCTCACCGGCCGCGAAAACGTGATCCGGATCTTCCTGTACGGTGACCTTGAGGACCGTATTGCCCGCAAGGGAAAGATGCTTGAGATGGGAGAAGACGAACTGAAAAAGCACGTAGCCGCAACGGATAAGAAGCGGGCGCGCTATTACCGTCATTATACCGGTCTGAAGTGGGGCGAAAAGGAGAACTACGATCTCTGCATCAATACGAGCCGCACGGGGATCGACGGCGCCGTCCGCGCGATCTGCGCCTTCATTGACGCTTCTCCGGCGGTTTCGAAGCCCTGAGAGAAGCCGTAACGTCTGACTCGTGCATCAGCAGACTGAGGACATTTCGCTTTCCTCTTTCATCCAGAGCCATATAGCGTTTATAGAGAAAGTCAGCGTCGATCCGGCGCTGGCTTTCTTCATAACGTGAAAGGCGTTCCAGGGCGCTTCTGCGCAGCCATTCGTCCCTGATCTCCTTGGGATCGATGCCGTAATGCGACCGCAGTACCTGAAGTTTCTGCGGCGGGATATGCGAAATCAGGCCTTCCTCATAACGATTGAGTGTTGAGGGAGACATCTTAAAGATCGCCGCGGCTTCGCGAAGCGATAGTTTCAGTTTTTTACGTGCCTGCTTTAACAGAAAACTGTAGGCCAAATCTTTCCCTCCTGAAAGGGGTGAAGCTTCCGCGGGGGTACGGTTTTCTTTATTATAACCTTTTTCCTTCCTGAAAACAATCCCGGCACGTCATTTTCGTTTTTTTGTCAGTTCATTCATTTTATTTGCCATAAACACCCAAAAATCCTGACACTGCCTTGCTTATTTTCTTCCTGCGTGATAAAATATGACACTGAAGCAGAATGCTTCGCGGTTTTTACCATTCATGCATAGGAGGGTTCTATGAAATCGATCAATCTGGAAAGTCTCGGCATCATCAATACGGCGGCGTGCTGGCGCAACCTGACGCCTGCTGAACTGACTGAGATTGCCCTTGTGAACGGAGAAGGCATCCTGAGCAAGACGGGTGCTCTCGTCGTTACCACGGGCAAATATACCGGCCGTTCCCCGGACGACAAATTCATCGTCGACGTTCCGAAGGTCCACAAGAAGATCGCCTGGGGCAAGGTGAACCGGCCCATTTCTCTTGAGAAATACAAAGCGATCCGCGCCAAGATGTGTGCCTATCTGCAGGGACAGGAACTGTACGTCTTTGACGGCTTTGCCGGCGCAGATCCCGACCACCGGAAGAAATTCCGCATTGTGAACGAATACGCAAGCCAGAACCTCTTCATCCATCAGCTGCTGATCCGTCCTACGGAAAAAGAACTGAGATATTTCGGCAAACCTGACTTCACCATCATTGCCGCGCCCGGCTTCCACTGCGATCCCGCCGCCGACGGCGTGCACAGCGAAGCTGCCATCCTCGTGAACTACGTGGACAAGGAAGTCCTCATCGCTGGTTCCGCCTATGCCGGCGAGATCAAGAAGAGCGTCTTCTCCGTCATGAACTTCCTGATGCCTCTGGAAGACGTCCTTCCGATGCACTGTTCCGCCAACATGGATCCGGTCACCCACGACACCGCCGTATTCTTCGGCCTGTCCGGCACCGGCAAGACCACCCTTTCCGCTGACCCGAACCGCAAGCTGATCGGCGACGATGAGCACGGCTGGTCTGAGAACGGCGTGTTCAACTTCGAGGGCGGCTGCTATGCGAAGTGCATCAACCTGAAGGAAGAGAACGAGCCGGACATCTACCGTGCCATCCGCTTCGGCGCCCTTGTTGAAAACGTCATCATCGACGAAGAGACGAGAGAACTGGATTTCGACGATGCTTCCCTGACCGAGAACACCCGCGTGGGCTACCCCGTCAATTACATCAACAACGCGCAGATCCCCGGCATCGGCGGCATCCCGAAGGTGGTCATCTTCCTGACGGCCGACGCGTTCGGCGTTCTGCCTCCGATCTCGCGGCTGGACAAGAACGCTGCCATGTACCACTTCGTGACCGGCTTCACCTCCAAGCTTGCCGGTACCGAACGCGGCATCAAGGAACCGCAGCCGACCTTCTCCACCCTGTTCGGCGAACCCTTCATGCCGATGAATCCTCTGGTATACGCACAGATGCTGGGTGAAAAGCTCGACAAGTACGGCACCAAGGTCTACCTGGTCAATACCGGCTGGTCCGGCGGCTCCTACGGCGTCGGTTCCCGCATGAAGCTGTCCTACACCCGCGCGATGGTCACCGCCGCCCTGAACGGCGATCTGGAGAACGTCGAGTACAAGCACGACAAGATCTTCAATCTGGACGTGCCGCAGAGCTGCCCGAACGTACCGAAGAACATCATGAATCCGCGCGAGACCTGGGCTGACAAGAAAGCCTACGACGCGACAGCGAAGAAGCTTGCCGGCATGTTTGCCGAGAACTTCGCGAAGAAGTATCCCGACATGCCGAAGGAGATCGTGGAAGCCGGTCCCAGAGCGTGAATTAAACCGACAGATCAATAAACAGTTTCCGGCCCGGATGACTGTCCGGGCCGGAACGATATATGCGGGGGTGCCTGCATGCAGGCTGAGATAACACCCTTAGAACTTGAACCGGGTCATGCCGGCGGAAGGAGACAATCATGAAACAGAAGATTACCGTACGTCAGATCGTGTTTTCCGCGATCGCCATTGCTCTTGCGATCCTCATTGCTACCGTCCTCAAATTTAAGGGTCCGTTTTGGTTCAACGGCGGCAGCATTACGCTTTTCTCCATGCTGCTGATCACCCTGATCGGTTACTGGTATGGGCCGGCCGGCGGCATCATCGGTGCTCTCGCCTATGCCCTCCTGCAGTTCATCACGGGGCCTTACGTCCTTTCACCGCTGCAGGTGATCCTGGATTACCCGCTTGCTTTCGGCGCCCTCGGCCTGTCCGGCTTTTTCTGGAAACAGAAGAACGGAATGGTAAAAGGCTACATCGCCGGCGTGCTCGGCAGACTGTTTTTCCACTGCGTTTCCGGCGTTGTCTTTTACACCGAATACGTCGGCAATTTCGGCAAGGATGCCGCCGCAGTGTGGGGAAGCATTCTGTACAACATGAGTTATATCATCCCGGAAGCCGTTCTTACCCTGATCCTGATCTCCCTGCCGCCGGTCAAGAAAATGCTTGCACGCGTCAGACAGATGGCCGCAGGCAGTGCGCACTGAGCAATCTTTACAGTTTTTCTCTTAGGAGTATGTACCATGGAAAATGAATCAGCAAAATCGATGCATAAAGTCGATGAGATCGAAGACAAGGTATCCGTTTTCGTCACGGACAACGTCTTCAATACCATCATCGGTCTTGCCGTGAGCGAAGTGAACGGCGTGCATTCGCTTGCCGACTGGTCGACGCAGGAAGCGCTGACGAAGCAGTCTCAGCGCACCTTCAGCCGCTGCATGAAGCTTGACTTCGGAGAACAGGAGGTGGACGTTTCTCTTTGCCTGAACATCGCTTTCGGATCCAACATTCCCGAAGTCGCAGCGAATGTGCAGCACAAGGTGGATGCGGTCATTTCCGATATGATCGGTTATACCGTCGGGCAGATCAACATCACGGTCGCCGACGTTGTCATGGCATAAAAACAAGGAGGACCGGGTCTGTCCGTTTTCGGCAGGCCGCGGTTCTTTTATTACGGAGCAAAGTATGAACAACAGCAGAAGAGAACTGCAGACGCAGAAAAGAGAATGCGTCTTCCAGCAGCTTTTCCTGGGAGAATTCTACGGCGCAGGCGAGAGATCGCCGCAATTTGCGCTGTTTCTGGACGATTCCGATCTTCTGGATGAGCTGGAACTGAACCGGATCGAAGAAATGCCGGAAGACGAGCGAGCCCTGCTGAGAGCCCGCTGCGAAGCCGTCCTGGAAAAGCTTCCGGAACTGGACGCACTCATCAATGAAGTATCCGAGGGCTGGAAGACTTCCCGCATGAGCCGCGTGGACCTGTCCATCATCCGTCTCGCGCTTTTTGAGATGGAGTTCGATGACGAAGTGCCGCTCAAGGTCGCGATCAACGAGGCGGTCGAACTCGCAAAGAAGTACGGCGGAGACGATTCGCCTTCCTTCGTGAACGCGATCCTCGGCAAGCTTGCTTCGCGCATCAGCCCGCAGCCGGAAGGAGAAAACGATGCCCGTTGATCCCCCCTGTTACAGCGTAGGGCAGATCAGCAGCTACATCAAAGGCCTGTTTGAGCAGGATTTCCTCCTGAAATCGGTACAGGTCGAAGGCGAGATCAGCAACCTGAAGTACCACAGCTCGGGGCACATTTATTTTACCCTGAAGGACGAAAAGGCTGCGATCGGCGGCATCATGTTCGCGAATTACGCGAGGAGTCTGAAGATCCGCCTGAGAGACGGCATGAAGGTCAGGGTCAGCGGCAGCATTTCCACCTACGAACGAGGCAGTTCCTATCAGATCTACGCGAAAAGCATCGCGGAAGCAGGCCTGGGCGTTCTGTATCAGCGCTTCATGGAAACGAAACAGCGTCTGGAGGAAATGGGGCTGTTTGATCCCGCCTACCGGAAGCCCATCCCGCAGTATGCCATGCGGATCGGCGTCGTTACGGCGCCGACAGGAGCCGCCATCCAGGATATCGTCAACATCACGCACCGGAGGAATCCGTTCGCGCAGCTGATCCTGTATCCGGCACTCGTGCAGGGCGAATACGCGCCTGCCTCCATTATCAAAGGCATTGAAACACTGGACAGGATGGGGCTTGACGTGCTGATCGTCGGACGCGGCGGCGGCTCGCTGGAAGACCTCTGGGCATTCAATGAGGAAGCCGTGGCACGGGCGATCTTTGACGCGGATACGCCGGTCATTTCCGCCGTCGGACATGAAACAGACTGGACGATCGCCGATTTCGTTGCCGACCTTCGCGCACCGACGCCCTCGGCAGCCGCCGAACTTGCTGTTTTTGACGTGAGAGCCTATGCCGACGCCGTAAGACAGAAGAAGCAGCGGCTTGCCTCAGCCGCGAATGCCCGCTTCGAGCAGAAGCGCCTCCTGCTTTCGCATGCGGAAGCGCGCCTTCGCCGCCATGATCCGCGGGCACGCATGAACGAATACCGCCTGCGGACCGCTTATGCGCAGGACAGCCTGGATAATGCAGTAAATAGACGCCTGGAAGCCTCAAAACAGGGGCTTTCCGAGCGGGAAAAGAATCTGCAGAGCGGCATGGAGGAAGCGCTTTCCCTGGCAAGGGAACGGCTGGATACGGCACTTTACAGCCTCCGGTCCGATATGGAGACCGCGCATCTTTCTGCCGTGCACCGCTTAGACCTTTCCGCGGCAAGGCTGGACGGCCTGTCGCCCCTGAAGCGTCTCGGCAGCGGCTACGCCTTCGCTGAAGCTAAGGGAAGAGCCCTGACGGACAGCACACAGGTCACGGCCGGCGACCGCGTAAAGCTTTATCTGAAGCAGGGACGCCTGCTTACCGAAGTAATCGACCCGGAGGAAACGGATCATGAATGACCAGAAAGAAAACAACCAGGAAATGACGATCGAAGCGGCGTTTCAGGCACTCGATGCGATCCTTGCGGATCTTGAGACCGATCAGAACGGTCTCGAAGAGACCTTCGCCAAGTATCAGAAAGGGCTGGAATACGTCAAATTTCTGAAAGAACGGATCGACGGCATCGAAAAGAAACTCATCATTCTGGAAAACGGAGAAGAAAATGTCGGATAACGCGGCAAAACTGAGCAAACGGCTTGCCGAATGGCTGCCGCAGGAAGAAACGCAGGCTGAGCGCCTCCGCGAAGCGATGAACTACAGCTTCACGGCCGGCGGAAAAAGGCTGCGTCCCGCTCTCATGGAAATGACCTATGCAGCGTTCGGCGGAAAAGGGCACGGGATCGAACCGTTCATGGCGGCGATCGAGATGATCCACACCTATTCTCTGGTGCACGACGACCTCCCCTGCATGGACAACGATACCCTGCGCCGCGGCAGACCGACCACCTGGAGCGTATACGGCGAAGATTTCGGCGTACTGGCCGGAGACGCCCTCCTGACCTATGCATTTGAGACGGCTGCGAAGGCTTTCAGTATGACGGACGATCCCGCCCGCACCGGCAAAGCCTTAGCGGTCCTTGCCCGCAAGGCTGGGCTTTACGGCATGTGCGGCGGGCAGGCGCTCGACGTGCAGCTGACCGGCTCTGCGCCTTCCGCAGATCAGCTGGACTTCATCTACCGGAATAAGACCGGTGCGCTGATCGAAGCTTCCATGATGATCGGCGCGATCCTTGCCGGCGCAGATGATGAAGCAGCCGCCAACGTGGAAAAAGCGGCCAGTGCCATCGGTTACGCCTTCCAGATCGAAGACGATATTCTCGATATCACTGCCGACGAAGCTGAACTCGGCAAAAACGTCGGCAGCGACGCAAAAAACGCAAAAATCACTTATGTCACGTTATACGGCATGGCAGCTGCGAAAGAAGAAGTGCGCAGGCTGACCGGAGAAGCCCTCGCGTGCATCGAACGTTTCCCGATGCCTTCTCCGGAACTTTCGGACCTGGTCGCCGGGCTCTGCAGCCGCCGGAAATAGGCAGAATATGTTTCTTGAACAGATCAACGCAACCGGTGACATCCGGAAAATATCCCCTCACGATTACGCCGCCCTCGCCGACGAGATCCGCGCCTTTTTGGTAAAAAAAGTCGGAGAGCACGGCGGACATCTCGCGTCCAATCTCGGCACGGTCGAGCTGACCATGGCGCTGCATCTGGCTTTCGACCTTCCGAAAGACAAGCTGATCTTCGACGTCGGGCATCAGTGCTATACCCACAAGATCCTGACCGGGCGGAAGGACGGTTTCGACACCCTCCGCACCCTCGGCGGCATGAGCGGCTTTCCAAAGCAGGCGGAGAGTGAGACCGATCTTTTCGATACCGGGCACAGTTCCACCTCCATTTCCATGGGCATGGGTCTGGCAAAAGCCCGCGACGCGGCAGGAGAGGACTATGCCGTGGTCTCCGTGATCGGTGACGGCTCCATGACGGGCGGCATGGCCTTCGAAGCACTCAACAATGCTTCCCGGATGAAGAGCAATTTCATCATTGTCCTGAACGACAACAACATGTCGATCAGCCACAATATCGGCGGCATGAACCGCGCTTTCCAGAACCTCCGGACGGAACCCGGCTATACGCGCCTTAAGGAAAACGTCAAGCAGATGCTCAACAGCATCCCCGACTTCGGCACCCGCATGGTCAGCGGCGTTACCCGCGTAAAAAACAGCCTGAAGCAGCTGGTCGTACCCGACATGCTCTTTGAAGACATGGACCTGACATACCTCGGTCCGGTCGACGGCCACGACATCAGGAAGATGGTCGGCGTTTTCGAAGACGCACGCAGGCTCAACAGATCCGTGATCGTTCATGTGGTCACGCAGAAAGGCAAGGGGTACAAGTTCGCGGAAGAAGATCCCGAGCGCTTCCACGGTGTCGGTCCTTTCGAACCTTCGACCGGAAACCTGCTGGGCACCCCGAAAAAGACGTACACGGACCATGTTTCAGACACGCTCCTGGAATTGGCGGAAGAAGACCGCCGCGTGGTCACCGTGACCGCGGCGATGGCCTACGGGACCGGGCTTGCCCGCTTTGAAGAGCGGTATCCCTACCGTTTCTTTGACGTAGGCATCGCCGAACAGCATGCCGTCAGCTTTGCCGCAGGGCTTGCAAAGGGCGGTCTGAAGCCTTATGTCTGCATCTATTCGACCTTCCTCCAGCGTTCCTACGACCAGATCGTACATGACGTCTGTCTGCAGGACCTGCCTGTGCGGCTGCTGATCGACCGGGCCGGGATCGTCGGCGAAGACGGCGAGACGCACCAGGGCATGCTGGACGTCGGGTATCTCCGCACCTGTCCGGGGCTCACCGTCATGGCGCCGAAGGACGGCCGGGAACTGGAAGCCATGCTTCGTTTTTCGCTTGATTTCGATCATCCCCTGGCCATTCGCTATCCGCGCGGCGCCGCACCGGAAGCCGTTTCCGGCAGTACCGAACCAATAGCACGCGGAAAAGCAGAAATGCTCAGGCAGGGAAAAGATATCGTTCTTTTTGCCGCCGGCAGTATGGTGAAACCTGCCCTCGATGCCGCAGATCTCCTTGCGGAAAAGGGTTTTGCCCCTACTGTCGTGAATGCGCGCTTCATCAAGCCGCTTGACGAAGAACTGCTCACCGCGCTCGCAGCTGACCACCGCCTGTTTGCGGTCATCAGTGAAAACTGCCGCAGCGGCGGTCTCGGCGAAGCCGTCGAGGATCTCGTGTTCCGCCGCAGGCTTCCCGTCGAGGTCCTGAACCTTGAACCGGAAGATGCCTTCATTCCGCAGGGAAAACCGGATGAACTGAGGAAGCGGCTGAAACTTGATGCTGCAGACATTGCCGCGGCAGTCATCGCGCACGGCGTCGCTCCCGGTGCAGGAAAGGTCAGGCGCTTCTTCGAAAGGCTCGGCGGAAGGTCATGAAAAAACGTCTTGACGTCATGGTGACCGAGGCCGGGTTTGCGCCTTCCCGTGAGAAGGCGAAGGCGCTGATCATGGCCGGCTGCATATACGTAAACGGACAGAAGGAAGACAAGGCCGGCGCCATGTTCGACGAAAGCTGCGCGGTCACGATGCAGGGCAATAAACTGCCTTACGTAAGCCGCGGCGGGCTGAAGCTTGAAAAAGCGCTGCAGGTCTTCCCGATCAGCCTCGAAGGCTGCATATGCGTCGATATCGGCGCCTCCACGGGCGGATTTACCGACTGCATGCTGCAGAACGGCGCCGCAAAGGTCTACGCGATCGATGTCGGCTACGGGCAGCTTGCCTATTCGCTCCGGAACGACCCGCGCGTCGTCAACATGGAGCGGACCAATATTCGAAACGTCACGCCCGCCGATCTTGCCGAAAAGGCCGATTTTGCCTCCGTTGACGTCTCTTTCATCTCACTGAAGCACATCTTTCCGGTGATGAAGCAGTTGCTGAAGGACGGCGGACAGTCCGTCTGCCTGATCAAGCCGCAGTTCGAAGCCGGCCGTGAAAAGGTCGGCAAAAAAGGCGTCGTCCGTGAGGAATCGACGCACCGGGAAGTGATCGCAGCCGTGATCGGCATGGCCCGGGAAAACGGTTTTGCCGTGCTCGGCCTAGACTGGTCGCCGGTCAAGGGACCGGAGGGCAACATTGAATACCTGCTGTATCTGCAGTCGGCGGGAACGCTTCCGGAAGGAGGAGAGCCCGAAGAGATCCGGACGGACAGCTTCATAGCGGAGCTGGTCAGCCGTTCGCACCGCGCCTTAAACGAAAAGGCGCAGGAATGAGGTAACAGGGATGAAACGCTTTTATCTCCACAGCAACCCCTCGCGGGATGAGGGTTTCGCACTGCGGGCGCTTGTCGAAAGGCATCTGACCGACGCGGGCGCCGTGTGCTGCCGTTCCGACGAATATGACCGCCCGCCGGCTGATACCGAGTGCGTGATCGTTCTCGGCGGCGACGGTACGCTTCTCCGCACGGTCCGGCGCTTCAACGACATGGATCTCAGATACATCGGCATCAACACCGGTCATATCGGCTACCTTGCTGCCGGCGACAGGGACATGATCCCGCTGATCTGCGACAGCCTCCTGAACGACGATTACGTCGTGGAGACCCGGATGGAGATCTATGCCCGCGTGATCCGCGACGGACGATCGGTCGCCCGCCACCGCGCGCTGAACGAGATCGTCATCGGCCGCAGCTACTCCGGCAAGATCGTTGACCTGAATGTCCACCTGAACGGCAGCCTCCTGACCAGTTACCGCTCCGACGGCCTGATCGTCGCGACCCCCACCGGCTCGACAGCCTACAGTTTTTCCGCCGGCGGCCCGATCGTGGAACCGACGGCAAGGCTGTTCGTCATGACACCGCTCGCATCCCATTCTCTGAACAACCGCAGCATCATCCTTTCCCCCGAGGACAGGCTCGCGGTCGAGATCGTCGGCCGGCCCGGCAGTTCGCACAACGACTACCAGGTCTCGTTCGACGGCGACAAGAAAGTCCCGCTGCAGCCCGGCGACCGCGTCAACATTGCGGAAGCAAACTGCAGCGTCGCCCTGATCAAACTGAAAGAACGCAGTTTCGTAGAAACGCTGCGGAGCAAGATCACGATCTGATTAAGAAAGGATCATTATGCTTCGTCACCTGCATGTCAAGAACTTTGCCCTGATCGATGACGCCGCCGTGGATTTCGGTCCCGGTCTGAACGTGCTGACCGGTGAGACCGGCGCCGGCAAATCGATCCTCATTGACGCGCTCGGCGCAGCGCTCGGACAGCGCGCCGGCAGCGAAGTCATCCGCAGGGGCACCGAAAATGCCTACGTCGAACTGGTTTTCTCAGCTGAAGACGTGTCACCCGAAAAACTGGCGGAAGTGGAAGCCGAACCGGAGGACGGGATGTTCATCGTATCCCGGCGCATCTGGCCCGGCCGCAACACCTTCCGCATCAACGACGAGACCGTGACGGCCGGACGCGTCCGCGCCCTGACAGAATGCCTTCTGGACATCCACGGCCAGCACGAGCACCAGTCCCTTCTGAAAGCATCGAAACAGCTGGAGATCCTCGATGCTTTTGCCGGACCGGAGGCGGAGATCCTGAAAGCCCGCTGCGCAGAAGCGTATCACACCTGGAAGAAAGCGGAAGAGAAGCTGTCTTCCTTCACGCTGAACGAGGAGGAGAGGATCCGCCGCCTCGATTTCCTGGAATATGAGATCAGTGAGATCGAAAACGCCGCAGTAAAACCCGGCGAGAAAGACCGTCTCAGCGATGAATTCAAACGGCTCAGCCACGGCGAAAAGATCGAGCGGGCTGTCGGCACCGCGCTGACGGAGCTCTCGGAGACGGCTTCCGAGGCTGTCGGACGCGCCGCGCGGCAGCTTTCCTCCGTCATTTCCTTCGACGGTGCGCTGCAGCCGCTGGCCGAGGAACTGGCGTCCGTCGACGATCTCATGCGTTCCTTCTCGCTGGACGCCGAAGCGTATCTGCGGGAAAACAGCTGCGACGCTGCGTATCTTGCCGAGGTCGGAAACCGTCTGGATGAGATCCACCGCCTGGAAAGCAAATACGGGGATCTGTCGAACCGCGGGGAGGAGATCCTTGCGAAACGTGCCGCAGAACGGCAGAAACTGATTTCATACGAGGAATTACGCACGGAAGCCCTGAAAGCCCGGGAAACGGCGTTTAACGCGCTTACAGAGGCATGTTCAGCGCTCACTTCAC
>CACWLA010000023.1 GCA_902761665.1 uncultured Lachnospiraceae bacterium | reverse complement strand
GCGCTCGATATCCTCCGCCGGCTTGATTTCAAGGCGGAAAACGACGGCGGCATGCTGACCGTTACGGCGCCCCGCTTCCGCGAGGACATCGAAGTCGGCGAACCGGATCTTTCGGAAGAGATCATCCGCATGTACGGCTTCGACCACATCACGCCGACCTTCCTCACTGACTCCACCGTAACAAACGGCGGAAAACGCCCCGAAATGAAGACGGCTGACCGTGTCAAGCGTTCGCTCTGCGGCCAGGGCTTCTGCGAGGCCATGACTATGAGCTTCTACGCGGACGAGGACCTCGACGCCCTGCACATCGCGAAGGACGCCCCGGAACGGAACGTCGTACGCATCGTCAATCCGATCAATGCCAACATGACCATCATGCGGCCGCTCCTTGCGCCGTCGCTGCTGAAAGTGGTGGTGACCAATCTCAAGAAGGGCAACACCGAAGGACGTCTGTTCGAACTCGCGAACGTGTATGCACCGAAGGGACAGCCCGTCACGGAACTGCCGAAAGAAACGCAGCATCTCGGCCTTGCGGTATTCGGCAGCGATGAAGATTTCTTCAGCGTCAAGGGTGCGCTGGAGGATCTGGCGGAAGACCTGGCACTGAAGTTCAGCTATGAGCGGGCGGAGGACGTGCCGTACCTGCATCCGGGCATTGCTGCCTGGGTCGTCTGTGAGGGGGAACGGATCGGCTGCTTCGGCAAGATCTCCAACCTCATGACGAAGGAACTCGATCTCCCGAAGGATTCCAAGGAAAACCAGAAGATCTTCCTCGGCGAACTGGACTACGAGAAACTGGCAGCGCACATCCCGGCGCAGATCCGCTATCAGCCCATCCCGGCGCTTCCGGACGTTTCCCGCGACCTGTCCCTCGTGGCAGCAGAGGAGGTTTCCTGCGGCGCAGTTGAAGAGGAGATCCGCAGGGCCTGCCCGCAGGTCTCCGCGGTTGAACTTTTCGACATTTACCGTGGCATCCAGGTCGGTGCAGGAAAGAAGAGCATGTCCTTCAAGGTCTCGTTCCGCCAGGACGAGAAGGCGCTGGACCAGGAGACCGAAGAACGTTATGTCAAAAAGATCCTCGGCAATCTGAAATTCCGGCTGGGTGTTGAAATTCGTGCGTAAAGCTTAAAAAAGTGCTTGCATTATCTCGGGACTGATGATAATATAGCAGGGCTAGGCTTCAAGGAGGTTCTATCTGATGAGCACTGTTATCACGATTTTATCCATATTACTGGTTATCGACAGCATTGCCATGATCGTTCTGGTGATGATGCAGGAAGGCGACGAGAACGGCCTGTCCAGCACCATCGCGGGCGGATTTGCCGACAGCTATGCGACCAAGAATGCCGGCCGCACGAAGGAAGGCCAGCTCAAGAAGTATACCAGGATCACGCTTGCGATCTTCCTGGTCTTCGCGCTGGCGATCAATATCCTGTCATAAGATCCGCTTTGGAAAAGGTGCATGGCGAGCCATGCACCTTTTTTCTTGCATAAGGGAGGAATTTACCGTGGCAAAAACCGACAGTTTCAAACTGATTGCCCAGAATAAGAAGGCTTACCACGACTATTTCATCGAGGATACCTACGAGGCGGGCATCTCGCTCGCGGGCACCGAAGTCAAATCGCTGCGCGCCGGCAAGTGCAGCCTGAAGGAGTCGTTCATCGAGGAAAAGCACGGGGAGATGCTGATCCTGGGCATGCATATCAGCCCTTACGAAAAGGGCAACATTTTCAACCGTGACCCGCTTCGGACCAGGAAACTCCTGCTGCACGACTACGAGATCCGCAAGCTCTCGGCGCAGGCACAGACGAAGGGGTATACTATCGTACCGCTCAAAGTCTATTTCAAGGGCTCTCTCGTTAAGGTGGAACTCGGCCTCGCAAAGGGTAAGAAACTTTACGACAAGCGCGAGACCATCGCGAAGCGCGACATCGAACGCGAAGCGCAGCGCGAAATGAAGGAGAGCGGACGGTAATGAAACGCACGGCTTTTTGCCGTGCGTTTTTTGAAAGAGGTGATGCTGATGCTGCAGATCGGGCATCTGACGATTACGCATAAGAAAGACCTGCGTACCATAGTGAGCGGCTTAAGCTTCGTCCTGAACCCGGGCGATAAGGCGGTCCTGATCGGTGAAGAAGGAAACGGCAAGTCCACGGTCCTGAAGTGGATCTGTGACCCGCGGCTCGTGGAAGATTACGCGGAGGCGGAGGGGACACGGACGGCGCAGGGTGTGGTCCTTGGGTATCTTCCGCAGGAACTGCCGGAGGACGACAGAGAACTGTCCGTTTATGACTATTTCTCACGCCGCCCTGCCTTTCAGGAGGCGGATGCGGCGGAGCTTATCCGGATGGCTTCCGCGCTGCACTTTGACAGCGGGCTGTTTTATTCCGCGCAGCTGATGGGGTCTCTCTCCGGCGGCGAGCGGGTGAAAGTGCAGATGGCCGCCCTGCTTCTTGCAAAACCGGACTATCTGCTCCTGGATGAGCCGTCAAACGACATCGACATCGAAACGCTGGAGTGGCTGGAGAAAATGATCCGGAACTTTGCCGGCGGCATCCTGTTCATATCGCATGACGAGACCTTGATCGAGAGGACTGCGAACCGCGTCATCCTGATCGAACAGCTGCGCAGGAAGACGGTCCCGCGCGTCACCGTGGCGAATGTTTCGTTCCGGACCTTCATGGAGGAGCGGCAGCGTTCCTTCGCGAAGCAGGAGCAGGAGGCGGTCAGCGAACGGCGGGAAGAGAAGAAGGCCATGGAGCGTTTCCGCCGCATCGAACAGTCGGTGGAAGCGGATCTCCGGAGCAATTCGCGGCAGGACCCCTCGAAGGGACGGCTCCTGAAGAAAAAAATGAAGGCGGTCAAGTCCCTGGAGCACCGCTACGAGCGGGAGCACGGGGAAATGACGGCGTTTCCGGAGAGCGAGTCTGCAATCACGATCCGCTTCGAACGGCAGAAGGAAATGCCTGCGGGGAAGACTGTCGTGAACCTGGAACTCCCGGAACTGCGCGCACCGGATGGGCGGCTGCTCGCGAGAAACGTCGTCCTGAAGATCCGCGGTCCGGAAAAGATCGGGATCATCGGAAGGAACGGTGCCGGCAAGACGACGCTGATCCGAAAGATCGCGGCAGAACTCTGCAGCCGGAGCGACATTACGGCATGCTGCATGCCGCAGAATTACGAGGAGGAACTGCCCTTCGGAAAGACCCCTGTCGATTACCTCGCGTCCTCGGGGCACAGAGACGAGATCACGCAGGTCCGGACCTTCCTCGGCTCGATGAAATATACCGCTGACGAGATGTTCCATCCGATCGCCGAACTGTCCGGCGGCCAGAAGGCAAAACTCCTGCTTCTCAGGATGAGCCTGACGGAAGCGGATGTCCTGATCCTGGATGAGCCGACGCGCAACTTCTCACCGCTTTCGGCGCCGGAAGTCCGCGGCATCCTCCGGCAGTTCCCGGGAGCGATCATCAGTGTCTCCCACGACCGGAAATACCTGGCGGAGGTCTGCGATAAGGTATACCGGCTGACGGAGGAGGGACTTGCGGAAGAGACGTCTTTCCAGAAGAAATAATCGGCAAAGCGGTTGACAAACCTTCATTTTGTGCTAAGATACGTGCATACCTTTAATATTTCAAAGCGTTGAGGAGAAGAGTAAGACGAGAAGGCCCGTCCAGAGAGAAGCGCAGATGCTGGAAGCGCTTTACGGGAGACCGTCCGAAGACCGGCTCCGAGCGGCCCCAATCCGGCCCGGCAGGCACCGTTATCAGCTAATGAAGAGTCCCGGGTTTTTCCGGGAAAGCGGGGTGGAACCGCGGGTTATGAAGACTCGTCCCTGGCAGCTGTTTTTGAAACGGCGGTCGGGGATTTTTTATGTTGAGACCGCCCTCACACAGTCAGCTGAGGCTGACGTCCCTCTTTCCCGTACGGGAGAGGGTGAAAGGAGAATGACATGAAGATCACACTGAAAGACGGTTCGGTGCGGGAATACGACCGCCCGATGAGCGCGTACGAGATCGCGTGCGACATCAGCGAGGGCCTTGGCCGGATGGCCTGCCTCGCGAACATCAACGGTGAGGATAAGGACCTCCGCACCGTCATCGACGGCGACGCTGCCCTCAGCATTTATACGGCGCGGGATCCCCAGGGTCTCGCGGCGCTCCGCCATACTGCGAGCCACGTGATGGCACAGGCGATCAAGCACCTGTATCCGTCCGCGAAGCTTGCCATCGGCCCGTCCATCGCCGAAGGCTTCTACTACGACATCGACTTTGCGGAACCCATTTCCGCGGACGACCTCACGAAGATCGAAGACGAGATGAAGAAGATCGTCAAGCAGGATCTGCCGCTGGAGCGCTATGAACTGCCCCGCGAAGAGGCCATCGCCTGGGCGAAGTCCGTGGAGGAGCCGTACAAGGTGGAACTGATCACGGACCTTCCCGAAGACGCCGCCATCAGCTTCTATAAACAGGGCGATTTCACCGACCTCTGCGCCGGCCCGCACCTCATGAGCACCGGCAAGGTCGGCAAGGCCTATAAGCTCCTGAACCTCGCGGGCGCCTACTGGCGCGGCAGCGAGAAGAACAAGATGCTGACCCGTATCTATGCGACGGCCTTCGCGAAGAAGGACGAGCTGGACGAATACCTGCAGAAGCTTGAGGAAGCGAAGAAGCGCGATCACCGGAAGCTCGGCCGCGAGCTCGGCCTTTTCATGACGGATGAACTGGTCGGCAAGGGCATGCCCATGTTCCTGCCGAAGGGTTATACCGTCTGGCGCATTCTGGAAAACTACATCCGCGACAAGGAACTGGCCCAGGGCTACCAGCACGTGCTGACGCCCTGCATCGGCACGGTCGACCTGTACAAGACCTCCGGCCACTGGGATCATTACCAGAAGAACATGTTCCCGGCCATGCAGGTCGAGGACGAAATGTACGTCCTGCGTCCGATGAACTGCCCGCACCACATGCGCATCTACGCGAACCAGCCGCATTCCTACCGGAACCTGCCGGTCCGCATCGGCGAGATCGCGCACGACTTCCGCTATGAGGCTTCCGGTACTCTGAAGGGCATCGAGCGCGGCCGCCATTTCTGCCAGAACGACGCTCACCTTTTCGTAACGCCCGAACAGATCAAGGATGAGTTCAGCAAGGTCGTCGACCTGATCTTTGATACCTACAAGGATTTCGGCATCACGGACTACCGCTGCGTCCTGTCGCTCAGGGATCCGGCCGACAAGGAAAAATACCACGATGACGACGAGATGTGGAACACGGCTGAAAATGCTCTCCGCGAAGTCCTGAACGAACTCGGACTGGAATATACGGAAGAGATCGGCGAAGCCGCCTTCTACGGCCCGAAGTTGGATGTCAACGTTAAGCCCGCCATCGGCGCGGAATACACGCTGTCGACCTGCCAGCTGGACTTCTGCCTGCCTGCAAAGTTCAACCTGGTCTACATCGACAAGGACAACCAGGAAAGAACGCCCGTCGTGCTTCACCGCGCGATCCTCGGCTCGCTCGACCGCTTCATGGCTTACCTCATCGAGGAGACCATGGGGAACTTCCCGCTCTGGCTCGCGCCGGTGCAGGTGAAGGTCCTGCCGATCTCGGACCGCTTCATGGACTATGCCGAGAAGGTGAACGCTGCGCTCGAGGACGCCGGCATCCGCACCGAACTTGACCGCCGCGGCGAGAAGATCGGCTACAAGATCCGCGAAGCGCAGCAGCAGAAGGTACCGTACATGGTCATTGTCGGCCAGAAGGAAGCGGAGAGCAGCACGCTGTCCATCCGTAACCGCGCGGGCGAAGAGACACATGACGTGGCCGAAGATGCTTTCATCAAACAGCTGAAGGAAGAGATCCGCGCGAAGGCGCGCTGAACCTGAATCAGATCATATCTCAGAAAAGGAGGAACTGACCCATGCCGGGCGGATCTAACGAACAACAAGAGCAGCAACAGCAGCCCCAGCCCCAGGCCGGGCCGCAGCCGAACCCTAATCCCCAGCCGAACCCGAATCCCCAGCCCGGGCCGCAGCAGCCTCAGCCGGATCCTCAGGATGCTTTGCTGCCGGAGGAAGACGACCTCCCCGATGAAGGCCCGCTGAACATCGATCAGATGATCAGCGAAGCGGAGAAAGAGCGGAAACAGGGCCCGCCCCGCAGCGGGAATCAGAAGCGGACCGAAGCGAAGTTCAAGGCTGATCCGCGCAGTTTCACCGAGATCGCGACGGGCGTGGAATTTGCCCTGGACGCCGACGGCGTGCGTTACGACGGCCGGGAGGTGGTAGCCAAACAGCTGCAGAAGAAAGGCAGCCGCCTGTTCCTGTTCAACGCCTACGGCGATCCGCCCATCGCGGCGGAAAACCGCAGCGGAAAACTGTATGTTTCCGACGACGGGATCTCCTCGACCCATCAGCTTCCCGGCAACTTCTTCCCGCCGGCAGGATCGCTCGAGATCAGAAGCATCGTGGGCGGTGCCACGCCGGAAAAGATAAAGAAGGCCAATGCCGATTACGTCAAGGCCAAAAGAGCGTACGACGAAGGCGCCGATACCTACCGCAAAGAGAAGGAAAAGTTCGAGGAACAGCTGAAGGAACTGGAAAAAGAGAAGCCGAAACGGAAGGTGAAGAAGCCCGTAAAGCCGGAATTCAGCCTGGGCAATAAAATCGGGCGCTGGGCGTTCAAGTTCATCACGCTCGGTTTCGGTGAGACGAATGCCTATAAGAAATATCAGGCTGATCTCGCGCGCTATGACAGCAAGATGCTCGACTACAAGGCGGACGACGAACAGTTCAAGGAGCAGTTGAAGGCGTACAATGCGAAGGAAAATAAACTGATAGAGAAGATAGCCGACGCGGAAACGGAACTCAAGGAGCTTCACCAGCCTGTCGAGCGGACGGAAGAATATCTGAAGCGCCTGACCGGTGAGAATCCGAATGCGGCAAAGGACATCAGGAAGATCAAGGACTACCGGGATAATCTGGAAGTCAAGCTGGAAGGCGCTGCCAACCTGGTGGAGGAAGGGAAGATCACCCGGAACAACATTTTCGCGCACACCTGGATGATGAAAGCTGCGTGCGAAGGGAAGGACCCGTCTGACCCGGATGCCATGGACGCGCTGGAGAAGTACGTCGCCGCGAAGATGGTCGAGGATAAGATCATGCTCCACGAGATGTCCCGCCAGCAGAATCCCGAGGATCTGACCCTGCTCGACTCGCTGAACAGCGGGAAAGCGACGGAGCAGCTCAGGAGCGATCCGGTCTGGATAGACCTCGCAAACGAACTGAAAAATGATTTCGAGGGCGAACTGATCGATCCCGAAGAAGTCTACAAGCAGCTGCAGCAAAACCTTGCGCAGAAGGCGAAGGATGACAAATCGCCGCTGAAGCGGCTGCAGGATGCCAAAAAGTCCCTGGTCGAGGGCTTCGGCCGGAAGCCTGTTTCAGAGGCATGCGCGGACGACATCATGCGCCTGAACGTGCTGAACAGGGCGATCAAGAAGGCGAAGGATGATTCGAACTTCTCGGATAATACGGCGCAGACGGTCCTGTTTGAGATGCATGTCACGAGCGGAAAAACTAAGGTCGTCGATATCAAACATCACAGGGATGAGTCTCTCAGGGACGCCGTGAAGACCACGGCCGCGCAGCAGGGAGACAAACTTCTGGATCTGGAAGAGATGACGAAGCTCGTCAACGAAAATCGGAAAGCACCGCAGAAGGAAGAAGACATCAATCTGAAGAATCCCGGTGCGTAAAAACAAAATAACGGCGATCCATGCAAATAAGAACGGGGAATGCTTTTCATTTCCCGTTCTTTATGTTATGATGAACGTACAAAGTTTCGTAAAAGGAGTATCCAGATGAAAGCAGTTTTTTTGGGTGCGACGCATGAGGTGACCGGCTCCATCACCTACCTGGAAGCCGGAAAACATAAGTTTCTGGTGGACTGCGGCATGGAACAGGGCAAGGATATCTTTGTCAATCAGGATATCCCCGTGAACGCATCCGAGATCGAAGCCGTCTTTCTGACCCACGCGCACGTGGACCATTCGGGCAATCTGCCGCTGCTGTACAAGCGAGGCTTCCGCGGCAATGTCTATGCGACCGAAGCCACGGCCAACCTCTGCGCGATCATGCTCCTCGACTGTGCGAACATCCAGGAGAAGGAATCGGAGTGGAAGAACCGGAAGAGCAAACGCGCCGGCCGCGATGAGACCGAACCGATGTACACCATGGATGATGCCAAGGAAGTGATCAAGCGCTTCATCCCCGTCGAATACGGCAAGCGCGTTCAGGTGGAAGAGAACTGCGAGATCTGCTTCCGGAACGCGGGGCACCTGCTGGGCGCCGCTTCCATCGAGATCTGGCTGACGGAGAACCGGTATAAGAGGAAGATCGTTTTTTCGGGCGATATCGGCAATGCGAACCGTCCGCTCATCTGCGATCCGGACCCGCCGGAAGATGCCGACTACGTGGTGATCGAATCGACCTACGGGAACCGTCTGCATCCGCAGTCGATGGGAAAGCGCGCCTATATCGACCAGCTGGCGGAGATCATTGACCGGACCATGGCCCGCGGCGGCAACGTCGTGATCCCTTCCTTCGCTGTCGGCCGTACGCAGGAACTGCTGTTCTTCCTCAGGGAGATCAAGGCAGAAGGCATGGTGAAGAGCGTGCCGGATTTCCGTGTTTTCGTCGACAGCCCGCTGGCCGTCGAGGCGACCAATATCTTCCTGCAGACACCGCCGGAGTACTTCGCCGAGGAAGTGCGGGAGATCCTGCTGCAGGGCGAAAATCCGATCTTCTTCGATGGGTTGAATGTCGCCGTCACGACGGATGAATCCATCGCCATCAACACCGATCCCGGGCCGAAGGTGATCCTGTCGGCCAGCGGCATGTGCGAAGCCGGCCGCATCCGTCATCACCTGAAACACAATCTGTGGCGCAAGGAGTCCACGATCTGCTTCGCCGGCTACCAGACGGAAGGTACGCTCGGCCGCGCGCTGCAGGACGGCGCCGAAACGGTGAAACTCTTCAGCGAGGACATTGCCGTCCACGCGGAGATCGCGACCCTGGAAGGCACCAGCGGCCACGCGGACAAGGAAGGCCTTGTCGCCTGGCTGACCGGGATGAAGAAAAAACCGAAAATGGTCTTTGTCAACCACGGCGAAGACGAGGTCGCGTCATCCTTTGCGGAACTGCTGAGCGACGGCATGGGCTATATCACCATGGCACCGTACAGCGGTACGGAGTTCGATCTGGTGGCCGGCAAGGTCAGGCTGATGACCGAGGGCATCCCGATCCGGCCTGAAGAAGCGGCTGCCGAAAAGGCGGAAGGCATCTTCGGAGGGCTTAAGGAAGCGCTCAGCCGTCTGCAGAAACTGGTCTCCGGCATGAGGGACAACAGCAACAAAGAACTGGAGGCGCTGACCGGCGAGATCGATGCGCTGACCGAAAAGTTCGCGAACTGGGAAGATCCCGATAAGGAAGAAGATAAAAAAGAGAAACCTGAGGAGAAGACCGGAGAGAAATAAAACCCTTCGGCAGAGGTTTTCCGGAAAGAAAGTGCGATGAAACGCAATTACGACCGCGAGATGCTGAACGTCATGGAAGAGATCGGCAGGCAGGGCGAAACGCCCCGCCTGCTGCTTCATTCCTGCTGCGCGCCCTGCAGCACGGTCTGCCTGGAGCGCCTCTCGGAAGTTTTTGCGGTAACCGTTTTTTATTACGATCCGAACATCTTTCCGGAAGAAGAGTATCTTTTCCGGAAGCAGGAGCAGATCGAATTCATCCGCCGCCATCCCTTCCGCCATCCGGTGAGTTTTCTGGACGGCGATTATGATACGGAACGTTTTTACGCGGCCGTAAAGGGGCACGAAAATGACCCGGAACGCGGCGAACGCTGCCGGATCTGCTACCGTCTGCGCCTCGGGCGGACTGCCGAAGAAGCCGCGGCAGGAGGCTTCCCCTACTTTGCCTCGACCCTGACCTTAAGCCCGCTCAAGGATACCGAAGCGCTGAATGCGATCGGCGAGGAAGAAGCTGCCCGCTGCGGCGTCATCTGGCTGCCGTCGGACTTCAAAAAAAGGAACGGATTTCTCCGTTCCTGTGAGATCACGAATGAGTACGGCATGTACCGCCAGGATTACTGCGGCTGCGTGTATTCCGTGAGGACGCCTGAAGCTCACTGATCCTCCAGAAGTTCGTCCATGACAAGTGAATAGACTTTCTGGCTCGCGCTCTGCCAGCGGTTCGCGATCGCCTGTGCCTGTTCTTCATCGGGCACGGACAGGATCAGCCGCATGAGCGTCGATTTGCCTTCGCGGATCCCGCAGTCGACCTCGTATTCCGTCGACTGGGGGAGTTTTTTATAGTCGGCAGTGATCCCCATCTCATTGCGCAGGCGCATGTTGTTCTCGCTGATGAACTGGTGGATGTCCGTCTTGACCGGATCGGGGATGTCCTTGCCGAAATAGCCGAGCGCTTCCTCGCCTTCGCGGGTGATCTCGCAGCGGTTCTGGCCTCTCACGGAGGAGGACTTGATCAGATGCGCGTCAAATAGTTCCCCGATGACCTGCTGGAGGGAGAGGTAGTTCGTATACTCCTTTGACAGGAAGAATTCGGAGATCTGTTCATTGGAAAGCGGCAGATTGGCCTGACGCAGCATATAGAGGACCATGAGCTTGTAAAGCACCTGCGGATCGTTGATCATAGGATTGCCTCGCATGAAAAATTTCAGCAATATTTTATCAAATTACGGTCCGTATTGCAAGAAAAACACTTGCAATTTCAAGGCATTATGCTATGCTGAACCATGAGTAAAGGCTCGTAAATCCAGCATTTCAAGGATGCTTCACATCATCGCCTTCCTCGTTTTCCGAAAGATCCCCAATTTTATCATGAACGAATCAGGGCGGCCCAGGGCCGTCCGTTAAGGAGTGTTTTTTATGAGCATCATTATCGAAGATCAGTCGCTGCCCACGTTGAAAGAATGGGCGAAGCTGCTGGGCATCAAGGGGACCAGCACCTTCCGCAAACCTCAGATGGTCGATTTGATGAATAAGGTCGGCGCGGAGCGCATCGAAAAGGCGCTGCGCCTTGCCGGCGTGGACCCTGAAGCAGCACCGGCTGAACCTGCGCAGGCAGAGGAGACGGAAGCGGAAGCGGCCCCTGCAAAGCCCGAAGAAACCGCCCCGGCGGCGCCTGCCGAGCCCACGGTCGGCGGAAGGCCCCGTTCCCGCTGGACCAGCATTTCCAAGAACTTCAGCAGACCGGAGGCAGCTTCGGCCGGCGCAGAAGCCGCGGAGATCAAGGCCCGCACGCTGGGGAAACCGGTCAACGACGCGCCGGATGACAACAGTGAGATCTCGGAACCCGAGGAGGGTACGGCAGCAAGGCCGCGCCGCATCGGCGAAGGCCTGAGCACGGCAGCTCCGCAGACCGGACGCTATACCGGACGCGGCGGCTTCGGCACCTATTCCGCATCATATCTTGCGCAGACCGAGAAGCCCGAAGATTATGAAAGAAGCGACCGTGCACCCGTGCGTCCCGAACGGGTGACGCAGGCAAGCTCCGGCCGCACCTTCAGTGCACCGGTCCAGGAAAGCCGCCCGGAGGAACCCGCGGAGATCCGGCCGAAACGTGAAGAACCGGAGATCAGAGAGACCCGCGAGATCCGTACGCGGGAGATCCCTGAAGTCCGGGAAAACAGGGACGAAATGCCGCAGGGCGTGGCGACCGGCGAACCCGCACACGGCATCCTTGAGGTCCTGCCGGACGGTTTCGGCTTCATCCGCAGCGAGAATTTCATGCCCGGGGAGAACGACGTCTACGTATCGCCTTCGCAGATCCACCGGTTCGGCCTGAAGACCGGCGACGTCATCCGCGGCATCACCAAGGCCCGGACCGGCACCGAAAAGTTTGCGGCGCTGCTCTATATCGATACGATCAATGACGAAGCCCCGGATGCCGCGGCGAAGCGGACGAAATTCGAAGATCTGACGCCGGTATTCCCGGACGAACGGATCCGGCTGGAGACAGAGACGGAAGCGCGCGCGATGCGGATCATGGACCTCATGGCACCGATCGGCAAGGGTCAGCGCGGCATGATCGTCTCGCCGCCGAAGGCCGGCAAGACCACGCTCATCAAGGAAGTCGCCAAGGCCGTTACGGTAAATCATCCGGACATCCACATCCTGATCCTGCTGATCGACGAGCGGCCGGAGGAAGTGACCGACATTAAGGAATCGATCGGCGGAGACAACGTCGAGGTCATCTATTCGACCTTTGACGAACTGCCGGATCACCACAGAAGAGTGGCGGAGATGGTGCTCGGCCGGGCACAGCGCCTGGTGGAACACGGCCGCGACGTCATGATCCTGCTCGACAGCATCACGCGCCTGTCGCGGGCTTACAACCTGATCGTCACGCCGAGCGGCCGTACGCTTTCCGGCGGTCTTGATCCCGCAGCGCTCTACATGCCGAAGAAGTTCTTCGGGGCGGCCAGAAACACCCGCGAAGGCGGAAGCCTGACGATCCTAGCAACGGCACTCGTGGAGACCGGCAGCCGCATGGACGATATTATTTTCGAGGAATTCAAGGGTACCGGCAACATGGAACTGGTGCTTGACCGGAAACTCTCCGAACGCCGCATCTTCCCGGCCATCGACATCCTGAAGTCCGGCACGCGGCGTGACGATCTGCTGCTGACAAGAGAAGAGGCGGAAGTTACGGAAATGATCAGGCGGGCGATCGGCAGCCAGAGCCGCGGTGAGGAAGCGCTCGAACAGATCCTGGATCTCATGCGCCACACGCGCAATAACGAGGAGTTCTGCCAACGGCTGCGCCAGATGCGCTTCTGAGTAAAATAACGGTCCCGATAGCAGAAAAACCGCTGTGAAAAATGCATTTTCGGCGAAAAAAATCCTTGCATTCCGCTTTTGCCTGTGCTATAGTGTCAGTTGCTGTTTTTGGAAATAACGGCATTCAAACGGGCAGGGCACACCATCCCTGAGCCGGAATTCAAATCCAGAGGTGAAGATCATGCAGGAGAAAATCCAGCCCAAGTACTATCAGTGCAAGGTGACTTGCAACTGCGGCAACGAGTTCATTACCGGATCCACCAAGCCTGAGATCCATGTGGAGATCTGCTCCAAGTGCCATCCGTTCTACACCGGCCAGCAGAAGGCTGCGCAGGCCCGCGGACGTATTGAGAAATTCAACAAGAAATACGGTCTGGGTGCCAACAATCAGTAGCTTTTCGCTTAAGACAAAAGGCCTGGCTTTCCCCGCGGAAGGCTATGGCCTTTTGTCTTTTTATTTTGAAAAAAAGAGGTTGACATGAAATATTCGGGTGTCGGCGGCCAGGCTGTCCTGGAAGGCGTCATGATGCGGAACGGCAGCAAATATGCCGTGGCGGTCAGGAAGCCGGACGGCGAGATCGCCGTGAAATGCGAAAAACAGAAGGAACGCAGCGAATTCGGAGAAAAGTGCCGGAAGATCCCCTTCGTCAGGGGCGTCATCGCCTTTGTCGACTCGATTTCCCTCGGCCTGAAGACGCTGGAGTACTCTGCCTCCTTTCTGGAGGAAGAAGAGGCTGCGGAAAAGGCAAGGGCAGCGTCCGGCAGGGAAACTCCGGAGAAGACTGCCGAAAAGAATGACGGGAAGAAGGACAGCATGATGATGGCAGTAAGCCTCGTGCTGGCAGCTGCCCTCTGCGTCGGACTCTTCATTCTGCTGCCGATGTTCCTGGTGAGCCTGCTTCGGCCCATCATTCAGAACCGCTTCCTGATCTCGCTCTTCGAGGGCATCCTCCGGGTCGCCATCTTTCTTGCCTACATCGTCCTCATCTCAAAGATGAAGGACATCCGCCGCGTGTTCATGTATCACGGTGCGGAACATAAATGCATCAACTGCATCGAGCACGGCCTGCCGCTGGACGTCAGTCACGTTCGGGCAAGTTCCCGTCAGCACAAGCGCTGCGGGACCAGCTTCCTGCTGTTTGTCATGCTGGTCAGCGTGTTCGTGGGGATCTTCCTTCCGAAGGACATTCTGTGGCAGCGGCTCCTTTCGCGCCTCATCATGCTTCCGCTGGTCATGGGGATCTCCTATGAGATCATCCGCTGGGCGGGAAGCACCGATTCAAAGTTCGCGGACGTGATGAGCAAACCGGGACTCTGGCTCCAGAAGACCTTCACGACCAGGGAACCTGAGGATGACATGATCGAAGTCGGCATCGCGTCGGTGAACGCGGTCTTCGACTGGAAGGCGTGGCAGGCAAAGGAACTGGGTATCGTTTTTGAAGAAGATGCTCCCGGGGAAGGCACCGGCTCAGCCCGTGAAAAGGAGGCCGGAAATGACCTTTGACGAACTTCTTAAGGAAGGGATCACGCGGCTCGAAGCCGCAGGCGTTCCGGAAGCCGCCCATGATGCGTACGCGCTCATGGAAGCCGCCGGCGGTCCCGACCGTACGCATTTTCCGCTGGTCCGGGAAGAGGAAGTCTCAGACGGTGTCGTTTTCATGTTCGACGCCTACGTGGGCGTCCGCTCGAACCGCATCCCGCTGCAGCATATCCTGGGCGAAGCCTGGTTCCGCGGGCTGCCCTTTACCGTCGACGAAGACGTGCTGATCCCCCGCCCCGACACGGAAACGCTCGTAGAAGCGGTGCTGCGCGAAGCGAAGACCTTCCCGGCTGCGCCTTCGCTGCTCGACCTCTGCACCGGCAGCGGCGCGGTTGCGGTAGCCCTTGCCGTAGAAGGCGATTTCGCCTCGGTCACGGCGTCGGACATCTCCCACGAAGCAGTGAACATTGCCCGGGAGAACGCGGCGAAAAACGGTGTGGAAGAGAAGATCCTCTTTGCGGAGGGCGATCTGTTCCGCGCAAAGACGAAGAGTGAAAAATCCTTAAGCCGCAGAAGCTATGACATCATCTGCGCGAATCCGCCCTATGTTCCGACGGCGGAGATAGATGAACTGGAACCCGAAGTCAGGGATCACGATCCGCTGCTCGCCCTGGACGGCGGCGCGGACGGCCTTGATTTCTACCGCCGGCTCGCGAAGGACGCCCCGGCGCATCTGAATGAAGGCGGGAAGATCCTGCTGGAGATCGGCTGCGAGCAGGGGGCGGACGTCATCCGGATCTTTGCGGAGGCCGGCTGGCGCGAAGGACGCGTGGAACAGGACCTTTCCGGAAGGGACAGGGTGTTTTCCGCGCTGAAACCGTAAGAAGCGGCGGCCGTACGGCAGAAAACTGCCGCAGGAGGACTGAACCATGTTTGAACAGTGTCAGGACGTGGTCAAGCATTTTGAAGAAATACAGGCGGAACTGTCGAGCCCGGATGTCGCGCTCGACCAGAACCGTTTCCGGAAACTGATGAAGGAGCAAAGCGATCTCGAAGATATTGTCAGCACCTACCGGGAATACCTGAAGGCGCAGCAGGATCAGGAAGATGCCCTTCAGATGCTGGAAGAAGAAAAGGATGAGGACATGCGTTCTCTCCTCAAGGAGGAACTGCAGGATGCCCAGGCGCGCGAGGAAAAACTCACGCACGAGCTGAAGATCCTGCTTCTCCCGAAGGATCCGAACGACGACCGCAACATCATGCTCGAGATCCGCGCCGGCGCCGGCGGCGATGAAGCTGCCTTCTTTGCCCAGGAACTCTACCGCATGTACGTGCACTACGCCGAGGCGAACCGCTGGAAGGTGGAGATGATCTCCCTGAGCGAGACCGGTCTCGGCGGCTTCAAGGAAGTCGTCGCGATGATCACGGGGAAGGGCGCCTACTCGAAAATGAAATACGAGAGCGGCGTGCACCGCGTTCAGCGCGTGCCGGAGACCGAATCCGGCGGACGCATCCATACCTCGACGGCGACCGTCGCTGTCATGCCCGAGGCGGAGGAAGTGGACGTGGTCATCGACCCGAACGACATCCGCATCGACGTGATGCGGGCTTCCGGAAACGGCGGCCAGTGCGTCAACACCACGGACTCCGCGGTGCGGCTCACGCATTATCCCACCGGGATCGTCATCTACAGCCAGACGGAAAAATCCCAGCTGCAGAACAAGGAAAAGGCCTTCCGCCTGCTGCGTTCCAAACTTTACGAACTGGAACTGGAAAAGCAGCACAGCGCGGAAGCCGAGGCACGCCGCAGCCAGATCGGCACCGGCGACCGCAGCGAGAAGATCCGCACCTACAACTTCCCACAGAGCCGCGTGACGGATCACCGCATTCATTTGACCCTGTACAAGATCGGTGATATCATGAACGGTGATCTCGCTGAACTGATCGACAGCCTGACCGCCGCCGACCAGGCAGCGAAGTTAGCAAAACTAAGTAACGATTAAAACCTGGAAACTCTGATTAGGTCCGACGTGCTTTGACTGCGAGATAGAATTGTCGCCAAAAAGGATGTTTTTCGCAGGAATAGATAGGCACTATTTCAAGAAAAAATAACGAATTTGGCGGCAATTATAGCCGCAGTTCAAAGTGCAGGAGGAGCAATCAGAGCTTACATAACAAAAAAGCAGGTCCGAAGACCTGCGGATCGTGGAAGCAAAGGGGCTCGAACCCTTGACCTCTCGCGTGTGAGGCGAACGCTCATCCCAGCTGAGCTATGCTTCCTTGCTGATGTCAGCAAAGGACATTATACCATAGTTTTCCCGGATTGCAAGCGAAAAATGACAAAAGGACACAGGAAATGGAAACTTTATTGCAGCAAATGACGGCAGCGGCGGCGAAGGCCTTTGAACGCTGCGGGATGGATCCCGCTCTCGGCAAGGTCAATCTGTCGAACCGCCCCGATCTGTGCGAATATCAGTGCAACGGCGCGATGGCGGCGGCTAAGCAGCTTCACCGCAATCCTTTCGAGATCGCGGAAGAGGTCGCAGGGATCCTGAAGGAGGATCCGCTCTTTGCGGCAGCGGAAGCGGTGCGGCCCGGCTTCATCAACCTGACGCTCGCGCCTGAAGCCGTGGCAGCTTACCTGAACGCGCGGAAAGGAGACGTCCGCCTCGGTGCGGAACCTGTCGGCGAAGGGAAGACCATCATCCTCGACTACGGCGGCGCCAACGTGGCGAAACCGCTTCACGTGGGGCATCTGCGCTCCGCAATCATCGGCGAGTCTCTGAAGCGCATCTGCCGCTTCCTCGGCTTCCATGCGATCGGCGACGTGCATCTCGGCGACTGGGGCCTGCAGATGGGACTCATCATCGAGGAACTGAAGGACCGGAAGCCGGACCTGCCTTACTTTGATCCGAAGCACGAAGGCGCCTATCCGGCCGAAGCACCCTTTACCATCGGCGATCTCGAGGAGATCTACCCGGCGGCGAGCGGACGCTCCAAGACGGATGAGGCCTTTGCGGCGAGGGCGCATGAAGCGACCTACCGCCTGCAGAACGGCGATCCCGGCTATTATGCCCTCTACCGCCACATCGTGAACGTGTCCGTGGCCGATCTGAAGAAGAACTACGGCAACCTGAACGTGACCTTTGACCTCTGGAAAGGCGAAAGTGACGCGCAGGCGTACATCCCCGCGATGATGGAGGACTTCAGAAAGAAGGGGATCCTCCGGCAGAGCGAAGGGGCGATGGTCATCGACGTTGCGGAGGAGAGCGATACGAAGGAAGTTCCGCCCTGCCTCGTGCAAAAATCGGACGGCGCCTATCTTTACGCCACGACGGACCTCGCGACCATCGTACAGCGGGAGCAGGACTATCACCCCGACGAGTATTTCTACGTGACCGACAAGCGGCAGAGCATGCATTTCCTCCAGGTCTTCCGCGCGGCGAGAAAAGCCGGGCTGGTCAGCGAAGATACCGTGATGACGCACCTCGGCTTCGGCACCATGAACGGCAAGGACGGAAAGCCCTTCAAGACCCGCTCGGGCGGCGTGATGCGGCTCGAATACCTCCTGGAAGATGTGGCGTCGGCTGTTTACGAACGTATGGCGGCCTCGGACATGCCGGAGGAGGAAAAGAGGAACGTCGCGCGGATCGTTGGCCTTGCTGCCCTGAAATACGGCGACCTTTCGAACCAGGCGACGAAGGACTACGTCTTCGACACGGAACGCTTCACCTCCTTCGAAGGCAATACCGGCCCGTACATTCTCTACACCATCGTCCGCATCGGCTCGATCCTGAATAAGTATGCGGCGGAGAAGGACATCAGCGAAGACGCTCTGCCGGCGGAGATCCTGCCCGCGGGGGATGCCGGTGAAAAGCAGCTCCAGCGGCTGCTTACCGGCGCCGGAGAGGTAATTACGGCAGCTTATGCGGAGAAAGCGCCGCATAAGATCTGCCTCTTCATCTACGACGCGGCGAATGCGTTTAATTCCTTCTATCACGAGCACCGCATCCTGACGGAGGAGGATGAGGCGAAGAAGGCGTCCTGGATCGCACTCCTTGCAGAAACGAAGCGCGTCCTCGGCATTATGATCGGCCTTCTGGGCTTTGAAGCCCCCGAAAGAATGTAATCATGATCCCGCCCCGCTTCCGCCCGTCAGCCGTTTGGCATCCTGAGAAGCGAAGCGGTGAAGGATCTTCTCACTAAAACATAAAGGAGTACCGAAATGGAATACACGTATGAGTGCAAGGGAACCTGCGCGATGATCATCACGCTTGAACTGGATGAAGAAAAGAAACTGCACAACGTGCAGTTCGTCGGCGGCTGCGACGGCAACCACAAGGGCATCATCCGCCTCGTGGAAGGCCAGGATGCGAAGACCGTGGCCGAGACGCTTGCCGGAACGACCTGCGGGCCGCGCCCCACATCCTGCCCGGACCAGCTGTCAAAGGCGATCGAAGCCGCCCTGGCCGAAGCCGTCTGATCTTCAGGATTAACACAAAAGAGCGCCGCAGTTCACGCTGCGGCGCTCTTTTTCATCGCAGGAAATCCCGGATCATCCGGAAGTATTGCCGTTCGAGAAGAAGAACATTCTGTGCCTGCTCAACGGAGATAGGTATGAAATTCACTTTGTCACCGCCCTTCAGCTGGCCCAGAAAGCGAAAATCTGCGGAACAGACCGTCGCGATCTTCGTGTAGCCGCCGGTAGTCTGACGGTCCGCCGTCATGATGATCGGCTTGCCGGAGGAGGGGACCTGGACCGCGCCGAAAGCAATGCCGTCAGAGATGATGTCAGCACCGCCTTTGTGCTCAATGGGAGGGCCGTCCAGACGGCAGCCCATGCGGTCGAAATCAGCACTCACCGTATAGACTTCGCTGAAGAAAGTCCTGAGTCCTGCCTCAGTAAAATGATCGTCCTGCGGACCTAAGACGGCATGCAACTCATATTGCTTCTGTGAGACGAAATCGGTACCGATCCGCCGCCTTTCGGGGAAGGGGAGATCCGGCTGCGGTGCACGGAACCTGAGTTCGTCACCTGCTTCGAGTTTTCGGCCTTTGATGCCGCCGATCTTCGCTTTCATGCAGGTGGAGCAGCTTCCCATGACAAGGGGAACGTCCAGGCCGCCGGCAAAGGCGAGATAGGCGCGGCAGCCGTTTCGAAGGCCGAGGAAGCGGAGCGTCTGCCCTGCTTCGATCTTCACGGCCTGATAACGCGGCATCGGCTTTCCATCAAGTTCTGCGCCGAGGTCGCCGCCGGTAAGGACTGCGTAATTTGCTTCGCCAAAGATCAGCTGAGGTCCCGTGACGGTGATCTCAAGAGCGGCTTCACCCGGGTCGTTGCCGAGGAGGAGATTGGCCAGCTTCAGGCTTCGCGGATCCATGGCGCCGGACACAGGCACGCCGTACTGTTGGAAACCGAATCGCCCGAGATCCTGCACGGTCGTCAGCACACCGGGCTGTATGACACGGATGCTCATCTCAGTCCTCCTTCCGCACGTGCGTCCTCACGGCATAGGTTCCGGCTTCAACCTCGCGGAGAATGGCATCATATTCTTTCTGTGCGACCGGAATGAACTGAATGTACTGCCCGGCTTCCGGAAGAATGGGCTTTTCCTTCTCCGGATCGTACATCTTCACCGGCGTGCGGCCGATCAGCTGCCAGCCGCCCGGAGAATCGACGGGATAAATACCGGTCTGCGTTCCCGCGATTCCGACGGAGCCGGACGGGATCCTCAGGCGGGGCTGCGCAAGACGCGGTGCCGCAATTCTCTCACTCATGCCCCCGAGGTAGGTGAAGCCGGGCGTAAAACCCAGCATGTAGATCAGGTATTCCGCGGAGGAATGGATCCGGACGACCTGATCCTCGCTTATTCCTGCATGTTCCGCAACGAAAGGCAGGTCGGGACCCGCTTCCCCGCCGTACAGCACCGGGATCTCCAGTACGAGGCCGGGCGGCACAGGGGCATCACCCGAATCTCCGAGCAGCTTCTCCAATTCATCCCTCAGCGGATCGTAACGGATCACTGCAGGATCGTAATGGACCATGAGAGAGCGGTAGGTCGGGACAGTTTCCGTGATGCCGGGAATCGCGGCGTTTTCCAATGCGGCCCTGAAGGAACGGACCCTGCGGTTCACGGCTTCACTGATCTCATTCCCGAATTCCACTGACAGGGAACAGTCTCCCGTGAGTAAAATGCGTACGTTGTTCATCGGATCATCCTTCCCGAAAAGAGGTATGACGCGCGGAAAAAAGGCTGTGAGAGAGCGTCTCAGACGATTACTGACAGAGGAACCACCGATACGCCTTCCGTCTCCAGACGTTCCCTGATGGCTTTCACGAAAGCGAGCGCCGAAGGGTTGTCACCGTGGACACAGATCGAATCGGCGGTAAGCGGAACAGTCTCACCGGTGACAGCGGTAACGATACCTTCCTTCACCATGCGGACGGTGCGGGAGAGTGCCTCCTCCGTGTCGTGGATGACGGCACCGGGCATGCTGCGCGGGACTAGTGAGCCGTCGGCCTGATAGGCGCGGTCGGCAAAGACTTCGCCTGCGACGCGCAGGCCGGCTTCCTTTCCGGCTTCGGTCATGGCGCTGCCGGCAAGTCCGAGAAGGATGATCCCCGCGTCCACATCCGCGACGGCCTCGGCGATGGCTGTGGCAAGGGCTTTGTCCTTCGCGGCCATGTTGTAGAGGGCGCCGTGCGGCTTGCAGTGCTGCAGGGGGATCCCTGCTGTCCGGGTAAAGGCAAGGAGGGCACCGAGCTGATATTTAACGTAGGCTTTCACTTCCTTCGGTGTGCAGATCATGTTCCGGCGGCCGAAGCCCTGCAGGTCCGGGTATCCCGGGTGCGCGCCGACGGCAGCGCCGGCCTTTTTCGCGAGCCGGACGGTCTCCTCCATGACGATCGGATCGCCGGCGTGAAAGCCGCAGGCGATGTTGGCAGATGAGACGTACTGCAGGATATCGGCATCCATGCCGATCTTATAGGCACCGAAGCTTTCGCCGAGATCGCTGTTCAGATCTACCTTAAGCATGATCTTCTCCTTCCGGGGCATTCTCATCCCCTTTTTCACTTAAATATTCGATCAGCTCCCGGTGGATCGCCGGGAGTTTTTTCTGCGGATAGGAAAGCGAGATGCTGCGGAAGGCGAGAGGATCGCTTAGCTGATAGAAGACGACGTTCTCGTTCGGCGACACGTACTCGGGGATCGTATCGCGCAGCATCGTCACGCCCTGGCCTTCACAAACGAGGTAGTAGGCGGTCATCATCTGCGTAAGGACCAGTTTGACCTTCGGGGAAAAGCCGGCGTTTGCGCAGATCGCCTTCGTGCGGTGATGGAGGTCGTTCCGTTCGTTTAACAGCAGGAAGGGCATGTTCAGGAAACGGATGAGCGGGACCGGCTTTTTGCGGCAGCCGGGCTCATTCCGCTTAAGGAAGGCGTCGAAATCGTAAGCATATTCGGCAAGTTCTCGGTTGATCTGATAGCGGGCAGGTACGGCAAGCACGATCTCTTCGTGCATCCAGGGACGGGTCTCGATCTCCGGATGATCCGGCTTTTCCACGGCGAGCGCAAGGTCGATGTCGCCCCGCAGGAGCTTGTCGGTGAGCGTTCCGGGCTCCACTTCGGAGAAGGTCAGGACGAGGTCGGGATGCTCCTTCTGGAACGCCTGGAGGAGATTCGGCAGAAGATAGCCGGAGAAGAAGGCGGAACTGCCGATGCTGATGGTTTCGGCGGCGGCGCGGCGAAGCTGTTCGAAGCGCCGGTGGCTTTCCTCCTCGATCTGCATGACCTTTTCCGCCTGCTCAACATAGTACGTGCCGGCTTCGGTAAGCGTGAGCGGCGAGGTGGAACGGTCGAAGAGGGGAACGCCCAGCAGCTTCTCCACTTCCCTGACCTTCGTGCTGAGCCAGGGCTGGGAAGTGTTCAGCGCTAACGCGGCCTTGGAAAAACTCCGGTTCGCGGCGACGGCACAGATATATTCCTTATAGCGAAACATTTTGCCCTCCGATTATAAGAAATAACGAATAACATATTAGGCTTTTCGTATTTTACAAGGCTGATGCATACGCATATAATGATATCGTAAAAACAAGAAAAGCGCAAGGTCCCGCCGGACGTTTTCGGGGATCTGCGGAAAAACAAAGGAGAATAAACATGAGACTGGCAACGATCAAACTGCACGGCGCTGAAGTCGCGGGCATCGTCACCGAGAAGGGCATCCTGCCCATCCACGCTCTGAACGCGGCCAAAGGTACCGCCTGGAAGGAAAACCTGTACGACCTGATCGTGGAAGATCAGCTGAAAGGCCTGACGGGTTGGTACAACTACAGCGGCAAGGAAGAACTGGCTGAGCTCTCCGGCACCGTCCCTTATGAGAAAGTTGAATACGCCCCTCTTTACCGCAATCCCAGAAGGATCTTCGGCATCGGCCTGAACTACGTCGACCACGCGGGCGACATCGGCGATGCGGCGCCCCAGGGCTTCCCGGGCAGCTTCTTCAAGATGGCTGATACCCTGATCGGCCCCGGCGACGAGATCCACATGCCGGCCATGAAGGAAGCGCTGAAGACCACGGCGGAAGCCGAACTCGGCGTCATCCTCGGCAAGGACTGCCGCGACGTTTCCGAAGAGAACTGGCTGGATGCCGTTGCCGGCTATACCACCATCCTTGACATGACTGAGGAATCCATCCTGAAGGGCAACGAATTCCTGAAGGGCAATCCGCGCTACCTCTGCATCGTGAAGAATTTCCCGACCTTCTTCTCCTTCGGCCCGCAGCTCGTGACCCCCGATGAGGTCCCGGACGTGCTGAAGCTGGAAGTCCAGAGCGTGCACAACGGCGAAGTTTACGCGAAGAACGTGGTCGCCAACATGACCCACCGTCCCGCCCGTCTGGTGTCCCTGCACTCCAGCATCCAGGGTTGGCTGGCCGGCGACATCCTGTCCACCGGTACGCCCCGCGCCTTCGGCCTTGCGGACGGCGACATTGCGGAATGCCGCATTTACGGTCCCGACGGATTCTCCATGGAACCGCTCGTGAACCCGGTCGTCGACCTCAAGAAACACCCGGAAAAGGCTTGAAGCCCCCTGTCACCCTGAACGCGAAAGATCTTACTCGAAAACCATAAAAAACAATTAGGAGGATCATCATGGATCTCGGATTAAAGGACAAAGTCATCGTTTGCTTATCGTCTGCTGCCGGCATCGGCCGCGGCATCGCTACCGAACTCGCCCGTGAAGGCGCAAAGGTCGTCATCACCACCGCGGAACCCTTCAAGAAGGATCTGGACGAAGCCGTCGAATACATTGAAAAAGAGACCGGCAACCGCCCCTACACCTATATTTCCGACATTAAGGATCCCGACAGCATCGTGAAGCTGATCGATGACGCCGCGAAGGATCTCGGCGGTGTCTACGGCCTCGTGAACCTCTGCCCCGGTCCCAAGGCCGGCGGATTTGACGCCGTGAACGAAGCCGACTGGGCTGACGGCTACGAGAAGTGCCTGCACAGCTACATCGTTGCCATCCGTGCCGCTCTGCCTTACATGAAGGCAGCCGGTGAAGGCCGCATCCTGAACAGCACATCTTCCTCCATCAAGCAGGCGCTGGACAACCTCATCATCTCCAACACCTTCCGCATGGGCGTGGTCGGCCTTTCTAAGTCCCTGGCCCGCGAATTCGGCAAGGACAACATCCTGGTCAACACCATCGGCCCCGGCCGCATCTATACCGACCGCATCAAATACCTGAACACCATGCGTGCCCAGAAGGAAGGCATCACGGAAGAAGAGTACACGAAGCGCGACAGCGCGGACTTCCCGCAGCGCCGCTATCAGACCGTCGACGAGATCGGCCGTCTGGCTGCTTTCCTGATGAGTGAAGCGAACGGTTCCCTGACCGGCCAGTCCTTCCTCTGCGACGGCGCCATGACCACCGCGTATTGATCGGTACCATCCTGCAAATGAAAAGGCAGCCCTCTTCGGAGGGCTGCTTTTTCGTGTCTTAAGGATCAGGCTTATTTCCCGCTGTCCGTAAAGTGGAGGGCTTCGCTGCAGGCATCGAAGATGCAGCGGCTGATGCGGTAGACCGAATCCTTCGTCTGACCGCCGGAGTGGGGCGAGACGATGAAGCGGTCGCAGCCGATGAGCGGGGAGCTCATGGAGGTCCGCCGGCCGGCAAATTCCTCCTCCATGACGTCTGCGGCGTAGCCGCCGAGCTGGCCGGAGATCAGCGCCGCATACATGTCCTGCTCGACGACGATGCCGCCGCGGCTCATGTTGATGACGAACGCGCCGAACTTCATCTTCACGATCTCCTGTGCGCCGATCATGCCGCGCGTCTCGTCCGTGAGAGGGGCGTGAATGGTGATGAAATCTGAGCGGCGGAGGATCGTATCCAGGTCCGCAGC
This sequence comes from uncultured Lachnospiraceae bacterium, assembly GCA_902761665.1. Taxonomy (GTDB): domain Bacteria; phylum Bacillota; class Clostridia; order Lachnospirales; family Lachnospiraceae; genus UBA6987. The sequence continues at coordinate 6,749 of CACWLA010000023.1, read as the reverse complement.
CTCGGCGCCGCGCGCAGTGAAATACTCCCCGGGGCGGCCGTGCGGATTGTAGGCCAGCACCTGCATGCCGAAGACGCGGCACAGTTCGCCGACCCGCTGGCCGATCGAGCCGAAGCCGATGATGCCGACAGTCTTGCTGGCAAGCTCGATGCCCAGGTACTTGTACTTGTTCCACTGCCGGCGGTCCTGCACCTCGTAGTTCGACTGGATGGTGCTGCGCGCGAGTTCCAGCATCTTGCAGATGGTCAGCTCCGCGACGCCGTTCGCGTTCATGCCCGGGGCGTTGCGGATAATGATCCCGCGCTTTTCGGCGGCCGCCCGGTCAATGTGATTGAGACCGGTGGAGCACACGCCGATGAAGCGCAGGTTCTTCGCAGCGTCAAGGACTTCCTCGTCGATCTCGGGGTCCACGCGCATGATCAGGACCTCATAGGGTTCGATGATCTTGATAAGCGTCTGCTTCGTCGGCAGCATCATCAGATCCACTTCCATGTACTTCTGAAATTCGCGGTAGATGTCTTCGTCAATGTAATCGATGACCAAACACTTCATGGGGGGCTCCTTTCTCAATTTTCATTCATACAGCCAGGTGCAGCCTTCGTTCACACCGGAGACCGCTTTCCGATATGCAGCAAGAAAACCGGTCGCGGGGTGGTTTGCCGGCCGTCTCACCTCGGCAAGGCGTGCGGCGATCTCTTCGTCGCTGACTTCCAGATTGATCCGGTGCGCATCGATGTCGATCTCCACCATGTCGCCGTTCCGGACGGCTGCAATGGGGCCGCCGTCCCAGGCTTCCGGCGTCACGTGGCCGATGCACGGTCCTCTTGTTGCACCGGAGTAGCGTCCGTCGGTCACCATGGCTACGCTCGTATGCAGACCCATGCCCACCAGCATTGCCGCCGGGATGGACATTTCCCGCATGCCGGGGCCGCCCTTCGGCCCTTCATAGCGGATGATCAGCACGCAGCCGGGCTTGATCTCCTTTGCCGCCATTGCGCGGCGGAGATCATCTTCGGAGTCAAAGCAGACCGCCGGTCCGCGGTGATGAAACATCTCGGGGACCACGCCGCTCTTTTTCACGAGGCATCCGCCGGGGGCGAGATTGCCGTACAGCACCGCGTAGCAGCCATCCGGATAAAGCGGATCGTCCACCGTGTGAATGATCTCCGGATCCACCGGCCGCCGGAATGCGTCCAGGAATTCGCCGAGCGTGCCGCCCATGGCGAGCCGGCAGTCCTCATTCAGGTATCTGCGGATCGCCTTCAGCGTTGCACCGACGCCGCCGGCCTTGTAATAATCGTAAATGTTGTACCTGCTGCTCGGCTTGAATTTCGCGACGCAGGGGACTTCACGCTGGATCTCGTCGAAACGGCCGAGGTCGAGCGGGATCCCCATCACTTTGGCGATCGCGCAGATATGCAGCTGGGCATTGGTCGAACCGCCGGTCGCCGCCACGTGGCGAAGGCCGTTCACAAGGCTCTTTTCAGTCACGATGTCGCTGAAGCGTACGCCGTCCTTCGTGAGCGCGACGATCCGCTCGCCGACTGACCGCGCCATGCGCATCTTCGCGCCGGAGCAGTAGAGCATGGTCGTCGAATCGATGGGGCAGATGCCGATCGCCTCCGCGAACACGCCCATGGTATTGGCCGTGCCGTACATGGCGCAGGTCCCGCAGGAGAAGCAGATGTTTTCCTTGAAGCGGGTGAAGGTCTCCTCGTCGATGGCGTCGATGTTGCGGGCGCCGATGGACTCCTTGAGGTCGGGCGTGACGTAGGTTCCTTCCGGTGCTTCGTAGGGGACCATGCTGCCGGCCGTCAGGAAAAGGCTCGGCTTGTTCAGCGAGGCGGCCGCCATCAGCATGCCGGGCACGATCTTGTCGCAGCTGCAGAGGAAGACCATTCCGTCAAAGCCGTGCGCGCGCGCCATCGCCTCGATGGAAGACGCAATGAGGTCGCGGGACGGGAGGATGGTGTGCATCCCGTCGCCCTGAGCCATGCCGTCGCAGGGGGCCGGCACGTTGAACTCGGCGGGGACGCCGCCGGCTGCCCAGATGCCTTCCCTGACAAACTCAACGAGCTGTTTGAATGCCCGGTGTCCCGGGTTGACGTCCGTGTAGGAGTTGGCGATCCCGATGACGGGCTTGCTGAGATCCTCCGTGCGATAGCCGCAGGAATTCATGAGGCCGACATAGTAGGCTTCCTGAGGGTTCTTCGGGTCGTGGTTCCCTTTCCAGTTATTCATGAGCATCTCCTTGGGGGCTGCGGCAGGAAAGCCGCAGCATTTTTGCTTTCTGTGTAAAGAATATCACGGCGGTACGCAGGGGGCAAACTGCATTTTTCTTTTATGTTTGCAAGAAAAAACTTTCATTCAGTCTTGAATGAAAGAGGCAAAGATGATATAGTATCCTTAAAATGCAAAATTATAATTTCACGGGAGGACCGTCATGAACCAGCGTTTCGAAGCTTTCCTGGCTGTCGCGGAGTTGAAGAGCATCCGTAAGGCAGCGGAGCAGCAGTGCGTTTCCTATCAGTGCATCAGCGGCCACATCCGCAGTCTGGAGGAGGAATACCGCACGCGGCTCTTTGAGCGCCGCCCGAGCTTCCGCCTGACCGAAAGCGGGCAGATCCTCGTCGAATCGCTGCAGAAGATCCGCTTGATCGAGCAAGGCATCGGCGAAGCGCTGGATGACCGCGGCACGGCGGTCGTGGGGCATGTGAAGATCGGCGTCCCTTTTTCACGCTATACGGAACTCGTGCCGCCCATTCTTGCCCGCTTCAAGCGCGAGTATCCCAATGTGGAACTGGAGATCAGCGGCGAGTTTTCCGACGTTCTGGAGCAGCAGGTCGAACGAGGACTTCTGGACATGGCTCTTGTCGTGCAGCAGGCGGAAAGCAGTGAGAAACTTGAGCGGAAAACGCTGCTGCAGGAGCGTTACTGTTTCCTGCTGTCACGGCCTCTTTTGGAGAACGTCATGGGAAATGAGGGGACGCCTTCGGTCAGGCGCTGGCAGGAGAGCGGGATCACACTGCGTGAGATCAGCCGTTTTCCCCTCGTCTCCGCACCGAACGGCAGCCGCCTGCGCGCGATCCTGGATACCGCCGCGCGTCAGCAGAATCTGGATTTCCGGATCGTTTTCAGTTCCAACCGGCTGGAGACCTTCGACGGGATCGCCAGGACAGACCTCGCCGGCTGCCTCCTTCCCCTGCAGATGACGGAGATCACCCGGCGTCTGGACCAGTTCCGGAAGCCCGAGAAAAAGCTCCTGATCCTGCCGGTCGACTGGGAAGGCGTCCCGGTCAATTCCGATGTGACCCTGATACGGCATCGGGAGGCGGTCTTTCCCGCCTACAAGCAGGAACTCATGCGGATCATGGAAGAGCAGTTCCGGTCGGCGGACAGGAACGCATAAAAGCCGGAACACAGCTCACGGCATAAAAAAAGAAGCCCCTGCGGGGGCTTCTCTTCACGTTAGGATCATTCCCTGACAATGGGGGAATCCGGGGCATTGCGGCGGATGGAATCGATGCCGTTCAGGCAGGAGGCTTTGGCTTTGTAGCCTTCGCCGACCAGAATGATCTCGCCGTTGCGGGCTTTCAGACGGAAGCGGAATTCACCGGCTTTGTCCTTGTAAACTTCGAACTTCGGATTGGTGACCGGGGTGAAATCGGCAACGGTCTGATCCTCAAGCTTGGCTTCGACCGCATTCTTTCTCACGCTGGCAATGCCGTTCATGCAGCCGTCTTCCGCAGTATAGACTTCGCTGACACCGATGACTTCGCCGTTGGCCGCCTTAAGATTAAAACGAAGACCGCCTTTTGCTTCTTTAACTACGAATTTTCCCATAATTGAACGCTCCTTTCAAATGGTAAATCCATCATAGTATAAATGAACACAAATGACAAGCGTTTTTTATGTAAAATTTATGTTCGTTTTCAGGAAACAGCCTTCGGAAAGACCGGCGGGGATGTCTTTACATTTAGCGAAATAATGGCTATAATTCTACTGTTTTAAGGAGGTGCCCGATGGCCTGGGGAGACAGAAAAGACGGAAGACTGATGCGCGAACTCGATTCGTTGCACTATATCACGGGGATCATTTACCCGAACCGCTGCGACAACGAAGCGTTCCTGCCGCTGAAGATCGACTATACGAAAACGAACGAATACATCAAGAAAAAGAACGCGGAGCGGCCGGAGTTCAAGTACAACCACTTTCAGATCATTGCGACCGCCGTGCTGAAGCTGCTGACGCTGAAGCCGAAGATGAATCGCTTTATCGTGAACAGCAACTTTTATCAGCGGAACGAAGTCTCGACTTCCTTCGTGGTGAAGAAGAGCTATGAGGAGGACGGTGCAGAGGCGCTGGCATTCGTCCACGCAGTACCTGAAGATACGCTGGACACCATCCGCGTCAAGATGAAGGAACAGATCGATTCCTGCCGGTCCGAGGCCATCGATGAGTCGACGCAGGCCATGGATTTCCTTACGAAAATGCCCCGCTTCCTCAGCAAGTTCCTGGTACACATCCTGATGTGGCTGGATAAGCACGGCTGGGTCCCGAAGGACATCATCGCGACCGACCCCTATTATTCGAGCGCCGTGCTGTCGAATCTCGGCTCGATCCGCATGAAGAGCGGCTACCATCACCTGACCAACTGGGGCACCTGCTCCATGATCATGCTGATCGGCGAGCGGAAGAAACGTCCTTTCTTTGACCGTCTGGGGGGTTATGAGATGCGCGACTCCGTGGAGCTTGGCCTCACGATCGACGAACGCCTCGCGGATGGCTTCTACTATGCCGGCTGCGTGCAGCTGCTGCAGAGACTGATCGAGAACCCGGAACTCCTCGAAGGCCGGCTGGACGAGCCGGTGGCGTAAACGGAGAAACATATGAAAGCGGCGGCTTCGGCTGCCGCTTTTTCAGCGGCGGAATGATTGGGGATCCTGTGAAATTAGCGCTTGTTTTTTTGCGGCAGATAGGGTATAACGTGTGACGAGAAGGAGGTGTTTAACCTATGAAAACTATCAGAATGATCTCTGCTCTCCTGCTGGCGGCATTAGTTCTTGTCACTGCATCCTGTTCTTCCAAGTTTGAAACACCCGCAGTGACCACCACGCAGAATGCGGAAACTCCTGCCCCGATAGAGACCCAACCGGCTCCTGAAGTCGAAAAGCTGCCTTTCCTGAACGACGGTGAGATCTACGTTGAACTGAAACTGGACTCCTCAGTCAAGAATGCGTCTGTCTCTCTGGACGGTACGAAACTGAGCGGCAATAAGACTGCGTTTAAAAACGGTATGAAGTTTACCCTGAACGGCGATTTTGCCGCAGACGCCAGCGTGAATATCCTTGTCGTTTACACCAAGGGTTCGAAGAATGCTGCGGAAGCGAATGTCGAATTCAAAAAAGGTGTTGACGTGGAAATGGTATCCGAGATCGTCACCAAATGCCTGAACCGCAGTGAGTCTACGCAGAGGGTCTTCGTTTCCCTTTTTGAAAAGGACGGCACCTGGGATAAGAGCCTCAGCGAAGAAATGAATAAATTCATCGTTGGCATGTACCCCGTTCTGAAATGAAACGAAAATGGGATGAAATAAGAAAAGAGCTGCCGGAAGGCAGCTCTTTTTTCGTACCGGAGCACCGGCAGAGATCTGCGCGGTTTCCGCCTTATTTGTCCGACCAGCCGACTGAAGTCGGCTTTGCTGGATAAGTTTGACAACGCACACGCAGCGCCTTGCAGGCTTGCTTAGTGCTGTCTCACTTAAAGTATCTCTCCAGCAGACCCTTGAAAGCCTTGCCGTGTCGGGCCTCGTCGCGGGCCATTTCATGGATGGCGTCGTGCAGGGCGTCGAGGTTGTACTTCTTGCAGAGCTTGGCCAGGTCGGTCTTGGAGATACTATTTCAGTTAATTATTTGAAGACTCAGCCAAATTATAAGGCAAAACGCGTACAATTTCAATACATTTCGGAAGCATCTTCATTACTTCTGGATAACATCTTTACACCATCTTTGGGACATTTTTGTACACTTTGGGTTCTGCCTCCTGCCTCATTTTATCCCTAATGTACACCTAAAAGTACACTTTTTGGAGGTGCATTATGGCAAAGAAGGATGCAGGTGTGTTTCAGATGGAGAACGGCAAATGGGCTTACCGCTTCAAAATGGTGGTTGACGGTAAAGAAATAAGCCGAAGGAAATCAACTGACGAACACGGTAACAAGTTGCTCAACAAAACAGATGCAATCAAAGCGAGGGAAGCGGCAATGGTGGCCGCACGTACCGAAAGAAAAAAACAAATCAAGATTGTCAGAAGAACATTCGGAGAAGTGTTTTTAGAGTACCGCGAAACAGGATGCAAAGGTAAAGCATACAAAACGATGCTAAAGCAAGATTCTCTGTGGAAAAATCATTTTTCCAAAAGATGGGGGAAACGATTTGTTGATGACATTTCAGCAGCAGAAGCAAACGACTATCTTGCAGAATTGTATTTTGAATGTGAATACTCCTTTCAATACGTCGAAGGATTTCTGAAAATCTTTTATTTGGTTTTCGGGCAAGCGTATTCGCGGAACTATCTTGACATAGATGCGTATAACAAGCTATGTGTAAACAAAAATACGAAGATTCAAATGCCAAAAATGCGCGTAGGAGATGAAAAGGATGACATAGTTGCTTTTGATCGTTCTGAGTTGGCGCTGCTGGATGAGTATTTCGATGGTACAAATGCAGAAACGGCATATCTTCTTGGAA
>CACWLA010000022.1 GCA_902761665.1 uncultured Lachnospiraceae bacterium | reverse complement strand
GGATTATGCGCTCTTTTGAATCCAATGTGGTTTTGATTACACGATTGGACATAGCAAAAGGGCCTGTGAAAAATGATTCGCTCATTTTTTCACAGGCCCAGAGATGTTTTTCCTTATTACGGCTCGTTTACGACGCCGGCAAAGAGCGGGACTTCGTTCGCGCCGGTGATCATGATGAAGAACGGGCGGTCGAAGATGAGTTCGATCCTGTCTTCAAGCATTTCGCTGCCGGCCAGCATTTCAACGTAGGACGCGGCGCTGACGCCTTCCTCATCCACGATGAGGCGGGTCCCCTGCTTTGCTTCCTGCAGGTACACACCGGCTTCGTCGCTGATGGGCGTGTAATCAGCCTCCCCCGCGGTGAAGGCAGAAGTGATCCCCATCTTCTTCAGCGCGTCGGTCAGATCCTGCTGACAGCTGATATCCATCTTCGGCAGGGTCAGATCTACCCTCGCGAAGGCTCCGGTGATCCCGCGGGTGGTCTTGCCTTCAAGGTATATGCCGTCGCTGTTTGGGGTGCAATAGTCGTGCTCGTCAAAGCGGTAGGAGAGGAACTGCCGGAAGGACTCTTCCTGCATCATATCCTTAAGCGCAGTGCCTTCATCCGGAAGGAAGAGCCAGACGCTGCCCTGGCGGGTCGATTTGCGGATGAAGGTGTAATCATCCGCGCGGTAATACATGCCGGCCGCCCAATCACTGTGCATGAACTCTGCCTCGGTATCGCCTTTCGGGCTGTGGAAAGTGCCGGGTTTCGTCTGCTTCGGATCGAATTCCGCGTCCCATTTCGTTTCGTGCCAGACCGTGCTGACGAGGGCAAGCGCGGTACCTTCAGGCAGTTCGAGCCCTTTCGTCTGATCGGCAAGGAGGCCGCCGGTCATGTCGTCGATCCACTTCCTGAGCAGGCTGCCATATTCTTCCGTGCCCATCTGGCCCCGGAAAACGGAGGCGTAGTAGCTGTCGGCAAGCGTCTGAACGGCGCGGCCCTTATACGCCAGTGTGTTGTTCAGCCAGAGCGAATTGCCGAGGACGGTCTTCTCGCGGCCGTCATCCTTATAGCACAGGCCCCAGATCTTCGCGGCCTGATCCCGCAGTGCTTCAATATTCTTTACACCGAAGGCATCGAGGATCTCCTGACGGGTCTCCCCATCCGTGATCTCCGCGAGCATGGCGGTGGCCATCCAGATATTGACCGGCGACATCACGGCGCTTTCTTCCTCCTGATCGGAGAGGAGCAGGAGCATCATGTCGGCAAAATAACCGCGGTAAAGTTCGGCAGTTTCGCGGCCTGCGGCCACACGGATGCCGTTCGGCCGTTCAAGGTATCCCTTGTCTGAGTTCAGTTCCTGCTCCCGGGTCCATTCTTCGGGGTACACGGGGCCTGCGACTTTCTCTGCCTTCGCCGAAGGATCGGCGGAAATGACTTCCTTCACGCTGTCCTTCGGGGCGTTCGCGGGGCTGTTCTGCCTCCGAAAGACCGGTACGAGGATCAGGGCCAGCACGACGGCCGCGGCTGCGGCAGCCATGCGGAAAATGAGCGGGCGCCTTCCGGCCCGTTTTGCCGCGCAGACCTCTTCCGGAGAAGGCGTTCCCGCAGCTTCGTTCAAAAGCGCATCATCCAGTTCGGTGATGGCGTCCATCAGTTCATCTGTTTTCATTCGATCCACTTTTCCTTTTTTAGGTATGCAGCCAGTTTCTTCCGGCTGCGGGCAAGACGCATGGTCACCTGGCCTGTCGTCATGTCCCAGCGGGCGGCGAGCTCCGCCACCGTGTCCATGAACCAGTAGCGGCGGATGAAGAGGTCCCGGTCGGGCTGTTTCATGCCGCGGACGAAGGTGCGGACGGCTTCGGCGAGCTGTTCCTTTTCGAACAGGGTCTCGGGAGTCTCCGCAGAGGCGACGACGTCTTCCAGTTCTTCGAAGGCTGCGTCGGCCTCACCGCCGCCGCGCTTCAGCGCGCCTTTTCTGCGCAGGCGGTCGATCGCGCGGCGTCTCGCGATCCGCCCGAGGAAGTTGGCAAGGCTTTCCGGCCGGTTCGGCGGAATGCTGTTCCAGGCTTCCAGGAGGCAGTCGTTGACGCATTCGCGGGCATCCTCTTCATTGCCCAGGATCCTTCGGGCAATGGACAGGAGGTACCCGCCGAGGGCTCGTTCCGTAAGGGTCAGAGCTTCCTCGTCACGATTCCAGTACAGATCCGTGATGCGGCGGTCGTCCATAGAGGTTCTCCTTTGCAAAAGCGCTTTCACCCATGCAGTCGCAGGGGAAGGATGAATGTAACATAATATAAAAAAATGCCGTCCCGACGCAGCAGACTGCTCATTTCCGGCAGGCGTCCGCACGAATGCCTGAACTGAGCTGCCTGCTGCGGCGCAGACTGCAATCAAATATGTCGGCAGACAGTCAAGAAGCTGCCCGGCGGACGGCTGATCTCATTTGCGGGGGCGTTTTAGAAATGGTTCAGATCCCCAGGCTCTTCAGCAGGCCGGCGAGACCTTCCCGTTCGAAAATGTCTTTGAAGTAACTGAGTTCGTCGCTGATGAGCAGGTCGATCATGCGCATGCCGAGGACTTCCACGGGGGCCTTGTCGTCGGTCAGAATATGGTCTTCTCCCTCATACGGCGTGAGGGCGGCGGAGACGGTCTGCATCATCTGCGCAAGGTCGGCACGGTCGGCGACGCTCCCGCTGCCCCGCTCCAGCAGGGCGGCCGGCATTTCCTTCATCGAAGCGAAAAGCTCACGGTTCGTGGTATAGGGAACGTCCGCGGTCGCGACATGGGGGAAGATCGAAGCAATGGTGTCGCAGAGATAGTGGTTGATGGAAAGCTCGCCGTCGGAATGCATGGAAAGGTTCACGACCATCACACCGTTCTCAGTCAGGTGATCGCGCACCAGCGTGAAGAATTCGGTCGTGGACATCTGAAAGGGGATCGTGATGTCCTGATAGGCGTCCACCATGATCACGTCGTACTTTTCCTTAATGGTCTGGATATAGGCGCGGCCGTCGTATTCCGTGACCTTCACTTCTTCGGGGAGGCTGAAATATTCTTCGGCGAGCTTCGTGATCTTGCCGTCGATCTCCACGCCTTCCACCGGCGCACCGGGAAAATAGCGCGTGCACTGGGAGGCGAAGGTCCCGGTCCCGTTGCCGAGGACCAGCACCGAGGGCGCCTCCTTCCCGGCCATGACCGGCGCCGCGAGCGCGTAGTCATAGTAGAGGCCGGTGAGACCGCCTTCCTTCATGGCCACGGACTGCACGCCGAAAAGGACGTTCGTGGAAAGAATGACCTTCTGGGAGTCTTCGCTCACCTGCAGGTAGTTGTAGACCGATTCGCCCTCGTAGAGCAGGTCATTCTGCCAGAAGGCGAAGGAGTTATTCCGCCCGAAGATCACGCAGAGAACGAAGAGCGCCGCCGCGACGTAAGGCCCCGGTTTTTTCCACTTCGCACTGATGAAGAAGATGAGGGCGATGGCGAGCAGGATGCCGGCGAAGATGAGGAAGGTGACCGAGGTCCCGACGGAAGGGATGGTCACGAAGGTGGGCAGGAAGGTGCCGATGATGCTGCCGATGGTGTTGCAGGCGCCGAGACGGCCTACGGTGCGGCCGCCTTCATCGAGGCTTTCGATGGTCGCCCGGACGAGGCAGGGCGTCACCGTGCCGAGCAAAAAGAGCGGGAATACGAAAACGATCATGCAGCTCGCAAAGGCTGCCCAGATCAGGAAGTTCGTATTGATGGCAAGGACCAGCAGGGCAGAAACGCCGAGGATCACGTACTTGCCGGCCACCGGGATCGCGGCGATCCAGACCGCGGCGATCAGGATGCGGCGGTAGAGCCTTGCGGGATCCGGGTCCTTATCAGCTGCGCGGCCGCCGTAAAGGTTGCCGAGCGCCATCGCGATCATGATGACGCCGATGATGATGGTCCAGACGATCTGCGACGAGCTGAAGTAGGGCGCGAGCAGGCGGCTGGCTCCGAGTTCGACGGCCATGACGGAAACGCCGGCGAAGAATTCGGTGAGGTAGAGAAACCATTTGTTCTGAAGAATGCGGTATTTCATATGTTTCAGGCGATCGGCGGGGCCGGTCAGTCCTCCTTCCGGTTAAGGTCGTATTCCATTGTCCGGGAGCGGGTCTTCATGCCCATGCTCCGGTAAAACTTGAGCGCGGCATCGTTGCCTTCCCAGACGTTCAGGGTGATGCTGCTGCAGCCGAGGCGCCGGGCTTCTTTCTTTACATGGTCAAAGAGGATGAGGCCGACGTGCTTCCTGCGTGCCCAGGCATCCACACAGATGTCGTCAATGTAGAGAACGGTCTGCGGGACCATCATGGGCGGTGTCTGCACCGGGCGTTTGATTTGGCAGAAGGCATAGCCGCGCACGGCGCCGTCCTCCTCCGCAACGTAGATCGGGCGCTCGTCGTCCCGGTACATGCGGGCGAGGTCCTCCGCGGAATATTTGGTCGTCCCGGAAATGAAGATGTCCGGGCGGATCCAGGCGTGGACTTCCAGGACCTGTGAGAGAAGATTCAGAATGGATTCGGTGTCGCCCTCGCAGGCGCGGCGTATGATCATGATAGGTTTCCTTTCCTCGGGGACGGCTCCGCATCCGGGTGAAACCTTTCTCAGAGCGATTCACATTCGTTCATATGCTCTTCGAAAGCTTTGCCCGCACTGCGCCGCATCAGATCCCTTTCACGTGTATCGCGTGCTTCGGGCACATTTCCTGGCAGCAAAAGCACCTGATGCAGCGGCTGTAGTCGTAAACGGGCGGCTGATCCTTTCCTTTCTTAAAGTCCACGGCCTTGCCGGGAACGGGGCAGTGCGAGACGCAGACGCCGCATTTTACGCAGGCTTTCTTATCGATGTAAGGCCGCTTCGTGACGTGGTTCAGGATGCCGATGCGCCGTCCCCACTTGCCGCCGTTCATGCCCGGGCGGCGGTCGACATTGAAGGCGGGATCACCGAAGCGGGAGACGAGCTCCGCTGCGGTGACGGGTGTCACGGAGGGTTCCGCGCTGCCTTCGCCGGGCTCCGCGAGCAGCAGTTCGATATCCGCCTCTTCATGGCGGCCGATCCCCAGGAGCTGCCCCTGTTCGCAGGTCGGGACCAGGCGGGGATCCAGGTCCACGAGGCGGCAGAAGGTCGCATCGAGGGCGACCGGATCGGCAGAGAAGAGAAGAACGTTCATGGGCACGGGGTCGCCGGAACCGGGACCGTTCCCCTCCATCGCGACGATCCCGTCCATCACGTGCAGGCGGATGTCGGTCTTTTGATGGATGTCTGCCAGCATGCGGGCAAAAACGTTCGGATTCGGATAGGTGACGTGCCCGGCGGCCTTGCGCATGCCGCAGATGAAGCCGTAGACGTTCTTGACGGCGCCGGTGATGCGCTCGAGCGCGTGGGTCTTCATCTTGCAGACGTTGACGATGGCATCGGCACGGGTGACTTCCTTCGCGAAGTAAAAACTCTTCGCGGTCTTTCCTTCGGGATATGCGGTCAGGACTTCCTCGTTCATTTCCGCTTCGCGGACGCCGAGCGCACGGAAGGTCTCCGCAAGGCCGAGGCGCGCCGCGACGGCTTCACCCTTTCCGTGGCCGGGCGAGTCGCCGCAGGAAAGGTCCGCGCAGCCGTATTCACTGAGAAGGCGCAGGACCGCTTCGATGACCGCGGGATGCGTGGTCACGGCCTTATCCGGGTCGGCGGCGGAAAGGTAGTTCGGCTTCACGAGGATCCGCTCCTCATGGCGGATGAAGCTGCCGATCCCGCCGAGCGCAAGAACGCCGGCTTTTACAGCCCGGTAAACGGTCTCTTTATCATAAGTGCTGCAGGGGACGATGATGACTTTGGATCTCGTATTCATTTCATTTCCTCAGGGCCGCCGGCGCGTCACGGAAAATGCCGGCGATAACAGGAAGAGTATAACAAAAAGGGAAAGACTTGACAACACTTGCCAATGCCCCGGAAAAGGATATAATGAAGACGGATCTTGCGGGAAATGGAAACAACGGAAAGGAGATGCCGGATGAAGAACACGAACCGCCGCTTCTGGGCGGCACTCATCATCTTTTCTCTGACCGGGCAGATCGCCTGGGTCGTGGAGAACATGTATTTCAATGTCTTCATTTACAAGATGTTCAATGCTTCGGCTGCGGATATCGCCCTGATGGTGCAGGCCAGCGCCATTGCGGCAACTTTGACCACGATTCTGATCGGAGCCCTGTCTGACCGCCTCGGGAAGAGGAAAATTTTCATGTGCGCGGGCTATATTGCCTGGGGAATCTCCATCCTTGCCTTCGCTTTCATTCGGACGGACGTGATCGGGCGCCTCTTCGGCGCGGCCGTAAGCGCGGCTTCCGTGGGCATCTCCCTGACCATCATCCTGGACTGCGTGATGACCTTCTTCGGCTCGACGGCGAACGATGCGGCCTTCAACGCCTGGCTGACGGATTCGACGACCGAAAAGAACCGCGGCGCGGCGGAGGGCGTGAATGCCATGATGCCGCTCATCGCGATCCTCGCGGTCTTCGGGGGCTTCATGGGCTTTGACCTTTCGAAGGCGGAAAGCTGGACGACGATCTATACGGTGATCGGCGCCGCCGTCCTCCTCATCGGCATCCTCGGCTTCTTCCTCGTGCAGGAACAGCCGGCAGCCCCGCCGGACGAACTCGGATACTTCACCACGATCGCCTACGGCCTGCGGCCTGCGGTCTTCAAAAAGAACCGGGCGCTCTATGCCGCGCTCGGCTGCTTCGTCGTCTTCAACATCGCGATCCAGATCTTCATGCCCTACCTGATCATTTATTATGAGAAGAGCCTGGGCATGGCCGACTACGTGCTGATCATGGCGCCGGCGATCATCCTGGCAGCGGCCGTGACGGCGCTTTACGGAAGGGTTTTGGATAAGAAGGGGTATGAGCGTTCCGTCTTTCTGCCGCTGCTCCTGCTTCTCGGCGGCCTTTTGCTGCTGTGGCTCGTACCTGCAGTCATTCCCGCGGAAGGCCTCCTCATGAAGATCCCGGTCTTTATCGGTTCGCTCCTCATGATGAGCGGCTATCTTTCCGGGATGGCGGTCTTCGGCGCGGAGATCCGGAACCGGACGCCCGAACGCATGGCGGGGCGCTTCCAGGGACTCCGCATCATTGCACAGGTGCTGATCCCGGGCATCATCGGACCCGGCATCGGGGCGGCGGTCCTTAAGGGGGCTGCGACCATTGTGAACGACGACGGCACGACCTCCTTCCTGCCGAACGCGAAGGTCTTCTTCGCGGCAGCCGCGGTCTGCGCGCTCCTCATCGCCCTGCTCACCCTGTATTTCCGCAAAAGAAAACAGCCCGCCTGAACGGACTGCTTTAACGATAAGTAAACATGTATGAACGAAAAGTAAAAGCCGCGGCAGCTGACCGCGGCTTTTTTTGTCACTCGACCTTGATCCCTGTTCTTTTTTCGTAATCCTCCAGGGCTGATTTGATCGCTTCCTCGGCAAGCACGCTGCAGTGCATCTTGTAGTCGGGAAGGCCGTCCAGCGCCTCCGCGACCGCCTTGTTGGTCAGCATCCGGACTTCGGAGAGAGGCTTTCCCTTGATCAGCTCCGTCGCCATGGAACTGGAGGCGATGGCGCTGCCGCAGCCGAAGGTCTCGAACTTGACGTCCTCGACGATCCCGTCTTCGATTTTCAGGTACATTTTCATGATGTCCCCGCACTTCGCATTGCCGACTTCGCCGATGCCGTTTGCATCCTCGATCACGCCGACGTTCCGCGGATTGCGGAAATGATCCATTACTTTCTCACTGTATAAAGCCATGCGGCACCTCCTCACAGAATGAATTCTTTCTTGCCTGCCATGAGGTCTCTCCAGACGGGAGAGAAGCCCCGCAGGTATTCGACGACCTCGCGGACCGAGCGGATGATCTCGTCCACCTGGGCTTCGTCGGCATCCTCGCCGAGCGAAAGGCGGAGGGATCCGTGTGCGACGTCGTGCACGCGGCCGATGGCCAGCAGAACGTGGCTGGGGTCGAGCGACCCCGACGTACAGGCGCTCCCGGAAGAAGCGCAGATGCCCTTGTCGTCCAGCAGCAGGAGGAGCGATTCGCCTTCGATGCCTTCAAAGCAGAAGTTGACGTTCCCGGGCAGGCGCTTTTCAGCGTCGCCGTTCAGGGCGCCGTGAGGGATCTCTCTAAGGCCTGCGATCAGGCGGTCCCGGAGCTTCGTCAGATGCGCGGCGTTTTCTTCCATGTGCGAAACGGTCTCTTTCAGGGCCGTCACCATCGCTGCGATGCCGGGGACGTCCTCGGTCCCGGCGCGCTTGCCGCGTTCCTGGGCGCCGCCCTCGATCAGATTCGTGAGCGGGATCCCCTTCTTGACGTAAAGGAATCCGGCTCCCTTCGGCCCGTGGAACTTGTGCGCGGAGGCAGAGAGCATGTCAAAGCCGTCTTCGGTGCTGACAGGCAGATGCCCCATGGCCTGCACGGCGTCGGTGTGGAAAAGGACGCCCTTCGCGCGGCAGACCGCAGCGATCTCGCGGATGGGCTGAACGGTCCCGATCTCGTTGTTCGCGTACATGACCGAGACCAGGCAGGTATCCTCACGGATGGCCGCCTCGACTTCAGCCGGAACGACGATGCCGTTCTCGTGGACATCCAGCAGGGTGACCTCAAAACCTTCCTTCTCCAGCGCTTTCAGCGTGTGGAGGATGGCATGGTGCTCGAAAGCAGTGGAAATGATGTGCATCTTTCCCTTACGCTTTCCGATGGCGGCGGCGGAACGGAGGGCCTGGTTGTCAGCCTCGCTTCCGCCGGAGGTAAAATAGATCTCGCGCGGCTCGGCGCCGATCACGGCGGCGACGTCCTCCCGCGCTTTCTCGAGGATCTCTTTCGCTTTCTGGCCGTGCGCATACAGGCTGGAGGGATTGCCCCAGCCGACGGCCTGTGTTTCTATCAGGGTA
This sequence comes from uncultured Lachnospiraceae bacterium, assembly GCA_902761665.1. Classification (GTDB taxonomy): domain Bacteria; phylum Bacillota; class Clostridia; order Lachnospirales; family Lachnospiraceae; genus UBA6987. Next base: position 23,889 of record CACWLA010000022.1, on the reverse strand, counting down.
CGGACAGCCGCTTCACTCATCTTCGTGGTCGCGGCATTGTCGGCATAGATCATGTGCTGTGCTCCTTTCTGCGGTGTGCAGGATGATCATACACCTATTAACCTACTAAGTCAATAGGTAAATGACTGTCAAAAGTCCTGTTTTCGCGAAAACCCTCTTGATTTGCCTATTCACCTACTGTACAATAGGGACAATGACGGAAGGAGGTGTTTTCATGATCTCGACCAAGGGAAGATACGCGATCCGCGTGATGCTCGATCTGGCGGAAAATGACAGCGGAAAATATATTCCGCTTAAGGATATCGCCGAAAGACAGGGGATCTCGAAGAAATATCTGGAGATCATCGTGAAAGACATGGTCGCAGGCGGCCTAGTCGCCGGCGCAAGCGGCAAGGGCGGCGGCTATAAGCTCTGCCGGAGGCCGGAAGAGTATCCGCTCGGTGAGATCATCGAACGGACGGAAGGGCCGCTTGCTCCTGTCGCCTGCCTTGCCGAAGGAGCGGTCAGCTGCCCGCGCGCCGTCAGCTGCGAAACGCTCCCGCTGTGGGAGGAGTACGATAAGCTGACACACGATTTCTTCTACGGCAAACGTCTGAGCGACCTGCTCAGGAACTGATATTTTTATTGCAGCGGCTGCAGCTTAAGCCGTTTCGGACATGAATAGGGACAGACAAAAAATAAAAGCGCTTCTGGCAACGATCGTCGGCCACGTTTTCTGGGGCTTCAGCTTCATGGCTTCCCGTACGGCCCTGGACCGCGTACCGGTCTTCCAGCTGCTCAGCCATCGTTTTCTGCTGGCCTTTTTGGCCATGAACCTGGTCCTGCTGACGGGCCGCTTCCGCCTTGAACTGAAGGGCAAACGCGTGGGCATGCTGCTCCTTCTGGGGCTGATGGAACCGGTCGTGTATTTTATCGGTGAGCAGTACGGGATCCTGCATTCCAGCACGATCTTCTCCGGCGTGATGATTGCGACGATCCCCATTGCTGCGACACTGGCTGCCGGACCGATCCTGAAGGAAAAACCCACGGCCGGACAGCTGATCTTCAGCGTGATCTCCGTGGGCGGCGTGATCGGGATCGGACTGCTGAACCGCAGTACCGGTACGCTGGACATCATTGGCCTTCTCGCGCTTGTCATCGCAGTAGCATCCGCGGCAGCTTATTCGCTGATCAGCCGCTCGCAGTCAGCCAGCTTTTCTCCCTTTGAGCGAAGCTATGTCATGATGGCGTTCGGTGCGGCAGTCTTTACGCCGATGGCCTTCGTGCAGACCGGCTGGAGCCTTCCTGCTTATTTTGCACCGCTTGCCCTTCCGGAATATCTCGCCGCAGTGCTTTACCTGGTCCTGTTTGCCTCGGTCATCTGCTATTTCCTTTCGGGCTATGCGCTGACTTATCTTACTGTGGCGGAGGAGAGCGTCTTCAGCAACCTGACGACGGCCGTCTCGGTCTTTGCCGGCGCCGTACTCCTGCATGAACCCTTCTCCTGGCTGAGCCTTGTGATGTGCCTGCTGATCCTCATTGGGATCTGGGGCGTCCAGAAAACTGCGCCGAAGAACTGAAAATTCAGCATCCGCTTTGACGAAAAGTAAATATGTTTCAACAAAAAGTAAAAGCCGCGGTCTGACCGCGGCTTTCTTTGATCCTGCTGTCATCCTTCGCTGCCCTGCGGGAAAAGCCTTACTGCCCGCTCTGCGAGAGGATGTAATCGTAGATGCGCTTGTTGGTATCGGCATCGTAGTGGCGGCCGTCAGTCGTCGCATAGCCGATGCTCTCGATGTACTCACCCTGATCGATGTAGGATGCCTTGGTGTGCGTAAACACATAGTCCATAAAACTGCTCAGAGCCAGATTATAGGCGTCGGCGTCCGGTACGTCATTCGGCTTTTTTCCGTCCCCGCCGACCGGACCGTAGGACAGGATGTAGAACGTGGTATTCGGATACTTTTCGATCAGATCGTTCAGTGCGGTGCTGTACTTGTCCGCGGAATCATAATTGGACGGAGAGACTTCTTTCGCGATGTCACTGGCCCCGAGAGACCAGTAGACGGCGTCGACCTGATGCTGGGAGGCGAACAGGTCGAGGGCGGGGATGGCGGTATTGACCATCCAGTAGTAGGCTGCGCCCCAGACGGCGATGAAATGGTCCCGTCCGGGATCCGTGGCAACGGTATCGTGGATCCCGACAAAGCGGGAATCGCCGATCCAGATGCGCCAGCCTTCAGCGGATGACTTTGACGGTTCAGGATCCGTTTCCGGCTCGGTCAGCGCTTCGGTACTTTCCGGCTCAGTGGAAACGGCGGCTTCGGTGGTTTCCCCGGTCTCTGCAGTTTCCCCGGTTTCCGTGGATTCCGGCTCGGCAGTGCTGTCTGCCGGCGTTTCAGTGCTCTCCGTGCATTCCGTGTCTGCAGGTTCCGAAGACGGCACGGCGTCGGGGTCCAGGTCGGTGATCCCGATGATGGGAAGCGTGAGCCCGCGACCGTCCGGCGTGCGCGGGGCGGCGCCGCAGGCGCAGAGAAGCAGGGCCAGCAGCAGTGCCGGCAGTGCCCTCAGGGTGCGGCAGCCTTTGTTCTGATGAAGTCTCATGTGATACCTCTGCAAATGATGTTTGAAGATCAGGAAAGATCAGTATCGGGAAAGTCCTCAGTCGGGAAGGATCTCGAGCAGTGCCCGGACGGAACCCGGAAGCAGGACGTCAAAACGTTCCACCGCTTCCACGATCAGCACGTCGGCATCCAGGATCTCATCCTTCATCGATGCGTCCAGATAGTCGTGGTGCAGGATCAGGGTCTTCCGGAAACCGCGGGCAAGCGGATCCGACATGTTGACGCGGAAGGAATCGCCGACCAGGACCAGGGACAGCCCATTCGGATTGTCGCTTTCGGTCCGGCGGACATTGCCGTTCTCGCTGAGATCGTCTCCCGTGATGCCGTATTCCGCATCGACATCCGGCACATAGTACTGGACGGACGGATAATTGCCTGCGGAAAGGTTGCCGAGTGAGATCAGGTCGCCGGAAGAGATCGTTTTCTCGGTCACGGGAAGGTCGGGCGAATAAGGATCTTCGGGATCCATCCCCAGTTCCTTCTCGATCAGGTAATCGGCGATGTAAGCCCCGTAAGGCGTCCAGTGGGTATCGTAGCGGTGGTAGGTCTCATGGTAGAGATCGCCGGCCTTGAGCTCCGCAGCGGGATAGAGGGCGGTGATGCCCTTCTCCTGCAGATACCGGATCAGGCGGGGCTCCCGCTTGTCTTCGTTCTCGACGGTGTACGTCGGCATGTATTCCGAATAGATCTGCTCCTTGTTCGGCGCGATCAGCACGATCAGCCGGATGCCGAGCTTGCTGCAGCGCTCCTGGAGCTGCACCAGCGGAGCGGCGAAGTTTGCCAGTTCCTCGTCGCTGAGCAGATTCGTGCCTTTGTAATATTCAACGGAGCGTGCGGCGGAGAGGAACAGCCAGTTCCTGCGGCCGATGATGACGCCCTGGCCGACGACGCGGGGGGACATCGCTTCGGTGTCAACAAGCTTTTCCGTGACGTCCAGACGGAAGGTCCTGCCGCAGTCGCGGCAGCGGTAATCGGTATAGCCCCAGTGCTCGTAGTCGGCTTCCACGGTGAGGATCTCTTCGAGATCGTGCTCCTCCCACGGGTCGTACTCGGTGGATGCGGGCTCCCCGGTCTCGGACTCTGAGGTCTCCGATTCATCAGTCCCGGACTCAATAGTTTCGGTTTCATCAGTTTCGGACGCATCGGTTCCGGGCTCTCCGGATTCCGTGCTCCCGGGATCGGCCGTTTCCGGCTCGGTGGACGGCGCTTCAGTCGATTCTTCGCCGGAAGGCTCCGGCGCCTCCGTCGGGACCTCTGCCGTCGATGTTTCAGGGGCTTCGGTGCTTTCCGGCTCGGTGGCTGAAGGCTGCGTTTCGCTGCCGGGACCGTGCGGCTTCTCGGGCTTCAGGCTCCCGGTGCGGATCAGGCGGTCAAGCGGGGGGAAGATCTCGTCGTTGAAGAAGAGCTCCGCAGAACCGTTTATCTGCCGGTAGAAGCGCACCAGCGGTCCGCGCAGCGGCGCACGGTCATTGTACCAGCTGTCGATGCTCTGACAGGAATCGGCCAGCTTATCCCATTCGATCTCCGCCATGCGGCGGTTTTCCTCTTCCTCGATCTGCCTGCGGTCTTCATCGGGATGCATGGCACGGTAAATGCACCCTGCCCCGACGGGCAGGATGAGAAAGGCCAGAAATGCGATGATCCAAAGTTTGTTCTTCATCAGGCAGCCTCAGAACTGGAAGTAGATGAACGGGTTGTAATTGGAGTTGGTCAGCAGCAGGATGCACAGGAAAAGCAGGAAAAGCAGCCAGATCCTCTCCAGGATCCCCCGGGTAATTTTCTGTATCTTGTCCAGCAGGAAATGGAAATGTTCCTGGAAAAAGCCAAGGCCCAGGAAGGCGCAGAGGAGAGCAAGCAGGCGGCGGAAGGACAGGAACGAAAGGATGGTCTCATCGACGCCGCGCGTGCCGAACAGCTGGCCGACGAAGGCGAAAGCATCCGGCAGGGTATCGGCGCGGAAGAAGATCCAGCCGACAAGGACGACCAGGAAGGTGTAGACCTGGCCGGGCAGGCGGAAGCGTTTTCTGCGTGATCTGCTGTTTCTTTTGGAGTTTTTCGTGAGGCAGTATTCCGCGATGCGGAAGATACCGTGGTAGGCGCCCCAGAAAAAGAATGTCCAGTTCGCGCCGTGCCAGACGCCGGTCAGGAAGAAAACGACGGCCATGTTGAAGACCGCGCGGCCTTCGCCCTTCCGGTTGCCGCCGAGCGGAATGTAAACGTAATTGCGGAACCACGACCCGAGCGAGATGTGCCAGCGCCGCCAGAAATCGGTCACGCTGTCAGCGAGGTACGGATAGCGGAAGTTCTCCTTGAAATCGAGCCCGAACATCTTGCCGAGGCCGATCGCCATGTCCGAGTAGCCGGAGAAATCGTAGTAGATCTGGAAGAAATAGGCGAGAGCGCCCAGCCAGGCGAGGCCTGCGCCGATCTTTCCGATCTCGAGCGCCCAGATGCCGTCGGCGATCTCCGCAACGGTGTTTGCGATCAGGACTTTCTTCGCGAGGCCGTAGAGGAACCGCCGGATGCCTTCGCTGAACTGTTCGGCATTTTCCCGGCGTTCGGTCAGCTGTGCCGAAACGTCGGAATACTGGACGATGGGACCGGCGATCAGCTGCGGGAAACAGGAGACGTACAGGGCAAAGTCAAGGGGATTCTTCTGCAGTTCGGCATCGCCGCGGTACACGTCGATGGTATAGGAAAGTGCCTGGAAGATGTAGAAGGAAATGCCGACCGGCAGGATGATCCGGGTGAAGGCCCCGGGTTCGCCGCCGAAAAGAGCGCTTATCTGTCCGACAACATCGCGGAACAGGTTGAAATACTTGAAGAAGAAGAGCAGACCGAGGTTCAGGATGACCGTGCCGGCGAGAAATGCTTTCCGGGCGGCGGAGGTCTTTCCGCGGGAGACGAGCAGTCCGCCGAAATAGTTCAGCAGGATGACGGCCAGCATCAGCAGGAGGTATTTCAGACCGCTGAATCCGTAGAAGACAAGGCTTGCGATGAGCAGGATCGTGTTCTTCCGGCGCCGTTTTTTCTCCGGTGACGAGGCCGGCAGCAGGCCGATACCGTAATATGCCGCCAGCGTGAGCGGCAGGAAGGCCTGCAGGAATATGAGAGAACTGAACAGCATCGTCAGAGGAGTCCTTTCCATGAATTGGCATCATATCATTATAGTAAGTAAAGCTTCTTTTTGTCAACCGCGGGAAAAACCCGAAAAAACCTCTTGCATTTGTTATTCTTTCCTGCTATTATAATCGGGCGCTAAAAAAACACGTGCGCGGATCCGCGGGAGCGGTGCCGTCTGAAAGGCGGTCTCCCAAGGGCGAAACGCACGGAAGAAAAACCAAACGGAGGATTTCCAAATGAGCGTTATTTCCATGAAGCAGCTGCTGGAAGCCGGTGTGCATTTCGGACACCAGACCCGCCGCTGGAACCCCAAGATGGCCCCTTACATCTACACCGAACGCAACTCCATCCACATCATCGACCTGCAGAAGACCGTTGGCATGATCGACGACGCCTACAACGCAGTCGTGAACATCGTGGCTGAGGGCGGCACCATTCTGTTCGTGGGCACCAAGAAGCAGGCGCAGGACGCCATTCAGAGCGAAGCGGAACGCTGCGGCATGTTCTATGTCAACCAGCGCTGGCTCGGCGGCATGCTGACCAACTTCAAGACCATCCAGAGCCGTATTGCCCGGCTGCACGAGATCGAGCGCATGAGCGAGGACGGCACCTTCGAAGTGCTGCCCAAGAAGGAAGTTGCTGCGCTGCAGAAAGAATGGGACAAGCTTGAGAAGAACCTGGGCGGCATCAAGAACATGAAGCACATCCCGGATGCCATCTTCGTGGTCGACCCCAAGAAGGAAAAGATCTGCGTGCAGGAAGCCCGCACCCTCGGCGTGACCCTGATCGGCATCGCCGACACCAACAGCGATCCGGAAGAACTCGACTACGTCATTCCGGGCAACGATGACGCCATCCGTGCGGTCAAGCTGATCGTCGGCAAGATGGCGGACGCCGTGCTCGAAGCGAAGCAGGGCGAGCAGCTCACCGATACCGCGGCCGAGGCCGAAGAAGCCCCTGCCGAGGAGACCGCTGAAGAGAAGACGGAGGAATGAGACAATGCCTGCTGTAACTGCTGCTTTAGTCAAGGAACTGCGTGAAATGACCGGCGCCGGCATGATGGACTGCAAAAAGGCCCTGACTGCCACCGACGGTGACATCGAGAAGGCTGTTGAGTTCCTTCGTGAGAAGGGCCTCGCCGCCGCCGCCAAGAAGGCCGGCCGCATCGCGGCTGAAGGCCTCGTGACTGCCAAGGTCGTCGGCAATAAGGCCGTCATCGTGGAAGTCAACAGCGAGACCGACTTCGTGGCGAAGAACGCCATCTTCCAGAAGTACGTGTCCGACGTGGCCGACCAGATCATGGCCTCTGCGAACGGCACGCTGGAAGGCTTCCTGGCCGAACCCTGGGCTGCCGATCCTACCCTGACCGTCGAACAGGAACTGTCCGAAATGATCAGCCGCATCGGCGAGAAGCTGTCCATCCGCCGCTTCGAAAAGCTTGAAGCGACCGACGGCGCCATCATGTCCTACGTCCACGGCGGCGGCCGCATCGGCGTGCTCGTCCAGGCCGTGACCGATCAGCCCGAAAACGAGGCTGTTCTCGAAGCCATGAAGAACGTTGCCATGCAGATCGCCGCGCTTCGTCCTCAGTTTACGGACAGAAGCGAAGTCCCGGCCGACTTCATCGAGAAGGAGACGGAGATCCTGAAGGCGCAGATCATGAACGATCCCAAGGAAGCCAGCAAGCCTGAGAAGGTCATTGCCGGCATGATCCAGGGCCGCATCTCCAAGGAGATGAAGGAATTCTGCCTGGCCGACCAGATCTACGTCAAGGCGGAAGACGGCAAGCAGACCGTTTCCCAGTATCTGGCCGACGTCGCGAAGAAGAGCGGTGCTTCTCTGAAGATCAAGAAGTTCGTCCGCTTCGAGACCGGTGAAGGCATCCAGAAGAAGGAAGAAAACTTCGCTGAGGAAGTCGCGAAGCAGATGGCCTAAAGGCCTCATGCAGAGGAAAGAGCTGTCCGAGAGGGCAGCTCTTTTTCTGTTTCAGTTTATATGTCTCATATAAGAAAAGTTATGACGCGAAGCGGGAATAAATTATTTATTAACGTATTCGAAACAAAAATCCGCGTTTTTCATCTTGCAAAAACCGTCCGCATCGCCTATACTGATTAAGACGCGAAATAGCGTAAAAAACGCAAAACGAGGTAAGCGTATATGAGTTATTTATTCGCAATCGCTGCGTCGGACATCAGCATCGAAGAAGCGCTGGGCAACATGATCGTTGGCTTCGGCGTCGTCTTCGTTGTTCTGCTGTTCCTCTGCGGCGTCATTTCCCTCTTTAAGTTCATCGGGAAATTGGACAAATCGAGTCAGAAGGCCAAAGCGCCCGTGAAGACTCCGGCGAAGGCAGCTCCTGCTCCGGCAAAACCTGCTGCGCCTGCGAAACCCGCCGGCGTGGGCGGAGAAGACGGTGCTGTCGTGGCCGCCATTCTTGCAGCCGTCGCACAGCAGTGCGGCCCTAATGCCAAGGTGACGTCGATCACCAGAAGCAACTAATCATCATTAATCATTCCAGGAGGAAAAATTACAATGAGTTCTTACAAGATCACCGTGAATGGCGTAGCCTATGACGTAACTGTTGAAAATGCCGGCTTCGGCGGATTTGCCCCCATGATGAGCGCTCCTTCCTTTGCGCCGGCTGCCCCCGCTTTTGCTCCGGCCGCTCCTGCTCCTGCTGCCGCTCCTGCTCCCGCCGCTGCTCCCGCTGCCGCCCCTAAGGCTGCCGCTCCTGCTGCCGCCGGCGCCGTGAACGTTGAAGCGCAGGTCATCGGCAAGATCTTCAAGATCGTTGCCAAGGTCGGCGATACCGTGGAAGCCGGTGACGACATCGTCATCATGGAATCCATGAAGATGGAAATCCCGGTCGTGGCTCCTGAAGCCGGCACCGTGGCTGCTATCAATGTGAAGGAAGGCGACGCCGTAGAAGTTGGTGACGTGATCGCAACGTTAGGCTAACTGACAGATAATTACGGAGGGTCTTACTTATGGGCAATATCGGACAAACAATTGCCAACCTGGCACAACAGACTGCCTTTACGAGCCTGACCTGGGGAAACTACGTGATGATCCTCATCGCGTGCGTCTTCCTCTATCTGGCCATCGCGAAGGACTTTGAACCGCTGCTGCTGACGCCCATCGCGTTCGGCATGCTGCTGGTCAATATCTTCCCCGGCATCATCGCGAAGCCTACGACCACCTATCTGAACGAGAAGATGGAAGAGATCGCGATCGTAGAGTTCCAGGGCGAGGACCTTGAAGCGGCCTGGGCGGTGTGCACCAAGGACGATGAGAAATCCACCTCGGCGAAATATGTCCTGAAGGACAACGCCGGCGTGGATCAGATCACCATTACGGCCGGCCGCGGCGCGGACGGCAACCTCAAGTCCCTGGATGCCAGCGTAGCCGAACTCAAGGCTGCTCTTGAGAACAAGAAATTCACCACCAAGGAAAACGCCGCAGGCCTGCTGTATTACTTCTACATGCTGGATGAATGGGCGGTCCTGCCGTGCCTGATCTTCATGGGCGTCGGCGCGATGACCGACTTCGCTCCGCTGATCGCGAACCCCATGAGCTTCCTGCTCGGCGCCGCGGCTCAGTTCGGCATCTACGTTGCGTACTTTGCGGCTATCTTCCTGGGATTCACCGGCAAGCAGGCGGCTGCCATCTCCATCATCGGCGGCGCTGACGGCCCGACCTCGATCTTCCTGGCGTCCAAACTCGGACAGTACCAGCTGATGGGCCCGATCGCCGTAGCGGCATATTCCTACATGTCGCTGGTCCCGCTGATCCAGCCTCCGATCATGCGCGCCTTCACTTCCAAGAAGAACCGCAAGATCAAGATGGGACAGCTTCGTCCTGTTTCCAAACTGGAACGCATCCTGTTCCCGGTCATCATCACCATCGTCGTGGCGATGATCCTGCCGACCACCGCTCCGCTTATCGGCATGCTGATGCTCGGCAACCTGTTCCGTGAATGCGGCGTCACCCGCCAGCTGCAGGAGACCGCTTCCAACGCTCTGATGTACATCGTGGTCATCCTGCTGGCGACCTCCGTCGGCGCGACCACCAGCGCGGAAGCCTTCCTGAACATCAACACCCTGAAGATCGTCGTGCTCGGCCTCGTGGCCTTCATGTTCGGTACCTTCGGCGGCGTGCTGCTCGGCAACGTGATGTGCGCGGCCAGCGGACACAAGATCAATCCTCTGATCGGCTCCGCCGGCGTTTCGGCCGTGCCCATGGCCGCCCGTGTGTCCCAGAAGGTGGGCGCTCAGGAAGATCCTACGAACTTCCTGCTGATGCACGCCATGGGTCCGAACGTGGCCGGCGTCATCGGCACCGCTGTCGCGGCAGGCGTGTTCATGGCCATCTACGGCATCTGATCTTAAAGACAAACAATATGGACCGGGGAAGTCTTTACACTTCCCCGGTTTTGCTTTATAATGAATGCGGCTTTCCCGGAGAGGAGAGACCATGAAAGGGGTTTTTAACATGGCGGAAGAAAAAAGACCGGTAAAAATAACTGAAACAGTCCTGCGTGACGGACATCAGTCGCTGATCGCGACCCGCATGACGACGGACGAAATGCTCCCGATCATCGACAAGATGGACAAGGTGGGCTATCATTCCGTGGAGATGTGGGGCGGTGCGACCTTTGACGCCTGCCTGCGCTTCCTGGACGAGGATCCGTGGGACCGCCTGCGGAAGCTCCGCGACGGCTTTAAAAATACCAAACTGCAGATGCTGTTCCGGGCGCAGAACATCCTGGGCTACCGCCACTATGCGGACGACGTGGTGGAATATTTCGTGCAGAAATCCATCGCGAACGGCATCGATATCATCCGCATCTTCGATGCGTTAAACGACGTACGCAACCTCGAGACCGCCGTGAAAGCGACCAAGAAGGAAGGCGGCCACGTCCAGACAGCCATTTCCTATACCCTCGGCGAACCGTACACGGTCGAGTATTTCTGCCATCTGGCGAAGCAGATGGAGGACATGGGCGCGGATTCGATCTGCGTCAAGGACATGGCAGGGCTTCTGATCCCTTACGAAGCGTCCAAGCTGTTCAAGGCCCTGAAGGAGACCGTGAAGGTCCCGCTGCAGATGCATTCGCACTACACCAGCGGCGTCGCGGCCATGACCTACATGCGCGCGGTCGAAGCGGGCTGCGACATCATCGATACCGCCATGAGCCCCTTCGCCCTCGGCACCTCGCAGCCGTCGACCGAAGTCATGGTGAAGACCTTCCAGGGCACGCCTTACGACGCCGGCGTCAACCAGGAGATCCTGCTGGAGATCGCCGACTACTTCCGTCCGATCCGTGAAAAATACCTCGCGAGCGGCCTGATGAATCCGAAGGTGCTCGGCGTTGACATCAACACCCTGAAGTATCAGGTGCCCGGCGGCATGCTGAGCAACCTGGTCAGCCAGCTGAAGGATCAGCACGCGGAAGATAAATTCTACGACGTGCTGAAGGAGATCCCCGAGGTCCGCGAGGATCTGGGCATGCCGCCGCTCGTGACCCCGTCCAGCCAGATCGTGGGCACGCAGGCCGTCATGAACGTCCTTTTCGGCGGCCGCTACAAGGTCGCGACCAAGGAAACGAAAGCTTTGCTCCGCGGCGAATACGGCCAGACCGTCCGTCCGTTCAACAAGGAAGTGCAGAAGAAGGTCCTCGGTGAGGATGCCGAGATCATCACCTGCCGTCCAGCCGACCTGATCCCGAACGAGCTGCCGAAGCTTCGCGAGGAAGTCGGCGAATACCTGCAGCAGGATGAGGACGTCCTGTCCTACGCTCTGTTCCCGCAGGTCGCCATGAACTTCTTCAAGGAACGTGCCGCCGGATTCCCGGCCAAGGCCGAGAAGGCGAAGAAGGCTGCCGAAGAAAAGGCAGCTAAGGAAGCCGCGAAGAACGCCCCGAAGGCGGCGGAAGGCCCGAAGGAAGTCATTAAGTACGTTCCGGCCTCCGCCCCGTTCCTGGGCGCGGTGCCCGGGTACGTGCCTGCCGTCGGCGAGATCCCGCTCATGGCCGGCGAAGCCCCCGCAGTCCCCTTTGCCCCCGGCCAGAGCGCTGAAGGCAAGGGCAGCGTCAACGGTACTGAACTGAATTACCAGGTGAACTGCATCGGGTAAGCCAGTATCAATAAGGAGAAGCTGCGGACAGCTGCATCCTGATCCGTGTATGGAAGCTGCAGCGTTTGCAGGCCTTACCAGAACAGTCAGCCGGTCTTCTGACCGGCTGGCTGTTTTTTTTCGGGATAATATGTTATAATAAACATTATGGTAAAAATCACTTCCAATTCTGTTTTTTCATCCTGCTGAAACCTGAGCGGCGTTTTTTTCGTCAGGTTAATGCAGGGAGGTATAGAAGCGTGAGTGAAGATGATTTCAGAAAGCTGTATCGGCTTCTGGCGGAAAGTTATGTGATCGATCCGGAAACGGCTGAGCGGCTGCTTGAACGGATACTCAGGATACTGGCTAAGTGCTGCGGGGAGGAGAATAAGAATGAAGTGCTGTAAATGCAATGCATCGATTCCTGACAATGCTGTTTCCTGCCCGCGCTGCGGGGCGCCGCAGGGGTTCAGCGAAGAACTGATCCGGAGAGCAAGGAACAACGATCAGGATGCCCTGGCAGAGTTATATGAACGGACCTACAGCAGCGTCTACACGGCGGTCCGCACCATGGTGAGCGATGATGATGAGGCGCTGGATATCCTGCAGGACAGTTATCTCAAGGCTTTCCGCAGCCTGGACAAACTGGAGGACCCGGAAAAGTTCCGCGCCTGGATCAAGCGGATCGCCCGCAATCAGACCATTGACGTGCTGCGGCAGAAGCAGCCGATCGTCTTTTCCTCCCTGGAATCTGAAGACGCCGACAGCCCGCCTGAATTTGAGGACGAGTGCGAAGAGCACCTTCCTGAAGCGGTGATCGACAGGCAGGAAACGGCGCGTCTCATGCGGGAGATCCTGGATACGCTGCCGGAAGAACAGAAGGTCGCGATATCCCTGTTCTATTATGAACAGATGAGTGTGAAGGAGATCGCTGAAGAACTTGGCGTTGCGGAGAATACCGTGAAGAGCCGTCTGAACTACGGCCGGAAGAAGGTGGAGAAAGAAGTCCGCGCGCTGGAGAAAAAAGGCACGAAGCTCTACGGTCTTGCCCCGATCCCGTTCCTCATGCTGCTGTTTCGGAGCCAGGAGGCTGCAGCTGCATCCAGCACCGCATTGCAGAGCATTGCCGGGAGCCTTGCGGCAGAAACGGCCGTCGGCGCCGCCGCAGGAACCGCTGCAGGCGCCGCATCAGGTGCTGCCGGTTCAGCAGCCGGCACGGCAGCGGCATCTGCCGCAGGAAATACTGCTGCGCAGGCAGCAGGCGCCGCGGCAAAGACGGCAGCAGGGGCTGCCGGGCATGTCCTGCGGACGAAGCTCATCGCCGGCGCGGCAGCTCTCGTTATCACCGCCGGAGGCGGTGCTGCCGTGTATCAGCATCTGCAGAACCGTCCGGAAGAGACCGTCCAGGTATCAGCAGAGAGCACGGAGGAAGAGCAGATCCTGCCGGATTCCTTCCTGAAAGATATGGACGTACTGGCGAGAGAGAAACTGAAGACTGTCCTTAACGATCATGAATACCTTGAGATCAAGGGCGAACAGGGGACGACGGACGTCCCGGTGCAGTACATTGCTGACTTTTCACATTTCTCCGTGAACGGACCTCATAAAACGGTGTTTTACGAAAGCGGCGGGGCGGCGATGTACTTTCTGGTTTATCTCGGCAATGTGCTCGTCGATCCTGAATGGGCAAATTCGATCGCTGTCCCGATTCCGACGGAGTACTCCGTGGTGGTTTTTGTTCTGGATTCATTTCCGCTAAAGTTCCTGCATGAAGACGGCAGCATCGAATATAAAAAGGAAGACATGCGCTTATACAAAGTCTATGCTTCCGTGGAGGATTTTGACGCAGAGATCGAAGACCTCTGCCGCTATGTTGAGCACGATCTTTACGAATTCGTAAAGCCGCCGGATTTTTACTGGGAGATCGGGCAGTAAGAAATTTAAAAAATTTGTTTTTTCTTAAAACCTGAGACAGCTTTTTTCCGTCTAGGAGGTGTAAAAAGAAAAAAGGCAGAAAACGGCTGCCGACAAAAAGGAGATAAGATGATGAAAAAACTGACTGCACTGGTACTGATGATGGTGATGAGTGTCTGCCTGCTCGCGGGCTGCGGAAGCAAGACGGTGCGCATTGACCTTTCGGACTACATGAACGTCCTGTTCCGCGGCGCGGACGGCAAGGGCACGGCCCGCGCGGATCTTGACTACAGCGGCTTTGAAAAGGCAATCATGGCCGGATCCAAAGAGGGCGAAGCGGCTCTCAGCAAGATCACGAAGCTGGAATCTACGATGACGCTCTCCGTCAGCCCGAATAAGGATCTGAAAAACGGCGACAAGGTCACCATGACGGTAAGTTATGATAAAGACGCTGCAAAAAACGCAGGTGTTGCGCTTGACGGCGTCAGCAGGGAGTTCACCGTGAGCGGCCTCAGCGCTTCCGGCGCCGAGACGACGCCTGGCGCCTCCTCTGCGGCAGGAACTGAGAAAGCGGCGGAGACCGACCCCGCTTCTGTTGAACTGGATGCTTTTGATCCGGCTTACTGGAACACCGAGAACGGCATTGCCATTACATACGAAGAGGTTTCGCCTTACGGCTTTCTGCGGGTGACCAACAACCTGCCGGCGGAGAACCCGCTCAGCAAGGTGAACTATCAGTTCTCTGAATATCAGGATCTTCATGAAGGCGACGAGGTCACCGTGACCGTCAGCTTCAAGGACGCGAAGATGAAAAATCAGTACCATTTCAAGGAACTGACCGGGACCTATACGGTCGGTCCCGTGGACCATTATCTGACGGATGCTTCGGAACTGGACAGCCAGACGATCGCTTCGCTGCAGAAGTCTGCACTGGACCTCGCCCTTCAGAGCACGGCGGGGACGCTGGAATTCCAGACAGCCGAAGGTTACAAGGGCTTCTACAACGGAGAAGCGGTAACGGTGGATTCCAGCGAAGCCGGAAACAGTATTTATGCACTTCGCCATGCTGACGGATTCATTGGCAGACTGGCCATTCCGGCCTGCCTGCATGTGACGGTCACGGAGCCCGATTGGATGGAGAACCACACAAGCTATGCGTACGACCTGCTGTTTTTCAGCACGGTTTCCGGGGTCATCGTTCACGCCGACGGCAGCATCACCGCAGACAGTGCAGAACTCACGAATAAAGGGACTGCAGACCTGGAAGACGAGCTGATCAACGGCCTGGGCAGCTGGTTTGATGCGGTTACTGTTGAAAAAATCGTTCTGGCAGGGAACTGAAGCAGAATCTGTGCGGCACAGGGAAGAGCGGAAGCAAAGCGTTCCGCTCTTTTCATATCCGGTGAAATGGAGTATACTGGGAAAAAGACGTGATCGGAGGAAAAAGGAATCTGTCATGGATCTGAGAGAAGGCAGCGTAGAAAGGATTAAGGAAAACCAGGAAAAGGCGGAGGCACCCGTGAGCGCGGTATCTGGGGGCTCGCAGGTCTTGCGCTGCATCGGCTTCATCCTGCTGCTGCCGCTGTCGAGTCTGGGCTGCCTGATCGGAGCTCTTATCGTCGAAAACCTTAATACCGGCAGATGGGACGAGACCCTGGTGACGCTCTCGCTGCTTCTCACACTCACCGGCCTGTATCTGCTGCGTCGGAAGAAACTGATCCCTGCGGTCGCTGTCACGAACGGCGTGCTCGCGGGCGTCCTGATCCTGGGCATCACCGTACTCATGGCAGTCACAAAAGGAAATACCGACGGAAGCGTGATGATGACAGCATCCCGGATCCTGGCGCTGGGGCTGCCCGGTTATTTCGTGGTCCATATCGGCATGCAGGCGGAATGGATGCTGGTCGTCGTCACCGCTGCGCCGCTCCTCGCCTTCTTCCTCTCTGTGATCCTGCAGAAACGCTTCGATCTGCTGAAAAAGGCCATCCCCTTCCTCGCGGCGGGCGCCCTTTGCATCGGCGCGTCCGTGATGCTGTACGCGAACCGGCCGTCGGTCCGCTACGGCGGACACGGCTTCGAGTACATGCACGGTTGGTCCAGTACCGACTTCTCCGACTACATGGTCTGGAGCGAACCCTCAAAGCTGGCAAAACTCGATCATCCGGCGAGCCTAATCATCGAAGAAGAAAAGGACATGCCGCGCCTGGACGGGGCCGAAGCCTGCTTCCCGCTCTATTCAGCCGCCGCGAAGGCCGTTTACAAGGATATCGCAGCCATTGAAGAACGGTATCAGAGGGGAGAGGGGATCGAGCAGGAGTGGAAGAAATGGAACATCATTTCCGAGAACGGCAAGATCGTCTCTTTCACCAATACCGTGAATGCGTTTGGCCGGCTGCTCATCGAAGAAACCGACATCATCTTCGGTGCGAGACCTTCCCGAAACCAGATGCAGGAGGCGGAAGACAGGCACATTCAGCTGAATGTCACGCCGATCGGGAAGGAAGCCTTCGTCTTCTTCGTGGAACCGGACAATCCGGTAACGAACCTCACAAGCGAACAGATCCGCGCGATCTACCACGGCGACATTACGAACTGGAAGGAGGTCGGCGGAAAAAACCAGCCGATCCTGGCCTTCCAGCGTCCGGCGGATTCCGGCTCCCAGGCCATGATGGAGTGGTTCATGGGCGACGTTTCCCTGAAAAAGCCGCAGACCTACGAATACGTGGACGCGATGTTGGGCGTTTTTGAAAAGGTTGCGCAGTACCATAATGAAAAAGGCGCCTTCGGCTATTCCTTCCGCTATTTCGCGGAAGACCTGCATCAGGAAAATGACGTCCGCCTGATCGCGGTGGACGGGGTCCTGCCGACACGGGAAAACATCGAAAACGGTTCCTACCCGCTGACCGTCGATCTCTGCGTGGTGACCCGCGCAGACAACAAAAATCCGTACGTGCAGCAGATGGTCGATTTCATGCTGTCGGAGGACGGTCAGGAACTGGTGGAGAAGAGCGGATACGGGAGAGTGAAATGAAGGACTTTGAAGCAGTGGTTTTCGATATGGACGGCCTGATCTTCGATTCGGAGCGGGCCGGCTTCGTGTGCTGGAGCGAGGTGGCCCGGGACTACGGCGCCGACGATATCACGGCGCTTTACCGGGAGTGCATCGGCTGCAGCCGCGTGCGGACGGAGAAGCTGGTCAAGGCGGTATTCGGCGAAGACTTCCCCTACGACCGCTTCCGGCAGCAGGTATTCGAACTGTATACGGAGCGCTACGGCGGCGGAAAGATGCCACTGAAAACCGGCGCGCGTGAGATCCTCGAATACCTGAAAACGAAGGGAATAAGGACCGCCATTGCCTCTTCTTCGGACAGGGAGATGGTGTGCAGCCTGCTTGACGGCGCCGGGCTTACGGAATACTTTGACGAAATCGTTGCCGGCGACATGGTGACAAGGAGCAAGCCGGAACCGGATATTTTCCTGGCAGCCTGCAGGCTCCTCGGGACGGCGCCGGAGCGGACTGTTGCCGTCGAAGATTCCTACAACGGCATCCGGGCGGCGCACGCGGGAGGCCTCCGGCCGGTCATGGTCCCGGACATGCTCCCGGCAGACGAAGAGATGCGCAGCCTTGCCGAGACCGTCGAGGACAGCCTCCTTGATGTCATCCGCTGGCTGGAAACGTAAATGTTTTGCAGAAATGGAATAAATGTTCAAAAAATCTCTTGACAGTTAACGCGTGAAGGCTTATCTTAGGATAAACCGATGCGAAAGAGTGAGTACCTTTCAGGTGAGCAGGAAGAGCTAGCCGCAGATGGTGGGAGTGCGGTATGCAGCCTTTAAGGGAATGGACTTTCAAGGGCGAACGGAACGGCCTTCGGGCTCAGTATGGGAGACGGGGATGGCGCCCCGTAAGCAAAGGCCGGCATATGTCAGTATGCACAGAGTGAGCGCATTGCGCTAAGCCGGGTGGCACCGCAGGACCTTACCGATCCTGTCCCAGCGAAATACACTGGGACAGGATCGTTTTTTGTCCCGGAAACCGGACAGGGCAGAGCCCGTCCGCAAACGGAGCGCCGCAGGACGGCAGAGGAGGAAACAAAATGGCAGAACAGACAAAGATCCCGTACAAGATCTATCTTGAAGAAAACGAAATGCCTACGGCCTGGTACAACGTCAGGGCGGACATGCAGAAAAAGCCTGCGCCCCTGCTGCACCCGGGTACGCACGAACCGATGAAGGCGGAGGAACTTGCCGCCGTGTTCTGCGAGGAACTGGTGAAACAGGAACTCGACAACGATAACCGGCTGATCCCGATCCCCGACGAGATCCGGGATTTCTACCGGATGTACCGGCCTTCGCCGCTCGTCCGCGCCTACTGCCTGGAAGAGAAACTGCAGACACCGGCGAAGATCTACTATAAGTTCGAAGGGAACAACACGAGCGGCAGCCACAAGCTGAACTCGGCGATCGCCCAGGCCTACTACGCGAAGAAGCAGGGGCTGAAGGGCGTGACGACGGAGACCGGCGCCGGACAGTGGGGCACCGCGCTCGCCATGGCCTGTTCATATTTCGGCCTCGACTGCAAGGTCTTCATGGTCAAGGTCTCCTACGAGCAGAAGCCGTTCCGCCGCGAGGTCATGCGCACCTACGGCGCGTCCGTGACGCCCTCGCCTTCGATGACGACGGCGGTCGGCCGGAAGATCCTGGAAGAGCATCCCGGTACCACGGGGAGCCTCGGCTGCGCGATCTCGGAGGCGGTGGAAGCGGCGGCCTCCGAACCCGGCTACCGCTACGTGCTCGGCAGCGTTCTGAACCAGGTCCTGCTGCATCAGTCTGTGATCGGCATGGAAACGAAGGCGGCGCTCGACAAGTACGACATCAAAGCGGACATGATCATCGGCTGCGCGGGCGGCGGCTCCAACCTCGGCGGGCTGATCTCGCCGTTCATGGGGGAAAAGCTTCGCGGCGAAGCGGATTACCGCATCGTTGCCGTCGAACCGATGTCCTGCCCGAGTTTTACGCGCGGCGTCTACGCTTACGATTTCGCGGATACCGGCAGAGTCTGCCCGCTCGCGAAGATGTACACGCTCGGCTGCGATTTCATTCCGGCACCGAACCACGCGGGGGGCCTGCGCTACCACGGCATGAGCCCGATCCTGAGCGAACTCTACGACGAAGGCCTGATGGAGGCGATCAGCATCCCGCAGACCCGCGTTTTCGAGGCGGCGGAGGAGTTCGCGCGGGTGGAAGGCATCCTGCCTGCGCCCGAGAGTGCGCACGCGATCTGCGCGGCGATCGACGAGGCGAAAAAATGCAAAGAGACCGGCGAGGAGAAGACCATCGTCTTCGGCCTCACCGGCACCGGTTATTTCGATATGGTAGCGTATGAGAAGTTCCACGACGGCCGGATGGACGATTACTGCCCGACAGATGAGGAACTGGCTTCCTTCCGCACCCATCTGCCGAAGATCTGAGACTCCGTACGGGACAAAAACCGTGCTCCGGGCAGGCAGCCGCCTGCACAGCCCGGCATTAGGACGCCCGGCTGACGGCACATGCGCCGGAGAGTGCAGGCACCGGAAAAAACCCGCGCGATCCTCTGCGCGGGTTTTTCCGAGGTTCAGCGAAAATGCATCCGGCATTTTCGCGGTTCACGAGGCTTCCGAGAGCCTGCGCGAAGCCGCCGCATCTCCGTGCCGTCCCGGGCGGACGCCTGTCGGGGATGGGGAGGCCGGCTGCCTTCCCGGAGCGGGCTTTGTTTCGGGATGACAGACAGTTTTCAAACGTCCAGCGCGCAGAGGTCTTCAGCGGTCTCACGGCGCACGGCGATGCGGCTTCCGTCCTTTGTCAGCATCACCACGGGCGGCCGGCCCAGACGGTTGTAGTTGGACGCCATGGAGTAGTTGTAGGCACCGGTCGTGCATACGCAGACGATGTCGCCGCGGCGGATATCCGCCGGCAGAGAAACGTTTTTCTGCAGGATGTCGCCGCTCTCGCAGCAGCGGCCGACCAGGTCGAAACGGTCTTTTTCCGCGGTCTCACGGCTGCCGTGCAGCACCGTATAGCGCGCTCTGTAGAGGCAGAAGCGCGGATTGTCGGTCATGCCGCCGTCCGTCGTCACGTAGTTCTTGAAGCCGGGGATGTGCTTGACCGTGCTGACCGTGTAGACGGTCATGCCGGCGTCGGCAACGATGCTGCGGCCCGGTTCCATGAAGACGCGGAGGGAGGAAAGGCCGGCCTTTTTCATGTCGCTCTTCAGCCGTGCCGCAACCTCTCCGATCCTTGCGGGAATGTCGACCGGCGGATCGCTGTCCACGTAGCGGACACCGTAGCCGCCGCCGAAATTCATTTCCTCGGCTGCATAACCGAAACGGTCACGCATCTCGGCAATGAAATCCGTCATCACGTCAGCTGCCCGCTCGAAGACGTCCTCGTCGAAGACCTGGGAACCGACGTGGATATGATAGCCCTTAAGCCCGATCCCGGGACAGTTTAACGCCGCGCGCACGAAGTCCGCCGCCTGGCCGGTCAGGATGGGCATCCCGAACTTGACGTCGACGGATCCGGTATTGACTTCCGCGTAGGTGTGCGGGTCGATGCCCGGGGTGATGCGCAGGAGGACGTCCTGCTTCATGCCGCGTTTCAGCGCCTCCCGGTTCAGGATCTCAAGTTCTTCCGGATTGTCCACGACGAAGCGGCCCACACCGGCTTCAAGCGCGTATATGATGTCTTCGTCCGTCTTGCCGTCGCCGTGGAACATGATTCTCTCTGCCGGAAAGCCGGCGGCAAGCGCGGTGTGGATCTCACCGGCGGAGACGGCATCCACCCCCATGCCTTCGTCAGCCATGATGCGGTACATTTCCTTGAAGGATGCCGCCTTGCTCGCGTAGAGCGGCAGGCTCCCCGGTCCGAAATGCTTTCGGAAGGCCTCCTTGTACATCCGGCAGTTGGCGCGGATGCGTTCTTCGTCAAAGAGATACAGCGGCGTGCCGTACCTTGCAGCAAGTTCTGTGACGGAATGCCCGGCAAAGCGGAGCGTCCCGTCGGGGTCGCGGCTGATGTTTTCGGAAAGCATGTCGGCTCCTTTCTGCTGCCGGGGCAGCGTCGGCTTGGTCCTGAAAGCCGGAAAAGATACCCGGTCTTTTTACCGGTTTAAACCATTAAAGCACATTCGGACGGATTTGGAAAGAGAAATGTTACATTTCACCGAATTTTGCGATAGAGTAAATAAGGGATACCGGTAAGAGCCGCTTCTTCAGGGCTGCGGACCCGAAAAAGGAGAAGAAACGATGAAAAAACGCATTCTGAACAGGCTTCTGTGCGCGGTGCTGGCGGTATCGCTGACCGCAATGCTTGCTGCCTGCGGCGGAAAGCCCGGACAGGAGAGCACGCCCGGCTCACAGGAAGTGCAGAGCACGCCGGAAGAAAAGCCCTCTGAAACAAAGACCGAACCCTCCGAGGCACAGCCGGCGCCCGAAAAGCTTGCAGAGATCCTGGACGGGGAAGGAAAACACCTCGGTGCGGTCGACGCGAATTCTGCCTGCAGTGCGGTGAACGGCGGGGTTTTTTACAGTGTCGTCGATATGAAGGAATATGCCTTAACGGGAACGGCAAGATATCGCTTCTTCCGGGCGGCTGACGGGAAGGACGTCCTTCTCGGCACGCTTGAGGAGCAGAGTTATGAGGCTTTTTACGCCAGGACGGAACTGGACGGTACCGTCTACACTTTGGCCACCGAAGGCAACCCCTTTGACGACAGGCCGGATACTCTCTGGCTGCTGGCTTTCGACCCCTCGGCGGAAAGCATGACGAAACATGAAGTCTCGAAATACGGCTTCCCGTACGCGTCCATGGCGGCGGCAGACGGAAAACTTCTTATCATGAACCACGAGATGAGTTCTCCGAAGAGCGACAAGGTGTACGAATTCGACCCGAAAACAGCTGTGGTCCGCGAGATCCTTTCGCTTTCGGATGACGGGACTTCTTCACTCCGGGGCATTGCCGCCGCGGAGAACGGGTTTTATCTGCTCCGGCTCAGGCTTGCCGGCGGACTGCCGGAGGAAATGCTTCTGGACCGCTATGACAGCACGGGCAAACTGCAGGAGACACTTTCGCTGAACGGGATGATCGTCCCCGCGATGAAGGATCTTCCCGGCTTCGAAGGGGAAGGCGACGTGCTGATTGAGTTTGGTCTGAATGCGAGCGGCTTTGCCGTACAGGACGGACGCTATCTTTTCTATGAGAATTTCGGCCGCATCCGCGTGACCGCCGATCTCGTGACCGGAGAAGCGCTCTTTGCCGAAGAAGACCTCTGGAGCATGGCAAACGGCAGCGGGGAGCCGGCCTTCTTTGAAATTGCCTTTGCGCCCTACGGCGCCGGGGAAGGACCGAGGATCGTGCATCTGCAGGACGGAAAACTGCAGACGCTCCCGTTCCGGCCGGATGACGGAAGCCTTCTGCTGCGCAGCGCATCCTGCTCGGCGGACGGGACCTGGCTGATCCGCATGGTGTCTGATGCGGGTGACGATAAACTGTTCCTGTGGAAAGCGAACTAAGCGGCCGGACCGGCGCTTTCCGCACCCGGACGCTTCAGGAAGACCTCTTTTCCGCGCACGGCGGCGAAGAGGTCTTTTTTTGCCGGAACGGTTTTCAAGACGCGCTTTCGGTGTTATGCTGTAAGGGAAGAACCGCAGGAGGCCTCGCGGCCGGAGCAGCTGAAAGAGAAGTTATTCATGGAAAAGAGCTTGTTAAAACGTTTCATCTCCTATTACCGTCCGCACCGGAAGATGCTGGCGCTGGACCTCGGCGCAGCATTTCTGATCTCCGCGACCGGAATGGTCTACCCCGTCGTGACGAACCGGATGCTGAACGATTACATTCCGAACCGGAAGTACGGGACGATCGTGGCCGCCGGGGCCGTCGTCCTGGCCCTGTACGTCGTCCGTTTCTGCCTCCGGTATTTCGTTCAGTATTACGGGCACATGATCGGCGTCCGCATGCAGTCCCGCATGCGCCGGGACCTGTTCGCGCATCTGGAAAAACTGCCCTTCCGTTTTTACGACGACCACGAGACCGGCAGGATCATGACGCGGATCACGAGCGACCTCTTTGAAGTCTGCGAACTCGCGCATCACGGTCCCGAGAATCTGCTGATCAGCTCGGTCATGATCCTCCTGTCCTTCATCTACCTCATGACGATCGACCCGGTCCTGACGCTCATCATCTTTGCCTGCGTGCCGATCCTGATCGTGGTGTCCGTTCATTTCCGGAAAGACATGCGGGCTGCGTTCGACGACCGCAGAAAGAGCAACGCCAGGATCAACGCAGCCGTGGAGAGCAGCGTGACCGGGATCCGCGTGACCAAGGCCTATACGAACGCCGAGCGGGAGATCGAAAAGTTTGCCGTGGGGGACAACGAATTCGTGGATGCGTCCAGCCGCGCCTACCGGGCCATGGCCCGCTTTTTCTCCTCGACGGCCTTCATTACGGACGTGTTCAACGTGATCATCCTGATCGCGGGCGGCCTTTTCCTCTACGCAGGCCGCATTAACTTCGGCGATTATTCCACCTTCATCGTTTCCGTCAACCTCTTCATCAATCCGGTCAATACCCTGATCAACTTCATGGAGCAGTATCAGAACGGCGTCAGCGGCTTCAGGCGCTTTGTCGAGATCATGGATGAAGAACCGGAGAAGGACGCGGAGGACGCCGAGGAACTGCGGGACGTGCAGGGCGAGATCGAATTCCGCGACGTAAGCTATTCCTATCCGTCCTCGGATGAGGTGCTCCATCATATCGATCTCCGGATCCGGAAAGGGGAGAAACTGGCGCTTGTCGGCCCCTCCGGCGGCGGGAAGACGACGCTCTGCCACCTGCTGCCGAACTTTTACGAGCTTCCGGAGGGCAGCGGCAGCATCCTGATCGACGGGAAGGACATCCGTCACCTGACCCTGGATTCGGTCAGACGGAACATCGGCATCGTGCAGCAGGACGTTTTCCTCTTCTCGGGGAGCATCCGGGACAATATCCTCTACGGCCGCCCGGACGCGGCGGAAGAGGAAGTCATCAGGGCGGCGAAGCGCGCGAATATCCACGATTACATTATGTCGCTGAAAAACGGCTACGATACCGAGATCGG
>CACWLA010000021.1 GCA_902761665.1 uncultured Lachnospiraceae bacterium | reverse complement strand
CCCTTCCCATGTGTAGTAAGGCTTTTTCAAGCCTGGCGCCGCATACTTTAAGAAAAACCATCCGCTCATCAGGTTCATCATGTAATCCTCAAACTCGGTTTTTTCTTCATCTGTCGCTTCGGGTTTAAGGCAAATGTTAAAAGATGTGTCATCAGGCAGGTTCTTATCCACCTTTTCCAGTTTATTGCCCCATATTACTTCCGGTGAGAGTACAATCATCTTAAGTCCTGCCTCCTTTTTCTTCTTGTAAAAGACAAGAAGTCTGAAATTTTGACTTTGAAAAACAGTGTTATACGACTTCATCTATATAATACTAACACCTTCTCACTGGCTTTTCCATTCTTGAAAACTTATCATAATCATATTGATTGGCAGCTGAAATGAAAAGTCCCACACGCTGCTTTACTTTTATAAAATGTATAACCCGGTGTGAAGATTAATTACAAGAACGGAAAGAGCGGCTCCACACGAACCATTAGAACATCGAAAGCCGGCTTGAAAAAACAAAGCGTCTCGGTTACAATGAATGCGTCGCGCGGCGCTGCCCGCGCCGGGAGGTTAAAATATGAAGAAAATTGCGAAGATCGGCAAGGTCCTTCTGTGGATCCTGCTTGTGCTCGTCCTGATCGCGGCCGCCTACGCCGCTTACCTTTTCCTCTCCTATCACCGGATCGGCAATGAGACCTTAGCGCCCGTCAACGCTGTTTCGGCGGAGAAGGAGATCGCCGCCGGCAGGGAACTGACGATCACCAGCTGGAACATCGGTTTCGGTGCCTACGAGGCCGATTACGGCTTCTTCATGGACGGCGGGCACGAATCCTGGGCCTGGTCAAAGGAGCGTCTGGATGCCAACCTGAAGAAGATCGGCGAGCGGCTGGCCGAGCGGAAGTCCGATCTCTATCTGATCCAGGAAGTGGACATCGGTTCCACCCGGAGCTACAAGTTCGACGAGCGGAAATATCTGACCGCCGCGCTGCCCGGAATGTCTTACGCCTGGGCGCAGAACTACGACTCTCCTTTCCTGATGTATCCGTTTTATCAGCCGCACGGCGCCTCGAAGTCCTGCCTGCTGACCTTCTCGAAGGTCGGGATCACGAAGGCGGAACGCATTGAGTTGCCGATCGAAAACGGCCTGACCAAGTTCCTGGATCTCGACCGCTGCTATTCGCGGCAGTACATCCCGACGGACGACGGAAAGCAGCTGGTGCTGTACAACCTGCACCTGTCCGCCTATACCTCCGACGGGACCATCGCGACCGAACAGCTGAAGCTCCTGCTCGCTGACATGCAGGAAGAATACGACAAGGGCAACTACTGCGTTGCCGGCGGCGACTTCAACAAGGATCTTCTGGGCGATTCCAAGAAGATCTTCGGTGTCGAAGGCGCGGAATACAGCTGGGCCCAGCCCATTCCCGAAGGGACCTTCGATGCCTTTGACATTTCCCTCGTCGTGCCGTATGATCCCGCGAACCCCGTGCCGAGCTGCCGCAACGCTGATTCAGCCTACCATAAGGGCCAGTATGTGATCACCGTGGACGGCTTCCTGGTATCGGACAACGTCACGGTGCTTGAGACCAACGTGATCGGCACCGGATTCACCTATTCGGACCACGATGCGGTCTACATGAACTTCAAACTCGGCAAATGATCCCAGCTCTCTTCATGAGGTGAAATATGAAAGAAGTTTTCTGGCAGGCCGTATCTTCGGTCAGCGTCATCCTGCTTCTGACGGCAACCGGGTACCTTCTCGGCGTCAAAGGCCTGATGGATAAGAAAGCCAAGACCTTCATCAGCCGGCTGCTGATGACCCTCCTCGTCCCCTTCAACTGCATCAATGGCATCATCACCAACCTGACCCGCGATACGATCAGCCAGTACGGGATCTATCTGCTGATCTCGCTCATTGCCATGGCGCTCAGCAACCTGCTGGCATTCCTGGTCTGCAAAATCTTCCGCATTCCAAAGAACAAGACCGGCCTTTTCATCCACATGGGCGCGAACTCCAACGCGATCTTCATCGGGCTCGCGATCTGCCGGGAGATCTTCGGCGACGCCTGCG
This sequence comes from uncultured Lachnospiraceae bacterium, assembly GCA_902761665.1. Taxonomy (GTDB): domain Bacteria; phylum Bacillota; class Clostridia; order Lachnospirales; family Lachnospiraceae; genus UBA6987. Next base: position 31,238 of record CACWLA010000021.1, on the reverse strand, counting down.
CCCCCTTCGTGATGGTCTTCTACGTGCTGAACTCCTTCTCCATCTGGCTGATCAGCGTCATCGCCGTCCGCTGGTCCTTTGATTACGAACGCGAAAGCTTCGGCAAGCTCCTGCTCAAGGTGCTCCTCTCGCCGCCCGTGATCGGCGTTTCGATCGGTCTCGTGCTGGTCCTGCTCGACGTGCATCTGCCTTCGTTCGCGTCCAGCTTCATCCGCCATCTCAGCAGCGTGGTCACGCCGCTCGCGATCATGATGACCGGCTTCATCATTTACGAACTCGGGCTGAAGTCGCTGGTCATGGACAAAGCCACGGCACTGCTCATGCTCATGCGCTTCGTTCTGGCGCCGGGCATTTTCTTCATTATTTTCAAGATCCTCGGCATGGAAGGTCTCGGTCCGCAGACGACCATGATCGTCGCCGCAATGCCTGCCCCGACCATGGCCGTGGTGCTCGGATCGCAGTACGGCGGGGAGGAAGGCGAACGCTTCGCCTCCCAGGGCGTCGTCTGGACCACCCTCGCCATGTTTGTCGTCACCCCTCTCCTGCGCGTGCTGATCGCGTAAGGATGACCGATCATTTACAAATCAACAGAGCCGAACAGAGCAGACCGGGCTTTCGAAGAACATATGCACGAAGTAAATCGTTCTGAGGAAGCCTGCGTCTGTCTGTAAGGCTCCGGATCCTGCTACAGGTATCACCATGAACATCCTCAGCAAAGAAGATTACGAAGAACCCCAGTGCCTGCTGGACATGAACCGGGACGCTCAGCGTCCTTCTTTTTCCGTACCGGTCGGCCGGATCGTGGAAAAACTTGACGAATACCTCAGTCACGACGACTGGGCAGGCGCCGGGCGCCACCTCGCCTACTGGCTCGCCGAAGCAAAAGCCGGCGGGGACCGGCGCGGTGAACTCTCCATCCGCAATGAGATGATGGGCTATTTCCGCAAATCCGGGAAAGAAACGGAAGCCCGTGAGTCGATGACGGAAGCCCTGCGGCTCCTGGACGAACTGGGCATGCGCGGAAACATCATTGCCGGCACTACCTGGGTGAACGCCGCGACCGTCTGCAAGACCTTCGGGCACGCGGACGAAGCGCTGCCGTATTTCGAGCTGGCCCGCGCGCTGTATGAAAAAGAACTCCCGGAAAGCGACGGACGCCTCGGCGGCCTGTACAACAACATGGCCCTCGCCCTGGCTGACCTCGGCCGGTACGGCGAAGCGGAAAACTATTACCGGAAGGCGCTGGAGACCATGAAAAAGGTGCCGGGCAGCGAACTCGAGCAGGCCGTCACCTGGCTGAACCTCGCCGACTTGCTGCACGAGCAGGACGAGACCGCCGACGTGAACGGGATGCTGGAGACCGCAGAGACGCTTCTGAAGACCGGGAGCCTCCCGCGGAACGGCTACTACGCCTACGTCTGCCGGACCTGCGCGCCCGGCTTCGACTATTACGGATGGTTCATGACGGCAAAGGAGCTGCGCGAAGCCGCAGAAAAGATCTATGCAGGGACTTGAACTCGCGAGAAAATACTACGAAGAATACGGCGCACCCATGCTGCATGAGCAGTTTCCGGAATGGGAAGGGCTCATCGCGGCAGGCCTCTGCGGGAGCGGCAGCGAATGCTTCGGTTACGATGATGAGGTCTCCCGGGACCACGATTTTGAAGCCGGCTTCTGTCTCTTTCTGCCCGGCGAGGACGTGATCGACCGGCAGACCGCCTTCCGCCTGGAGCGCGCCTACGCGAAACTCCCGAAGGAATACCTCGGTTTCAAGAAAAGTTTACTGAGTCCTGCCGGAGGAAATCGTCACGGAATCCTGCGAATGGATGAATTTTTCCTGGCAAAGACCGGAGATCCCGAAGGAAGTCTCTCTATCGCCGGCTGGTTCCGCGTGCCGGAGAACAGTCTTCTGGAAGCAACGAACGGCGAGATCTGGCGGGACGATTCCGGCGTCTTCAGTGCAAGGCGCAGGGCGCTGCGCGAAATGCCCGAAGACGTCCGCCTGAAAAAGCTTGCCGGCGAACTCGCCACGATGGCGCAGGCCGGGCAGTACAATTATCTCCGCTGCCTCGACCACGGCGAGGAAGGCGCCGCGCAGCTGGCTGCGATCACTTTCGTGCAGGCGGCGATCCATGCCGTCTTTCTGCTGAACCGCGCGCTCATGCCCTACTACAAGTGGCAGTTCCGGGCGCTGCGCGGGCTGCCGAAACTTTCCGGCCTCGAGCCTGCCCTGTACCGTATCATCAGCAGCGGCAATACCGCCGCTGAGATGATGGACAAATATGCATCAATTGAAAATATCGCCTCTGCCGTCATCAGCGAACTGCAGGCCCAGGGCATCACCGAAGCTGTCTGCGGCGACCTCTCGAAGCACGCGAACTCCGTCAACGACCGCGTTGCCGACCCCGCCCTGCGGAACGAAGATATCTTTTTTGCGGTTTGAACGATCAGAAGGTGTTTCATGAAATACCCAAAGGGACAAAAGCATAATCTGTCGAAGCGCCAAATAACTCGGATCAAGATATTGGCGTTGTTCTGGCGTTATGCTGCCCCTTTTCTTTTGCTTCTTTTGGGCTGTCAGATCGGTATCATATTATCTCATTCCAAAACCGGTGCCGTCATCGGAATGGCAAGCGGATTCATCTTTTTGGGGCTTTATCTTTATGTCGGATACCGGGCAAGATGGCGTCATATTTATTGTGTTTATCAGGATGTAAACCGTGAAGCAATGACTCCCGATCACTGCGCATGGGATACACTTGAAAAAAAAGACGTCGTTGGGCTCCCGATAGTGCTGATTCTTTTAGGTATAATAGTTATTATCATTCAACTGATTATTCAGTAGTTATTCTAAACTTTACAACACAGGAAGGTGCAGCCCCGACTCCCCCAACAGGCGAGAAGGCTTGCCGTCTGCGTCATTGAATCCCCCGTTTTATTCCCGTATAATGAGGCCGTGATCACGAAACACAGCCTGCATCAAGGAGGAAATCAATATGGAACTCGGAAAAAAGATCAGACAGCTGCGCTTCAGGGCGGGACTTACCCAGGAGCAGCTTGCGGATAAACTGGGCATCGGCCCGCAGTCGGTCTCCAAATGGGAGAACGCCGCCTCCATGCCGGACATCACCGCTCTCCCGCTTCTCGCGGAGATCTTCGGCGTCAGCATCGACGAACTGTTCGACCTGAATGACGAACAGCGGCTGAACCGCATTGAGAACAGCATGGACAACACGGAAGAACTGCCGCAGGATCTCTTCCGCGAATACGAAGACTATCTGAAAGGGCAGCTTGCCGACGAGGCGAACAAACAGCGCGCCGCCGGGCTCCTGTCCTACCTGTACTGGCACCGCATGAACGCCTGCGCCCGGAAAGCGGCAAAATACGCGAAGGACACCATCCGCACGGCGCCGGGCGTGAAAGACTGGCAGTGGGTCCTTGACCGCGCGGAAGGCCACGCGGTCTGGGACTGGAACATGGCGAACCACACGAAGGCGATCGAATTCTGGCGCGGCATCGTCAATGAAAACCCGGACGTCCGCCTGCCGTATCTGTATCTCATCGACAATCTGCTTGCCGACCACCGTGCGGACGAAGCGGAAAGATATCTGGAGAAGGCCTCCCGCCTCCCGGATGCGAGACCTGTCATGGTCCAGATCTACCGGGCAGGCATCGCCCTCGCCCGCTTTGACGAAAAGACCGCGGACGGCATCATTGACGAACTGGTCGCGGCGCATCCGGAGGACGACGTCTGCCTCTTCGAAGCCGCGCAGTACCATGCCAAGAAAAGCGATTATGCAAAGGCGATCGGGCTTTACGAGCAGGCCTTCGAGAAGAGCCCCCGCCGCCCGCGCTTTACGGACGAACTGATGGCCATCTCGGACATTTACGAGATCATGGGTGAGTACCGGAAAGCGGCCGAGACACAGGACCGCATCATCGATCTGCTGGAAAATGAGTGGCACTTCACCGAAGACACCGGGCTGAAGCACGCGCAGGATGAAAAAGCCCGTCTGCTGGCAAAGGCCGAAAAGGCACAGTAAGCAGAAAAGAATCACCAAAAGAACGGCGGGGCCGCAGCCCCGCCGTTTTCTTATTCTCTGCAAAACTTATTCGAACTGATCCATGAACGCATTCAGTTTTTCGATCATCACGCGTTCCTTTTCGTCGGCGTCGGCCTTGTCCTTGCCGCAGATGCCGCAGTAAAGCTTGATCTTCGGCTCCGTGCCGGAAGGCCTTACGCACACCCAAGCATCGTCCGTCAGCTCGTAGTACAGGACGTTCGAAGTCGGCAGCGTGGTCACGCCTGCCTCACCCGTTCTGAGGTTCAGGGTCTTATGCTCCTTGTAGTCGCGGAGCGCGACGACGGGCAGGCCGCCCATTTCCTTCGGCGGATCGTTCCTGAGGAAGCTCATGATGCCGCGGATCTTTTCTGCGCCTTCCAGGCCCTTGAAGGTCCGGGAAATATTGATGTCGCGATAGTAGCCGATCTCCGCATACAGATCCTGCAGCACGTCCCAGAGGGTCTTGCCCTGGGTCTTGTACCAGCAGGCCGCTTCCGCAAGCGCCGTAACGGCCATGATGCCGTCCTTGTCGCGGGCATAGGTGCCCACGAGGCAGCCGTAGCTCTCTTCATAACCGAAGAGGAAATCCATCGACGCGGTCTCTTCCAGCTCGCGCATCTTGCCGCAGATGTGCTTGAAGCCGGTCAGGGTCTCATAGTAGTTCACGCCGAATTTGCGCGCGATCGCAGCGGTCATGTTCGTGGACACGATGGTGGAAATAGCGGTGCTGTCGGGGCGAAGGCCTCTGATCTCCTTCGCACTCTCGATCTCGTAGTTCATCAGCAGGGCCCCCATCATGTTGCCGGTCAGCCGCTGCAGCTTGCCTTCGGAATCACGCACGTAGGAACCAATGCGGTCGGCATCGGGGTCGTTCGCGAGCACCAGGTCTGCCTTAACCTTTTCGCCCAGTTCGAGCGCCATCTTCATGGCCTTGGCATCTTCGGGATTCGGATAGCCGACCGTCGGGAACTCGCCGTTCGGTTCGGACTGTTCGGGCACCGCGTACGCCGTAAAGCCAAGTTCCCTCAGCATGTGCATGGACGGAACGTAGCCGGTCCCGTGCAGCGGCGTGTAGGCGACCGTAATGTTCTTTGCTTCCTTCGCGATCACGTCGGGGCGTTTGATCCACTGTTTGACGTTTTCGTAGTAGCGTTCGTCCAGGTCGCTGCCGATGTAGTGATACAGTCCCGCGGCCATGGCATCCTGCCGGCTCATGGTCTTCGGTTCGGCATAGTCGGTGATCTTGTTCACCTCGGCGATGATCAGCTCATCGTCCGGCACCGTCACCTGCGCACCGTCCTCCCAGTAGAGCTTGTAGCCGTTGTATTCCGGCGGATTGTGGCTGGCCGTGATGTTGACGCCCGCGGTGCAGCCGAGGTCGCGCACGGCAAAGCTCAGCATGGGCGTGGGGTGCAGCATCGGGAAAATGTAGACCGGGATCCCGTTCGCGCAGAAGCAGCGTGCGGTCTCATCGGCAAATTCGGGCGACATGCGGCGGCTGTCATAGGAAATGGCAACGCCTCTCTTCTGTGTCCCCTTCTGCAGGATGTAGTTGGCGATGCCCTGCGTCGCCTTGCGGACCGTGTAGACGTTCATCCGGTTGGTGCCGGCGCCGATCACGCCGCGCAGGCCGCCGGTGCCGAATTCCAGATCGCCGGTAAAGCGTTCCGCGATCGCCGTGGGATCGTCCTTGATAGCTCTCAGTTCTTCTCTGGTCACTTCGTCGAATGCCGGGCTCGTCAGCCAGTATTCATAGCGTTCCTGTACCGTCATGTTTACCTCATTTCCGCGGGATCCCCGCATGATTTATAATTGGATCTCCACCCATTTGCCCTTACGGACACGGGCGGAACTTAGTACCATTCTCATGGTTTGATCGAAGAGCGTGCCGAACCAGGCGCCGTACAGGCCCCAGCCGGCAATATAAGCAAATACGTAGCTGCTGAACGGGCGGATGATGCCGATGGCGATGAGAGAGATCATCGCCGTATAGCGCGTATCGCCGGCGCCCCTTAGGCACCCGGTGCAGATCACCTGCGCCGTCTGCATGTAGGTGATCACCGAAAGCATCAGCAGGCAGACCCCGCCCATCTCGATGATCTCGGGCGTATCGGTGTAGAGCCGCATCAGCGGATAGCGCATCGTGATGAAGAATATGCTCAGCAGCGTGGACACGATCACGACCACGCGCCGCCCGATGCCGCAGTACATGTACGCAAGGTCCGGCCGCTTCGCCCCGAGGCTCTGGCCCGCGAGCGCCGTTGCCGCGACCTGGAAGCCGTCGCCGAAGCAGAACGACAGCGACATCATGTTCATGCAGATGATGTGCGTCGCGTAGGATATCGGATCCAGCTTCGCCACGATCATGTTGAAGGTGAAGAAGCCGAAACGCATGATGAGCTGCTCGACGAGCGCGCTCGAACTGACCTTGAAGACCGGCTTCAGGACCGGGAAGGACAGTTTCCATGCGGCCTTCACGAAAACGTTCAGGTAATGCTTCCGGATGAACAGCCGCACCACCGAGATCGTGCAGGCACACACGGCGCCGATCAGCGTGGCGATGGCCGCGCCCCTTACCTCCAGGCGGGGGAAAGGCCCGATCCCATTGATGAGCAGCCAGTTGAACAGAATGTTGACCAGGTTGCCGATCAGATTCGTGGTCATGGAGATCTTCGTGTTGCCGCTGCCCTTCTGCGCTGAATTGATCAGGATGTTCAGCCCCTGAAAGATCAGGCTGATGCAGATGATGCGGAAATAAACGACGGCGTCTTCGATGTACGAATCATGCGCGCCGGCAAAGCGCAGGAAGGGTTCCGCAAAAGCACGGCCGAGCATGGTCAGCAGCAAAATGAGCAGAAGACCGATGACGAAGATGTTGCGCAGCACCGCGTTGGCGCCCGTCCGGTCTTCCTGGCCTTTGCGCCTTGCCACGACTGCAGTCGTTCCGGTACTCAGGGCAAAGATGAAGCAGAGGATCACGAATTTCGGCTGCGTGCTGATCCCGACGGCGTCGATGGCAAGATCCCCCAGCGTACTGACCATGATCGTATCTACGATGCCGACGAGGGCGACCAGGACGGCTTCAACCACGGAAGGACCGGCCAGTTTCAGAAAACGCCGGTACAAGTCTCCCGCCGGGGGAATCTCCCCGGCCGCCGTCCGGCCGTCGAGCAGGGCCGTTGTTCCGAATAATTCTTTGACTTTCCCTGCCGGCCCCATAAAAATCGCTTCTTTCTCCGGCGCTGCAACACTTCTGCCGGCTGATGAAATCATTATACCTTTTCCAGAGGAAAACCGCAAGAAAAAAAGAGGGCAGCCTTTCGGCTGCCCCCGGTTCGCGTGTCTGTTTTCTTTTCTCTCTTTCGGACACCCGGCTGTTAAGGACCGGCTGCTCCTGAAAGATCGGCTCCGCTGAAATAACGTTCGAACAGTTTCCAGACCTCCGGCGTTTCCATTCCCAGCCGCCAGGCCGCAAGGCCTGCCGGTTTGGAGGGACGGACTGCCGCCAGGCGGGCTGCCATGGATTCCGCGTCTTCGATCCAGACTCTGGCTCGCTCGCCCTCCATGGTGAATTCCGCATAATTCTGCCCCGTAGCGGCATCCCATGCGGGCTGCGCGCCGTACTGCGCAAGAAGTTCAGCCGTCGCATTCATGTTCAGCAGGCTACTGTCGGGCTTGGCGCCGGTGCCCTTCCAGACCCTGGAAAAGAACGGAACGCCCAGGATGACCTTCTCCGCGGAGACCTGCGCCAGCGTCTTCTCCAGGCCCGACGTGACAAAGCCGAGCGAGGCGGAAGAACCGGCTTCCGATCCCTGATAGTGTTCGTCATACCCCATGACGATGAGATAATCCGCAAAGATTCCCTGCTCCTTACGGTCGTAGTGAGCCGTCCAGGCGGTAGGCACGTAGTTGTCGACCGACAGCACGAGCCCTTTCCGGTGGCAGGCAAGCGACAGCTCGCGGATGAACTGTACGAATCCCCTTCCCGCGTCAGAAGGCAGATTCTCGATGTCCACGTTGAGCCCGTCGGCGCCCACGGCAGTGACGGCGTTAACCAGTTCCTGCACCAGTCTGGTGCGCTTCGTGGTCTCGTTCATCACCGCTTTCAGCCGGTCGCCGTATACCTCGTAATCCATGTTGTTGACCAATGCCCAGACCTCGAGGCCCATGGCATGTGCCTGTTCCACGTAAGCCGCGGATGAAGCGTTGTCAAAACCGCCCTCTCCGTCGTTCAGGAAAAACCAGGTGGGTGAAACAACCGTTACCCCCTTTGCTTCAGCCATGAGTTCACCCAGTTTTCCGTTATCGATGTCCCGGTAGGCGATCTGGTGCCAGACCAGGCAGATGTTCTGACGGGTAGAAACCCCTTCGTAAGCAGGCTCCGTGTAAACGTGGGACAGCGTCTCCTTGCCGGCCGTCATTTGGCCGGACCGGTCAATGTATCCCTCGATACCGTCTTCCGTACAGACGTAATACCACTTGGACTGCTGCTTAAGGAAACGGACTTTTTCGCCCGCTGCCAGCGTCGCCATGATGGGGCTCGATACTCTGGCTTCCTTCCGCAGCGTGATATTTTCTTCCGCCGTCAGAATGTCCTGCTCGCCGAAGGCCGTCCGGATCACCAGCCTGTCGGGGTCGGCATATAGCTTCCAGTGCATGTCCGTGTACTGCGCGGCATAGTCCAGCAGCACGTAGAGAGCACCGTTCGTTCTCCGAAGGACAGGATGCCCTTCGAATACCGCCCCCTTGTCAGCCCAGAGGGTCTTGTCGGGCAGAGTGTACAGCAGTATTTCCTCGGTCTCATCCAGATAAAACCGGGCATTGATCTTCAGCAGATAGGATGGAGAAAGGTAAACGGCTCCGTCTTCGATGACCGCATCTTCATGAGACAGAACGTCATTGGTGACCACGGCAAGAGCGCCGGGTCGGGAGGCAAAATACTGGTCCAGATCCGCCTGTTCCGTGCTCGGCCGGACTTCCAGAATGACAGCCACGGTCAGCAGTACAGCCACGACGGCAAGGACGGGCCACACAGGGACTTTTTTCTTTTTTTTCTTGTGCGAGACCATGATTTTTCCTCTCCTCTCCGGCTGCAGTATAGCATAATCCGCTCCGGATTGTAAAGGAATTCGGTCTGTTTTCAGCCGCTTTCCGAAAGCGATTCTCCATAATGATTGCAGAAGGGTATTACGGGTCGGCTTTCGCAGGGCTGCTGCCCGGACGTTCGGCACCGCTCCCGGTCTTCGGCTTTCGCGTGATCATATCTGCGGCATGATACCGTTGTTCCCAGTCCCTTTCGGCTCTTCCTTTTCGAACCGGATCAAGCATAGCGCCGTCTCACTTTCCTGTCACGCGACAGCGCGCCGCACCGCGCAACACTTCCGTCTTTTTGTTGCACGAAAGGCCTCTTTTCGCAAAAAACTTCTTCCGTGCTGCATGAAGACCGTCTTTTGTTGAAAAAAGCGCCGATTCGGTGCTATACTTGGTTTGATCCAAAAGGCATTTCGCTTTCTCCCGGAAAGGAGTTTTCATGAAGCTGATTCTCCGCACTCTGGGGCGTTACCGGAAAGCCGTGCTGCTTGCCGTTTTCATCAAGCTGCTGGGTACGCTTTCCGAGCTGACGATCCCCTATATCTTCGAACACGTCGTGGACGAAGTGGTCCCGTCCGGGGGGCTCCTCCCCGTCATCCTGTGGGGGCTGGCCATGTTCGGCGCGGCCGTCATCTGCCGCCAGCTGAACGTGACGGCGAACCGGAAAGCCGTGGACAACGCCCACCGGATGAGCTATGAGATCCGTCAGGAACTGTTCATCAAAACTTCCAATCTGAACGGCGCGCAGTTCGACAGTTTCGGCCTGCCGAGCCTCATTTCCCGCATGACCTCCGACAGCTACAACGTCCAGTCCGCGGTCCAGCAGTTCCAGACGCTCTGCGTGCGTGCGCCGATGATGCTGATCGGCGGCGTGATCGTGACTCTCGTCATGGACGCGCATCTCGCGCTGATCCTGGTCATCATGCTGCCCTTCCTCATCGCGGTCATCCTCTTCGTCTCCTCACGGGGCATTCCCCTTTATAAGAAAGTCCAGGCTAAGCTGGACACCATCGTCCGCGTCATGCGGGAAAACATCACCGGCATCCGCGTGGTCAAGGCGCTTTCCAAGGAAGACTATGAAATGCGCCGTTTTGCCGCTGCCAACGACGACATGACGAAAAGCGACATCAAGGCGGCGACCATCATGGCGGTGCCCGGCCCGTTCATGCAGCTCTGCCTGAACACCGGCCTCACGCTGGTCGTCCTGATCGGTGCCGGCCGCGTCAACGACGGCCTCATGAAGCCCGGCGTGATTCTCGCCTTCCTGACCTATTTCAACATGATCTCCATGGGCGTGATGGGCCTCTCCCGCATCTTCATGACGATGTCCAAAGCCAGCGCCAGCGCGGACCGCATCGACGCCGTGCTGCAGACGGAAACGGACGAAGACGTCCTTCCCGAGTCGCAGGGGCTTAAGCCTTCGGGCGATGAGTTCATCCGCTTTGAGCACGTCGATTTCTCCTACGGCGAAGGCAGCGGTGACAGTGAGGGCTTTGCCGGCGGGCAGCGGGAAAAGGCGCTCGAAGACATCAGTTTTGCCGTGAAGAAGGGCGAAAGCCTCGGCATCATCGGTCCGACGGGCTGCGGTAAATCCACCGTCGTGAGCCTGCTGATGCATTTCTATGATGCGACCTCCGGCGGCGTGTTCGTGGACGGCCGGGACGTGCGCACCTATGAAAAGGACGCGCTCCGCCGCCGTTTCGGCGCCGCCTTCCAGAACGACATGATCTTCCAGGATACGCTTCGTGAAAACATTGATTTCGGCCGCGGGCTCACGGAAGATGCGCTCCTGAAAGCTGCCGGCGACGCGCAGGCTTCCGAATACATCGACAGCCTCCCCGAAGGTCTGGACTATCTGGCCGCCATCAAGGGCATGAACCTTTCCGGCGGTCAGAAGCAGCGCCTGATGGTCGCGCGCGCCCTCGCCGCGGATCCGGAGATCCTGATTCTGGACGACGCCTCCTCCGCGCTCGACTACCGGACTGACGCCGCCATGCGGAAAGCCATTGCCGAACACCACGGAAGCAGCACGCTGATCATGATCGCCCAGCGCGTTTCCAGCGTCATGAACATGAAACAGATCCTGGTACTGGACAACGGCCGCTGCATCGGTTACGGCACGCACGAGGAGCTGCTTCGCTCCTGCCCCGCCTATCGCGAGATCTACGAGATCCAGATGGGCGCCATTGCGGGTTAGGAGGTGCGTCATGCCGGGAAAAGGTGACAGAGGAAGAGTCAAGGAAAAACCGAAGGACGCGAAAGGCGCCCTGAAGCGGATCCTCACCTATCTCATGGAATACAAATGGATCGTTCTCCTCCTGCTTTGCTTCTCGCTCGCCGGGAACGTCGGGAACCTCCTCGGCCCGCGCTTTGCGGGCAAGGCCATCGGCGTCGCGGAGGCCGGCGCGAAGCTGGGCAGGGGAATGATCGACATGGCGCTCGTCAGACACTACGCCATGCTGATGCTCCTCTTCTATGCCGGGAGCAACGTGCTCAACTTTACCGTGAACATCTGCATGATGCGGGTGGGCCGGCGCATCGCGCGCAACATGCGCCGCGACGTTTTCAATAAGCTCATGACCCTGCCGGTCGGCTATTTCGACCGCAACCAGGCCGGCGACATCATCAGCCGCGTGAGCTACGACATCGACGTGGTCGCACTCAGCCTCTCCTCCGACGTGATCCAGATCCTGACAAGCTTCATCACGGTCGCGGGCAGCTTTATCATGATGTGCACGATCTCTATCCCGCTCGTTTTCTGCATGCTCTTTACGATCCCCGTGAGCGTGCTCTTTACCCGCAGCATGTCGAAAAAGACCCGTCCCCGCTACGCGCGCCGGAGCGCCGCCTACGGGGCGATGAACGGCTTTGCGGAGGAAATGTTCACCGGGCAGAAAACGATCCTTGCTTATGCGCACGAGGACGCGGTCTGCGGGAAATTCAGCCGCATCAACCGCGATGCCGCAGAAGCCTACAAAAATGCCGACGGTCTGGGCATGACCATGGGCCCGACCATCGGCATGATCTCGAATTTCGGCCTGGCCGCTATCGGCATGGGCGGCGCGGTGCTGTACATGCTGAAGATCGTCGGCCTTGACCAGATCTCCAGCTTCGTCCTCTACAGCCGCAAGTTCTCGGGACCGATCAATGAGATCTCCAACATCATCAACGAGATCTTCTCGGCGCTCGCGGCTTCGGAGCGCGTCTTCCGCCTGCTGGACGAGCCCGAGGAGGCGAAGGATCTCTACGGCGCCGCCGAGCTCGAAAACTGCGAAGGCCATGTGGAAGCCGACCACGTCAGCTTCGGCTACGTTCCGGAAAAGACCGTTCTGCACGATCTTTCCCTGGAGGCGAAGCCCGGGCAGACCGTTGCGATCGTCGGCCCCACCGGTGCCGGCAAGACTACCATCATCAACCTGCTCATGCGCTTCTACGACCCGAACGGCGGACGCATCCTCGTGGACGGCAGGGAGCAGCGGGAATACACCATGGAGAGCCTGCGCCGTGCCTACGCAATGGTCCTGCAGGACACCTGGCTTTTCAACGGGACCATTTACGACAACATCGCCTACGGCAAGGAAAATGCTTCGATGGACGAAGTCGTTGCCGCCGCGAAGGCCGCCCGGATCCACGGTTACATCATGCGGCTTCCGAACGGCTACAATACGGTGATCACCGAAGACGGCGGCAACATTTCCAAGGGACAGAAACAGCTGCTGACGATCGCGCGGGCCATGCTCTACGACAACAACATGCTGATCCTGGACGAAGCGACTTCAAACGTCGATACGAATACCGAACGGCAGGTGCAGCGGGCCATCCGGAGCCTCATGCAGGGCAAGACCAGCTTCGTGATCGCACACCGCCTCTCCACGGTCCAGAACGCCGACCGGATCCTCGTCGTCGATCACGGCGACGTGGTCGAGCAGGGCACGCACGGCGAACTGATGGAAAGGAAAGGGTTCTATTACCGGCTGTATGCCAGCCAGTTTGAGTAGAAGATCCTTCGCTGCGTCAGGATGACAGCTCCCGAAGACGCAAAAAGACCGCGGACGCTTTTCCGTCCGCGGTCTTTCTTAAAGCCTTCGAATCATTCGTCGACTTCAACGATCTGTTTCTTGTTGTAGGAGCCGCATGCCTTGCAGACCTGGTGAGGTACCATCAACGCACCGCATTTGCTGCACTTGACCAAAGTAGGATTGCTCATCTTCCAGTTTGCTCTGCGGCTGTCTCTTCTTGCCTTAGAGGACTTATTCTTGGGACAAATAGACATATGATCCACCTCCTTCGCTCCCAGTCACGACCCCGGAATGAGTCCTCCCCGGAAATCGTGCTTTTCGATTATAGCCAAAGCCTACCCGCCTGTCAACTGTTTTTTTCAGTTTTTTCAGGCAAATTTTTAAGGCCTGCTCCTGTTGGCATTTTCTCCGTTTTTTGCTAAGATAAAGATAAAGTTTGCCATCGGTCCCTGCCGGACCGATGCGTTCATTCGGAAAAGAGGATACGGCATGACACTGAAAGAAGCAAGAAGCGCCCTGATGGCGCTGCAGGAAAAGATCGCCGCCTACGGCCACGCCATGAGCGTGATCTACTATGACGGCAGCACCACCGCGCCGAAAGGCACCGCAGCGAACCGCGGCCGCTCGCTCGGCGTGCTCAGCGAGGAAGTCTATAAGCTCCAGACCGGACCGAAGACGGTTAAGCTCCTGGAATTCCTGGATGCTCACAAGGCCAGACTCACACAGGAAGAAAAACGCATGGTCTTCCTGATGCTAAAGGAGATCCGCTATCTGCAGAAGCTCCCGATGGACGAATACATCGCCTATGAGAAGCTTCTGGTCGAGTCCGACGACGTCTGGCACCATGCGAAGGATACGAGCGATTTCGCCCTCTTCGAACCCTATCTTGAACAGATCTTCGATACCCTCCGCCGCTTCGCGAAATATGAGGATCCGGAAAAGGATCCCTACGACTACTGGCTGAACGAATTTGAGGAAGGCCTGAACAAGGAAAAATGCGAAGCCTTCTTCGGCGCACTCAGGGAGCGCCTTGTCCCGCTGATCGCGAAGATCGGCAGGGCGAAACAGGTCTCCGACGCCTGCATCAAGGGCGATTTCCCCGAGGACAAACAGGAAGAACTCGCGCATTTCCTCATGAAGCTGATCGGCCTCGACCTTGATCACGTAGGCCTTTCCACGACCGAGCACCCTTTCACCACCAGCCTCGGCTCACACCTTGACGAGCGCATCACGACCCACTACTACCGCGAAGACGTTTCCTTCTCAATGTTCAGTGTGGTGCACGAAGGCGGGCATGCCCTCTATGATACCGGCTCCAGGGATGAGTATGCCTTCACCGTCCTGGACGGCGGCGTGTCCATGGGCATTCACGAGAGCCAGAGCCGCTTCTACGAGAATATTTTAGGCAGGAGCAGGGCATTTGCCTATGTTATCCAGCCCGAACTCAGGAAACTTTTCCCGAAGAACTTCGCCAAGGCGAGTGTTGAAGATATCTACAAAGCCGTGAACCGCGTGGAACCGAGCCTCATCCGCACCGAAGCCGACGAGGTCACCTACAGCCTGCACGTGATGATCCGCTACGAACTGGAGAAGCGCATTTTCGCCGGCGAGCTTAAGGTGCACGATCTTCCCGCCGAGTGGAACCGCCTCTACAAGGAATACCTCGGCATTGACGTGCCGGACGACAAACACGGCGTCCTGCAGGATTCCCACTGGTCCGGCGGCCTCGTCGGCTACTTCCCGAGCTACGCTTTCGGCAGCGCCTACGGCGCCCAGTTCCTGAAAAAGATGAAGGAGACCGTCGACGTGGACCGCTGCGTTGCGGAAGGCAATTTCGCCCCCATCAACGCCTGGCTCCGTGAGAACATCTGGCAGCACGGCAGCCTCTATACCCCGGCCGAACTCCTGGACCGCGTTCTCGGCGAAGCGTTCGACCCGATGGTCTACGTGGAATATCTGGAGAACAAGGCAAAGGACGTCTACGGGGTCTGAGCCTGCCCCCGAAACAGAACCTCCCGTCATCCTGAGGAGCACAGCGCCTCAGGATGACATTTTTATTATTTTTATTCTCCCCTGTCCCATTTTTCCTCCCCGGATCGTTTATTAGACAGAAGGGCAAAAAAGCTGCCGCCCGGAAGGAGAAAGCCATGGCAGACATCTCACATAGTGATATGGATATCCGCAGGATCTATATGCTTTGGCATGATAGGATGCTTCTTTGGGCAGCGCGGTATTTTTCCGAGACGCAGGACTGCGAGGATGCTGTCCACGATGCATTTCTTCGCCTGCTGAAACGGCCGAGCCTTGTCAGGGACGCCGGTAACGGCCCCAGACTTGAAGGCCTCCTTCGGATCGTCCTGCGCAGCAGCTGTCTTGACCTTCTGAAAAAGCGGCATGAGTTTCCGGCAGATGACGAATACTTCGGGAACCTCACAGGCCTCCGAAAGGAGCAGCCGGAAGAATCCCTTGCCGAAAAAGACTCACTTGACCGCGCGGTCGCACATCTGCCGGATGAAACAAGAGACATTCTGACTCTGGCTTATCTGTACGGATATACCCCGGCAGAGATCGCAAAACTCATCGGCAAAAAAGAAGGTGCTGTCCGGAAAGCACTGCAGCGCGGCAAGAAGAAATTGTATGCCCTGCTTGAGGAGGAAGAAGCATGACACGAAGCAAAAAAGACGAGTATGATAAAAAGATCGCCGGGGCATTAAGGAAACAGCTGGCAGAGGAATGCCGCTTAGATGCTCCGGAGGGTGCCGGCCCGGAAAATGCCAGCATCGACACTGCATGGTTAGAAAAGCCGGTCAAGAGAGCTAAAAACAGACAGCTCCTGCAGCGCTTCGGCCGGGTGGCCGCTGTTTTCCTGTTAGGCCTGATCACCGGATTCGGCATCCTCTGCGCCTCCAGCTCCGAGGTACGGGCTAACGTCGGCGGTACATTTAAGCAGCTGTACGAGCGCTGGCAGGGAGAGATCAAGAGACCGGAACAGCCCATCCCGAACAGTCCCGCCTATTTTACCCAGAGAGCCTCTTATACCGATGAAGAAAACGACTGGTATTATGAGCTTTCTTTCGGAAGGCAGCCCGGCTTAAATGATTTCGCCACGTTTATCGGACTTGATCTCAGGCACCGCTACGAAGAGGGCCGCTGGGCGGAAGTTTACCAGCAGGAGTCCGTCGGGGGCGAAGACCGATACATGATCAACAGGGTCCAGGCTACCGGGAGATGGTTCGGTCAGGGGAGCGACGAGGAAAAGCGTGACCGGAAACTCGTGAATGAGATCCTAAAAAAAGCGCTTGATCCCGCGATCTCCGGCGACCCCGATCCGGCGGATTACAGCTTTGAAGTTCTCGACAAGGATCTGTTTTTCGATCTTCTGAAAGAAGCGCTTGCCGCAGCCCCGGACGAATGGACCGGAAAACGGCGCGATTCAACTCTGTCAACTGAAATTCTTGTTGAGCCCGAGTGGCAGGACGGTTACCGCTTCCAGATCATCAGCCCCGTTCGCCAAAGCGGGATCGACGAGGTCTACATCGACGTTCTGTACAAGACCGGCGACGGTTTCAACGATTACGTGCAGCTTTCCGATCTTGCCGAGGAGGGAAAGGCAGACGCCCTTCAGCAGGAGCTCTTCCTTCTGCTTCAGGACGTCCGGGCAGCCATCAAGGAGAAAAACAGCTTCACGGCCATGGAAGCCGTGCTGAAGGAAAAGAGCATCGAGGGAGTCGACCTCAGCCGCCTGATCACTTTCCTGCAGGATCTGGAGAGCGCAGAACCCGGCGTCTTTTCGTATTCAAATTATGACGACGATCCGAACATCCTGCCCTGGGAAACCGTTTTCATCACCAAGGAAGAATGGGAAGAACACGTACGTGAAGTAAGCCCGTCCTGGTTTATCAACAGGGAAAAGATGGAAGAACGACTGCGCGAGCAGGAGACAGCTGACGCAGAATAAAGCAGCAAGACACCTGCGCCCTCCCCGGTTTTCGGGGAGGGCGCTCTTTTTGTGCTGCCATTTTCTGATGCGTGCACAATTCCGGCCTTCCGCGATCAGTTCCGGGCATTTTTGTCTCCTTTTTCTCTTCTGTCTTGTTTTAAGTTTAGAAGCATGCTTCAATAAAGTCATCGCTTCGACTAAGCTTCATTGACCAAGCAAGGAGGGATGCGGATGCTGCTCCTCAATGTCACACTGGATGAGCCGGATCGAGCTCTTTTGGAAAAAGTATATCGCGAGTTTCGAAACGCCATGGTTTTCGAAGCATATTCAATTACGGAAAACATCAGCGATGCAGAAGACGCAGTCCAGGAAGTTTTCCTGCGGATCGCACGCAAACACATGCAGACGCTTGCGCGGCTGTCCGAAGAAAACAAACTGAAATATTATCTTCTGTCCGCCGTGCGAAACACGGCCCGGAATCTCTCTCAGAAAGCCAGTGCCAGACATGAGATCTCATTGGATCCCGCTGCCCGGAGCGGCACCGAGCCTTCCGACGAGTCCTTTATCGACCGACTGAGTGATGCACTCGACGCCCGGGAACTTGTCAGAATCATTCTGGAACTGAAACCGATCTACCGGGATGTCCTGTATCAGCACTTCGTCCTCGAACTTTCCGTTCGGGAGATCGCCGATATCGACCATCTGAAAACATCGGCTGTCAAAAAAAGGATGCTTAGAGGAAAGCAGCTGCTGCTTACCAAGCAGGAGGAACAATTATGACTAAAGAAGAATTCTGCAAAGCGCTCAGTTTTGTCGTCAAGGAGGATTACGATGCGGTCCTTGTCGAAAGGGAGCATCAATTCTCTCCGCAATTTGAAAAGAAAATGGAACGTCTGATCCGGAATGAAAGAAAGCCGCTCTGGCGCTATACCAATACCTTCGGAAAGCGTCTTGCACTGACCGCTCTCCTCCTCATTCTCTGCCTCGCCGGAATATTCACCGTGTCAGTTGATGCAAGAAAACTCGTCTTCAAAATGCTGAAGGTGCCGGAGGATCCGCCGGAAATTGCCCGTACGGAATACCGCTATCCCTTCTCGCCATCCGATACGGTTGAAAGGGTCATGGAGCAGTTTCTTACAGAATACAAAGGTCCCGACGCCCAATATTTTGTTCAGGAAGGCAACGCTGACTGGTGCTTCATCTACAGAGACGTTTGGACGGACTGCGCTTATACGGCCCAGATAAACGGGGATGAACTCCGCATCTTCGACAATACCAACGGGGCAAAGCCGGCAGATATCCGGCACCGGATAGACAGCTTTTTCAAGAAACACAGCAAGGAGGAAAATACCGCAAGGCAGGAACAGCTCAAAGCTGATTTCCTGTCCTCGCTCACCGGAACCGCAGAAAGAGTCGATATTCTTCTCTACTACAGCACACAGGATGCCTGCTTTTATGATCTTCTCTCCTATGTTGCTGTCGATGACAGCGGCGCGTATTATTCCGACGGCATTATGACGCCGATCCCCTGATTCTTAATTTTCCCTTAAAACGCCCTCTCCGTCTTGCCGCGGAGGGCGCTTTTTTGTATAATTAGTGATTGCTTTTTATTTTTACTTTATTAGAAAGGCTTTCTTATGCTTTCTTTAAAAAACATCACCAAAGTTTATCCGGCAGCCGGGGAGGACGTGCATGCACTCCGCGGCCTGAGCCTTGATTTCCGGAAGTCCGAGTTCGTTTCGATCCTCGGGCCTTCGGGCTGCGGCAAGACCACGCTCCTCAACATCATCGGCGGTCTCGACCGCTATACGGACGGCGACCTCGTGATCGAAGGCCGCTCCACGAAGGAATATAAGGACCGCGACTGGGACACCTACCGCAACCACTCCGTCGGCTTCGTCTTCCAGACCTACAACCTGATCCCGCACCAGAGTGTGCTGCAGAACGTGGAGCTCGCCCTGACGCTTGCGGGCGTGGGCAAGCGGGAGCGCCGCGAACGCGCGAGGATCGCCCTCGAAAAGGTCGGCCTCGGCGACCAGCTGAAAAAGAAGCCGAGCGAGATGAGCGGCGGCCAGATGCAGCGCGTTGCGATCGCCCGCGCCATCGTGAACGATCCCGAGATCATCCTTGCGGACGAGCCGACCGGTGCCCTCGACAGCGAGACCAGCATCCAGGTCCTGGACATCCTGAAGGAGATCGCCGCGGACCGCCTGGTCATCATGGTCACGCACAACCCGGACCTTGCGGAGCGCTATTCGACGCGTATCGTGCGCATACTTGACGGCAGGATCCTCTCCGACTCCCTGCCCGTTTCGCCCGAAGAACTCGCCGCGGAGGACGAAGCCCGCGCGGCCGCGCCCGCCGTCACGAAGAAGCGGCCGTCCATGAAAGCCGCCACCTCCTTCGGGCTCTCCCTGAAGAACCTCTTCACGAAGAAAGGCCGCACCATCCTGACCTCTTTCGCGGGCAGCATCGGCATCATCGGCATCGCTCTCATCTACGCCGTGTCCCAGGGCACGACCAACTATATCGACTCGGTGCAGGAGCAGACCCTCACCTCCTACCCCATCACCATCGAAGCGCAGACGCTCGACATGAGCAGCTTCATTTCGACTTTCATGGGGCGCGCGAAGTCCCTCAGTGAGCATGAGGACGACGCCGTTTACCAGAAGGCCATGTTCTACGAAATGGTCAACGCCATGACGCAGATCGAAGCGCGCAAGAACGACCTGAAGGCCTTCAAGGTCTGGCTGGAGGAGGAAAAGGCGAAGGAAGGGAGCGACCTTTCCAAAGCCCTTGCCGGCATCCAGTACGGCTACGGCCTGAACCTGCAGATCTACACGAAGGGCGTGGACGGGGAACTCCTGCTCTCGGATACGACCGACATCACCATGCGGGCGATGCAGAAATACGGAGGTCCCGATTTCTCCGCCATGATGGCCCTCCGGGAGCAGTCCGCCTTCGGCGGTGTTTCCTCTTCCATGGAATCGAACATGTCGCTGTGGAAGGAACTGCTGCCCGGCGAAGGCGGCGCCCCCGTGAGCGAAGTCACGAAGGAGCAGTACGAGCTCCTCTACGGCAGCTGGCCCTCCGCCCACAACGAGATCATCCTTTTCGTGGACGATCACAACGAACTGAGCGACCTCACGCTCTTCGCCATGGGTCTCAGGCCCGAAGCAGACATCGAAGCCCTGATCGAAGCGGCCATGCATCAGAAGACCGTCGAATATGACGATACGAAAAAATGGTCCTACGAAGAGATCTGCGCCCTCGATTACCGGAGCGTTCTCCCTTCCGACTGCTACGCCTATGACGAGGCTTCCGGCACCTGGCTGGATCTTCGCGATTCTTCCGCCGGCCTGCAGTTCCTCTATGACAACGCGCTGAAACTGAAGGTCACCGGCATTGCCAAGGTCAATAAGGATGCCGTGTCCGGCCGCGAATACGGCTCCATCGGCTATACGCACCTGCTGACCGAATACCTCATCACCCACGCTGCGCAGAGCGCCGCGGTGAAAGCCCAGAAGGCGGATCCCGGCATCGATATCTTCAGCGGCCTGCCCTTTAAGGACAATGATGTCTCGAAGCCCGAAGAAAAGGCTGCGGCTTTCCTGAAGGCACTCGAAGACTTTGATGAAGAGAAGCTTGCCGACATCTACACGCGCATCATGAGCATCCCGGATGACGAAACGGTCGCGCAGACCGTTGCCGCGCAGCTGGCCGGCCTTGACCGGAGCGCGGTCGAGCAGCAGCTCGCCGGCGCCATGGCCTCCCAGATGGGCATGGACGCGGAAGCCGCCCTCTCCTACATCCAGGCCATGAGCGACGAGGATTTCACGGCGATGGCCGCGCGCCTCATCGAGGAACAGTTCCGCAGCCGGTACGCCGAACAGGTCCGGACGCAGCTTGCCGCCATGACGCCCGAACAGCTGGCCGCGATGCTGAGGGCCGCCCTGCCGGCGCTTTCCGAAGAGCAGGAAGCGAAATACTACGACGACGTCCTCGAATTTGCCGACGGAAACTACGACGGCAACCTGGTGAAGCTGGGCTGCCTGGAACTGGCTGATCCTTCCCGCATCAACCTCTTCGCCTCTTCCTTTGCCGATAAGGACACGATCGAAGAAGCCATCTCCGGCTACAACGAGAGCGTCCCCGAGATGCAGCAGATCCGCTATACGGACTATGTCGGCCTCATCATGAGTTCCGTCACCACGATCATCAACGCCATTACCTACGTGCTGATCGCCTTCGTCGCGGTGTCCCTCATCGTCTCCTCCATCATGATCGGCGTCATCACCCTGATCAGCGTGCAGGAGCGTACCAAGGAGATCGGCATCCTCCGCGCGATCGGCGCCTCGAAGAAGAACGTTTCGAGCCTCTTCAACGCCGAGACGGTCATCATCGGCTTTGCGAGCGGCCTCCTCGGCGTCGGCATCACCTACCTGCTGACGATCCCGATCAACGCGATCCTCTACCACTTCACGGACATCGAAGGCCTGAAGGCCGTCCTTCCGCTGCCGGTCGCGGGGATCCTTGTTGCCATCAGCATGCTGCTGACCCTGATCGCCGGCATCATTCCTTCCCGCAGCGCCGCGAAGAAAGACCCCGTGGTCGCGCTCAGGACGGAATAACGGAAAAACACCGAAAGAACTCCGCAGATCCCTGCGGAGTTCTTTTTGCTTCCGCCGCGCTGCATAATTATTATTGTATTTTTTCCGCGGAGGCCTTATAATACACATCGTGGGGCAGTTTTACCCCTTACTTTTAGTTTGCATTCCGAAAGGACACGATTATGGAAGAACGCAGAGTCGGTACAGTTTCCCGCGGCATCCGCTGCCCCATCATCCGTGAGGGCGACGATCTGGTCCGCATCGTCACGGACAGCGTGCTCGCTGCCGCCGAGAGCGACGGTTTTTCGCTCCGCGACCGCGACGTCATCGCGATCACCGAATCCATCGTAGCCCGTGCACAGGGCAACTACTGCACGGTAGACGACATCGCTGCCGACGTTAAGGCCAAGACCGGCGGCGGCACCGTCGGCGTCATTTTCCCCATCCTCTCCCGCAACCGCTTCGCCATCTGCCTGCGCGGCATCGCGAGCGGCGTGAAGAAGGTCGTTCTGATGCTGAACTATCCGTCGGATGAAGTCGGCAACGCCCTCGTGGACATCGACAAGATCGACGAGGCAGACGTCAACCCCTACTCCGACGTGCTGACCCGCGAACGCTTTAAGGAACTCTTCGGCGCGCCCCGCCATCCCTTCACCGGCATGGACTACGTCGCCTACTACGAAGAGCTGATCGAAGGCTGCGGCGCCGAAGCGGAGATCATTTTCGCGAACCAGCCGAAGGCCGTGCTCGCCTACACCGACACCGTCATCAACTGCGACATCCATACCCGGAAGCGCACCAAACGCCTGCTCCTTGCCGCCGGTGCGAAGAAGGTCCTCAGCCTCGATGACATCATGACCGCGTCCGTGAACGGCAGCGGCTTCAATGCCGACTACGGCCTGCTCGGCTCCAACAAGGCGACCGAGGACAAGGTCAAGCTCTTCCCCCGCGA
The DNA here is from genome assembly GCA_902761665.1 of uncultured Lachnospiraceae bacterium. Lineage (GTDB taxonomy): Bacteria > Bacillota > Clostridia > Lachnospirales > Lachnospiraceae > UBA6987. The sequence continues at coordinate 8,562 of CACWLA010000021.1, read as the reverse complement.
GAGCCAGCCTCTCGTGGAAGGCATCCAGGCCGAGATCCTGAAAGCCACCGGAAAGCACGTCGAAGTCATGGTTTACGGCGACGGCGCTTTCAAGGATCCGCAGGGCAAGATCTGGGAGCTGGCCGATCCGGTCGTTTCCCCGTTCCACACCGCCGGTCTCATCGGCACGCCGAACGAGCTGAAACTGAAATACCTTGCCGACAACGATTTCAAGGAGCTGTCCGGCGAAGCGCTGAAGGAAGCCATTTCCGCCAGCATCCGCAAGAAAGACGGCGACCTGAAGGGCCAGATGGCCTCCGAAGGCACGACGCCCCGCCAGCTGACCGACCTGATCGGATCCCTCTGCGACCTGACCAGCGGCTCCGGTGACAAGGGAACGCCCGTGGTCCTGGTACAGGGCTACTTTGACAACTACACCAACAACTAAAACACGAAACAAAGGAGATCGCGATGAAACCCTACCGTGACATGACGCCCGAAGAAAGGCATCATGAATACGCGGCCGTGAAGGCACACTACGACGAACTGAAAGCACTGAACCTGAAACTTGACATGTCCCGCGGCAAACCCGGCCGTGACCAGCTGAACGCCGTTTCCGACATTCTGAATGTCCTGACTCTGGAAGACTGCACGTCCGGCAGTATGGACGTCCGCAACTACGGCAACCTTGCCGGCATCCCCGAAGCCCGCGCCATGTGGGCCGACATCCTGGGCTGCCAGCCTTCGGAGATCTTCGTCGGCGGAAGCGCTTCGCTGCAGTTAATGTACGACCTGGTCGCAAAAGGCATTGATTTCGGTCTGCTGCATTCCGAAAAGCCCTGGAACAAGGTTGAAGGCCGCAAATGGCTCTGCCCCGCTCCCGGCTATGACCGTCACTTCCGCATCACCGAGTTGTTCGGTTTCGAACTCATCACCGTTAAGATGACTCCCGAAGGCCCCGACATGGACGCCGTCGAGGAGCTCGTCAAGGATCCCAAGGTCAAGGGCATCTGGTGCGTGCCGAAGTACTCCAACCCCGACGGCATCATTTACAGCGACGAAGTGATCCGCCGCATGGCGAACCTGAAGCCCGCCGCTCCCGACTTTGCCATCATGTGGGACAATGCCTACTGCATCCACGAATTCGACGGCGATTTCGTTCCCTTCGACGATATTCTGACCCTCTGCCGCGAGGCCGGGAATCCGGACATGATCTATGAATTTGCCTCCACCTCGAAGGTCACCTTCCCCGGTGCCGGCATTTCCTGCATGGCCTGCTCGGAAGCCAACCAGGCTTACCTGCAGAAGCTCATCGGCGTGCAGATCATCTCCTACGACAAGGTCAACCAGCTCCGCCACGCGAAGTACCTGCAGAACAGGGAACACGCGCTGGAGATCATGAAACGCCACGCCGCCATCCTGAAGCCCCGCTTTGCCAGCGTCCTGAACTGGCTCGAAAAGGAGATCCGCCCCGCCGGCATCGGCCGCTGGGAGACGCCGAAGGGCGGGTACTTCGTATCCCTGTTCACCAATCCCGGACTTGCCAAACGCACCGTTGCCCTGACGAAGGAAGCAGGCGTGGTGCTGACCGGCGCCGGCGCCACCTATCCTTACGGCAAGGACCCTGACGACAGCAACATCCGCATCGCGCCGTCGCTGCCGCCGACCTCCGAACTGGAGCAGGCCATGGAGGTGCTCTGCACCGCCCTCAAGCTTGCCGCTCTGGAAAAGATGGGAGAATAATAAAGAGAAACACGAATGAAGATCGAAAAAATCAGTGACAACCAGATCCGCTGCATCCTGACCCCGGGAGACCTCATTAAACGCCACCTCAGCATCAAATCGATCGCTCAGGGCGATCAGGCGGCCCAGGCTCTCGTCAGGGAAATGATGGAGCAGTCCTCCGAGGAATTCGGCTTTGAGCCCAACGAATTCCCTCTTCTTGTCGAGCTTTCCCCTGCCGGAGGCGGCGGGATCGCCCTGACCGTGACGAAGGTGAATTCCATGGACGAGATCCCGATCTCCGCGCAGGCAGACCATTTGATGAGAGCCCTGCAGGCCATCGTCAACATGGCAAAGGACAACGACCGCAAGGAAAGGATCCCGGCGCCCGTCGCTGCGTTCAGTTTCGATGCGCGCCGCGTTCTTGTGCTGCCTCCGGAACTGAAAGAGGACCCGCGCGGCGTCCATACGGCGCTGTACTGGCAGCCCAAGTACAACGTGTACTATCTGTGCGTCACGTCTTCCCTGAAATATCAGGCGGTCTTCAGCCACGTGTGCCATCTCCTCTCCGAGTACGGCCGCAGCGTTCCGGTGACGGAAGGCAGCCCCGCGTATTTCGCGGAGCACTATGTGACGCTCTGTGCGAGAAATGCGCTGAAGCACATCGCCGCTGGTGAAGTCGAGCCGCCGAAGGGGTAAGATCTTTCAACTCGCTTCGCTCGCTCAGGATGACAGATTTTTGTCATCCTGAGCGGAGCGAAGGATCTTCTCTTCACAAAAGTCATTGACACCTTTTCCTGATTTTGTTAGAATCGGGAGGTCGCGGACCTTTAGCTCAGTTGGTCAGAGCAGTCGGCTCATAACCGATCGGTCCCGGGTTCGAGTCCCTGAAGGTCCACGCGCGGGTATGGCGGAATAGGTAGACGCAACGGACTTAAAATCCGTCGGCAGCGATGCCGTGCCGGTTCGAGTCCGGCTACCCGCACATAGAAAAAGGATCGCTCTTTACGAGCGGTCCTTTTTCTATGTATGGGCAGTCTCGTGAGAAACGGTTCAGCAGCCCGCAGGGCTGCTTACCGGCGACGGAGCAGCTTGCTGCTCCTAGTGCCCGAAGGGCTTCGAGTCCGGCTACCCGCCTTTGATCCAGCGAGCGAAGCGAGTCGCAGTCCGGCATATCAGAAAAAGCTCCCTCACGGGAGCTTTTTTCGTGCGGTCCGCCGGACGAAGAACCGGATTCATTTCCCCGCATCCGGCAGTTCGGCGGTCACGTCAAATTCAGCGGCGTAATACTCAGCCGTGTTCCCCGCCTCTCTGTCGACGATGTTAACCGGTTTAAGCAGCCGGTAATGGCCGGGATGCTGCACCCTTCCTCCGAGGAAGAAGGTCTGTCTGACGGGCTCTTCGAGCGTGGGCATGTACCCCTCAAGGGTCATGTAAACGCTCGGCCGCGGCACCGTATACCATTCCCCGCCGATCAGTTCTTCGATGATGCAGTCTGCCGAATTTCCGCAGATCGGCTCGATCCCCGTATCCTTAAGGAGGGAAAGGCAGACGTCGGCGTATCCGGGCGCAATGGGCGGAGGGCCGACCCGCAGCACCGACGGGTACCGGATGCTGAGGGTCAGTTCCTCCCGGGGATTGACTTCAAAACTGCTCTTTTGATAGTTTTTCGGATCGGCATGCTTCAGAACGTAAAAATCCGAAGTGTAGTACTGCACGCCTTCCTGCACATAGATCCGCTTGATGACGCGGTAATGTCCGTCTCCGTGCACTTCGAACGTATCCCCGCAGTCCAGTCCCTGAAAGACCGTCGTCCCTCCGGAGATATCCACGGAAGCGTCATCCGAGATCGCATCATAAACCGTTTTCCATCCGTCACCCTCATTCTTCTGAAGGGCAAAAGAGGTATCGCCGCCGGTCAGAACGCCGTCCTGCATGCTGCCGCCGATCTGAAGAAAGACGGCTCTGCCGGGATCGATCTCATCAGGAAAGAACAGGGCATACGGGTTATACTGCGCAAGAACGGCACAGGCACTGCCCTGCTTCAACAGCGGAGAGTCCTCATACATTTCAGAAACAGCAAACTCCATCGTTCTGAGCGCGTCTCCCTCCTTAAACCATTCCGCACCCGGATCAAAAAAGTCTTCTGAGACAGCCGTCACTTTCAGCCGTGTCTCTGAAAGGATCTGCAGTTCGACATATGTGTCTTCCCGGGTCTCCGTCCCCTGGGTTTTCATCACTCTCACGCGGTCACCGCTGACCGTGTACTTTCCGGAGATTCCGAAAGACATCTCAGTGCTTGCCCCGCACCGCCAGTTTGCACCGTCCAGGAAATGAATGTACGGCTGAAGCCGGTCGTCGTTCAGGCTCTCCATTATATAGAACCCCTGCGAAAAAGCGGCAGGTGCTTCTGATCCCGTTTCCGGCTCCTTCTCCGTCGGATCTGCCGAAGATGCCGTCGTTTCCGGCGATATTTCTGAAGACACCGGCTCTTCCCCCTTTTTCCTCGGATCCGTCAGGAAGCAGACCGTCAGCACGATGCAGGCGAGGGCGGCGATGATGATCAGCCAGAAGGCCGGTTTCTTATAATTCAGGACGTTCTTTATCCTACCTTTTACTCCGACTTCGCCGAAAGCCAGCGGACAGGCTGCGATGCGTCTGCGCGGGAAACTGCAGTCGAGCAGCGCCTGAGAATAGGCCGCGAGGCTCTCCTTATCCATGCCGCGGATAACCGCCTCGTCGCAGGCCGCCTCGATATCGCGGGAAAGCAGGATGAAGGCCAGCCAGCACAGCGGATTGAACCAGTAGACGGAAAGGAGCAGGAACGCAAGCGGCTTCCAGACATGGTCCCGACGCTTCAGATGCATCTCTTCGTGGGCAAGGACCGCAGCAAGCGTTTCCCCTTCCATCGCGGAAGGAATATAGATCCGCGGACGGAAAACGCCGAGAATGAAAGGCGAATCCACTTCATCGCAGGCATAGACACGGCCTCCTGCCGGCACCGCAGCGGTAACGGTCCTTCTCATTTTCAGATATGAGATCAGCGCGTAAAGCAGCATGGCACAGGCGCCTGCCAGCCAGATGATCGCGGCAGCCGGGATGATGACCTGCAGCGGGTTGACGCTTGCCACGGTCTGCGGATCCGGTGCAAAGGAACCGATGATGGGATTGACCGCAGAGTTGACGGCGGGGATGCCCGAATCGATCGCGGGCGCCGGTGAAAGCGCAATATCCGCCGGCACGGTATCACGGCTCGGGATCAGGCTGAAAAGGCTTCTTATCGAAACAGGAAGGACGAGCCGCAGTCCCGCAAGCCCCCAGAAAAGGCATACGATCTTCCGCGGCGCTTTCCGAAGCAGCAGGCGCAGAAAGACCGCTGCCAGGATCAGCCACCCTGCCGCAATGCTCATGTTCAGAATCTTCAGAAATACCGTGCTCATGACTGCTCTCCTTTTCGGAACGCGTCGATCATTTGCCGAATCTCGTCCGCCTCCCCGGCGCTCAGGCTGTTCCGGGAAACGAAGGCTGCAACGAAGGCCGGCAGCGACCCCTGGTAGGAGCCCTGTACGATCTGTTCACTCTTCTTCGCATAAAATTCATCACGCGAGATCCGGGCGGTAACGATCCCGTCCGCATTCCGCAGGAGTCCTTTTTCGCAGAGTTTGCGCAGCACGGTATAAGTCGTCGGTTTCTTCCACTGCAGTTCCTTTTCGCAGATCCGAACAAGTTCGCCGGAAGCAATCGGTTCATTTGCCCAGACAAGGTCCGCGAACCGCTCCTGCACGGCGCCGAGTTCAATATTGATCATGGGATCTCCCTCCTTCAGAGACATCTTCCGTCAGGCTGCAAGCGCCCTACGGGTTTATCCCGATAAATCTTTGTCTTTAGTTTATCGTGATAAACCGCCTTTGTCAAGCATTTTTTGCAGGGCGTTCCGCTTTCGGGTGCGAAAGTGCTTTACCGAGATGCAGTGGACTTTGCCCGCTGCAGTGCTATAATTTGTTTCGGAAAGGGCAGCAGCCCCCGAACGAAAAACGCCGGCCGCACGGGTCATCCCGGCCGCGGCCCTGCTCATAAGGAGGAAACTTCATGGAACCTGTCATTACCGTGCAGCTTGACGACGTTCTGCCGGAATACCCTGCGATGGATCCGAAATACCGCCGCGCACCGAAGCGTGAATCGCACCTTTCGGACGCGGACAGACGCCTTGCCGTCCGCAATGCCCTGCGCTACGTCCCGAAGCAGTTCCACGCGCAGATGGCTGAGGAATTTGCCCGCGAGTTGGATGAGCGCGGCCGCATCTACGGCTACCGCTTCCGTCCCGAAGGAAAGCTCTGGGGCCGCCCCATCGACGAATACAAGGGCGCCTGCATCGAAGGGAAAGCCATCCAGGTCATGATCGACAACAACCTGGATTTCGACGTCGCGCTCTATCCTTACGAACTGACCACCTACGGCGAGACCGGGCAGGTCTGCCAGAACTGGATGCAGTACCGTCTGATCAAGAAATATCTGGAGATCCTGACCGACGAACAGACCCTGGTCGTAATGAGCGGCCATCCGCTCGGCCTCTTCAAGTCCCATAAGCTCGCGCCGCGCGTCATCATCACGAACGGCCTGATGATCGGCAATTTTGACGACCAGGAGAACTTCAACCGCGCCGCGGCGCTCGGCGTCGCGAACTACGGGCAGATGACCGCCGGCGGCTGGATGTACATCGGCCCGCAGGGCATCGTGCACGGCACCTTCAATACCCTCCTGAACGCCGGACGCCTGAAGCTCGGCATCCCGACCGACGGGAACCTGGCCGGACGTCTCTTCGTCTCCGCCGGTCTCGGCGGCATGAGCGGCGCCCAGGGCAAGGCAGCGGAGATCGCCGGCGCGGCAGCCATCATTGCCGAAGTTGACGACAGCCGCATCGCGACCCGCTTCGAACAGGGCTGGGTCTCCCACCGGACGGACAGCCTGGACGAAGCGGCTGCCATCGCCCTCTCCCATCAGAAGGAAGGAAAGGCCTGCGCCGTCGCCTATCACGGCAACATCGTGGACCTTCTGGAATATCTGTACGAAAAGAACATTCACGTCGACCTCATGAGCGACCAGACCTCCTGCCACGTTCCTTACGACGGGGGCTACTGCCCGCAGGGCCTGACCTTTGCCGAGCGCACCAGGATGCTGGCTGAGGATCCCGAGGCCTTCCGCAATCTCGTGGACATTTCCCTGCGCCGCCACTACACGATGATCTGCCGCTTCCACGAACGCGGCACCTATTTCTTCGACTACGGCAACAGCTTCCTGAAAGCCGTGTACGACGCGGGTGTGAAGGAAGTCTGCCGGAACGGCGAGAACGACCTCGACGGCTTCGTTTTCCCGTCCTACGTGGAAGACATCCTCGGTCCCTGCCTCTTTGACTTCGGCTACGGGCCGTTCCGCTGGTGCTGCCTGTCAAGAAAGCCCGAAGATCTGGATAAGACCGACGCGGCTGCCGCGGAATACATCCGTACCCACAACCGCCGCTACCAGGACTACGACAACTACGTCTGGGTCCGCGACGCGAAGAAAAATAAGCTGGTCGTCGGCACCCAGTGCCGCATCCTCTATCAGGACGCCATGGGGCGCCTGAACATCGCGCTGAAGTTCAACGAGATGGTCAGGAACGGTGAGATCGGGCCGGTCATCCTGGGCCGCGACCATCACGACACCGGCGGCACCGACGCGCCTTTCCGCGAGACCTCGAACATCAAGGACGGCTCGAACATCATGGCCGACATGGCCGTGCAGTGCTACGCAGGCAACGCCGCGCGCGGCATGAGCTACATCGCCCTGCACAACGGCGGCGGCACCGGGATCGGACGCGCCGTGAACGGCGGCTTCGGCATGGTCCTCGACGGCTCCGAACGGGTCGACACGATCCTCCGGATGGCGATGCCCTGGGATACGATGGTGGGCGTTGCCCGCCGCAGCTGGGCAGGCAATGAAAACGCCATTGCGACCGCCGCGGAATACAACGAAATGCGGGGCGGCAGCGACCTCATCACCATGCCGAACGAAGCGGACGCGGACGTTGTGAACGCAGCCGTGGATAAGGTATTCGGGAAGAACTGAGATGTCAAAATTACTGATTTCCAATATCGGCCTGCTGGCAACGCCTGAAGGCCGCAGTGCGAAGGCCGGCACCGCGCAGGGCGATATCCTGAAACTGGAGAACGCCTGGATCCTCACGGAAGACGGCGTGATCCGCGAAGTCGGGAGCGGCGAGCCGCCGGTGATGGATCTTGAGAACTGCTACGAAGTGCTGGATGCCGGCGGACGTCTGGTCACGCCAGGCCTCGTCGACGCGCACACCCATCTCGTCTTCGGCGGCTTCCGGCAGCACGAACTGGCCGACAAGCTCCGCGGGAAGACCTATCTGGAGATCCTTGCCGCGGGCGGCGGGATCCTCTCGACGCTCAAGGCAACAAGGGCGGCTTCCGAGGGCGAACTGACCGCAAAGGCGCTGGCTGCTCTCCGTGAGATGCTCTCCTTCGGCGTGACCCTCTGCGAAGCGAAAAGCGGCTACGGCCTCTCCCTCGAAGAAGAACTGAAGCAGCTCCGCGCCGTCCGGAACCTGCAGGGCGCGCAGCCCGTGGAACTCGTCTCCACCTTCCTCGGCGCGCACGCGGTCCCGCCGGAATACAGGGACGATCACGAAGGCTACGTTAAGCTCATCTGCGAGGAAATGATCCCCGCCGTCGCTGCCGCCGGCCTTGCCGAATACTGCGACGTCTTCTGTGAGACCGGTGTCTTCACCGTGGAGGAAAGCCGCAGGATCCTTGAATGCGGCCTGGAGCTCGGCCTTAAGGCGAAGATCCACGCCGATGA
>CACWLA010000020.1 GCA_902761665.1 uncultured Lachnospiraceae bacterium | reverse complement strand
TTTTGCCATATAGTCCAGCATCTCATGGGCGGCGACGTTGCCTTCGCCCACGGCCTTCGCGATCTGGTAGGGTCTTCCGGTGCAGTCGCCCGCGGCATAGACGCCGGGGACGTTCGTCGCCTGTTTCCGGTCGACGACAATGTGCGGACCGTCCGTGGCAAGGCCGGGCACCAGGGTCCCGGGCGCGACCGCATTCCGCAGGATGAAGAGCCCGTCGACGGGGATCTCCGTCCCGTCATGGAGCACGATCTGAGCGATCTTCATGCCGCCCTGCACCGCCCTCACCGGTGCGATCTTCTCCACGTTCGGCAGGTCCACGCCGCAGTTCGGATAGCCGGCGGAAAGATAGACTTTCTCCGCGATCCCCGCAAGGTATTCCACTTCATGCTCGTAGCGCGGTGCGCCGCAGAAGACCGCGATCGTCTTTCCCTTATACAGGAAGCCGTCGCAGGTCGCGCAGTAGCTGACGCCCCGGCCGAGCAGTTCGTCTTCCCCTTCGTAGCTCTTCGCCGTGAGAACGCCGGTCGCAAGAAGGAGGGTCTTCGTCTCGTATACCTCGTTTTCCGCCAGGACCATGAGGTACCCGTCCGCCGGCATCACGTTCGTGACCTTCTTATCCACGGGTTCGAGGCCCATTTCCTTTGCGTGCGCGTCAAAGCGCGCGTTCAGTTCCGCGCCGGGGATGAGTCCCAGGCCCGGATAGTTGGCGATCTTTTCGCTCTTTTCCACCTTGTCGCTGTAGTCGCGCGAGCCGAACCAGAGGAAGTCCTTCTCATGCAGTTTCAGATTGATGGCGGCAGACAGGCCCGCCGGCCCGCTCCCGATGATGACGGCATCGTACATCTCCGTCTCCTTTCCAGATGCTAATCCACCAGTTCGATGCGGCCTTCGACGTGGGCATCCAGGCCTTCATTGGTTGCGAAATATTCCTCAATGATGTTGTTGACCGAAGTCGCGACCACGCGCGGACGCATGTTGGCCTTGACCTCTTCGAGCGGCACGCCGAGGAATTCGTCGAAGTTCTTGTAGTGATAGTTCTGCAGTGCGATCTTCAGTTTCATGTCAGGCGTGACCGGCGCACCGTTAAAGGTCAGTTCCTCCAGGACTTTCGTCGTCCGGTTGTAGCGGATGTGCACGCCTTTCGAGAACTGGTAGAACTCGGTCTCGCCCTTCCAGGCATCGTCGCGCATCAGGTGCTTCACGATCCGCCGGAACTGATCGCCGGTCACCTCGACCATCCACAGTGCGTCGTCGTACGGCGTATTTTCCACCATGTCCTGGTACTCGATCACCGGGCCGAGTTCCTTCTTGCGGATGGAGCCGGAGCCCATCATCATGATGTCAAAGCTGCTCTCCCACTGGATGGTGTCCGCGTAGAGGTTGCCCATCTCGGTCTCCTGCTCGCGGGAAGGGTGCGTCAGTTTTCTCGCCCAGCGGGTGACGACCCTCTTGTATTTCTTGTCGGTCTGTGTCCGGTAGCTGTTCAGCAGATCCTCCATGATGGGATCCCTTGGCGCCGTCTGCTCGTTGATCGGGACGCATTTCCACTGGAAATCCAGGATCTTTTTCTGCTCCCTGTCGTACTGCAGGTCGATCTGGCCGATAATGCCGGTCCCGGTCCCTGCCTGCACGATCGGGATGCCGTTCACGACCTCCGGCGCGTCCATGAAGGTATGGCTGTGGCCGCCGATGATCATGTTGACGCCCCAGTCGGGGTCAAGTTCGGCCGCGAGCTCACGGTCCTTTTCCAGCCCGATGTGGGTGAGCAGGATCGTCATGTCGGTCTTTACGGTCCGGTAGTTGTCGCAGATGATGCCGACCTCCCGCGCCGCCTGTTTGATGTCGATGAAGGAGCCGATGATCTTCTCCTGCTTTGTAGACGCGAGGACTTCCTCCGTGAGGAGCCCGATGAAAAGGATGCGCAGGCCGCCGATCTCCACGTTCAGATAAGGCTTGAAAAGCCTCGCGCTGTTCATGGTCACGTAAAGGTCGGCGTTGATGATCGGGAAGCGCGCGCACTTTTCCAGGAAAAGCAGGTGCGCAAGGCCGTAGTCCACCTCATGGTTGCCGATCGTCGCCACGTCCGGCCGCAGGTTGTTCATCAGATCGATCGTGGAGAGCCCTTCGTATTCCTGGTCAATGATGGATCCGCGGAACATGTCTCCGGCCACCACGTAAAGCGTATTGGCCTTCTCCCTGCGGATCTTGTTGATATATCCGGAAAGCCGGACCAGGCCGCCCTCCTCATGCTTGCTGCGCAGCTTCGGCAGAAAGTCTCCGTGCATGTCGTTTGAATGCAGTATCGTCAGTTTGGTAATGGCGTCTTCCATCATTTCCCCCTTGTTCGGATGTTTCGGGTCTTCATTCTAAGGCAAATTTACCAAATGCGGGCATTGAACGCAAGCCTTTTTCGCGCTATATTGGTCCTACGGGCGCGGATGCGCGCTGCGGGAAAGGTCCCGCCGGCCGTTTCCCCGCGAAGGAGGAAAAATGCTTCAGGTTTCACACGTTACGAAAAAATACGGAAAGACCGTCGCCTGCAGCGACGTCTCGTTTCATCTCGATCCCGGCAGCGTGACCGTGCTGCTCGGTCCGAACGGCGCCGGCAAGAGCACGATCATGAAATCGATCATCGGCTTTCTGCGCCATGAAGGCGAGATCACGGTCGCCGGCTTCCCGAACAAGAGTCCGGAGGCGCGGCGCGTCCTCGGCTACGTTCCCGAGATGCCCTCGCTCTACGCGAATCTGACCGTTCTCGAGCACATGGAATTTCTTGCCCGCGCCTATAAGATGAACGATTACAAGGCGCGGATCGACGAACTGCTCACGCGCTTCGAGCTCGCCGACAAGACGAAGAAGTTCGGCGACGAACTCTCCAAGGGCATGCAGCAGAAACTGAACCTCTGTCTGGGGCTCCTTCCCGGTCCGGAGATGCTGATGATGGACGAACCCATGATCGGGCTCGATCCGCATGCGATCAAGCAGCTTAAGAACACGATCGAAGAGATGCGCGCCGCCGGAAAGACACTGCTGATCAGCACGCACATCATCGACAGCGTGGACATGCTCTGGGACCGCGCCCTCATCATGCAGGACGGCACCATCAGGGCCGACGTCACGCGTTCCGAACTGGATGCTTCCGGCCGGACGCTGGAGGAACTCTTCTTCGACGTGACCGAAAACCTCTCCCGGGAGGACATGTCGCATCCGGACGCCGGAGCTGCCGAAGGAGAAGCCGCCGCGCAGGAAGGCAAAAAGGCATGAAGCTCTTCTTCTACTACGTGACGCACAGCGCGAAGAACGCCCTGAAAAAGCTGTTCAAGACCTGGGTTCTCGTCTTTTTCGTGATCATCATCGGGGGCGGCCTCCTCATCGGCGGAACGATCGGCCTGCTCATCCGGAACGCGGTCCCGAAAGATCCCGAACCGGGGATCGAAACGGAGCTGCCGGATACGCCCGCACCGGAGGATGAGGTCCCGATCATGGACGTCATGGAGCTTGCCGCGGGCGGAGTGGTCCTTCTCTTCTTCGTTTTCGGCGTCTGGGGCGCCGATAAGAGCGGCGCAGACATCTTCCAGCCGGCGGACGTGACGCTCCTCTTCTCCTCACCGATGAAACCGCAGTCCGTCCTGCTTTTCCGCACCATGACGCAGATCGGGACTTCGATCATCTTCGCGCTCTACATGATGGTCTACCAGATCCCGAATCTGATGAAAAACAGCGGTTTTTCCCTCTGGATCCTGCTCGCACTTGCTCTCGGCATCGTCCTGACCATCGGGATCTCGCAGCTGCTGAAAATGCTCTGCTTTGTATTCGGCTCCGTCCATCCGGGCTTTAAGAAGAACCTGCGGCGCTTCATCTATCTCGGGCTCGGCCTCATCGCAGGCGGCTTTTACCTCTTCATGCAGACGAGCGGGCTCGGTGCCTGGGAGGCGGTGCTCGGCTATTTCAATGCACCTGTCACCCGTTTCATCCCGCTTTGGGGCTGGATCAAGGGCTTTGTCATGTTTGCCGCAGAGAAAAATGCGGTCCCGGCCGTTCTGAGCCTTGCCGCAGTGCTCGCGGGCGGCGCGTTTCTTTCCTGGCTCACCTGGCACGTCCGCGCGGATTTCTATGAGGAAGCACTCACCAGGACCGCCGAAAAGGCGGAGATGCTGGACGCTGCCCGCGCAAGCGAGGAAGGCGCAGGGCTGATAAAGCGGAAGAAGGACCGGAGCGAGCGGATCCGCAGGAACGAGTTTGACCGCGGCTTCGGCGCGAACGTTTTCTTCCACAAGGCGCTGTACAACCGTTTCCGCTTTGCACACTTCGGCTTCCTCACGAAGACACTGGAGTTTTATCTTGCCGTAGGCCTCGCAGCCGGGCTCATCTGCCGTTTTGTTGTCAAAACGACGTCCTATCTGCCCGTCGCCCTTGCCCTTACCGTCTGCGCCTTTTTCCGCAGCCTCGGCAGCAACCTTCGGGAAGATACCCGCATGTGGTACTTCCACCTGATCCCGGAAGATTCCTGGACGAAGCTCATGTGGGCTCTTGCCGGCGACGCCGCAAACTCCTTCCTGGACGCCCTTCCCGGCCTTGTCATCGGCCTGCTCGTCCAGGGCGCGCCGCTCTTCCCGGCACTTCTCTGGATCGTTCCGATCGTTTCGGTCACCGCCTACGCGACTGCGGTCGGGACCTTCATCGACCTGTCGGTAAACGCAAGCGCCGGCAATACGCTGAAAGGCCTCCTGCAGGTCGCCTTCCTTTATTTCGGCCTCCTGCCGGATGCGGCGGCCGTCGGCGTTCTCCTGCTGCTCGGACAGCCGCTCATTGCCCTCCTTGCCGTCACCGGCGTAAACGCCGCCCTGGCGGCGCTCTTCCTGCTGCTTGCCGCAGCCTCCATGGGGAAATAGTGCCGGTCTTCCAGGCGGGCGCCCCGCTGGTGCAAATTGCTTTTTCCCTGCTGTTTTGTTATAATGAATGTTCAGAGTTTTTTGCAGGTAACTCCTGTTCGTCTCTTCAGGAAAGGAGCCGCTCATGACCCGCATGCATAAAATTGCCGCCTCGCTGCTGGCATTCATCCTGATCGTTTCCCTTGCCGCCTGCGGCGGCAAGGATCCCGTGACCTCTGCTGCCGCGCCTTCCGCTCCGGAAAGCAGTTCTCCTGCCCCGGAAACGACGGCTCCCGCTCCTTCCACGGAGGCACCTGCCCCGTCTGCCGAAACCCCTGCCCCGTCCACGGGCAGTTCCGAACCCACGCCGGCCCCTCCCCGGGCGCCGGAGCTTGTCGGCGCCGCCGTCATGCACGAGTTTGAATTCGGCGGTGTGTACCTTGACATGACGATCGATGATTTCAACGCCCTCGGTTTCGAATACGGCGACAGCGTGACCGTGACTTTCTCGAACGGCTATGAGCTGCAGGATCTCCCCTACTACAACGGCTACTACACCGTAACCGGCGATCCGCTTCTGGTCGCGTATCCGGGCTACCCTTACATCAAGGTCTGCATCAACAACGGCGACGACCTGTGGAAGATCGCCGGGCTTGACGAGAGCATGACTGCGACAGTCAGGCTCCGCGAAGCCGGCCGCTACGCGGATATCCAGGATGCCCGCGACATCCACTACCGGGATGACCGGGACGAATTCCCGAGCGACGAAGTCTTCGCCAATTTCCGCGCTGTCCGCGTGAGCGGCCTGGCGGAAATTGTCCTCTACCGCTCCGCTTCTCCCTGCGACAATCAGCACAACCGTGCACCTTACGTGGACACCCTGTGCAAAGACGCCGGCATCGGCTACATCCTGAACCTTGCCGACAACGCTGATAAGATCGCGGGCTACACCGCGAAAGACGGTTTCAGCTCGCCGTATTTCCTCTCCCTGTATGAAAACGGAAAGGTCGATCCGATCGGGCTGAACATGAATTACGGCTCCGCCGATTTCCGGGCAAAACTGACCGCAGGCCTTCAGAAGATGGCCGGCGAGGACGGCCCGTATCTCGTCCACTGCACTGAGGGCAAGGACCGGACGGGCTTTGTCTGCCTGCTGCTGGAGGCCCTCTGCGGCGCATCCTATGAGGAGATCGTGGACGATTACATGATCACCTACGACAACTACTATCAGATCACGAAGGAAGAAAAACGGCTCCTCGGCGCAGCACTGCCCGCCTTCATGAGCTATTACGGGCTTGACGCGCAGAAGGTCAGCGCAGGCGCTGCCCGCTACACCGTCATCGTGGAAAACGTGCTGGATCCCATGGTGCAGAGCCTTGCGCAGGGCGATCCGAATTTCCGGACGGCCGACCTTTCCCGTTATGCAATGCGCTTCCTGCGTGACGGCGGCATGAGCGATGCCGAGATCCTGACGCTCACCGAAAAGCTTAAAACGGCGCCGGCGAATACCGCCCCCGCGCCGTGACCCGGGAGGCCGTGCCGTGAAGATCCTGATCAGCGCCTGCCTTCTGGGCGTTAACTGCAAATACGACGGCGGAAACAACCGCACGGAGGCGCTGCTGCCTCTTCTCCGCGGCCATGACGTCCGCTCTGTCTGCCCCGAGGTCCTCGGGGGACTTCCGGTTCCCCGGACGCCTGCGGAGATGAAGGACGGTGAGGTCGTCTTTGAAGACGGAACGAGCGCCGACGCCGCCTTCCGCGCGGGAGCGCGGGCAGGTCTTGCGCTTGCCCGGATGCTTCAGCCGGACCTCGTGATCCAGAAGAGCCGGAGCCCGAGCTGCGGCGCCGGTGAGATCTACGACGGAAGCTTTTCGCACGTACGCATTCCCGGGGACGGGGTCTTCGCGGGGCTACTGAAACAAGAAGGCTTCCGCGTGATCACCGATGAGGACGCACCGCGCGTGCTCTCTGCAATGAAACTGCCGGCTGCGGAAAGCGTCGGCGGAAAGGCCTGCCATGACTGAAAAACTGTATTATGCAGATGCCCACATGACGGAATTCGATGCTGCCGTTCTCTCCTGCGAAAAGGAGAAGGACTGCTGGGCCGTCGTGCTTGACCGGACCGCGTTCTATCCCGAAGGCGGCGGCCAGCCAAGCGACCTCGGCACGCTGAACGGCATTTCCGTCCGCTTCGTCAGGGAGCGGGACGGCGACGTGATCCACGAGGCCGCCGAAGAGATCCCTGCTGGGACCCGCGTCCACGGCGTCATCGACCGCGAAAGGCGCCTCGACCTCATGTGCCAGCATTCGGGCGAGCATATCGTGAGCGGCCTCATCTGCCGCCGTTTTTCCTGCGACAATGTGGGATTCCACATCAGCGGCGATTTCGTGACGATCGATTTCAACGCGCAGATCGCCCGGGAGGACCTTATCCCGATCGAGGACGAAGCCAACCGCCTGATCCGCGAGGACCTGCCGGTCCGCTGCTACTATCCGGATGCCGAAGAACTTGCCGCGACCGACTACCGCAGCAAGAAAGCCCTCTCGGGCGATGTCCGCCTGGTCGAATTTCCGCAGGCAGATCTCTGTGCCTGCTGCGGCACGCACGTCGTACGCACCGGCGAGATCGGCCTCATCAAGCTCATCAGCTGCGAACCGCATCGCGGCGGCGTACGCATTCAGATGGCCTGCGGTGCGAGGGCGCTGCGCTACGTCCGCACCATGTGCGAGGAAAACCGCAAAGTCTCCGCCCTGCTCTCCGCGAAAGAGGAGGCGACCGGCGCCGCTGCCGCGCGCATTCTGAAGGAACTCTCACAGCGAAAGGAACGCTGCGCCGTGATGGAGACCGCCTGGACGGAAGGCAAAGCCGCCGCCTTTGCCGGCAGAGGCAACGTCCTCCTGCAGGAAGAAAACATGGATCCGAACGGCACGAGGCGGCTTGCGAGCGAACTCATGAAGACCTGCGGCGGCTTCGCCGGCGTCCTCTCCGACTGCGGCGAAGACGGCATCCGCTATGCCTTCGGCTGTGAAGGCGGCGACCTGAAAGCCCTGACGGCTTCCTTAAACGGCGCCTTTGCCGGACGCGGGGGCGGAAAGTCCGACTTCGTCCAGGGGACGCTCCACGGAAGCCTGCATGATATCTGCCGCGCCCTGCGCGCACACTTCCCCGACCTCACGGTCGAATGAAAGGAGACTCTCATGAAAACGATCACCCTCGGCCGTACCGGCATCACTACGCCGCAGAACGCCTTCGGCGCCCTGCCCATTCAGCGCGTTTCCACCGACTATGCCGTCATGCTGCTGCGGAAGGCCTATGCCGGCGGCATGACCTTCTTTGATACCGCCCGTGCCTACACCGACAGCGAGGAGAAGCTCGGCATCGCCTTCGAAGGCATGCGCGACAAGGTGTATATCGCATCCAAAACGCACTCGGATACCCCCGAAAAGTTTTGGGCGGATCTCGAAACCACGCTGAAGAATCTGAAGACGGACTACCTGGACCTCTATCAGCTGCATCAGGTGCCGCAGTGCTACCGCCCCGGCGACGGGACCGGCATATATGAGGCGCTGACGGAAGCAAAGGAAAAAGGCCTTGTCCGGCACATCGGCGTTACCGCGCACAAGATCGGCGTCGCGGAGGAAGTCGTTGCGAGCGGTCTGTACGAGACCCTGCAGTATCCCTTCAACTACATTTCGACCGAGCGTGAGATCGCGCTCGTCAAGGCCTGCGGGGAAGCCGGCATGGGCTTCATTGCCATGAAAGGCCTTTCTGGCGGCCTGCTGACGAATT
Organism: uncultured Lachnospiraceae bacterium; assembly: GCA_902761665.1. Lineage (GTDB taxonomy): Bacteria > Bacillota > Clostridia > Lachnospirales > Lachnospiraceae > UBA6987. Next base: position 25,204 of record CACWLA010000020.1, on the reverse strand, counting down.
CCCAGGCCTGCATGGCCTTCATGTCGCAGTTCGACAATGTCCTGCCCATCTGGGGCATCCAGCGCGAGAGCGAGCTGGACGAATGGCTCTCCTTCTTTGAGAAGGAGGCGGTGATGGACGAAGCCTCTTCCGCCGTCATTGCCGCGGACAGGAAGGAACTCGGCGGCGATTTCTGCCGCAGCTGCGGTTACTGCATGCCCTGCACCATGGATATCATGATCCGCAACTGTGCCCGCATGAGCCAGCTGATCCGCCGTTCGCCGTCGGAAAATTTCCTCTCCCCCGCCTGGCAGGCCGAGATGGAAAAGATCGATTCCTGCATCGGCTGCGGCGTCTGCATGACCCGCTGCCCGTATGAGCTGAACATTCCGGAACTTCTGCGGAAGAACCTCGAAGACTACCGCCGGATCCTTTCCGGCGAAACAAAGATCTGACCGCTCCCGCCGCTCTGCTGCGGGACCCGCGTCAAGCTCTCGGAGCCTTTTCATGAAACGACACCATCGGCCTCTGTACCTTTTCACTGCACTTGCCTGCACCGCCGTGCTGCAGCTCTCCGGCTGCAGCTGGTTCTTCATGCCCGGACCGGTGATCATCACCGATGCCGTGCCGACCGAGACGGCGCCTTCACGTGAGGAACCTTCCGGAGCGGAGATACCCTCTTCGGCGGAAGAGCCTTCCGGGACAGAGACCGAAGCGCCTTCCTCATCGGCTGAAAGCACCGGAGAAACAGGTTCCGAAGAAACTTCGGAAAGCCCTGCGGGATCCGCGCAGGAAACCGGGACCGTTTCCGAAGATCCTTCCGAAACGGCGGCATCTTCCGCTGAAGAGCCTTCCTCCGAAGAGCCGTCCTCCGGCATGCCCGCCGATGAAAGCACCCCTGCGGAAAGCATGCCCGAAACCTCTGCGGACGCCGCGGAAGAAAGTTCCGAAGCCCCCGAGACCTTCAGCATCGATTATTTCCGGACACCGGAGATCCTTCGCTCCGTCGCCTCCGACGCCGTACTTGCCGACGCCTACAACCTGATCAGTGCCTGCCTCGCCTTCAGAACGACCGCGAAAGTGAGCTGCGCGCAGGAAGACGTCGGCCGCGTGATCTACGTTGCGGACACGCTCTGCCCTCTGCTGAAGGCGTTTACCGACATCAGCGAGGACAGTTTTGCCGACGGTGCGCTGCGCTGGAACTTCTACGTGGACAAGGTGGAATTCGTCATCCGCCGCGCCGAATTCGAAGCCAAGGTCGCCGAATACTTCGAGGCGGTCTCTGCCGCGGGTCCGGATCTCAGTGAGACCGAACGCGCGCTGTTGCTCTATCATGAGTACACGGCGCCGGCCAGTTATAACTACGAGATCATTTCCGGCGCGTTCAATACCCGCACTGAAGCTGAAAAGCACCGCATCCACTCCGCCTATGCCGGAATCGTGGATCATACCGGGGTCTGCCACGACCTTGCCGGCGGCATGACCTTCCTCTTCATCCAGGGCGGCTTCAATGCCGGCCGGGTCTCTGTCTATAACAAGGATGAGCATTCCTGGACCCTGATCGAACTGGACGGCCGCTACACCTTCTGCGACGCGACCTGGGACGTCGGCGGCTCCTTCTCCTTCTTCGGGAATTCTGCCGAAGAACGCAAGGTGAAGGCCGGCGGCTCCTACCCTCTGAAAGACATGAACATCTTCGATTTCAATGCGCCGTCGCATTTCGACATCGTGAATCCCGGCTTTGCCGACGTCCAGAACTTCTCCCGGCGGATCGGCAACGGCACGCTTCTGTCCCTGTCCGTCGATACCTTAGTCACGCCGCACTGCCTCACGTTCACCGCGCCTTCGGGTCTCCGCATCATAATTGAAAGTCCGTAAGCGCACGCCTTTCTTTCACCGCGCAAAAGAGCCGCCCCTCCCGGGCGGCTCTTTTCATGTACGAAAAAGGACTCCGGTCTCCCGGAGCCCTTTTTCGTAAACTGTCTGAAACAGCTTAGAAGATGCCCTGGCACATCATGGCATCCGCGACCTTCTGGAAACCGGCCAGGTTGGCACCGGCGACCAGGTCGTAGCCCAGGCCGTAACGCTCTGCAGCATCGGCGGAGGACTTGTAGATGTTGGTCATGATCTTGTGCATCTTGGCGTCGACTTCTTCGGCATCCCAGTACAGGCGAGCGGAGTTCTGCGCCATTTCCAGTTCGGAAACGGAGACACCGCAGGCGTTGACAGCCTTGGAAGGAGCAACCAGCAGGTGCTTCTGTTCTTTCAGGAAGACCAGAGCATCGTTGGTGGTAGGCATGTTCGCAACTTCGATGTAGTACTTCACGCCGCTGGCAGCGATCTTCTTCGCCCATTCCATGTTGACGTCGTTCTGCGTGGCAGCAGGCATAAGGACGTCGACGTCCTTGGCATCCCAGCACTTGGTTCCCGGAACGAATTCAACACCGAATCTTTCGGCATAAGGTTCGCAGCGCATGGGATCTTTCGCGCGCATTTCAAGGATGAAGTTGAGCTTTTCTTCGGTGACAACACCTTCCGGATCATGGATGTAGCCATCCGGGCCGGCGAAGTAGGTGACCGCAGCGCCAAGCTCGGCAGCCTTCTTCATGATACCCCAGGCAACATTGCCGAAGCCGCTGATGGCGAGCTTCTTGCCGGCAATTTCCAGACCGTCATGCTTCAGCACTTCTTCCAGATAGTAGACAGCGCCGTAGCCGGTCGCTTCCGGACGAAGGATGGAACCGCCGGTCTTGATGTCCTTACCGGTCATGGCACCCAGCTCCGCAGCGCCTTTGATGCGGCGATACTGGCCGTACAGATAGCCGATCTCACGTCCGCCGACACCTACGTCACCGGCAGGAACGTCAACATCGGGACCGATGTGGCGGATCAGTTCGGTCATGAAGGCCTGGCAGAAACGCATGACTTCGCCGTCGCTCTTGCCGCGGGGATCGAAGTCGGAACCGCCCTTGCAGCCGCCGATCGGCAGGCCGGTCAGAGCATCTTTGAAGATCTGTTCGAAGCCCAGGAACTTCATGGTGTCAAGCGTTACGTTGGGAGCAAAACGAAGACCTCCCTTGTACGGGCCGAGGGCCGCGTTGAACTGTACGCGGTAGCCGCGGTTGACATGATACTTCAGCTGGTCATCCATCCAGACCACGCGGAATTCGATCACGCGCTCCGGTTCAACAAGACGTTCCAGCAGGCTGGCAGCTTCATACTCGGGATGAGCATTGATAAGCGGCTCGACGGAAGACAGAACTTCCTCTACGGTCTGAAGGAAAAGCGGCTCGTTTGCGTTCTTGGCCTTGGTTTCGGCAAGAACTCTTTCAAGATAAGCATTCATGATAAAAGTGCCTCCTCAATGATATTTTAGGTGGTATTGTTTTACTGCCTTTTCGTTGCTTCTATCATAGCACGCCCGGGACGAAAAAGTCACTAATTTATCATTAAAAAAATCGGCGGCAACGTAATTTTCTTAACCGTTTTGGGGGACTATTTTACACGTTTATAACGGGGCAGCGGGTCATAAACAGAAGGTTATTGCCGGCAGGCCGATGACGGAGACCGCCGGGCAAAGCGCTGTCTTTCCCTGATCAGAAATCGTACTTCGCGGCGAGTTTTGCCGGCGGCATGCCGATCAGCGGAAACACCGCCAGGACCGCGACGACGACCTGTGCGGCAGCGATGCCCAGGATCGTCACAAGGGGGATCCAGACCGGGATGCTGACAGAGAGTTCTCCTACGCCGAGCAGGGGCAGGAGTTCTGCCGCCGCCCATGCGAGCAGCACGGTCGGAACGGCAAATCTGAGTGTCAGCAAAAGGTTTTCGAGGATGAACAGGCCCACCAGGTCGCGTCCGGGTATCCCGAGCATCCGGTACACCGCGATCATGCCCATGCGGTCCCTGACGCGGAAGCGCTGGATGACGTAGAGCATCACGAGGCACAGGAGGCCGACCGCTCCGGTAATGATGAACCTCGTCTGAAGGCGCAGGCTGCGCCGCGCCATGAAGGAAGCATATTCCGTCTGGTAGGTATCTTCAATGTCGATGACCACAAGATCCCTGAGTTCCTGAGGAAGCCCTTCCGCAAGCACCTTCCTGACCTTTTCCTTGTCGGCGCACCATACGTCGAAACGCGTTCTTGTTTCGATCGCATTCCGCAGGAACTTCCCGACATCCTCATCGGAGATGATCAGCGGTGCCGTGATCCCGTACTTTTCCGGGTCGGCGCCCCTCACGGCTTCCCGCAGACGGAACTGAATGCTGTTGTTGAAGGTCATCGCCGTGCCGAGCTTGCTCATGTAGTACTGGCCTGCATTCTCCTCAATGATCACAGCCTCTCCCGGCGCGACGGGTTCAAGGTCGGTCCTGCCCGTGATCGAGACGAACTCGGAATAAGGGATCACCGGCTGACCGTTCATGCCTACCGAAAGCATGCCGACTCTCGAGAGATAAATGCTCGGTTCACCGCTGTCGCAGATCCCTACGATGGTGGGATGATAATTCTTCCGGTCCATGTAGATCTGCTTGCCGAGCATGTACCCGCCGTCGGGGATCAGGTTCTGCACGATGCCGTCCTTGTCGGTACAGTTCTTGATGATCCATCGGTCAACGACGATCTCATCGTAGCGTTCGGGCATGCGGCCGTAGACGATGGTCGAAGGATCGAGCCTGTCAATGTCGACAAGACTGTATTTTCCGAAACTCATCGCAAGCGAGCCGTACTGCGGAAGAATGTCGCAGTAAAACATGAAGCGGAAAACGGTCAGGGGAATGAGGTCGCAGTCGGTCCCTGACTCATCAAGGACCTTCAGGCAGTCGGGAACGTACCTGGTGAGCGAGGTCTCGACCTTGGGGTCATAGTTTTTCCCCTGATCGAAGCGGAGCCTGATCACATGTGAATCCACGGTGATGAATTGCTCCGGATCGACCTTCGCCGCCTCGTTGATGTCGGAAACGGATAAGAGCAGCATCAGCGAAAGCAGGATGATGAACAGTGCAGACGCAAAATTGCGGAGCCTCTTTTTCGAGGCCGTTGTCCGCATTTCCTCCATGAGCATTCTGATGCCGAGCCCCGTGCACCTTCCCTTCTGCGCCGGACGCGCCGTTTCGGCTTCGTGCGGCGCCGCCTCTTCGATCTGCGGCAGCGTAAGCCTGGGCCGGCTGCCCTCCCTGACGAAGGGCGGATCCGCGTTCTTTGAGACCATGACGAGCCGTTTATCGTCGGTCTTGATGAGGATCCTGCCGCTTTCCACCACGATCGTGATCCCGGCGGGATCGGCGCCGTCAGCTGCCAGCACTCTCAGATTCAGCGTTTCGGAAGCAAAGTTCTCATCCGCAAGATCGCCTGCATAGACGCTGTTGTTGTCCGCCGAAGCAAGAACGCCGTGCTCCCATTCGCTGCTGTCGCCTGAAATGCGGCCCTCTTCTATCGTGATGATCCTGTCCGCAAAGAAGCGGGCAAGCCGCTCTTCGTGCGTGACCATCACGACGAGACTCGTCCGGGAAAGTTTTTTAAGCAGGGTGCAGATGTTCAGCGTGCTCTCCTCGTCAAGATTCCCGGTGGGTTCATCCGCAAAGATGACCTTCGGGGACTTGGCGACAGCCCTTGCGATGGCGATCCGCTGCTGCTGGCCGCCTGAAAGTTCTCCGACCAGGCGTTTTCTGAAGCGAAGCATGTCCACCTGCCGGAGGGCATCCTCCACCCGCTTCAGTTTCTGCCTCTCATCCAGATCCAGCGAGTGAAGGCCGAGGTACACGTTATAGGCAGCCGAATGCTCCGGAAGCAGGTAATAATTCTGGAACACGTAGCCGAAGTTCATGTTCCTCTGCCTCTCCATCTCGCGGTGATCGGAGCGGGTGATGCGCGTCCCGTCGATCTCGAGCAGGCCGCTGTCAAAGGCGTCAAGCCCGCCCACGGCGTTGAGCAGACTGGTCTTGCCGCTGCCCGAACGGCCGAGGATGCACACGAAACCGGTTTCGGGAAGATCGAAACTGACACCGTGAAGGACTTCCTCCGCGGCCCTTGTTCCGGGACTGTACGTTTTTTTCAGATCCTTGACCGTGATCATGCGCCCATCACCTCTTCCATAAGTTCACCGTCCATGTCTTCATGGAAACCGCTGATCGTGAACACCTGCTTTCTGATCGACCGTGCAGCAGCAAAATAGGCGATCATGCAGAACAGAAGATGGATCGCGAAGATCAGCACGAGTTTCGGCGGCTCAAGATACTTGAAAATGTTCACGACCCGTACGTATCCCTGCCGGTTGAGCAGCCAGATCACCGCTGCCCCGATGATCTCACCGAGCACCGTCAGGAATGCAAACAGCAGCGCAAGCGAGGCCTGCGCCGTTTTCCCCCGAAGCCCCATGTGGGAAAGGAGGCGGTAATGATCCCGCAGCGACGAGAACGTCACCTTGAGGAGGATGAGCTGAAGGACCAGCGTCAGAACGGAGGCCGCAAGGGATATCCGCAGGAGATTGACGCGTTCCGTTTCCAGCGTCCCATTCTTTGCCGTGGATCCCTGCGTGTAAGGGGAGAGCGCGACGTAGCCCAGGGCAGCAAACTCATCAATGGCCCGCTGGGTATAGGCATAATCGTCAATGAAGACCGAGATCTGGTTGGAGCGCATGTCTCCCGTCATCTTTTCGTAGGTATCGGGATCGACGATGACAAGTTTGGAGTGACTGCCTGTATAATGTCCGGCACAGACGAGGTCGTAGACAGCGTCTTCGGCATCCCGGACACCCGTGATCCGGGCGCCGATATTCAGGCTTAAGGACGAACCGTATTCCGGTCCCCGCCCCTCCGGATCAGGCGGAATGAGAAACTCGTTTTCCGCGAGCCCCTGCGGTACGGCGTCTTCCGCCGGCAGGTATTCCCTGAGACGGTCCGCATCAAACGGCGCGACGGGATATTTTCCGAGATCACCGCCGGAGAAATAGACGCCGGACTGGTTATAGATGCTGATCAGCGCTGAACTGTTGAGCATCCTGCAGAAACTGTCCGAGAAATACAGGCCTCGGCTTCCGGAGGTCTCGCCGACCACGACGAACCTGAGGTCGATGAAGCGAGAGACTGCCCAATGGGCTTCGTCTCTGATAAACACCCTCACCTCCGCACCAGTCTTAAGATCGGGATCCGACGAAAGCACCTCATAGAAACCTTCCGCCATCCGGCCGCGTCTGATCCCGCTTACCTCGCTGACGCTGCGCAGGTACTTCGGATCGTTTGCCAGCAGTTTGACTTTCTCAGAGTACGTGTACGCGCCCGGATTTTCGATCGGATGATAGTCCGGGGCATAATCCGTACTCGTATAGCTGCGGTAATCCACGTCCTCGCGGTAATAATATTTCAGGTCGCAGAGATAACCGTATTTTTCCACGCGTTCGACGTAGCGCTGCCCGCCGATGCGTTTAAGTTCCCCGTCGGTAAACGCTTCTCTTTCATCCTTCGCCAGCACGATCCGCGTACGGTCACCGTTCATGAATGCCTTATTGTCGTACACCCGCGAGACCACGTCATCGGTTGCGATCATGAAATTGCCGATGAAAATGAAGGAAGAGATACCGGTCAGCAGCAGGATGAGCAGCGTAAAAAAGAAGAAAACCGGGTGCGCTTTTGCCGTGAGCCGCGCGACATAAGACGCAAGACGAGCTCCGGGAGAGCGCTTCTCCGTTTCCTTTTCTGCCGCGGTTTCAGGCTGCGCGGCAGAAGATTCGCCCGGTCCGGCATCATCCGCTGCTTCGGCAGACGGCGCGGAGAGATCGCTGTCCCGGACCACCTTGCCGTCCGAGAGCACGATATGCCGCGTCACACGGTCCTTCACCTCGGCGTATTCATGGGTGATGAGGATGACCAGCCGCTCCTGCGAGGCTTCCCCGAGAAGCCGGATGACCTTGTCGCTGTTCTCTCTGTCCAGGTTCCCGGTCGGCTCGTCGGCAATGAGGATCCGGGAAGGCTTCGCGAGAGCTCTCGCGATGGCAAGCCGCTGCTTCTGTCCGCTGGAAAGCTTGGCCGCACGCTTTTTCGCATGTTCCGAAAGCTCCACCTTCGCCAGGATGTCCCGCGTTTTTTCCTTTGCGAGCGACCGTTCGCAGCCTGAAAGGATCAGTGCGCTTTCCACGTTTTCAAATACCGTGTTGCCCGGCAGTATGCCGTAATCCTGCGAAATGAAGCTGATGAGGTCTCTGCGGTAGCGTTCCCAGTCCGCCGCATTGTAATGCGAAGTGGGCTGACCCATCACGTAAAGTTCGCCGCCTTCATATGGGAGCATGCCGCCAATGACGTTTGCCAGTGTTGATTTGCCGCTTCCGTTCTCGCCTGTGACCGCGACGAATTCACCCGTCGAAAACGATAGGCTGATGTTGGAAAGCCCCATGACCACGGCAGTCTGGGACGCATAATATTTCGATATGTTCTGCAGTTTCAGAGCGATCATTTTGTCACCTGCACATGGGATGATTTCCCGGTCCGCTCATTCTATCATTTTTCCGCTTTTCCGTAAAGCATTCCGCCGGAAAAAAACTGCATGGCCGCGATGGCCATGCAGAAAATGACGAAAAGCACTTACATCCAGATGATCCAGACCAGCAGGAAGCCCGTGATCACGGCTGTCAGGGTGAACGGAACACCGAACTTCATGAAGGTGGAAGACTTGACTTCGTGCCCCTCCCTGCGCAGGATGCCGAGGGCTGCGATGTTGGCGGAGGCACCGATCGGCGTCAGGTTCCCGCCGAGCGTCGCGCCGACGAGGAGGCCGAAGTACAGAAGGTTCGGATGAACGTTCGCGCCTGCCGCATTCAGGCGCGCCGTGACCACCGCCACGATCGGCAGCATGGTCGCCGTGTAGGGAATGTTGTCGATGAAGGCCGACAGGAGCACGCTGATCCAGACGATAATGAAATAGATCAGAAAGACCGATCCGCGGCTGCCGGTGCCAGAGAGTCCGGCGAGAAGACTGCCGATCATGTCAATGACGCCTGCGCGGCTGATGCCGCCGATCACGACGAAAAGGCCGGTCAGCAGGACCACGGTATAGTAGTCGATCTCCTTCAGGGCCGCCTTTGCCATGTCGAAGGACTTGTCCTTAATGACGCGGCGCGCGAGGCCGACCAGGAAGAAAAGCATGCAGATGAGGCCGTTCGTCACGTCGGGCTTGTAAAACTGCCCGGGGGCTGCATTGCTCTTGTACGGAATGAAGGAGACCGCGATCAGGGACAGCACCGTGAGGCCAAGAAGCCAGGTCGGGACCTTGTCTTTTACCTCGGTCTTATGCGATTCACCGATGTACTGGTCGTCCTTGCGGAACATCCAGTAAATGACTGCTGCAGCGGCAAGCGCGCCGGCTTCGGTCACCCAGAACATGCCGGGCTTTCCTTCCACGAAGAAGAAGTCCATGAAGTCCAGGTTTGCTGCCTTGCCGAGCAGGATCGAAGTGGTATCGCCCACCAGCGTGGCGGCCCCCTGCAGGTTGGAGGAGACGGAAATGCAGATGATCGGGGCGACCGGTGAGATATTCAGGCGCTTGCATACCGCGAGCGCGACCGGCGCCACCATCAGGACCGTCGCGACGTTGTCTACGAAGGCGGAGATGATACCCGCAAACAGGGACAGCACCACGACCAGCCATTTGACGCTGTGCACGTGGCTGATCAGTTTGTCGGAGATGCGCTGCGGCATCTGCGATTCAATGAAAAGGAAAACCGTTCCCATGGTCCCGACGATCATCATCAGGACGTTCCAGTCGATCTCGCCGAGCGCCTCACCGAAGGAGTACGAAAAGTCCGGAAAGACGCCGAGGCTCCCCACGGCGACAAAAATGAGGGCACTGAAGACCGCGATGGCGGGGCGGATCTTCTGCATCGTAAACATGAAGACGTAAGTCAGAACAAACAGAATGAGGGCGAATACCGTGCTTGCATTCATAGGCGGATCAATCAATCTCCTGTCAAAAGTGGTTCCATTGTACCATGACCGCGGCGGGTCCTGGCAAGCACTTTCGAAGTTGCCGCGAAAAAGTGCCGAAAACCGCATAACGGCAAGGGTTTGCGGCGTTTTTCCCATTGACGCGGGAGCGGTTTTTTTACCGGCCTGCCCGGCTTTCTCCGGTTGCGAATTCGCACTTCTCTGCTATAATGAAGGGGAATCCTACGTTTTTTCGCAAGAGGCTTTATTCATGAAAAACATTTCCGTCATCGGTTCCACCGGTTCCATCGGGACACAGACCCTGGACGTCGTAAGGCGGCTGGGGAACTTTCGCGTGACCGCGCTCGCAGCCTGGTCCAGCGTCGATAAGATCGAAGTGCAGGCGCGGGAGTTCCGGCCGGAACTCGTCTGCCTGTATGATGAAAAGGCCGCCGCAGAGCTGAAGATCCGGCTGGCCGATACCGGCATCCGGGTGGTCTCCGGCGAAGCAGGGCTGGAAGAAGCGGCTGCCGGCGTGCCTGCCGACATCGTTTCCCTTTCGCTTCTCGGGATGATCGGGATCCGCCCGACGCTTGCCGCGATCCGGGCGGGACGTGACTGCGCTTTCGCGAACAAGGAGACCCTCGTCTGCGCGGGGCATCTGATCATGCCGGCCGTAGAACGGTACGGTGTCCGCTTCCTCCCGGTCGACAGTGAGCACGGCGCCGTGTTCCAGTGCCTGCAGGGCGAAGATCCTGCGCGCATTTCGCGGCTTCTCATCACTGCCTCCGGCGGACCGTTCCGCGGAAGGAAGAAAGAAGACCTGGCGCACATCACCCCTGCTGACGCACTGAAACATCCGAACTGGACCATGGGCGCAAAGATCACCATCGATTCCTCCACCCTCGTCAACAAGGGCCTGGAGGTCATGGAGGCGCATCACCTTTTCGGCATGCCCTACGATAAGATCGAAGCCGTGATCCATCCGCAGAGCGTGATCCATTCAATGATCGAATTCACGGACGGCTCCGTCAAGGCCCAGCTGGCCGTACCGGACATGCGCCTGCCGATCGAATATGCCCTGACCTGGCCTGACCGCGGGCCTGCCGTCGCCGCGCCGCTTGATTTTACGAAACTGCCGCCGCTCACCTTTGACGCACCGGATACCGAAAACTTCCCCGGCCTTGCCCTCGCCTACGAAGCCGGCCGCACGGGCGGAACGCTCCCGACAGTCTATAACGCTGCGAATGAATGGGCCGTGGCGCAGTTTCTTTCCGGAAAGATCGGCTACCTTGACATCGTACGAAGCATCGAAAAGGCCATGCTGGCGCATGACCTCGTAAAAGACCCGGATCTTGATGCGGTCCTCGCCGCGGAATCCTGGGCGAGGGAATATCTGCAGAAAGGTTGAGACCGGCAGCAGCAGAATACAGGAAAACCGCCCTTTCGGAGTCCGTTCCGGCAGGGCGGTTTCGTTTATCTGTTTTCTTCCTCCAGCAGTCCCTGATAGATCTCCCGGCGGCTTACGCCCCGGTCCTCAGCCATGCGCTTCATGGCCTCTTTTTTATCCAGGCCCTCATCCAGATACTGCTGCAGATGCTCCGTCAGGCTCATTCCGCTCCAGCGCGCCGCGCCTTCCGCAGCCGCCTCTTCTTCAGGCAGCCCCTCCAGCACCAGCACGTATTCGCCGCGGGGCTCGTTTTCCGTCCAGAATCGGATCGCCTCGGGGAGCGTCGTCCAGACCGCCTCTTCGTGGATCTTCGTCAGTTCGCGGCAGATGCAGATCCGCCGGGCACCGAGAGCTTCTTCCAGAATGCCCAATGTCTTCACCAGGCGGTGCGGCGCTTCGTAGAGGATGACCGTGCGGCGCTCCGTCCGGAGCGAGGCGAGTACGGCTTTTCTTTCCTTCGTCTCCTGCGGCAGAAAGCCTTCGAAAACGAAGCGTCTGGACGGAAAGCCCGAGACGGAAAGCGCCGTGACGAGGGCGCAGGCGCCGGGCAGGGACGTGACGGTGACACCGCTTTCATGGCAGCGGCGCACCAGTACTTCGCCGGGATCGGAGATCGACGGCGTGCCCGCGTCGGTAATGAGGGCGATGTTCTTGCCTTCCAGCAGCAGGCTGAGGAGTTCCTCTGCCTTTTCGTACTTATTGTGCTCGTGATAGCTCGTGAGCGGCTTCTCGATCCCGTAATGCGAAAGGAGCCCGCGGCTGTGGCGGGTATCCTCCGCCGCAATCAGATCGACCGATGCGAGCGTTTCTTTTACCCGCTCCGTAATGTCGCCGCGGTTGCCGATCGGCGTCGCGCACAGATACAGTGTTCCGCTCATCTTTCTTCTCCTGCCTTCCCCGTGCCTTCACCGTAATAGATCTCATACACTTCCGGCGTGTACTTTCCGTCCTCCCCGTAAAGGATGAGCGGGGGCAGGACGCGCAGTTCCTTGCCGCCGCCCCGCATGCCGGAAACCAGGACCAGCGAGGCCTTATCTCCCGCATGCGCATGCACGAAGCGGAGCGTCCGCGGGGCGATCCGGACCGCCTGCATCCCTGCAAGGATCTCTGCCAGCCGCTTCGGACGGTGCACCATGTAAAATATCCCATGCAGCTTCAGGACTGCGGCGGCTTCCCGCAGGACGTCCTCCAGCGTACAGGCGATCTCATGCCGCGCGACGGATTTCGCGCTGTCCGGGTTGACGACGCCCCTGCCGAGTTCCTGGTAGGGCGGATTGGTCACGACCGCGTCGAATGACGCTTTTCCGAAGATCACCGATGCTTCCTTCAGGTCGCCGCAGACCGCGGAGAGCCGCTCCTCTGCCCCGTTCAGCGCAAAGTTCTCTGCGGCCAGCGCGGCCGACGCCTCCTGCAGTTCGAGGCCGACAATGCTGCCGCCCTTTTCCCTTGCATCCAGAAGCAGCGGAAGGATCCCGTTCCCCGTTCCGAGGTCCAGCACCCGGTCCGTCCGCGATGCCTTGGCAAAGTCCGCCAGCAGCACCGCGTCCACGCCGAAACAGAAAGCGTCCGGATCCTGCAGGATCCGGTATCCCTTTCTCCCCAGCTCATCCGAACGCAGTTTCTTTTCCATGTCAGTCCAGTTTGGAACTGTCCTTGTCGCCCTTTTCCATGGCTTCCAGTTCCTTCATTTCCTTCATTTCCTCAGGGCTCAGGCGCTTTGCCCGGCGGCGGCTGTGGAAACTGATGTCGTCCACGCTCACGGTCCTGATGTCCGTATCGTCATCGCCGGTGATCATGACCGAGACCGTCTGGCGCAGGACGTTCACGTCCTTCACGGTCCCGCGGACATTTCCGTTTTTGATCACGACCGGATCACCGATCCCCGGCAGCTTGCTGTTTAAGTATTCGTAGGTATCTTCCTCATTCTTCAGGCAGCACATCAGCCGTCCGCAGGCACCCGAGATCTTGGTCGGGTTCAGGGACAGGTTCTGTTCCTTGGCCATGCGGATCGACACGGGGCTGAATTCGGACAGATAGCTGTGGCAGCACAGGACGCGCCCGCAGATGCCAAGCCCGCCGAGGATCTTGGTCTCGTCGCGCACGCCGATCTGCCGAAGCTCGATGCGGGTGTGGAAGACCGACGCCAGATCCTTGACCAGTTCGCGGAAGTCGATGCGGCCGTCCGCAGTGAAATAGAACAGGATCTTATTGCCGTCGAAGGTATATTCTACCGCGACCAACTTCATCGCAAGGCCGTGCTTCGCGATCTTCTCCAGGCAGATGCCGTAGGCCGTCGCTTCTTTTTTGCGGTTGTTGCCCTCGCGCTCCAGGTCCTCTGCCGTGGCGATGCGGATCACGTGCCGCACCTGCGAAAGGTCGCTCCCCTCCGGCAGTTCCTTTTCCGTGTAGACGACGGTGCCCATCTCGATGCCCCAGACCGCCTCCACGATGACTTTCATATCCTTTCTCAGTTCCAGTCCGCAGGGATCGTACGGATAGATCTTCCCCGCGCGCCGGAAACGGATCCCGACAACTTTCATTTCAATACCTCTTATCTATGCTTTGCGCAGGAGCTCACGGAGCTCCAGCAGAAAAACTTCCAGGGCAACGTCCGGATTGCCGTTGGCCTTCAGTTTGGCTTTTCCTTCCTGTATGGCCGCGAAAACACGGTCCTCATCCGCCCAGGAGAGGGCTTCAGCCCAATCCTCAAGCATGTCCGCCGCCTCCGCAAAGCGAAGGCGCGTCTTTCCTCCGGCCTTGACGATGAGCTCGTCCCGCCAGAGATATGTCAAAAGTTCAAAAGTTTCCTCCGCCGAAACGCCGTCGCTCTTCAGTTCGGAGGCTGCCTTCGCAAGTTCTGCAGCGTCCGCGGTCTGCAGGCGGCGCAGGAGCCGGATGAGGCGGGCGCTTCCGGACGTCTCTTTCTCTTCCCCGCCGCTTTCCTCTTCGCAGCGAAGCGTGGCGACACGTGAAAGAACGGTCGGGAGGAAACGGTTCCGGTTGTCCGCGAGCAGCAGGATCATCCCGTAGGCCGGCGGCTCCTCGAGCGTTTTCAGCAGGGCGTTCTGCGCCTGGGGATTCATCTTCCCGGCGTCCGGGACCAGGTAGATCTTCCGCGCCGAACGGTACGGACGGATCTCCATGTCGTCCACGAGCTGGGCTCTGATCTCACCGACGGAGAGCGTATCGGGCTTTTCGTGCGTGACCGTGATGATATCCGGATGGTTCCCGGAAAGCGCCGCGCGGCAGCTTTCGCAGACGCCGCAGGCCGTGCCCTTCTCGCAGAGGATGCGCTGCGCGATCCGCCCCGCGGTCTTCAGAAGGACCTCGGGGTCTTCGCCTTCCAGCAGGAAGGCGTGTCCCAGTTCGCCGCGTTCTCCGGCAAGGGCAAAGTAGCGTTCTGCGCCGTTCATTGCAGTTCCTTTTCGATCGTATCCGCAAGTTCCCCGAGGCAGGTGTCAAAGTCGTCGTTCATGTATTTTCTCGGGAAATGAAACGCCGCCTGTTTCTCCGGGGAGAAATCCTCTTCGTCCGCCAGGAACCGGCGGCACATTTCGGCATATTTCGGCTCGGCCTGCGAGCGTTCGCGCGCAAGGGCACGGAAAAGCCTGAGGCCGGGTTCGACCTCGATGTACAGCGGCACCACGCGGTCCGCACCGTAATATTTCAGCGTCTGGCCGAAGGATTCCAGCGTTCCGGCCATCAGGTAGGAATGGTCTTCAAGATCGATGGCGCCGTCATCCAGGGTCGCGTAAGTCCAGGGTCCGTGCACCGTCTGATAGGTGCGGGATTCGATCACGCGGCCGGCCGCCTTTTCCGCCTGAAACTCCTCCGCCGTGATGAAATGGTACGCGACGTCCGGGACCTCACCGCTGCGGATGGGCCTCGTCGTATACATCACTATGGTACGCAGCTGCGGAAAACGCGTCTTCAGCTCGCCCAGCAGCCGGTCCTTCCCGGAGGCGCTGGGCCCGATCAGATAAAAGATCTTTCCCATGACGGAACCTCTTTTGCCAAAATTCCCATATATTATACTTGCTTTCGGCCGATATGGCAAATGGTTCTTCCCGCTGCCTTCCGGAAAATAAAAAATCCAGGAACGGTTTCCTGGAAATGAAAAGTGCCCAGAACCGGAATCGAACCAGTGACACGAGGATTTTCAGTCCTCTGCTCTACCATCTGAGCTATCTGGGCACAAAGTAGCGGGGGCAGGATTTGAACCTGCGACCTCCGGGTTATGAGCCCGACGAGCTTCCGGACTGCTCTACCCCGCGACGTTCATATAGGGCGCCCTTTTGAGGCGCCCTATGATAATAGCATATGCTTTTTTGCGTGTCAAGGATTTTTTTATTTTTCCGCGGGATATTCAAAATCAGTAACGAGTGCGCCGCGCTTCGTGTACAGTTTTCCGTCCTTCGCGTAAAAAGCCGGATTCTTCTCATCCACTTCGAAGGCAAAGACCGGATGGTACTGCACCGGTTTCCCGTCTTCCGCGTACGCGATAAAATCCGCGCTTTCCCGGACGTTCCCGATCTCCGTCAGGTTCGGTCCGAAGACGAGCGTGAACAGGATCTCCTCTGTCCGCGGTCCGCCCTCTTCACCTGCCGGAACGGCGCTTTCCCCCAGATCCGCCGGAACCGCCACATAAAACGGCATCGGAAGCCCGCGTCCGTAGAATCCGCCCAGCTTGAAGACCGTGCAGCCTTCCGCTTCGTCCGGGATCACGATCCGCCGTCCCTCCTCGGTCCCGTCCCAGACGTACGCGGCCGCGAAGGCTTCCTTTCCCTCCGTATTCAGACCGAAATCGAAGCCGCCGGCCTTGTACATCTTATCGTAATGCAGGCTCCAGTCCCAGCTGCCGCAGGCAGTCACGGAAAGGACCACGAAAACTGCAAGAAGAAGCGTGATCAGTCTCTTCATTCCGGGTCCCTCCTTTCTGTTTTCATTCTACACCATACGGGGTGATTTGCAAGCGCATTTCCGCCGGCAAAGTTTACAAATACTTAATAAGGCGGCGGGGCTCCGTGCCTTGAATTTCCCTGCGCCTCCTGCTACAATATCAGTATTACGGCACCTGGAGGTCGTCATGATCCGACTCGACAATCATTGGGAATTTACCGAAAAATGGTCCGACGCGTTCGCACGTTTCGAGGGCGAAGCACTGCCCGTCCGCCTTCCGCACAACGTCCGCGAACTCAGCCTGCACTATGCAGCTCCCGAGGACTATTCTCTGCTCTGCGGCTACCGCAGGAAGCTTGACGTTCCGGAAAACTGGCGCGGCAAGCGCCTCTTCCTGCAGTTCGACGGTGCGGCGCACATCGCCACGGTCTACTGCAACGGCAGGCCGGTCGCGGTGCATAACTGCGGCTATACCGCCTTCCGCGCGGAGATCACGAACGTCGTCCGCTACGGGGAGACGAATACGGTCACCGTCCGTCTGGACACCACGGAAAACGCAGCCATCCCGCCTTTCGGCTACATGATCGACTACCTTACCTACGGCGGCCTCTACCGCGACGTCTGGCTGGACGTCCGGCCGGCGGACTACATTGAGGACATCTTCATTTACACGCCTGCCCTGAACAAGGCGCACATCGACCTGACCGTGAAAGGCGACCACGACGGCGTAATGCTGAAGATCCTGGACAGAAGCGGCGACGAGGTCTATACCCTCACCGCAGCCGGCGACCGCTTCGACTTAACGCTCCAGGACGCCGAGATCTGGGATCCCTACGACCCCTATCTCTACACCTGCGAAGCGACCCTGCTGCATAATGACGGCCGCGAGCGCGACGTCGTCCGCACGACCTTCGGTTTCCGTACCGCCGAGTTCCGTGCCGACGGCTTCTATCTCAACAACAAGAAATTCTTTATCCGCGGCCTGAACCGCCATCAGTCCTACCCTTACATGGGCTACGCCGCCTCCGAATCCCTGCAGCGCGAAGACGCGCGCATCCTGAAGGAAGAGCTGGCCTGCAACGCCGTCCGCACCTCGCACTATCCGCAGAGCCAGTATTTCATCGACGAATGCGACAGGCGCGGCCTCCTTGTCTTCACGGAGATCCCCGGCTGGCAGCACATCGGCGACGAAGGCTGGAAGGATCAGGCGATCGAGAATACGCGGGAAATGGTCCTGCAGTACCGGAATCACCCGTCCATCATCCTCTGGGGCGTCCGCATCAACGAGAGTATGGATGACGACGATTTCTACACCCGCACCAACAAGCTGGCGCACGAACTTGACCCGAGCCGCATGACCGGCGGGGTCCGCTACATCAAGAACAGCCACCTGCTTGAGGACGTCTACACCTTCAACGATTTCTCCTGCGACAGCATGGACAAGAAGGGCGTCCTGTCCAAGAAAGAAGTCGGTGCCGCGCCCGAGAAGGCGCTCCTGGTCACGGAAAACAACGGCCATATGTTCCCGACGAAGAGCTACGACCACTGGGGCAAGCGCCAGGAGCATGCCCTCCGCCACGCGAAAGTGCAGGGCGCCGCGCTCAGTTCTCCCGAACACGCCGGCTGCTTTGCCTGGTGCATGTTCGACTATCAGACCCATCAGGACTTCGGTTCCGGCGACCGCATCTGCTACCACGGCGTCATGGATGCCTTCCGCAACCCGAAGCTGGCTGCCGCGGTCTACGCGAGCCAGGGTGAGGAAAAGCCCGTGCTGGAAGTCGGTTCCGGCATGGCGATCGGCGATTATCCGGCCGGCACTGTCGGCGACATTTATCTGTTCACGAACGCCGACTCGGTGAAACTGTACAAGAACGACAAATTCGTCGCGGAGTTCACGCCGAAGCCGTTCACCGGCCTGAAGCATGAGCCCATCCTCGCGGACGATACCATCGGGGAACTGCTCCGCACCGAAGAAGGCTTCGGCAGACGCAAGGCGGACATGGTCCGTGACTGCCTGCTGGCCGCGTCCAAATACGGGCTGGAAGGCCTCCCGCTCGGCAAGAAGATCAAGTTTGCCTGGACCTCCCTCATCTACCGCCTGAAATTCGAAGACGCCTATGAGCTCTACGGCAAATACGTGGGCAACTGGGGCCAGGCGACGCCGGTCTGGCGCTTCGACGCCATTCGGAACGGCGTGGTCGTCGCCTCCTCCTGCAAGGCGCAGAGCCGCATTCTGCATCTCGAAGCAAAGCCGTCAAAGACGGTCCTTACCGAAGGCGATACCTATGACTGCGCAGCGGTCCGCATCCGCCTGCTGGATGAATACGACAACGTCGCGAACTACGCGCAGGCCCCCGTCGGCTTCACGGTCGAAGGTCCCATTGAGATCATCGGCCCCGCCGTCGCGACCGCCGAAGGCGGCATGTGCGGTACCTACGTCCGCACCACCGGTGAAAAGGGCGAAGCAAAGCTTCACGTCACCTGCACCGACGCCGGCCCCATCGACGTGATGTTTGAAGTGAAATAAAAAAGAGCGGATCTGACCGCTCCCGGAATGCGAAAAGCCGCCCCGAAGGGCGGCTTTTCGCATTCGCAGCATCCTTACTCTTTCGCTTTCGGCAGGCTCCAGCGGTAGTGCGCCGCGAGGACCCGGATCAGGAAGACGATCACGGTACCCGTGATCATGGCCCAGAGGTCGCCGACCACATCCCACAGGAGAGCGCAGACAACGGCACCGACGATGCAGGCCGTTGCATAGAGATGATGTTTCGCCAGGATATACGGCACGCGGTTCGCCAGCAGATCCCTGAGGACGCCGCCGCCCACGCCGGTAAGCGTTCCGACAAAGACGATCAGGAAAAGCGAATAATCCTGTTCCTGCGCATAGGCTGTCTGCACGCCGACTACCGTGAAAACACCGATGCCGACCGAATCCGTAAGCAGCATCATCATGTCGTAAACCGCCGGGTGCCTGGTGAATTCCTTATGGACCACCCGCAGGAAAGTCAGCATGGCCGTCCCGATCGCCGTGAAGGCAAAAATCGGGTCGCGGAACATCATCGGCGGGGTGATGCCGAGCAGGATGTCGCGGATCGCACCGCCGCCCACGCCGGTGGCAAGGCCGAGGACAGCCACCCCGAACATATCCATTTCCTTCTTTATCCCGAGCATCGCGCCGGAGATCGCCGCCGGCACCGTGCCGATCAGGACAAATATCGTCAGTATTGTTTCATTCATTGTCAATCCCTCTGTGTTCCCTTCCGGCCTGCCGCCTCCTTCGGTGCTCCGACCGGCGAAGCACGGGCCTCCTGCAGGGAACCCCGCTACAATACAATGATTCCAATGCTTTATCAAGTCCCTGACGATTTGGATTATTATGTTCTCGCTCTCCGCACTTAATAATCTTAAGATTTTGCCATCCCCCCTGCCCCCATTCTTTTTTGCATTTTCACGCGTCCCGTGCCTTGTTATTTTCCCTGAATTCTGCTATGATATTTTATTGCAAATGAATGATTCGTTTCAAACGAACAGCATCACATAAGGCCTGTAAAGGAGTATCCCCATGCCTGAACAAAACAAAAACGTCATCTCCAAGTATCAGGGTGAAGCGAATTTCGACAAGGAATACGCGAAACTCGCGAAGAAGATCACGGACGTCGCGAAGCACATGATCGGCGGCGTCGGCCCGAATGATCCCGAGTACTGGGGCCTGAAGGAGGTCCTCTCCCCCGAGCACGTGAAGATCTGCAACCGCATGAAGCTCAGAAAGTTCTACACCTTCGAAGAGCTCGTGCCCATGAATAAGGACTTCGCGCCCGCGCGCCTGAAGGAACTGCTTGAGGAAATGGCCGTCATCGGCATCATCGAGTATGACTATGGCGACAACTACAGCCACACCGCGCCCATCCCGAACGCCCCGAAGATCAAACGCTACCGTGTGTCCTATTTCGTGCCCGGGTCCGCGGAGCTCTTCAACTCCTCCAAGGACCGCATCGACAAGAACCCGGGCGTTGCGACCTTCTTTGAGCGCATGACCTTCATCCCGCTCGCCGGCATCACGGAAATGATCCCTCCGGGAGGCAACGGCATCGGCATGCACGTCATTCCGGTAGAAAAAGCAATCGAAACCGAGCGCGGCTCCGTCGACCTGGAGCACATTTCCTACTGGCTGCAGAAATATGAAGGCCACATTTCCGCCGGCATCTGCTCCTGCCGCTACTCCCGCGCCATCATGGGCGACGGCTGCGCGGACGATCCGGATGACTGGTGCATCCAGCTGGGCGACATGGCGGACTACACCGTGGAGACCGGCCGCGCCCACTACATCACCAAGGAGCGCGCGCTCGAGATCCTGCAGATGGCCGAAAAGAACGGCTTCGTTCACCAGATCACCAACATCGACGGCGCGGAACACATCTTCGACATCTGCAACTGCGACGTCAAGATCTGCAACGCCCTGCGCACGAGCCTGCTCTTCAACACACCGAACCTGTCCCGCAGCGCCTATACTGCGAAAGTCGACCCGGCCAAATGCGCGGCCTGCGGCCTCTGCGTTCAGTCCTGCCCGGCCGGCGCCGTGAAGCTCGGCCAGAAGCTCTGCAAAAAGGACGGCTCCGAGCAGAAATATCCGCAGGCCATCCTGCCGGATAAGATCCACTGGGGCAAGTATGCCTGGGATGAGACCTACCGCGACACGGCCCGCATGTCGAACTCCTACGAGACCGGTTCCTCGCCGTGCAAGGCAGCCTGCCCGGCTCACGTTCCGGTCCAGGCCTACCTGAAGAAGGCGCACGAAGGCCTCTACACCGAAGCCCTCGGCCTCATCAAGAAGGAAAACCCGTTCCCGGCGGTCTGCGGCCGCATCTGCAACAAGCGCTGCGAAGAAGCCTGCACCCGCGGCAACATTGACAACCCGGTGTCCATCGACGCCGTCAAGAAGTTCGTCGCCGATCTGGAGATCCAGGCGAAGAACCGCTACATCCCTGAAAAGGTCGTCCCTTCCACCTACGGCAAATTTGACGAGAAGATCGCCATCATCGGCGCCGGCCCCGCCGGCCTGTCCGCAGCCTTCTATCTGTGCCTGCTCGGTTACAAGCCCACCGTTTTCGAGCGGAACTTCCGTCCGGGCGGCATGATGACCTACGGCATCCCGTCCTACAAGCTGGAGAAGGATGTCATCGAAGCCGAGATCGACGTCATCAAGCAGCTCGGCGCCGAGATCAAATGCGGCGTTGAAGTCGGCAAGGACGTCACCATCCAGCAGCTGAAAGAGCAGGGCTACAAGGCCTTCTACATTGCGATCGGCTGCCAGGGCGGGAGACTCCCCGGCGTCCCGAACGACACCGCGGACGGCACCGATTTCGCCGTGCATTTCCTGCGCGACTCCATGGAGAACGGCCATCCGCCGATCGAAGGCAAGGTCGTCGTCATCGGCGGCGGCAACGTTGCCGTCGACTGTGCGGGTACTGCGAAACGCCGCGGGGCTGCCGAAGTCTCCATGATCTCGCTGGAATCCCGCGAAGAGATGCCCGCCTCCAAGGCCGAAGTGGCCGAGACGCTCGAAGCCGGGATCAACGTCATCAACAGCTGGGGCCCGAAGGAAGTCCTCGTGGACCACGCCGACCACGTGCGCGGCATCGTCCTGAAGAAATGCCTCAGAACCATCGATCCCGAGACCGGCAGATTCTCTCCCGTCTATGACGAGAACGTCACGAAGACCGTCGAATGCGATCAGATCGTTTTCGCCATCGGCCAGGCCATTGAATGGGGGAAACTCCTGGAAGGCACCAAGGTGACCTTCTGGCACGGCAACTACCCGGTCGCCGACAAGCTGACTTACCAGACCGAGGATCCGGACATCTTCGTGGGCGGCGACGTCTACACCGGACCGAAGTTCGTGATCGATGCCATCGCCGCCGGCCACGAAGCCGCCGACTCCCTGCACCGCCACGTACAGCCCATGGCGCATCCGACCATCGGCAAGGACCGCCGCGTGTTCAAGCCGCTGGACAAGGATGACATCAGCTTCCCGGATTACGACCACGCCGGCCGCCAGGAAGCCGAAGATCACGCTTCCGAAGATCCGTTCCGCGACACCCACGGCACGCTGACCGAGGAGCAGGTGAAGATCGAGACCGCCCGCTGCCTTGGCTGCGGCGCCTCCGTCGTCGATCCGAACAAGTGCATCGGCTGCGGCATCTGCACGACCCGTTGCGAATTCGACGCGATCCACCTGCACCGCGACCATCCGGAAATGACCGACATGCGCCGCGGCGAGGACAAGATCGGCGGCATGCTGGGCTACCAGTTAAAGCGCGCCGTGAAGATCGCCCTGAACGCCGGTTCGCCGGAAGCGAAGCTCATGCGTGCGAAGCGCAAAGCTTATAAGGCCGCGAACAAGGAATTTGCGAAGACGCATCCGTACACCGGCAACGCCGTGCATCCGGAAGAATTCGCGAAGTACAGCAAGGATCTGTATCAGGGCGACTGAACGCCGATCCGAAGATAAGAAAAGACCCGGTCCGGAGAATCCCGGACCGGGTCTTTTTTGTGCCTTTCCGCAGCATCCGCCGAAGCGGGTCTGCGGTCTTTGCAGCAGTCTTCGATCAGACGTCGATACCGCCGTCCACGCGGAGCAGCTGGCCGTCGATGAAGGAAGAATCGTTGGTCGCCAGGAACAGCGCAACGCTGGCGATCTCGTGATCTTCGCCGAGTCTGTGCACGCAGGCACGGTCGATCATCGGCTGGAAGAGTTCTTCGCCGCCAACGGAGGCAAGCATGGCGGTCTTAATCGCGCCGGGGCAGATGCCGTTGACGTGGATCGTAGGAGCCAGTTCGTTGGCCATGGCCTTGGTCAGGCCGACCATCGCGTGCTTGCTGGTGACATAAGCCACGAAGCCCCAGTGAGCTGCCCATCCGACGATGGAGGCAACGTTGATGATGTGGCCTTCGCCCTTGGCCTGCATGACCGGAGCGACCTTCTGGCTCAGCATCAGAGCGCTGGTGACGTTGATGTAGATGTCATCCATGAATTCCTTCTCGGTGATGGTGGCAAACTGAGCCAGAGAAAGCATGCCGGCATTGTTCATCAGGATGTCGATGGTGCCGTAGGCTTCCATGGTCTGGTCATAAATGGTCTGCGCATAGCTGCTGTCCGCGGCATCGGCAAGCACGTAGATGGCTTCGCCGCCTTCGGCTTTGATCTTGTCAACGACCGCTTTCGCGCGGGCTTCGTTGCGGCCGGTCACGACGACCTTGGCGCCTTCTTTAGCAAACAGATAAGCAGTAGCTCTGCCCATGCCGGAAGTGGAACCGGTAATGATGGCAACTTTTCCATCAAGTTTACCCATTGGTAAATCCTCCTGTAAGAAAAATGGATTTCTTCCGTCATTATACGTCCGAAATCCATCGTGTTCAATTTCTTTAAGTAAGATTAAAAGCCGAGAAACTTACAAAATCGCGGTTTTGTCTCAAACAATGCCCATCTGTTTCATGACGAAGATCCAGAGAAAGAGGCTGAGGCAGCAGAACACGGAGGTCGTTACGACCAGTTCCGCAGCCAGATCGGCGTCGCTGTCGTAAGCCTGGCACATCGAGAAGGATACCGTAGCTAACGGCGATCCCATGGCCAGCACGGTAAGCGCGAGTTCCTGCCCGCGGATCCCCACGGCAAGCGCGAGGAGGAAGGTGATGAGCGGGGCGATGATCAGACGGAACAGATTGCCGCTGATGATCCGCTTCCGGTCGCTGATGAGGTTCTGGAAGCGGAAGGAAGCGCCAAGCAGGATGAGGGCCAGCGTGGTTCCGGCCTTCCCCATCGACTGGACCGAGGAAAGGACGACGGCCGGCAGCTTCAGGCCCGTGAAATGCAGGGCAAATCCAAGAACGGTCGCGATGATGAGCGGATTTTTGACGATTCCCAGCAGGATCTTTTTCGGATCGATCTTCCCGCCGTCGCGGTGCATCTCCAGCACTGTCACCGCGTAAACGTTGTACACCGGCGTGACAAAGGCGGAGATCATGGCCATCATGGCAAGGCCCGGCGCACCCAGGAGCGACTCGGCAAGCGGCAGGGCGATGATGTTCAGGTTGCTGCGGAACGCGTTCTGGCTGATCGCTCCGACCGCGCGGTTTTCACAGCCCGTCCTGTGCAGGACCAGAAGGCTCCCCCAGAAATACAGGCTTACGACCGCGATGCAGAGCAGGATCAGGCGGGGAGAAAACGCCGTTGCGAAGTCCGCCGTATAAGTAATGTAGAAAAGATACTGCGGCAGCAGAAAGCTGAAGAGCAGCTTATTCGCCTGCTTCAGCGAATTTTCGGACATGATGCCGCTCCGGCGCACCAGGATCCCCACGAAAAGACAGAGGATGATCGGTGTAATGCATTTGACGGCGATCAGCAAATTGTTCAGCATGTCAGTCCTCTCCCGGCTCCGCCGGACGGCAAAAGCATAAAAAAAGCACCGCGGAAACGGTGCAGGTGAGTGGGGGAAGGTGGATTCGAACCACCGAAAGCACTGCTAACAGATTTACAGTCTGCCCCCTTTGGCCACTCGGGAATTCCCCCAATTATTTCTTATTTGCGAAGAGCCGATGGCCGGATTCGAACCGGCAACCTGCTGATTACAAATCAGCTGCTCTGCCGTTGAGCCACATCGGCCCGCCAAACTGCCTGAGATTCGGCAGAATGGGACCTACAGGGCTCGAACCTGTGACCCCTTGCTTGTAAGGCAAGTGCTCTCCCAGCTGAGCTAAGATCCCGCAAATAAGGAAAAACGACCCGAATGGGACTCGAACCCACGACTTCCGCCGTGACAGGGCGGCGCTCTAACCAACTGAGCCATCGGGCCATTTTACTAAGTGCCTCTCAGCACCCTCAAAACCGCACACCGAAGATTTACTTAACGAAAGAGAAGGGATAAGATCAAGTGTTCGACCGATTAGTAACAGTCAGCTCCACGTATT
>CACWLA010000019.1 GCA_902761665.1 uncultured Lachnospiraceae bacterium | reverse complement strand
TGCCGATATAAATCGACAGCGTCTCGTTTGAACTTGTAACTGTATCGCATAAATGTACCCCCTTTGCTGGTGTTGTCCAGTAAAGGGGGTACATATCACCTTCGGGCGGAGGCCTTTCCTTTTGCGAAAAAGCCATGCCGTCCGGCCTGACATCGGCGTGAAATGGACTTGTTTTTCGGCGTTTCTGTGTTATACTGATAATGCGAATGTCTGTGCCGGTGTCCGAAGACCGGACGGCTTAAGGAGGAAAATACATGAAAGTTTTAGTCATCAACTGCGGAAGCTCGTCGCTGAAGTATCAGCTGATCGACAGCGAGACCGAAGAGGTCATGGCGAAAGGCCTTTGCGAACGTATCGGGATCGACGGGAGACTTACCCACAAGCCTGCTTCCGGCGGCAAGTATGAATATAACGATCCGCTGCCCACCCATGTCGAAGCGGTGTCTGCGGTCCTTGCCAAACTGACCGACCCCGAAGTCGGCGTCATCAAGGATCTGTCCGAGATCGGCGCGGTCGGCCACCGCATCGTGCACGGCGGCGAGAAGTTTGCTGCGGCGACCCTGCTCACCGAAGAAGCGCTCACCGAGATCGACAAGTGCAGCGAACTCGCTCCTCTGCACAACCCGGCCAACCTGATCGGCATCCGTGCCTGCCAGAAACTGATGCCCGGCGTGCCCATGGTCGGCGTGTTCGATACCGCTTTCCATCAGACCATGCCGAAGAAGGCGTATCTGTACAGCATCCCTTACGATTACTATGAAAAATACAAGGTCCGCCGCTACGGCTTCCACGGCACCTCCCACAGCTACGTTTCCAAGCGTGCGGCGGAGATCCTGGGCAAGGACGTGAAGGAACTGAAGACCATCGTCTGCCACCTCGGCAACGGCGCCAGCCTTTCGGCCGTGAAGTACGGCGAATCCATCGACACCTCCATGGGCTTCACCCCTCTGGACGGCGTCTCCATGGGCACCCGTTCCGGCGGCCTCGATCCGGCCATCCTGGAATTCCTGAGCAAGAAGGAAGGCCTGACCATCGAAGAACTCATGGTCATCCTGAACAAGCGCTCCGGCATGCTGGGCCTCTCCGGCGTCTCCTCCGACTTCCGCGATCTGGAAGCAGCGGCAAAGGAAGGCAATGAACGTGCCCAGACCGCTCTGGACGTCTTCACCTACCGTGTGGCGAAGTTCATCGGCTACTACACTGCGGCCATGAACGGCGTGGACGTGATCTGCTTCACCGCCGGCATCGGCGAAAACGATGCGGCTGTCCGTGCGACCATCCTGTCCTACCTCGGCTTCCTCGGAATCACCCTGGATGAAAATGCCAACAACATCCACGGCGAGGAACGCATCATCTCCACGCCGGATTCCAAGGTGACGGTCATGGTCGTTCCGACCAACGAAGAACTGGCCATTGCCCGCGAGACCGTGGCGATCGTGAACAAATAAGCAAGAGGTGACTTGAAGCGGGTCCGGGGCTTAGGCCGCGGACCCGTTTGTTTCCGGAGGAATTGCATGAAGATATTATTTATGGGAACGCCTGACTTTGCCGTACCGGTGCTGGAGGCACTCATTGCCGCCGGCCATGAAGTCGTGCTCGCGGTGACGCAGCCCGACAAGGCCGCCGGCCGCAGCAAGGCGCTTGTGCCGCCGCCGGTAAAGGTCTGTGCGCTGGCGCACGGGATCCCGGTCTTCCAGCCGGAGCGGGTCCGCCGCCCCGAAGCCATGGCGGAACTGGAGAAGGTCGAAACGGACCTTGGCGTGGTCGTCGCCTTCGGGCAGATCCTGCCGCAGGCGCTGCTGGATCTGCCGGCCCACGGCTGCTTCAACGTGCACGCCTCACTGCTGCCGATGTACCGCGGCGCTTCGCCCATCAATCACGTGATCCTGGCGGGAGAAAAGGAGAGCGGCGTCACGATCATGCAGATGGATGCCGGGATCGACACCGGCGACATCCTGCTGCAGGAAGCCGTTCCGATCGAAGAGGACGAGACGGCGGAGACCCTCGCAGAGAAACTGTCTGCCCTCGGCGCACGGCTGATCGTCCGTGCGGTCGAAGCCCTCGAAGACGGTACGCTTACGCGTACGCCGCAGGAGGGGGAGACCTGCTATGCCGGCATGCTGAAGAAGGAGATGGGGCTCATCGACTGGAAACTGCCGGCGGAAACGCTCGAACGGCAGGTAAGAGGCCTTCTCCCCTGGCCTGGGACGTATACTTTCCGCGCCGGGAAGAAACTGACCGTCGGCGCGGCGAAGGCGCTGCGCCAGGACGTTCCGCCGAATCTTATCCCGGGCGCCGTCCTGAAAGCGGATAAGAGCGGTCTTTTCATCCAGACCGGCGAAGGCGCGCTGCGCATTCTGCAGCTCCAGCCTGAAGGAAAGAAAATGATGGATGCGAAGTCGTTTCTGAACGGAAGCCACGTAAAGGAAGGTGAACTGTGGGGATAGCGAAGACCCGGAAACTGGCCTTTGAAATCATTTATGCGGTCTGCGAGGAGGGGGCGAAAAGCCACCTGCGCCTGGCCGATACCTTTGCTGCCCGAAAGGATCTGACGGTGCGGGACCGCGCTGTGATCACGGGTCTCGTGCACGGGACGCTGGAGAACCTGCGGCTGATCGATTACCGGATCGATGAAGTCGCGAAGCTCCCGGCCGGCAAGATGAAACCGAAGGTCCGCTGCGCGGTCCGCCTCGGCTTTTATCAGCTGCTGTTTCTGGACCGGACCTCGGAGAGCGCGGCCATCCGCGACAGCGTGGAACTGGTGCGGAAGGCCGGTTATGAAGGTCTGACGGGCTTCGTGAACGGCGTGCTGCGCACCGCGGCGAAAAAGACGGACTGGAAAAAACCGCCGGCAGTTGTCGCGGCCAATCTTCCCGACTGGCTGCATGCCCGCCTGCTGCAGGAGTTCGGAAAGAGACGGACAAGGGACATGATCCGGGCGTTGAACGGAAGAAGCCCGCTGACCCTTCGGGTGAACCGCTCGAAGGCCACGCCGGAGAACGTGATCCGTTTTCTGGCGGAAGATGGCTGGCAGGCGGAGCCGTCCGTGCTGCCCTGTTCGCTCCGGCTTTCCCGCGGTGATAACCCAGTCCCGCTTGAGAAGACGGCCGTTGTCTCAGCGGGACTGGCCGTGGTCCAGGACCTTGCCGCGATCCTCTCGGTCGCCCTGGCCGCACCGAAGCAGGGAGATCAGGTCCTTGACCTCTGCGCTGCGCCAGGCGGAAAATCCATGCACGCGGCGGACCTCGTGGGTCCTGAGGGCAGCGTCCTTGCCTGCGATCTGACGGAAAACAAGATCCGGCTGCTGGAGGAGAACATCACCCGCTGCGGATTTGACAATATCCTTGCCCGGACGGCGGATGCCCGCATTTTCGACCCGGAGAAGGAAGAAAGGTACGATCTGGTGATCGCCGACCTGCCCTGCTCGGGCCTCGGCGTGATGGGCCGGAAGCCTGAGATCCGCTACCGCGTGAGCGAAGAGGAGATCCGGGAACTTGCCGCGCTGCAGCGGGAGATCCTGAAAAACGCCGTCCGTTATGTAAAGCCCGGCGGAAAACTCCTTTTTTCCACCTGTACGATGACGGAAGAGGAGAACCGGGCAAACGCGCTCTGGCTCATGAATGAAGCCGCGCTGAAGCCGGTGGACATTCAGGAAGCGGTTCCGGAAGCGTTCCGGGACGGCATGATCGGCACGAACTGCCTGCAGCTGCTGCCGTCCGCCCTGTCCGACGGCTTCTTCATCAGCATCTGGGAGAAAAGCAATGAATGACCTTCGATCGATGACTGCGGATGAGATCAGGGCTGCCCTTAAGGAAATGGGGGAGCCCGCTTTCCGCGGCGCACAGATCTTCGACTGGGTGCAGGCGAAGAAGGTGCGGACCTTCAGTGAGATGACGAACCTGCCGAAAGCGCTCCGCGAGCGCCTTGCCGCGGAATTCGCCCTCTCCCTGCTGACCGTCGAAAAGCGTCTCGTTTCGCAGGAAGACGGCACGCGCAAATACGTGTATGCCCTGCCGGACGGCCTCCTCATCGAATCCGTTTTCATGCCCTACGACTACGGGAATACCGCCTGCATATCCTCGCAGGCCGGATGCCGCATGGGCTGCCGTTTCTGCGCTTCGACGCTGGAAGGCCTCGCGCGGAACCTGCTTCCCGGCGAGATGCTGGAGCAGATCTTCCGCATGGAGGAGGATACCGGCGAGCGGATCTCGCACGTCGTCGTGATGGGCAGCGGCGAGCCGCTGGACAACTATGACAACCTTCTCCGCTTCATCCGCCTGATCACGGATGAAAAGGGCAAGAACCTGAGCGAACGGAACATCACGGTCTCGACCTGCGGCCTCGTCCCGCAGATCGGAAGGCTTGCGGGCGAACACCTGCAGATCACGCTGGCTCTGTCCCTGCACGCGCCGAACGACGCCCTGCGCCGCACGATGATGCCGATCGCGCAGGCTTATACGGTACAGGAGACCGTCGCCGCCTGCGACGCGTATTTCACCGCGACAGGCCGCCGCATGAGTTATGAGTACAGCCTGATCGAGGGTGTGAACGACTCGGAAGCCTGCGCGAAGGAGCTTGCCGCGCTCCTGCACGGCAAAAATGCGCACGTCAATCTGATCCCGGTGAATCCGATCCGGGAGCGCGATTACAAAGCCCCGGACCGCGCCGCCGCCCTGCGCTTCCAAAAAAGGCTTGAAAATCTGGGGATAAATGCTACTATAAGAAGGAAGATGGGCGCGGATATCGACAGTGCATGCGGCCAGCTTCGTTTACGTGCAAAAGCCGAACAAGGAGAGTAACATGCGTTATTCCGCACTGACAGATCTCGGCCTCGTTCGCAGCAACAATGAGGATTCCCTGTATGCCGGGGACTCTGCGGTCGGCCGACTGAAAAACTTATTCATTGTCGCCGATGGAATGGGCGGCCATGTCGGAGGAGAGTATGCCTCCGCTTTTGTGGTATCCAAAATTCCCGATCTTCTGGAAAAACGGCAGCAGCAGGAGGAGAGCATCGAAGATACTCTCCGCATCGTCACGGACCGTACCAACAAGGCGCTCTACCAACTGAGCCGCAATGACAAGCGGCTGCAGGGCATGGGGTCGACGCTCGTGATGGCCAGCATCGAAGAGGGCGAAGCCCATGTGATCAACGTCGGAGACTCGCGGCTCTATCATTTTGACGGAACGCTGACGCAGGTCACGCG
Source organism: uncultured Lachnospiraceae bacterium (assembly GCA_902761665.1). GTDB lineage: Bacteria > Bacillota > Clostridia > Lachnospirales > Lachnospiraceae > UBA6987. The sequence continues at coordinate 29,335 of CACWLA010000019.1, read as the reverse complement.
CGACCATGCCCTGGTCGATGAGATGGTTGCCAAGGGAAAACTGACGAAGGACGATCCTTTCTACGCAGCCAACAAAAACGTGATCACCCGTGCGATGGGGGTCAGTGCTTACGTGGAGCCGGATTATTTCCGCGTGCCCCTGAAAGAGGGCGACCGCCTGCTCCTGTGCTCGGACGGCCTGTCCGGCATGATCGATGACGAAACGATCGCCGGCGTGCTTGCCGATGAAGCGGATACGGCGGCAGCGGCGGAAAAACTCATGGAACTGGCAAAGGAAAGCGGCGGCAGGGATAACATCAGCGTCATCCTTATCGATCCGGATGCAGAGAACAGCTGACAAAAGGTCTTTCACCGTGCGCGGCACGGTTTTACGATATATGAGGTGAAACATGTTAAGGGTAGGAACGATCCTAAGCGGTCGCTATGAGATCATCAGCGCAATCGGCTCAGGCGGCATGTCTTACGTCTACAAGGCGAAGGACGTGACGCTTAAGCGGCTTGTTGCCGTTAAGGTCCTGAAAGAGGAATACAGCCGTGACGCCAACATCGTGGCCAAGTTTGCCCGCGAGGCGGAGGCGGCCGGCGGCCTGTCCCACCCGAACGTGGTCAGCGTGTACGATGTCGGCGAGCAGTTCGGCACCTACTACATCATCATGGAACTGGTCGAGGGCTTCACCCTCAAGAAATACATCGAGAAAAAAGGCAAGCTTTCGCAGCACGACGCGGTCCAGGTGACCATGCAGGTGGCGCGGGGCCTCAATGCCGCCCACGAGCAGGGCATCATCCACCGCGACGTCAAGCCGCAGAACATCATGGTGTCGAAGGAAGGCAAGATCAAGGTCACCGACTTTGGCATCGCGCGCATCAACGACACGCAGATCAGCGGCGTGAACACCATGGGCAGCGTCCATTACATTTCGCCGGAACAGGCGAGGGGCGGTGTCTGCGACGAACGCAGCGACATTTATTCGCTGGGGATCACGCTTTACGAGATGGTCACCGGCAGGGTGCCTTTCGACGGCGAATCCACGGTGGACGTGGCACTCAAGCACATCAAGGAGCCGATCACGCCGCCGAGCGAATATGAGCCGGACCTTCTCCCGAACCTGGAGAAGATCATCCTGAAATGCACCCAGAAAAAACCCGATTACCGCTACCGCTCGATGGTGGCGCTGCTCGATGACCTGAAGCGCCTTCTGGCAACGCCGTACGAAGATTTCGTGATCATGCCGGCGATCTCCGAAGCCGGAGCGACCAAGATCATGAACCGCGAAGAGGCGGAAGAGATCCGTCTCGCGGCGGCTGAGAACGACCGGAAAGACAGCACCGACGCGATCGCGGCTGCGGCGATGATGTCAGGCGGATCCCCCGCACCGGAGCGGAAGAAGGAAGCGCCGAAACAGCAGAAGCCGGTCCTGAAGAAGAAAAACAGCCTGCTCACGGAAGAAGAACTTGAAGCGGAAGCGAAAGCGCAGAAGACCGAAAAGATCCTGAATTACATCATGATCGGTATCGGCATGCTGATCCTGATCCTTGCGATCGCCATCTTTTTCCGTGCCTGCGGCATCCTGAAAAAGCCGGACAAGACAACGGCAGCGGCACCCTCGACGACCGCGGAACCGCGGACGACGGCGCCGTCCGAGACGGAAAAGACGTCCACGGCCGAAGAAACGGTCACGACCTCTGCGAACGTGGTCATGCCCAACGTGATCGGGCAGGAGTATACGGCCGCCCAGAAGATGCTGGAAGGTCTCGGCCTGTCCGTCAGATTGGAATCGCAGGACAACGCAGACTATCCGGCTTATACGATCTTCAAGCAATCCTATGACGAAGGCGCGGCGATCCCGCGCGGAACGACGGTCATGCTCTGGGTCGCCGTACCTGTCGATACCGACGTCATGATCCCGAACAATATTGCCGGAATGACGATCGCGGATGCGACCAAAGCCCTGATCCAGGCGGGACTCCAGGTCTCGGAACAGTATGAGAATGCCTACAACCGCATCGAGAGAGGACTTGTCTGCGATACGGTCCCGGGCATCGGCCAGGTCGTGCAGAAAGGTACTCTGGTAAAGATCGTGATCAGTCTCGGGCCGGAGATGGGCACCGTTCCGGGTGTCCTGGGCCTGAGCGAAGCGGAGGCCGTGGATGCCCTTAAGAAAGCCGGCTTCAGCGAAAGCAGGATCATCGTGGACGCGGAGAAGATGTACTCCGATACCTATCCCGACGGGACAATCGCAAGCATCTACACCTTCGACGGCGAACTGAAGGCCGGCGACAAGGTCCCCTTTACGACGGACGTTTATCTGGCGATCAGCCGGGGCGCCACTTTCTTCGTGGACCCTGCCCCGTACCTCGGCCAGTCTGACATTGAAGAAGCGATCAAGACTCTGCAGCTGATGGGACTTGTGGTACGGACGGTTCCGGAGCCGAATTCGAGCTTCCCGAACGGCCAGATCTGCTGGCTGACGCTGGAGCCCGATTCCGGAGACGTTACGGCAGACCACGTCTTCAATAAAGGCGACACCATCTATCTGCATTTCAGTACGCAGGCGGAACCGACCCAGCCGACCCAGCCTGATCAGCCGACGGTGACGGAAGAAGAAACGACGGAAGAGCCGGGGCCGGCGGAACCTGAGGATACCGTCAAGATCGATCCGAACTACTATCAGGGACGTTCGGACATTGATGCGGCGGCGGCGGAACTCGAAGCCCTCGGCCTTGTGGTCCACCGGAAAGGGGAACCGCTCTCGGTATTCCCTTACGGCCAGATCTGCTGGCTGACGACAGAAGAGTTCGGCGGCGACATCACGGCCAACACGCCGCTCCCGAAGGGCTCGGCGGTCTGGCTCCACTACAGTACTAAGGAAGAAGCAGCACCGTAAATAACTGATCTCGGGGAGGGCTGGCCCCTCCCCCTCTTTATCCCGGATACGGACAGGACCGGCCCGGGGACCCCAGGAGGCATATGCAGGGCAAGATCATCAAGGGCGTAGGCGGTTTTTACACCGTCCATAACGGGATTGGGACGGCAGCAGTCTGTCGTGCAAGAGGCGTTTTCCGGGACCGCGGCGAGAAGCCGCTTGTCGGGGACAACGTCGAATTCGTCCTGACCGGTGAAGCGGACGGCAGCGGCCGCATCGAGAAGCTCCTGCCCCGGAAGAACGAACTGATCCGTCCGGCCGTTGCCAACATGGACCAGGCGCTGATCCTCGTGAGTGCGGGAAAGCCCGCCTTCCATCCGCTGCTCCTGGACAATTTCCTGCTCTGGATGGGCATGCAGGACGTCCCGGTCCTGATCGGGGTCGGCAAATGCGACACGGACCCTGAGGAGGCGAAGCGCATCGCCGCGGTCTACGAGGGAACGGGCTTTCCGGTGCTGATCTTCAGCGCGCTCTCCGGCGAAGGCCTGGAAGAGGTGCACGCCCGGCTGGTCGGGAAAACGACCGTGCTCGCCGGCGCGAGCGGCGTCGGAAAATCGACGCTTTTGAACCGCCTGATCCCGGAAGCGGCAATGGAGACCGGCGAACTGTCCGAGCGGCTTGGCCGCGGCAGGCATACGACCCGCCATTCGGAGATCTTCTTCCTGGAAAAGGACAGTTTCGTCCTGGACACCCCCGGCTTTACCTCGCTGGATACGCCCGAGCTGGAAGCGGACGAGGTCGCCGGATACTATCCTGAATTTACCGAACCGGCGAAGGCATGCCGCTTTCCGGACTGCCTGCACGATAGGGAACCGGACTGCGGCGTCAAGGCGGCCGTCCGCGCAGGCCTGATCGTCCGGAGCCGATACGACAGCTACAAACGAAACCTTGAAGACATTCGCAGCCGCCGGCCGTACTGAGCGCGCGAAGAAAGGAACCTCATGGAAAAGATCCTTGCCCCCTCTATTCTGTCAGCAGATTTCGCACACCTTGCCGATGACGTCCTCGCGGTGGACCGGGCAGGTGCGCAGTATGTCCATATCGACGTGATGGACGGTGCCTTCGTTCCGTCGATCACCTTCGGCATGCCGGTGATCCGCTCGCTCCGCCCGGTAACGGACAGGGTCTTTGACGTGCATCTCATGATCGAGGATCCGGACCGGTATCTTGCGGAATTCGCGGACTGCGGCGCCGATATCATCACGGTGCATGCGGAAGCCTGCCGGCATCTTGACCGGACCGTACAGAAGATCCATGAGCTCGGAAAGAAAGCCGGCGTCGCCCTGAATCCCGCAACACCGCTTTCTGCCGTGGAATGGGTCCTGCCGCAGATCGACCTTCTGCTCATCATGAGCGTCAATCCGGGCTTCGGCGGACAGTCGTTTATCCCGTATTCGCTGCAGAAGCTGCGCGAAGCGCGGAAGATGATCGAAAAGACCGGCAGGGACATCGATCTGGAAGTGGACGGCGGCGTGAAGCTGTCAAACGCGGAAGAGATCCTTGCGGCCGGGGCGAACGTGCTCGTGGCCGGCTCAGCAGTCTTTAAGGGCAGCGCGGCAGCGAATGCCGAAGCCTTCCTGCAGCTGATGGGAGGCCGCAGATGAAGTCTGCGCGGCGGGCGGCGGTCCTTCTTCTCCTGCTCGTTCTTATCCTCAGCGGCTGCGGCGGAAAACAGAAGCAGATGGGGGACGGCGACCTGCTGCAGATCGGAGACGAGATCTATACGAAGCGGGAAGCCATGGTCTTTCTGCTGTCTCAGCATACGATCTATGCCGGCGAGTACGGCGAAGAGATATGGAACGTACAGCTGTCGGAAGGCAGTTTTGAAACGTATGTCAAGAAGGCGATGCTGGACTACCTGGAACGCCTGTTCCTTACGGACTGTGCGGCGCGGTCGGACGGGATCGCCTTAAGCATAACGGAGAACGCTGCAGCAGAAAAAGCCGCCGACCAGTTCTGGCAGGGACTGAGCGAGGAGACAAGGGATAAGACCGGATTGACCCGCGAACTCTGCCTGCAGGCCTGCCTCCGCTACGCACGTGCGCAGATCTTTTTCCGCAAGGTGCTTGGCCGGAGTTCGGGCGAGATCAGTGAGGATGAAGCAAGAGCGACAGTGCTGCAGATCGTTGCGGTAGACGGCACGCGCGGCATTGCCGCGGCGCGGGAACTGCTCGACAAGATCACGGCGGATAAGAAAAAGACGGCAGCCGAAGCCGCCGCAGGCATGGAGGGCGTGTCGATCCGGAGGGAGACCGTGATCCGCGGGACCTACGGCGGAAATTTCGATACGATCGTTTTCGCCCTGAAGAAGGACCAGTGGAGCCCGGTGATCACGATGCCGGATGAATACCTGCTGGTGCAGTGCCTTGAAGTCAGCAATGCCGAGGCGACCGCGATCAACAAGGCGGCGATGGAAAAAGCGAACCGGGAGCGGGAACTGCAGGAGGCTGTGGCGTCTTACGCGAAAGGCATCACCATGATCTGCAATGACGCGGCCTGGGAGGAAGTATCGCTGAGCGCTCTTGCAGGCCTGTCTCCGGTCAATATTTACGACCATATCGGAAGCCTGCGGGCGGATTACTGATAGGACCGGGGCAAAGCCCCGAAACGTGTCGGACGGTTCCGGCAGGCGCTGCAGCGACTGTGCGGCAGCGGAAAGGAGATGCGATGGGAGCGATCACGGGAAAATGGCAGGAGGCGCTGGCGCCGGAATTTCGCAAGCCTTACTACCGGAAACTCTATGAGACCGTAAGGCGGGAGTATGCCTCGCGCATCGTTTATCCGCCGTCGGAAGACCTCTTTTCCGCCTATGAGGCGACACCGCTCGAGAAAGTGAAGGTGGTGATCCTCGGACAGGATCCCTATCATGAACCCGGCCAGGCGCACGGCATGTGCTTTTCGGTGAGACCCGGGGTGGAGATCCCGCCCTCGCTGCAGAACATCTATCAGGAACTGCACGATGACCTTGGCTGCGACGTCCCCGATAACGGTTACCTGATGAAGTGGGCAAGGCAGGGCGTGTTCCTCCTGAATACTGTGCTGACGGTGCGCGCGCATCAGGCCAATTCGCACCGCGGGATCGGCTGGGAGGAATTCACCGATGCGACGATCAGAGCGCTGAACGAAGAAGACCGCCCGATCGTCTTTCTGCTCTGGGGCCGCCCCGCGCAGATGAAGCGGGACCTTCTCACCAATCCGAAGCATCTGATCCTGACGGCGCCGCATCCGAGCCCGCTCTCGGCTTACCGGGGATTTTTCGGCTGCCGGCACTTCAGCAGGGCGAACGCGTTCCTCAAGGCAAACAGCCTTGAACCAATAGACTGGCAGATCGAAGACCTGGGGACGGCTCCCGCCGGACAGAAGGCCTTCGGCCAAAACAGCACCATGTTCTGACTTCCGGCACTGCGTGAAGCCGGAAAAGTTCCTTACCGACGATTTGAAAGGAGTTTTATATGAAAGTTGCCGTTATAGGAGCAGGGAATTCGGGATGTGCCCAATCGATCAAACTGATGCAGAACGGCCATCACGTCAATCTGATCAAGACATCACACAGTCTGCACGATGATAATTTTGAGTATCTGCTGAAAACCGGTGAGATCAGCTGCCTGGACACGACGGACGGCGACCGTGAATTTTCGATGAAGCCGGACATGATCACGAGAGATCTGGAGAAGGGGCTTGAAGGCGCTGAAGCAGTCATGGTGCTGACGCAGAGCCTGCAGCACCGCGATCTTGCGAAACGGGTCGGGCCGCTTCTGAAAGAGGGGCAGATCGTCTTCCTCATTCCCGGCAACATGGGCTCCACGCAGTTTGCCGCGTACACGGAAGGAAAGCACGTCATCTACGTGGAAGGGGAATCGACGCCGTACGACGCGCGCATCATCGCACCCGGCAAGGTCGAGATCCTTTTTAAGAACGTCAGAAATGCCGTGTCGTTCCTGCACAGGGAGGACGAGAAATACCTCCCCGCCGTCACTTCGCTCTTCGGAACGCATAAGTATCTGAGAAGCAACATTGTTGAATCCACGATGCACAATCCGAACATGATCGTGCATACGGTAGGCTCCATCATGTCGGCCAGCCGCATCGAAAACGCCCACGGTGAATTCTGGATGTACCGGGAAGCCTTTTCCCCTTCCGTCTGGGGCCTCATCGAAAAGCTGGACGAGGAAAAGAAACAGGTCATCAGGGCTTACGGCGGAGAACACGTGATCAGCTATCTCGACGCCTGCAAGTGGCGGAACGAGGAAGACCTTTCCGTTGACAGCCTGGAGGTTTTCCGGAACTACGCAGCCACCGGCGGCCCGAAGGGACCGGCAGATCTGAACACCAGATATATCTACGAAGACGTTCCCATGGAACTGTGCATGCTGGAAAAGCTGGCGGCAGAAAAGGGCATTCCCACGCCGATCGCGTCTGCTCTGATCACCATTGCGTCTGCCCTGAAGAATGCGGATTACCGCGCTCAGGGTTATTCGATCGAAGAAGTGAAAAAATATATTTAACTGTCAAGAGGACATATCATGGATGTTTCAGCATTCATTTCCTATCGCGACCGTCTGGTCGGGGCCTGCTCAAAGGCCATCGTCGGCAAAAATGAGGAGATCACCCTGATCACCGTCTGCCATGTCTGCGGAGGCCATATCCTGCTTGAGGATGTGCCGGGGACCGGCAAGACCATGCTGTTCCGCGCGTTCGCGAAAGCCTGCGGCGGCAGCTTCAAACGCATCCAGTTCACGCCGGATGTCATGCCGGGCGATGTCACCGGCATTCATTTTTACAACATGAAGACGGGTGATTTTGAGTTCCGTCCCGGTCCGGTCTTTGCGGACATGGTCCTGGCCGACGAGATCAACCGTGCAACGCCCAGAACGCAGTCGAGCCTGCTGGAAGCCATGGCGGAGCGCCAGGTCTCCGTGGACGGCGAAACGCGCCAGCTGAGCGAGACCTTCATGGTCGCTGCCACGCAGAACCCGATCGAATCCTACGGCACCTTCCCGCTGCCCGAAGCCCAAATGGACCGTTTCATGATGCGGATGGGGCTCGGCTACATGCAGCGTGCGGAGGAGATCGGCGTCGCCCTGCGCCGCGACACGGAGGACATCATCGAAGATATCCAGCCGGTCGTTTCCGCGGAGGAGACCCTGAAGCTCCGCGGGATGATCGATCAGATCGAGATCAGTGAGCCGGTGATCGGCTATCTCATGGACATCGTTGACCGGACGAGACACGACGTGCGCTTTACGATCGGCGCTTCGCCGCGCGGTACGATCGCGCTCACGAAGGCAGCCCGCGTCTTCGCGGCGTTCCAGGGCAGGACCTATGTCACGCCGGACGACGTCAAACACCTTGCCCCTTATGTGCTGGCGCACCGCCTGTATTACAGGACGGCGACCGACAGCGCGAAAGCCGAAGCGCTCTTTGCGGAAATGTTAAGCGAGATCCGCGTGCCGACGGAGGCCTGATCCGCATACCATACAAATGTTGACCTTCTTTGTCATTGTCATTCTGGTCGCCCTGATCCTGCAGCGGTTCTCCCTGCGGAATGCCGGCGATCACCGGAACATACGCTACGAGTGCAAGCCGTCGGTCCGCGCCTGCGAACCGGGGGATGTGTTTCTTGTACACAGCAATGTGGCCAATCTCGGACTACGGCCTTCCCCCTCCATCCGGATCGAGGAGCGCTTCCCGCAGAGCCTGAATGTGCTGGAAGCGGAGCAGTTCAACGTCAGGACCTTTGTCAGCGGATACCGGATCTTCTACAGTACTGTCCTGCTGGGCGGGCATCAGCAGATAAAGCGCAGCCTTCGTGCCTCGATCCCGCAGCGGGGAGAGTACCGTTTTTCGTATGCCGATTTCTGTGCGGGCGATTTTCTCGGTTTCCGCGAATACAATTACCGCATGGACAATGACAGCCGGATCGTCATTTATCCGGCGAAGCTGGAAGATGCCGCATTCCCGGAAGCGTACACCAATGCACTGGACGATATCGCGCGGAGAAAGCAGCTTCTGGAGGACCCGATCTCGGTCTGCGGATACCGCGACTATACCGGAAGGGAACCGATGCGGCAGATCAGCTGGAAGCAGAGCGCCGCGAGGGGTTCCCTGATCGTCAAGCAGTTCGACCCTGTCTGGCAGCATTCCGTTCTGATCGCGCTTGATACGCAGCTCCACGGGGATTTCGATGAGTACATTGCACAGCAGGAATACTGCTTTTCGCTCGCCCGGACCGTCTGCGAACAGCTGGAGCAGCGCGGCGTCGGATATCAGCTCGTGACGAATGCGGTGATCCGGGAAGGGCTTTCGGGCTTTTCCAGCAGCGGAGGCATGGGCGGGGCTTTCCGGAAGATCCTCTATGCGCTCGGCGGCGCCAGACTCGGCAGCGTTGCTTCCGTTGACGAACTGATGCACGCCGTCTGCCACGGTGCCGAACGCTGTGAAATGATCGTCCTGATCTCGACGCACGGCGAAAAACGGGTGGAAAGCGCTCTCGGCATGGCGCGGGAGACGGGCTGCGGCCGGATCGTCACGCTCTTTGCGGACGAACTGATGCCGGTGTCCTTCAGCCAGCCGGAGGAAAAGGAGGCGACCGCATGAACCGCTTTTTCCGCACGGCCTATTCTTCAGTGCTTGTCTATCTTTGCCTCGCCCTCTTTGCGGTATTGCTTACCGGCGTCAGGATGCCGTTCCCGGCCTTTTCCTGTCTGTATTTCGGGCTGCTGCTTTGTCTGCTGCCCGGTGTTTCCCGGCACCTCGCGGGAAAAGAGGGGCTGTTTTATGCACTGGGCGCGCTGACGGCGCTGCTTGGCTTTCTTCCGCTTGTGTTCTGGCACTGCCCGCTGCTCCATTTCGCGGTTCATCTTCTGGGGACCGCTGCGGCTGCGGCTTTCATACCGCTTCTGCGGCACAGAACGACGCACGCCGATTTCATGGCAAAATACCAGTTCTCGGCGATCATGCTGCTGATCCTGATCGGATTCATTGCATTGGCAACGATGACCGGCGTCTATGCGGACAGTTCGTCATCAAGACCTGAAGTCCTGAAACTGGCGGTCAACAGCATCATACCGCATGCGATCGTGCTGCTTGTGACAGGCGTTCTTCTTCTGCGCGGCCTGCGCGCGGGTGAGGGCATCGTCGACGAGCAGGCGTTCAACCGCCGCCAGCTGCGGGATACGCTGATTTTTGCCGTGATCGTCACCCTGGTATTTGCCGCCGATCCTTTCGTCTATCTGCAGCAGGCGGCGCATTTCCTCATCAATGACGTGCTGAAGCCTGCAGGCCGCGGGCTGACGGCGCTGCTTGCCGCGATCGTGCGGCTCCTGCACGTGGACAGGCCGGAGTGGGAGCGGGAGACGCAGCCGACGGAGGAAACCGCAGAGCCGGGAGGGATCCCGAATGCCGAGAACCCGGAACCGGCACAGGAACATTATGACATCGAAGGCGAAGATCTTTCGCAGGTCATTGCCTACATCTTTATCGGCATTGCCGTACTGATCCTGCTGTGGGTGCTTGTGCGGCAGATCCGCAAACTGATCCGGAAACTCCGGGAGCGCGGGCAGAAATACGGAAGCGGCTATCCCGACGAAGTCCGTGAGACGCTTCCGCAGGAAGAAAAGGCGCAGAGCGAGAAAAAACCGAAGAGAAGAAGCGCGGACCCGCGGGAACGCATGCGTTACCTGTACGGCGAATTCCTGCAGTATCTGAGAAAACTGCGGGTCACGTTCGCCAGGACGGAAACCTGCGGCGAGATCCAAAACCATGCCGAGAAAAGCGCGGCCGCCGATCCGGCGGAACTTTCCGCGTTTACGGAGCTGTATGAAGAGGCTCGATACCGGCAGGAGGAGGCCCCGTCTGAAGAGGATGCGCGCAGGATGAAGGACCTGTTTGACAAGATCAAAAAGAAGATATGAGCCCAGGCTTTCAGGCAGTAAAAAAAGACCCGTTTTCCGAGGAAAACGAGGTCTTTTGTTTAGAGGCCGCCTGCGGACTCGCGATCGTCGCGCGCCGCATCTCATCGCCCTGCGGGCTCGATCTGCGGGCTCCTGTAGCGGAGGTGCTTCCAACCGTTCAGCTTCGCCCTATGGGCTCACTTCACGGGGAAGCACTCTCATTCCCTTTCCGGGATCTCGCCGCCGCGATAGGCCTGGAGCAGGTACATGAGGTCGATGATGTTCTGCTTTAATTTCTGGCCGTTGTCGGTATCGCCGACGGTCACGCGGTCCTCAAAGCGGTCGATCAGCTGGGTCTCCGAATGGATATCGTTGCCGGTGCGGATGGCATCTTCCGTGGAGGTGAAAGGCTCATGCTCGACCAGTTTCATCCCGTGGGAATTGTAGGTCAGGGTGTAACCCGCGATACCGGTCGTGGACTGGTAGGCTCTGGAAAAGCCGCCGTCGATGATCAAGAGCTTGCCGCCGCACTTGATGGGGCTTTCGCCCTTCTTGCGCTTCACGGGGACGTGGCCGCTTACGATCTTGCCGTGCTCCCAGTCAAGGCCGAACTCGTCGAAGATCCGGTGCACCATCTCCTCGTTTTCGATCAGCTTGTAATACGGGATCTTCGGCTCCTCGTGGGTGGTCTTGTCCAGGATGAACTGCCGCTCGAAGGTGGTCATGCGCTCCTTGCCGAAAAGCGGGCTCCACTCACCGCTCCAGAGATAGTAGATGAGGTCGGTGGCGTATTCCTTTTCGGGACCTTCATTGCCGAAATAGGCCTTGCGGATGTAGCTGTCGACGGCGTCCATCAGGGCTTTGCCCTTGTAAGGCACCCCGTCCAGCACCATGGTGTGGAAACTGCCGTCCGGGTCGACCGGGATGCAGGCATGGTAGAGAAGGTTGCCGTTGACCTTGAGGTAGAGGCTCCCCTTGTTCAGCAGGAAACGGATGTGCCGCTGCAGCTTTTCGCTGTTCTTGAAGGCGAAGCAGATCTGATCGATGACCAGCTGCTCGCGGACCGTGAGCTCGTACGGGTTTTCGCGGTCGACGGTCGGGAAGTCCACGTCCTCCATCGGCCAGACGACGCCGTCCACGGTGACGGTCTTGTTTTTGTAGTCGATCTTGTCGAGAAGGAGCCTGTGCTCCATTTCATATTCGGGATGGCGCTTCACCCACTGGCCTTCCAGCTTGAACTGCAGGATGGCGGCGGCCTTGTGCATGCGTGCGTCGAGGGTCAGGTCCTCGCCGAGGGCGTTGGCGCTGCTCTTGACGGTGAAGGCGTGGAAATCGCACTCGCCGTATTCGTCGATCGCGAGGCGCATGAGCGGGATCAGGTTGATGCCGTAGCCGTCTTCGAGGATGTCCAGGTTCGCGTAGCGGGCGGACAGGCGGAGGACCGTGGCGACGCAGAGCGGATGGCCGCAGGCGGCGCCGACCCATATGATGTCGTGGTTGCCCCACTGGATATCCAGCGAGTGGTAGTGCATCAGGTCCTCCATGATGAAATGTGGCCCGGGACCTCGGTCATAGATGTCGCCGATGAGGTGCAGGTGGTCGACGGTCAGGCGGATGATCATGGCGGAGAAGGCATAGATGCAGCTCTTCGCGCGGCCGGTCGCGATGATGGCATCCAGAATGCCCTCATAGTAGCCGGACTTGTCCGGGATGTCGTTGTCGGTCATCAGTTCTTCGACGAGATAGCGGAAATCCTCGGAAATGGCCCGGCGGACCTTCGAACGGGTATACTTGACCGAAACGCGCCTTGCGACGCGGATGAGGCGCAGCAGCTGCATGCGGTACCACTCGTTCATGTCGGCGCCGGATTCCTCGACGAGCGCGATCTTTTCCTGCGGATAATAGATGAGCGTTGCGAGCTCAGTCTTGTCTTCGCGGCTCAGTTCAAAGCCGAATTCCAGGTCGATCTTGCTGCGGACGCTTCCGGAACCGTTCTTCAGGATGTGGGCGAACTGTTCGTATTCGCCGTGAACGTCGCTGATGAAGTGCTCGGTGCCCTTCGGCAGGTGCAGGATGGACGTGAGATTGATGACTTCAGTCGAGGCTTTGGCGATGCTCGGGTACTGATAAGAAAGCGCTTCCAGATAGCGCAGGTCGTTCTTGTTCATTTGGACCCTCCCCGGGACTTGTGATAAATCCATTGTATCGTGAAAAGGGCAGAAAAACAAGCGGAAAAGGGAGGAAAGGACGAAAATGAGCAGCCCTCTGGGGTCAGCACTCCGGCTCTTTACATGCGGCGGGATCTGTGTTATGATGTTTCCGGGTCTGAGGGAGAGTCATCTCCCTTTTTTCGTGCGCAAAAAGGGATCGATTCATTGCACGGAAAGGAAAACATGTACAGCAAGATCAATGCAATGGCGCTCTTCGGCATGGAGGGCGTCCTGATCCGCGTGGAGTGCGACGCATCCTCAGGCCTTCCGGAAATGTCCATGGTGGGCTTTCTGGGGGCGGAGGTCCGGGAGGCAAAGGACCGCGTCCGCACCGCGCTGAAAAATACCGGCTTCACGCTGCCGCCGAGGCACGTGACCGTGAACCTCTCCCCAGCGGACATCCGGAAGGAAGGAACGAGCTTCGACCTGGCGGTGGCCTCGGCACTGCTGCTTTCGGCCGAACTGATCGACCTCGGGCGGCTTCCGGAGGAGGCGGTCTTCATCGGGGAACTGGGGCTGGACGGAAGCCTCATTCCGGTCTCCGGGATCCTGACCATGGTCGGCGCCGCGAAGGAGGCGGGCTTTCGCTGCTGCGTGGTGCCGGCGGGAAACGCAGCCGAAGGCTCACTCGTTGAGGGCATCGACGTCATCGGCCTCCGGAACCTCACGGAACTGCCGCTTCTTGCCGAGGGGAAGATCCCGGCGCTTCCCTGCCGCATCCGGGAGCGCCTCGCAGAAGCCGCGGGAAGCGACGAAGTGGACTTTGCTGAAGTGAACGGGCAGAGTGTGATGCGGCGGGCGGCGGAGGTCGCAGCTGCCGGCATGCATAACCTGCTCTTCGTTGGGACACCCGGTTCGGGGAAGACCATGATCGCAAGACGCATCCCTACCATCCTGCCTTCGATCAGCCTGGAGGAATCGCTCGAGGTCTCGAAGGTCTATTCGGTCTGCGGACTTCTCAGCGAGGAGCATCCGCTGATCTTAAGGCGGCCCTTCCGCTCGCCGCACCATACCGTTTCTCCTTATGCCCTCGTCGGCGGCGGATCGAAGCCGAAGCCCGGCGAGATCTCGCTCGCGGACCGCGGTGTCCTCTTTTTGGACGAACTGCCGGAGTTCCAGAAGGCGGCGTTGGAGGCACTTCGCCAGCCGCTGGAAGACCGGGAGGTCCACATTGCCAGGGTGCAGGGCTCTTTCCGCTTTCCTGCGGACGTGATGCTGGTCGCGGCCATGAATCCCTGCCGCTGCGGCTACTATCCGGACCGGAACCGCTGCCACTGCTCGGACGCGGAGGTCTCGGCCTATCTGAAGCGCGTGAGCCGCCCCCTCCTCGACCGTCTGGACCTCTGCGTGGAGGCACCGACCCTGCGATATAAGGACCTGGTCCACCGGGGAAAGAACGAATCCTCGGCCGAGATCCGCGCCCGCGTGGAGCGCGCAAGGGCGCGGCAGGCGGAACGCTTTGCCGGCAGCGGCATCCGTTTCAATTCCCGCATGAGCGGGAAGGAGGTCCGCACCTACTGCCCGCTGGACGCCGAGAAGGAGAACTATCTGAAGCGCATTTTCGAGATCAAGGGGCTGAGCGCGCGGGCGTACCACCGCATCCTGAAAGTGGCGCGCACCATCGCCGACCTGGCCGACAGAGAGAATATTTCTCTGGAAGACATCGCTGAAGCCGCCGGATACCGCGGTTCAGAGGAAAAGTTTTGGAGGTGAGCCGTGGAAGCAAGAGATTACTGGTACTGGCTCGGCGTCACGGAAGACTTCAGCGCTTCCGCGGCAAAAAGGCTCCTCGGCCTGTACGGCTCCCCCGAAGAGGTCTTCCGGCAGCGCATGCTTCCGGTCGGCGAAAAGCAGCAGGAAGCGCTGGATGCCTCAAAACGCAGGCTGGACGAACTCCTGCGGGAGCGGGACGGCTTTGACGCGCAGGGGATCCGCTGGTGCTGCCCAGCGGATGAGGACTATCCGAAGCGGCTGCTGACGATCCCGGATCCGCCGACGGTCCTGTTCCGGAAAGGTGAATTTCCGCCTGAAGACGGCAAGACGGCGGCAATCATCGGGGCGCGGCGCTGCAGTTTTTACGGCCGCTCCATGGCGGAGCGTTTCGGCAGGGAACTTGCCGGAGCCGGCGTGAACGTCATCAGCGGCATGGCGATGGGCATTGACGGCTACGCGCAGTCTGCGGCCGTTGCTGCCGGCGGAAAGTCTTTCGGGATCCTCGGCTGCGGCGTGGACCAGGCCTATCCTTCGGTCAACCGGCCTCTCTACGAAAAACTCTGTCTGCAGGGCGGTGTGATCAGTGAATACAAACCGGGAACGCCGCCGCTTGCCTACCATTTCCCCCTGCGCAACCGGATCATCAGCGGGCTTGCCGACGTCCTGCTTGTGATCGAGGCGCGGGCGGTCAGCGGCACCCGCATCACCGTCGACCAGGCGCTCGAGCAGGGAAGGGATGTCTTTGCGCTCCCGGGACGGCTGGACGACCCTTTAAGCGAAGGCTGCAACGACCTGATCCGCCAGGGCGCGGGGATCCTGACCGGTACAGGCGACGTGCTGTCGCTGCTGCAGGTCGAAGACCCGTCGGCCGGCACGAAAGGAAAGCACAAGGGCCGCTCTGCGGCAAATCTTTCCGCTGCCCAGAAAAACGTCCTGCGCGCCCTTTCCCACGATCCCCAGCATCTGGAGGAGATCATGATGAAGACCGGTTACGGCCTCGGCGAACTGAGCCTCATCCTCCTTTCCCTGGAGGAATCCGGCAGGGTGCGCCCGGTCAGCGGCGGGCAGTACGTGAAGAGCGGCTGATGCACTCGTAGAATTGCAAAAAAACTGCTTGCTTTCTTTAATTGAATAAGCTATAGTGCTTTTCACTGCTATATCCAAGGAGTGAATGTATGTCCGCACGTCCTTTGATCATCGTGGAATCTCCCACGAAAGTAAAGACCATCAAACGTTTCCTGGGCTCCGGCTATGATGTCGAAGCTTCCGGCGGCCACGTCCGCGATCTGCCGAAGAGCCGCATGGGCATCGACATCGCCAACGACTATGAGCCGAGCTACATCGCGATCCGCGGCAAGGGAGAGACCATCCGGACCCTGAAGGAAAAGGCCAAAAAGGCGTCCAAAGTCTATCTCGCAACCGACCCTGACCGCGAAGGGGAAGCGATTGCCTGGCATCTGCAGACACTGCTGCAGAGCGCCCAGCCGAAGTGCAGCCGCATCAGCTTCAACGAGATCACGAAGGACGCCGTGAAGAACGCGATCGCCTCTCCGCGTGCCATCGATGAGAACCTCGTGGACGCCCAGCAGGCGCGCCGTGCGCTCGACCGCGTGACCGGCTATTCCGTGAGCCCGCTGCTGTGGAAGAAGGTGAAGCGGGGCCTGTCCGCCGGACGCGTGCAGTCCTCCACCCTGAACCTGATCTGCGTGCGTGAGAAGGAGATCGAGGATTTCGTACCGGAAGAGTACTGGAGCCTGGATCTTTCCCTGGCAGTCTCGGACCGGAAGGAAAGACTCGTCCTGCAGCTCGACACCAAGGAACATCCACTCCCGGATGAGGCAGCGGTGAAAGCAGTCCTGAAAGCCCTCGAAGGGAAGGATTTCGTTCTGACCGAGAAGGATACGCAGAGAAAGCATACCCATGCGCCGCTTCCTTTCACGACCAGCACCCTGCAGCAGGAAGCCTCCCGCATCCTTAACTTCTCCCCGTCGAAGACGATGCGCATTGCGCAGAACCTCTATGAAGGCGTCCGTCTGGAAGGCGAGGGGACCGTAGGTCTGATCACCTACCTCCGTACGGACAGCACCCGCATTTCACAGGAAGCGGACGCTGCTGCGCGCGAGTACATCGGTGAAGCCTATGGGAGGAATTACGTCGGCCGTCCCGAAAGCGCGCCGAAAGCGGGCGAGCATATCCAGGACGCACACGAAGCCATCCGGCCGAGCAGCATCCGCAGAACGCCGCAGTCCGTCAGAAATGACCTCGGCCGCGACGAATACCGCCTGTATAAGCTGATCTGGGAACGCTTCGCGGCCAGCCGCATGGCGGACTACGAATACGATTCCACGCGCGTCACGGTCAGCGCCGACGGCTATGACTTCCGCGCGACGGCTGCCGTACCGGCCTTTGACGGTTTCCGCCTGGTCTACTCGGCGGACGAGGAGAAGGCGAAAAAGGACAAGGTGCTGAAGAGCATCAGCGAAGAAGACCGTCTGAGCGACCCCGCCTTTGAGCCGAAGCAGCACTTTACGCAGCCGCTGCCGCACTACACCGAGGCCTCGCTCGTGCAGGCCATGGAAGCCTGCGGGATCGGCCGTCCGAGCACCTATGCGCCGACCATCGCGACCCTGTCCGACCGGCACTACATCCTGAAAGAAGGCAGAAACCTCTTCGTCACCGAGCTCGGTGAGACCGTCAACAACATCATCCTGCAGTCCGTGCCCATGCTGGCCGACAAGGATTTTACGGCGGAGATGGAAACGGAACTGGACAAGGTCGCCGAAGGCGATACCGAATGGAAGGAAGTTCTCCGGAGCTTCTGTCCGCCCTTCCTGGATAAGGTCGAAACGGCGTCCAAGAACCTTGAACGCGTCAAGGTGGCGGACGAAGAGACGGACGAAGTCTGCGAACTCTGCGGACGGAAGATGGTGATCAAGTTCGGACCGCACGGCCGCTTCCTGGCCTGCCCGGGCTTCCCGGAATGCCGGAACACCCGCCCGCTCCTTGAGAAGGCCGGCTGCAAGTGCCCGAAATGCGGCGGCGAGCTGATCATCCGCAAGACCAAAAAGGGCAGACGCTTCTACGCCTGTGAGAACGCACCGGAATGCGACTTCATGAGCTGGAACCGTCCGAAGACCGACGCTAAGAAGTGAGGACACTGTTTCTTCGGATCATTTGCGCATCTTCAGGACTTTTGCCGAAGAATTGCGGGAAAAACATCTGAAAGATAAAGCGAAATTGTCTGAATATACGGGAAAATTCTGAAAACGGCATTGCTTTTTGCAAAGTCCGGCGCTATGATGATGTCATGGAGCCGGACTTTTGCTTTGTCATTCAGACCGGCAGCAAGGAGAAAAACGATGAGCGTAGAACTGCTTGACCGGATCCGCAAAGTCAATAAACTGCTGTCCAACAATACTTCGAACGTTTTCGTGTTCAACGATATCTGCCTCGCACTCAGCGACGCCATGGGCTCCAACGTCATGGTGCTGAGCCGCAAGGGCAAGATCCTCGGCATGGGCAATACCGACCCTGCCCTGATCGAGCCGAACTGGACGAAGGCATCCGTCGGCATCTTCATCGATCCAAGCCTCAACGAACGCCTGCTGAACATCCTTTCAACAAAGGAAAACGTGCACCTGGAAACGCTCGGTTTCGACGCAGAGGCGAACCGCACCTACCGCGTGATCGTGACGCCGATCTACATCGCCGGCGAACGGCTCGGCACCTTCTTCATCTACCGCAGGGAGAAGGAATACGGCATCGACGACATCATCCTGGCGGAGTACGGCACGGCCGTCATCGGCCTGGAGATGGTGCGCGCCCTGGATGAGGAAAATGCCCAGGAACTGCGCCGCAAACAGGTCGTCCGTTCTGCGATCAGGACCCTGAGCACGGCGGAGATCGAAGCAGTCGGCGCCATTTTCGAAGAACTGCCCGGCAGCGAAGGAATCCTGGTCGCCAGCAAGATCGCGGACCGCGTGGGCATCACCCGCTCGGTCATCGTGAACGCGCTCCGGAAACTCGAAAGCGCGGGCGTGATCGAATCCCGTTCCTCGGGCATGAAGGGTACGTACATCAAGGTAAAGAACGACCTCATTCGGACAGAGATCCGGAAGCCGGAGGAATGATGCGGACGGAAAAACGCCCGATCCGGCACGGGAAAGAAACATGAAAGCGGGGCTTCGGTCCCGCTTTCCGTTTTCTGAAAAAATATCCGCAGGGGGTCTTCTCAAAATCGGTCAACGGGGCTATTATCACATTAACCGAATCGGTTAACGTGCAAGCGGAGGTTCTCATGAATCAGAAATTCTTTTCTCTGCCGGAGGAAAAGCAGCAGGCGATCCTGAACGCCGGCTACCGGGTCTTTTCCCGGAATTCCTACAAGAACAGCCCGATGAGCGAGATCGCGGCAGAGGCCGGCATCAGCAAATCGCTGCTGTTCCACTATTTTCACAATAAAAAAGAGTTCTTTCTCTACCTCTGGGACCACTGCGCGGAGACGACGATCGAATATCTGACGCGCTACGGCTGCTACGAACAGACGGACCTTTTCGAAAGCATGGAGCGCGGGATGCGTGCGAAGATGGAGATCATCCGCCTTTATCCGAACATGGGGAATTTCACCATCCGCGCATTTTACGAGAAGGATGAAGACATCTGCGCCGATATCCAGAAGAGCTATCATAAGTATTTCAACCTGAAGGCAGACAAGGTGCGCCTGAACATGGACCCGTCGCAGTTCATTCCGGGGCTCGACGTCGCCATGATGTACCGGGAAATGTATTGGGCATCGGAAGGCTATCTCTGGGAGGCCGTGCAGCAGGGCAATATCGATATCGACAGGATGGAGAAGGTCTTCACGCAGCTGATGGCTTTCTGGAAGAGCGTTTATCTGCGGAAGGAGTAAGGCGATGGAAGCGATCGCGGCAAAAGGACTGACGAAATATTACGGAAAAACAAGAGGCATCGAAGGCCTGGACCTTTCGGTGGAAGAGGGCGAATTTTTCGGCTTCATCGGGCCGAACGGCGCCGGCAAGTCCACCACCATCCGCACTCTGCTGGGGCTGATCACGCCGAACAGGGGAGAGGCGAAGATCTTCGGGAAGGACATCCGGACGGAGAAGACGGCGATCCTCAGGGAGACCGGCTACCTTCCTTCCGAAGCCCTGTTCTATCCCGGGATGAAGGTGAAGGAAGTGCTCCGCCTCTCGGCGAATCTTCGGAATAAGGACTGCAGCGCGGCGGCGGACGTCCTGTGCGAGCGCCTGAAACTCGACCCGTCGCGGAAAATCGATGAGCTTTCCTTCGGCAACCGCAAGAAGGTGGGCATCGTCTGCGCTCTGCAGAGCGAGCCGCGCCTCCTCATCCTCGATGAGCCGACCGGCGGTCTCGATCCGCTCATCCAGCACGAGTTCTTCGAGATCCTGCGGGAGCGGAACCGGAAGGGCGCGACAGTCTTTCTGTCGAGCCACGTGCTCTCAGAGATCCGGCGCTACTGCGGACGGGCGGCGGTCCTGCGCGACGGGAGTCTCATTGCCTGCGACAGCGTGGAGGCGCTTTCCCGGACCAATGCGCGGAGGGTCTCGCTCCGCGGGGAGGCGGTCCTCGAAGGCCTGGAAGGGATCCGCGACCTGAAGCGGAGCGGAGACGGCGTGAGTTTCCTCTACGGCGGAGACCTCGGCGCACTGCTCAGCCGCCTTGCGGAAGGGAAAATCACGGACCTCAGCGTGACCGAACCGGAACTGGAAGAGATCTTCCTGCACTATTACCAGAAGGAGGAAGCCTGAAATGACCATCGTAAGGCATGAACTGAGACAGGGCAGGACGGCCTTCCTCATCTGGTGCGGATGCATCGCCGCCCTGCTCGGGATCTGCATTTTTCTCTTCCCCGAGATGAAGGGGGAAATGGATACGGTCAGCGAGATGTTCGCTTCGATGGGCGCCTTTACGGCTGCTTTCGGCATGGATAAGCTGAATTTCGGCACGCTGACCGGCTACTACGCGATCGAATGCGGCAACGTGCTGGGGCTTGGCGGAGCCTTCTATGCGGCGATCATTGCCACGGATATCCTCAGTAAGGAAGAACGGATGCATACTGCCGATTTCCTCCTCACCCATCCGCTCGGGCGCGTACGCGTGATGACGGAAAAACTGCTTTCGGTCCTGATCCGGATCGTCCTCCTGAACCTGCTGATCTACGGGATATCCGTCCTTTCCATGGCAGCCGTCGGGGAAGAGATCCCCTGGAAAGAGGTCAACCTGCTTCATCTCGCCTATTTCCTGATGCAGCTG
This sequence comes from uncultured Lachnospiraceae bacterium, assembly GCA_902761665.1. GTDB lineage: Bacteria > Bacillota > Clostridia > Lachnospirales > Lachnospiraceae > UBA6987. The sequence continues at coordinate 8,302 of CACWLA010000019.1, read as the reverse complement.
GAACTGGCCGGAATCTGCTTCGGGATCTCCGCCTTCCTCAGAAGGGGAAGCGTCAGCATCGGCCTCGGCATTGCGGTGCTCATGTATTTCATGAACCTGATCGCGAACATCACCGAGTCGGCGAAGGACCTGAAGTACCTGACGCCCTTCGGCTTCTGCGACGGCGCCCTGATCGCCGCGGAAGGAAAACTGGACGGCGCCGTTCTGGCCGCCGGCATGGCGCTCGGCGCTCTCGGCATCCTTGCCGCATACCTGAAGTATCCGAAGAAAGACATCGCTTAAGCGGCATCCTGAAAATGAGACCGGCGGGCCCGTGCCTGCCGGTCTTTTCTGCTTTTTTCGGGCGGTTTCCGCCGCCCCGGCCGACGTGCGAACATCAGGTTGACGGAGGAGAGAATGCCGATTAAGATGGATAATGAACAGGGACGGCTCCCGGTCATTTTAGGAGGTGCTTTGATGCAGTACAGAAAAGACAAAGCAGGCAATCAACTGTCCGTTCTCGGTTTTGGATGCATGCGTTTCCCCAAGAAGGGCGCGGCCATCGACATGGAAGAGACCGAAAGAGAGATCATGGAGGCTTATCATGCCGGCATCAACTATTTTGATACCGCGTATGTTTACGGGGGAAGTGAAGCGGCGCTCGGCGAGATCCTGGAGAAAAACGGGATCCGTGACAAGGTGAACGTTGCCACGAAGCTCCCGCAGTATCTTGTGGGAAGCCGGGCGGCGCTCGACCGCTACTTCGGCGAGGAACTGGCCAGACTTCGCACCGACCACGTCGACTACTATCTGATGCACCATCTGACGGACATCGCCATGTGGGAAAAGCTGAAAGCTGTCGGCGCGATCGCCTGGCTGGACGAAAAAAAGAAGAACGGTGCGATCCGGAACGTGGGCTTTTCCTACCACGGCAATTCGGACGGATTCATCCGGATCCTGAACGATTACGACTGGGACATCTGCCAGATCCAGTACAATTACTTTGACGAATACTCCCAGGCTGGCGCCGCGGGTTTGAAAGCGGCAGCGGAAAAAGGCGTTCCGGTCGTCATCATGGAGCCTCTGCGCGGCGGAAAACTGGTCGGCATGCTGCCCGAAAGCGCAAAGGAGATCATGCGGGGAAGCGGCCGGAACTGGTCGGCGGCGGAATGGAGTTTCCGCTGGCTTTTCGATCAGCCGGAGGTGACCGTGGTCCTTTCCGGCATGAATTCGATGGATATGGTGCGCGAGAACTGCCGCGTCGCCTCGGAGGCGGGAGCCGGTGAGTTTACCGCGGAGGACAGGGAGATCCTGAAGCGCGTTACGGAAGAGATCCGCAGGAAGGACAAGGTGGGCTGCACCGGCTGCCGCTACTGCATGCCCTGCCCGAAGGGCGTGGACATCCCGGGCACCTTCCTTTGCTACAACACCATGTTCATCGAATCGCCGAAGCAGGGCCGCTTCCAGTACGCCCAGACCGTCGGCCTCACGAAGGAGCCGGCTTTCGCCTCCCAATGCGTTGGCTGCGGCAAATGCGAGGCGCACTGCCCGCAGCAGCTGCCGATCCGCGAGAAACTGAAGGAGGCAGACAAGACGCTGCGTCCGCTGCCGTATAAGATCGGGATAAACGTGGTTCGGAAATTCATGTTCCGGAAGGCACGAAAGAGTGCGGCGCAGGGAAAATGAAAAGCCGCCGGAGGTGCATGAAATGACCTTATATGACAGACTCATTGCCGTAAAAGATGACGCGTACCGGGATTTTCAGGTAAAACTGGTCCCGAACATTCCGCCGGAGACGGTCATCGGCGTGCGCACGCCCGAGATGCGGAAGATCGCGAAGGAAGTGTTTCAGGGCACGGACAGGGATGCGTTCCTCGGGAGCCTCCCGCACCGGTACTACGAGGAGAACCTCATCCACTTTTTCGTGATCGCGATGATCAGGGACTTTGATGCCTGCGTCCGGGCTGCGGAGGATTTTCTTCCTTACGTCGACTGCTGGCCGGTATCGGACCAGGCAACGCCCGCGGCGTTCCGGAAGAACCATGAGAAACTGCTGCCGTACATCAAAAAATGGATCTCGTCAGACCATGTTTACACGGCCAGGTTTGGGATCCGCATGCTGATGAACGAGTTTCTCGGAGACGATTTCAAGCTGGAATATCCGGCGCTTGTCGCCGGCAAAAAAGGGGATGATTATTACCTGAAGATGATGGTCGCGTGGTATTTCGCGACGGCGCTCGCGAAGCGTTACGACGAAGTCATCCCGTACTTTGAGGAGCGGCGCCTGGACGAATGGGTGCATCGGAAAGCCATTCAGAAGGCAGTGGAAAGCTTCCGGGTAACGGAGGAACATAAAGAATATTTACGAAGCCTCAGATAAACAGCAAACCGCGGTACCGCCGAAAAGCAGCACCGCGGTTTTTGACTGCGGACGGTCCGAACTGAAGAAGATGCTATCCCAGCGCCACGTCTAACGCCATCATCAGGCTGAAGCCGACGGCAAAGAATATGACGCCGATGTTGGAGTGCTCGCCGGCCGACATCTCCGGGATCAGTTCCTCCACGACTACGTAGAGCATGGCGCCGGCCGCGAAAGAGAGAAGATAGGGCATCGCGGGGACGACGAGCCCGGCGATCAGCACCGTCAGACCTCCGAAAAGCGGCTCTACGGCGCCTGACAGCACGCCCAGCCGGAAGGCCTTCCGCTTGCTTTTGCCCTCCGCGAAGAGCGGCATGGAGATGATCGCGCCTTCCGGGAAGTTCTGGATGGCAATGCCGAGGGCCAGGGCAAGCGCCGCGCCTGCCGTAATGTTGGCCGTACCCGCGAGGAGTCCGGCGTAGACCACGCCGACGGCCATCCCTTCGGGGATGTTGTGGAGCGTGACGGCAAGGACCATCATGACCGTCCGGTCCAGTTTCGCTTTCGGGCCTTCGGTCTGGTCCGCCTGATCGATGCGCCGGTGCAGATGCGGGATGACGTGGTCCAGCAGCAGGAGGAAGAGGATGCCCAGCCAGAAGCCAATGAAGGCCGGCAGGAAGGCTAAACGGCCCTTGTCCGCCGACTGGTCGATCGCCGGAACGATGAGGCTCCAGATGGACGCCGCCACCATGACGCCTGCCGCGAAGCCGGTCAGAGCGCGCTGCACGCCTGCCCGAAGATCCTTCTTCAGGAAAAACACGCAGGCGGCGCCGGCCGCAGTGCCAATGAAGGGGATCAGCAGCCCCCAGATGACCGTTCTCATTTCCTTCCGAACAACCCTTTCTTTTCGTAAGGTGCCGATTCGATGCCGAGACATTCATAGCCGGTCGCGTCGACCGCAGCCTTCAGCGCATTCGCATCCACAGCTTCTTCCGTAAGGAACGAAGCCTCTTTTTTGCTGCGGGAAGCCGAGACTTTCTTTGCGGAAGGCACTGCCTTCCGAATCGTATCGCAGATGTGGGCTTCGCACATCCCGCACATCATGCCGTCTATTTTCAGAACCGTTCTGACCATGGTTTCATCCTCCGGGGTTTTGCTTTCTTGCGGTTAGCATCGACTAACCGCTAAGATATCATAACCGCCCCGGAGAAGAAAATCAAGCCTTTCTTTACGCGCCGGCACGGAAGCCGTTCGGCTCATACCTCAAGCGTTTCGAGATTATCTTTCGTCATGACGATCAGCATCGATTCGCCGCTTTGGATCATGTCGGACTCGCTGCGGACGTCGTATACTTTATCGCCCCTTCGGAAGGCAATGACGTTGATCCCGTGCTTTTTCCGGAGTTCCAGTTCGAGAAGGGTCCTGCCGCACCATTCTTCGCGCGGCTGCATCTCCACGATGACCAGGTCGCTCGAGAGGTCAAAGAAGCGCAGGATGTCGGGAAACATCAGCTGAAATGCCGTGCGGGTGCCGCTTTCCTGCTCGGGAAAGACGATCTGGTCGGCCCCGACTTTTTTCAGAATATCGCTTTTTCTCTTGTTTTCCGCCTTGGCAATGACTCTGTGGACGCCCTTTTCCTTAGCGACCATGACGCACATGATGCTTGCTTCCAGGTCCTGCGACATGTCGACGATGACGGCGTCCATGCTGCCGAGGCCGAGCTGCCCGATGGCATCGGGATCCGTCAGGTCTGCGATGACGGCCTGCGTGAAGCGTTTCGCGTTTTCTTCGATCAGGCGCTCGTTCCGGTCAACGACCAGGACTTCGGCGCCTCTTTCCGTCAGTTCATTCGCTGCGCCCATGCCGAAGCTTCCAAGCCCGAGGACGGCAAACGCTTTCTGTTTCATTTCGTCATTCCTTTCTGCCCGCGGAGCGTCCTGCTGCCGCGCTTCCTGGTTCCGTCATCCCATCAGGAACCTTCCTTCCGGATAGCGGAGCGCATCTCCGTTTCCGGTTCCCGTGATGAAAAACATCAGCATTGAGATCGGTGCGATCCTTCCGCTGTACATGGCAAGTATGATGATCAGCTGTCCCGCCGGGTTTAACGACGGCGTCAATGCTCTTGACAGGCCGACCGTTCCCGTCGCGCTGAAGACTTCGTAGACGGCGGAGAGGAACGGCACGTCGTTCGTCAGGAGCAGCAGCCCGATGAAAAGAGCGGTCATGCAGGTGCTGACGAGCGTGATGGCGATCGCCCTTGCGATCAGCTGGTGCGAGACCGTCCTCCCGAAGACGACCGTTTCGTTCTTCTGCCGGACATAGGAAACGGCGCTGACGATGAGAATGGCTGCCGTGACGGTTTTGATGCCGCCGGCCGTCCCGGCGGGCGAGCCGCCGATCATCATGTAAAACAGACCGACAAAGCAGGTGAACGGGGTAAGATCCTGCTGCGGCATGGTTGAAAAGCCGGCCGTTCTGAAGGTGACCGACTGGAAGAGGCTGGCGAGGATCCCCTCGCCGAAACGCATGCCGCCGACAGAAGCCGGATTGCGGCATTCCCCGACGTAAACGAGGAAGGTTCCGGAAAGGATGAGGATGAGTGTGACCGTGAGAACGAGCTTCGTGTGCTCGTGGAGCCTGCTGAAGAAGCCCCGGATCCCGATCTTTTTCTTCAGACATTCGCGGAACGCCTCCGCAGCGTCAAACCAGACGAAAAAGCCCAGGCCGCCCAGAACGATCAGCAGCATGGTGATGAGGTTCATGGGAAGGTCGCTCCGGAAAGGAACCATGCTGTCCGGCCCGAAAATGTCGATGCCGGCGTTGCAGAACGCGGAAACGGAGGTGAAGACCGAAAGCCACAGGCCTTTCAGAAAACCGTGCCGCGGGATGAGGACGAAGCCGTACAAAGCGGCGCCGGCGCCCTCGGCGATGAGCGTCCCCTTCAGGGCTCTCTTCATGAAGCGGAAAATGCCCGACAGGCTGTCCATGTTGTAGTAGTCACGGAGCAGCATGTGAAAGCGGAGGCTGAAGCGCCTGCGGAGGAGCATCATCATTCTGGCCCACAGGGTCACGATGCTGAGACCGCCGATCTGGATCAGCAGGAGGATCACGAGTTTCCCGAAGAAACTCCAGTACGAAGCCGTCTCCACGACGACAAGGCCGGTCACGCAGACGCTGGTCGCTGCCGTAAAAAGCGCCGTAAGCAAAGGGCACCACTCCCCTGATGCCGTGGAAAACGGAAGCATCAGCAGCATGGTGCCGAGCATGATGACGGCAAGAAACGTCAGCATGATGATCCTGACTGTCGAATAGTGTGTCGTTTTGAAAACTTGTTTATCGTGCTTTTTCATAAAAACCGCCATCGCACAAAAACAACTGACTGAAAGTGCCTGCAAAACCTCTTGCACCCTATCATACACCTGCAGGCGGGATCATTCAAGTTTCTTTATGTCCTGCAGGAGCCGGCGGATCACTTCCCCGCTGTCACCGCCGATGCAGATCGAGCGCTCTGCGATCTGCGCCGGGCAGTAAGCGTCGTCGTAATTCAGGCAGGCATAGACAGCCCGGGGATTGCCGGCGGTCATCTGCCAGAAGGGATATTTGATGATCACCGGGGTGTTCATCCCGACGCCGATCTCCAGAAAGAGGACGTGCAGCCCTTCATGCCGCCTGAGAAAATCAGCGTAGGCCGCAGACGCCATATGCCAGCCTTCATCCTCCACGAACGTATCGTCTGCCCGGAGGTTCATGCTCATCGGCTCACTGCAGACCGGGCAGTGCGGAACGAGCTCCGAAGGGACCGTCATTTTGAGGGCTGCACCTTCCGGAACCGTCAGCGTGCCGTCCTCCGCGATGGCAAAGCCCTGGGCAAGGACCATCTTGCGCACGGTCTCTTCATTGTCATAGGTCTTGTAATGACAGGGCTTGCTGCACTGCCAGAGGCCGTAATCACCCTGCTGGTTCATACCGAACGCCCTCCTTTCCGTGTTTCTGCTCCGGTGCCGGCGCTTCTTACGCCTCCAGATCCAGGATCATCTGCCCGTCGATCCACGATTTCTGCGGGACGTCATGGATGACGTCGCCTTCCCGGTAAGTGCCGATGAGGAAGGGCGAAGCCGGGTCGTGCAGCCGGCTCTGCGCCTTCACGGCGGCCGGCTCCGCGTTGGCGTAGCAATAGCGGCACAGGTGCCGGCAGGTATTGTATGCGCCGATGTCGCAGGCAAGATAGCAGGCGCATTCTGCCCGTGCGCCCTTTCTTTTCGGGGCGTTCAGGCGCCGGCCGATGGCTTTTTCATAATCGCTGAGCCGCATGCATCCGCCGCAGTCGGCGCCGAAGGCGGAAAGCTCGTCACCCTCCGCACAGGGCTTTACCGTCATCCCGTGCGCGGCAGCGATGCTGATCAGTTCTTTGCCGAGCGACAGGCGTTCGTCCTTTGCGACTTCCCGGGCTTCCGGAAAGTTCCGCCGGACCTTCGGGTAGAGGTCGATGAAACTGATGACGGAGGTCTCTGTAAACCCCTCTAATGCCGCTGCGATCCGTTCAAAGGCGCGGAGATGGTACTCGGCCGAATAGCGCTCCGAAAGAAAGATGGGATCATACCGCCAGCCGACGGCATTCACGCCGACCGTATCCGAAAGCCGCCGGAAATCGTCCAGCAGGCGGTGCTTGTCCGGGACGTTCGGCTCGATGTCCCGTCCGTAGGGCGTAATGGTGACGAACCAGTACTGGCCGTAGTCTTTCAGAAGGTCCATGTAAGGAAACATCGGGGCAGGATTCTTGGTGCAGAAACCGATCACGTCCACGACGGACGGATCAAGGCGGTAGCGGCTGACCTGATGCGGATCGTAGGGATTGCGCACGCAGACAAAACCTTCTTTCAGCCGGTTTGCAAACCATTCGGCATAGAAGGCCGGGATATCCGTTCTCTGTCCGGTATTGATGATCATGCAGTCTCACTTTCCTTACGGATCAAACAAACTCATCTGCGGATATTTTTCCGGCAGTTCGTTCAGGTAGCTGAAGCACGCCTCCGGTGTTGACAGGATGCCGTTTTCCCCGCAGATCCTCCGGAAGATCTCCGTCAGTTTCTCGGCATTCGGGCTCGGCAGAACGTAGGCATTGCCGTAGCGGCGGACGTAGCGCTCTTTCATCCCCGGGAAGTGCTTATCCAGCGCTGCGTAATAATACTCCCGGTCGCCGTCCCGGAGGGTCAGCCCCATCCCGAAATCGATGACGCCCTTAACACCCACGCGGACGCATTCGTTCAGGATGGCCGTGACGTTTTCTTCGGTGTCGTTGATGAACGGCAGGATCGGCGTGAGCCAGACGACGGTCGGGATGCCGCGTTTCTGCATCTCCTCAAGGACTTCGATCCGGCGCTTCGTACGGCAGACGTTCGGCTCCAAAATGCCGCAGAGCCTGTCGTCCCAGGTCGTCAGCGTCATCTGCACCACGCATTTCGCGCTGCGGTTGATCTCGTCCAGCAGATCGATGTCCTGCAGGATGCGGTCCGACTTGGTCTGGACGGCCGCGCCGAAGCCGTAGTTCCGGATGATCTCCAGGCACCTTCGCGTGAGCCGCAGCTGCTCTTCGCAGTGCATGTAAGGATCTGACATCGCCCCGGTCCCGATCATGCACTTTTTTCTTTTGCCGCGCAGCGCCCTTTCCAGCAGCTCCGGCGCATTCTGCTTCACTTCGATGTCTTCGAAGGGATGCGTGAACTGATAGCAGCGGCTCCGGCTGTCACAGTAAATGCAGCCGTGGCTGCATCCGCGGTAAATGTTCATCCCGCAGCGGCCGCCGCTTCCGGTCAGTATTCCTTTTGCCTGTACATAGTGCATCGTGAGTGTTTCCTGTCGATGTTTGAACTTAATTGCGGAAGTTAGTTCCGCATAATCAAAACGCTTGGAATTGTGCGGAATTAAGCGCCGTGATGGGACTTTCCTTTTCCGCGTTTTAGGATT
>CACWLA010000018.1 GCA_902761665.1 uncultured Lachnospiraceae bacterium | reverse complement strand
ACATTCATCTACGTCACCCACGATCAGGAGGAAGCGCTGACGATGTCCGATACGGTCGTCGTGATGAACCAGGGCTACATCCAGCAGATGGGCACGCCCGAAAACATCTACAACGAACCGGAGAACGCGTTCGTTGCGACCTTCATCGGCGACAGCAACATCCTCGGCGGCATCATGCTGCGCGATAAGCTGGTCCGGATCCTCGGGACGGATTTCCCCTGCGTGGATACCGGCTTCGGCGTGAACAAGCCGGTCGACGTGGTCATCCGTCCGGAAGACGTGATCCTCGGCGAAGCCGGCAAGGGGCAGATGGACGGCGTGGTCAGCCACCTGATCTTCAAGGGCGTCCATTATGAGATGGAAGTCCAGGCGGGCGGCTTTGAATGGCTCGTGCAGTCGACCTCGATGTTCCCGGTGGGACAGCCGGTATCCTTAAGCGTCGACCCGTTCAACATCCAGATCATGAACAAACCGGAATCGGAAGACGAGGAGGCAGTGGTGGTCGATGTTTAAGAAGAAATGGCTTACCGCCCCGTATCTTGTTTTCATTCTCTGCGGAACGGTCATCCCCCTGCTGGCCATTTTTTACTACGGCTTCACGGACCAGGAAGGCCATTTCACGCTGGAGAACATCACGGCGATCGCCGATGAGGAACATGCCAAGGCCCTCGGGCTCGCGCTGCTGTTTGCGCTCATCTGCACCGTGGTCTGCCTGCTGCTCGCCTACCCGGTGGGCCTCATCCTGAGAAAGCACGCCGGCGGACGGAAAGGCCTCGTGGTATTCATCCTGATCCTGCCGATGTGGATGAACTTCCTGCTGCGCACCTTCGCCTGGAAGGCGCTGCTTGCTAACAACGGCGTTCTGAACGGGATCCTCGGTTCCCTGAATCTCGATCCCATACGGATCATCAATACGCCGGCCGCTGTCGTTCTGGGCATGGTCTACGACTTTCTGCCCTTCATGATCCTGCCCATCTACAACGTGATGGTCAAGATCGACAACAACCTGATCGAGGCGGCATATGACCTCGGGGCGTCCGGAAAGACCGTTCTCACGAAGGTCCTCCTGCCGCTTTCCATGCCCGGCATCATCAGCGGCATCACCATGGTCTTCGTGCCGGCCGTCACCACCTTCGTGATCTCGCAGATCCTGGGCGGCGGCAAGATCTATCTCATCGGCAACATCATTGAGCAGGAATTCACCCTGAACGGCAACCGGCAGCTTGGCTCCGGCCTGTCGCTCGTCATGATGGTCTTCATCCTGATCAGCATGGCGCTTCTCAATAAATTCGATAAGAACGGGGAGGGCTCCATCATATGAAGAACTTCCTCAAGCGTTTTTATCTCATTATCATCCTGCTGTTCCTGTACCTGCCCATCGTCACCCTGATCGTGCTCAGCTTCAACGACACGAAGACCATGGGCGTGTGGAAGGGCTTCACCCTGAAATGGTATCAGGACATGTTCAGCAACCCGCAGATCCTGAATGCGTTCTGCAACACGCTGTTCATCGCACTGCTTGCCGCGGTCGTGTCGACCGTCGTCGGCACCGTTGCCTGCGTGGGCATCATGGCGCTGTCGAAGCGGCAGAAGAATGCCGTTCTGCAGGCAACGAACATCCCGCTCCTGAACGCGGATATCGTGACGGCCGTCGCGCTCCTTCTGGCCTTCGGCATGTTCGGGATCTCGCTGAGCCTCGGCACGGTCATTTTTGCACACATCACGTTCTGCCTGCCCTACGTCATCCTGAACGTCCTGCCGAAACTGCGGCAGACCGGTACGATCCATTTTGAGGCGGCGCAGGACCTCGGCGCGACTCCGCTCTACGCCTTCATGCACATCGTGCTGCCCGACATCATGCCCGGCGTGTTTTCCGGCTTCCTGCTCGCCTTCACGATGAGCCTGGACGATTTCATCATCACCTATTTCACCCGCGGCGCCGGCATCAATACGATCTCCACGCTGGTCTACAGCCAGGTGAAGGTCGGCATCCGGCCGACGATCTTTGCCCTGTCCACGGTCATCTTCGTTATCGTGCTGGTCGTGCTGCTCCTGTCTAACTTCCTGCCGGAAAAGGCGGAAAAAGCGCGGGAAAAGGCGGAGAAGGAAGGCCGCGAACTGACGCCCGAACAGCGAAAGAAACGCAGGACGGCAAAGCGGATCGGCGCGGGCATCGTCGCTGCCGCCGTCGTGGCCGTCTGCGTGCTGGCCAGTCCCTACGTGGGTGCGATGGCCGGCAAGGGCGAAGTGATCTATTTCTACAATTACGGCGACTACATCGATCCGGACCTGATCTCTGCCTTTGAAGCGGAGACCGGCATATCCGTCGTCATGGATACTTTCGATACCAACGAGAGCATGTACCCGATCATCGAGGGCGGCCAGGTCAGCTACGACCTCGTCGTCGCCGGCGACTATACGATCGAGAAGATGATCGAAAACAAGCTGATCCAGCCGATCAACTACGACAACATTCCGAACGCAGCAAACCTGGAACCTGCCTACATGGAGATCCTGGCGAGCACGGACCCGGGCAATCAGTACATGATCCCCTACACCTGGGGAACGGTCGGCATCCTCTACAACAAGACGATGATCCCTGAAGGACGCATCACGAGCTGGAAGGATCTGTGGGATCCCGAGCTTGCGGAGCACGGCATCCTGATGATGGACAGCCTGCGCGACACCTTCATGGTCGCCGAACTGATCCTCGGCTACGACATGAATACCAGCGATCCTGATGAACTGCAGGAAGTCGTGGATCTGCTGATCTCACAGCAGCCGCTGGTACAGGCCTACGAAAACGACTCCGCCAGAGACGATATCATCACGGAGAGCGCAGGCCTCGGCATGATCTATTCCGGCGAGTATCTCTACTGCCTGGATGAGAACGAGAACCTGGATTACGTGATCCCGGAGGAAGGCACGAACGTCTGGTTCGACTGCTTCGTGATCCCGACGAATGCCAAGAACAAGGAAGGCGCGGAGAAGTTCATCAATTTCATGCTTGACGCGGAAGCCGGACTGGCCACCTTCAATTATCTGACCTATCCGATCCCGAACGCCGCGACCATGGAACTCATCGACGAGGAGATCCGCGAAGACGAGAACGTATTCCCTTCGCAGGAGACCCTCGACCTCTGCGACAGGTTCCATTATCTCGGCAGAGAAGCCGACCAGGTGCTTGCTTCCTACTGGAAGCGCTTCAGAGGAAACTGACACATCCGCCCGAGACAGGAGAAACATATGACAGACAACGAATTGAAAATGACGAAGAGCTTTCAGCCGATCCAGGAGCGCACCCTGCCGATCAACGAGATGATGAAAGAGGTATACCATGCCCTGCAGACCAAGGGCTATGACCCCGTCAGCCAGATCGTCGGCTACATCATGTCAGGTGACCCGACCTACGTGACGAGCTACCGCGACGCCCGCTACCTGATCTCTCAGGTGGAACGCGACGAGATCCTGGAGGAACTGCTCCGGGCTTACATCGCGAACGTGATCGAGAAAGAATGAAGCGCCTGCTGGGTCTCGACTACGGTTCGAAGACCGTAGGCGCCGCGGCGACCGACGCGCTTGGCCTGACCGTCCAGCCGGTCGAAACGATCGTCCGGAAAGAGGAGAAGAAGCTGCGCCGTACGCTTGCGCGGATCGAAACGCTCTGCCGGGAGATGGAGATCGGCGCTGTCGTCGTCGGACTGCCGCTCAACATGGACGATACGGAAGGGGAACGCGCCCAGGCAGCCCGCAGTTTCGGCGAGGCCGTGGCAAGGCGCACCGGCCTTCCGGTATATTATGAAGACGAACGGCTGACCACGCTGGCCGCTGATGAGATCCTTGACGAGACCGGCTTTGCCCGGAAGGACCGCAAGGAAGTCATTGACCAGCTGGCCGCCGTACTGATCCTGGAAAGCTTTATTTCGCGGAAGGAGGTGAAGCATGGAGAAGATCAGATTTAATGGAGATCTTGGAGAAGAGATCGAACTGTATGTGATCGACACGACGAAGCTGGCAGGGGTGGACTATCTGCTCGCTTCCGACGTGGAAGCCGGCGACGGAGAGTGCTATATCTTTAAGGACGTCTCTCCGGAAGGAAGCGCGGAGGCGGTCTATGAACCGGTGACCGACGAAGCCGCGCTGGATTATCTGCTCAGCGTATTTGCCGAGCAGCTTGACGACATCGATCTGCAGTTCTGAGAAAATAGAACGGGAGAAAACAAATGAGCAAACTCCGCATTATCCCGCTGGGCGGCCTTGACCAGATCGGGATGAACATTACCGCATTTGAGTACGAAGACGACATCATCGTGGTGGACTGCGGGCTGGCCTTCCCCAGCGACGACATGCTCGGCATCGATCTGGTCATTCCGGACGTATCCTATCTGGAAGAGAACCTTGACCGCGTACGAGGCTTTTTCATCACGCACGGCCATGAAGACCACATCGGCGCGCTGCCGTATATCCTGCGCAAGATCAACGTACCGGTCTACGGCACCAAGCTGACCATGGCGCTCATCGACGGCAAGCTTGAGGAACAGGGCCTGGAGAATACCGCGCGCAGAAAGATCGTCACCTACGGGCAGACGGTCACGACCGGTTCGTTCAAGGTGGAATTCATCCGCACGAACCACAGCATCGTGGATGCTGCGGCCTTCGCGATCAGCTGCCCGGCAGGCACCGTGGTGCATACGGGCGACTTCAAGGTGGACTATACGCCGGTCTTCGGCGATCCGATCAACCTGGCGCGTTTCGCCGAACTCGGACAGCAGGGCGTGCTGGCACTGCTGTGCGATTCCACGAATGCGATCCGCGAAGGATTTACCATGTCGGAGAAAACGGTAGGCAATACGATCGACAGCATCTTTGCCGAGAACCAGAACAGCCGCATCATCGTGGCGACCTTTGCTTCAAACGTCGACCGCGTGCAGCAGATCATCAACGCAGCGGTACGCTATGACCGGAAGGTCGCCGTGGACGGACGCAGCATGACGCGCATCCTGAGCACCGCATCGGAAGTCGGCTACATCAGCATTCCCGAGGAAACGCTGGTCTCGCTCGAAGACATCCGCAACTTCCCCCGTGAGAAGACCGTTCTGATCACGACGGGCAGCCAGGGCGAGAGCATGGCCTCCCTGTCCCGCATGGCGGCGAGCATCCACCGCAAGGTCACCATCGACCCGACCGACGTCATCATCCTGAGTTCGACGCCGATCCCCGGCAACGAGAAGGCTGTCGCAAAGATCATCAATGAACTGACCGCGCAGGGCGCGAAGGTCATTTTCCAGGACGTGCACGTGTCCGGCCACGCCTGTCAGGAAGAGATCAAACTGATCTACTCCCTGTGCAAGCCCAAGTTCGCGATCCCGGTGCACGGCGAATACCGTCACCGCCAGGCACAGGCTTCGATCGCCGCAGCCCTCGGCATCCCGCGGGAGAACATCTTCCTGCTGGAAGCCGGTGACGTGCTTGAAGTGGACGAAGAAGGCGCATCTGTCGTGGATAAGGTCCAGAACGGCCGCATCCTCGTGGACGGCCTGGGTGTCGGCGACGTGGGGAACATCGTCCTGCGCGACCGCCAACTGCTGGCGCAGCACGGCATCATCATCCTGGTATCGGTATTTCAGCACGGTACCGGCGAACTGCTCGCCGGCCCGGACATCATTACGCGCGGCTTCGTCTACGTCCGTGAGTCCGAAGAACTCATGGAGGAGGCGCAGGAGGTCGCGTACGGCACCATCGTCAGCTGCCGCAGCCGCGGCATCGGCGACTGGACAAAGATCAAGCAGGAAATGAAGGACGATCTGAGCGACTTCCTGTGGAAACGCATGAGAAGGAGCCCCATGATCATCCCGATCATCATGGAGGTTTAAGCAGTGGCGGCTTCCGGAAACATTCCCGACGAACCGGCAAGAGACCGGTACGAGGAACGGAAGGAAAGGGAAGAGCAGGAAGCTGCGCGCGCGATCCTGACGCACGGACTTCACGTCCTGTTCAAGGCCGCGGTCGCAGCAGTGTTCGTCATGGCGCTCTTTTACGGGGTCCGCTGGGCTTATCGTTTCGGCTATTCCGTCTTTACGACGCCGACAGTCGATGCGCCTCCCGGCCGCAATGTGGAATTCACCGTCCTCGAAGGCCAGTCGGTCCGTTCGGTCGGTGAAGAACTCGTCCAGAGCGGCCTGACGGCAAGCAGCGCCGTTTTTGCCGTCCAGGCCAGGATCTACGGCTACGAGATCCTGCCGGGAACTTATACTCTCAATACATCGCAGACCATCTACGAGATGCTGCGCATCATGTCGGCGAAGCCGGCTGAATAAGCCGGCCGCCGGATCATCATTAACCGCATCCGAGGAGACAGAATGGAACAGATGAAATTTCCCGAAACCTATGAACTTGTCATGCAGTCCGGGCTGAAAGAGCTCGGACTGAATGCTTATGTGCTCCGTCACAGGAAGACCGGAGCCCGCGTGATCTGCCTGCCTGCGGACGATCCGAACAAGACTTTCGCGATCGCTTTCCGTACGCCGCCGATCGACAACAGCGGCCTGACGCACATCCTCGAGCATTCCGTGCTCTGCGGGAGCGACAAATTCCCGGTCAAGGATCCCTTCGTGGAGCTGATGAAGACCTCCCCGAACACCTTCCTGAACGCGATGACCTATCCGGACAAGACGATCTATCCCGTCTCCAGCTGCAACGACAAGGACTTCGCGAATCTGATGGACGTGTATCTGGATGCGGTCTTTCATCCGCAGCTGCACCGCGATGAGCGCATTTTCCGTCAGGAAGGCTGGCGCTACGAGCTGGAAAGCGAAGACGGTGAAATGAATCTGAACGGCGTCGTCTACAGCGAGATGAAGGGGGCATTTTCCTCTTCGGATGAGATCCTGGAACGCTTTGCCAAGCAGAGCCTGTTCCCGGATACCGCTTACGGCTTTGAGTCGGGCGGCGCGCCGGAAGCGATCCCGACGCTGACTTATGAGAAATTCTGCGGTTTCCATAAGAAACTCTACCATCCGTCCAATTCGTGGATCTATCTCTACGGTGACTGCGACATGGAAGACAGGCTGCGTTTCATCGACGAAGCCTATCTTGCTGCCTACGACCGTGAAGAGATCGATTCCGAACTGAAGATGCAGCCGGCTTTTGACGCTGAACGCGAACTCAGCATCACCTATCCCGTCGGCGCAGATGAGGGGACGGACGACCGGGCGTACTATTCCCTGCAGTGGGTGACCGGTACGGCCGGCGACGTCCGGACGATGGCAGCGCTCAGCATCCTGGAACAGGTCCTGCTGAACGCGCCGGGGGCGCCGCTCAAGCAGGCGCTGCTTGACGCCGGCCTCGGGAAGGACGTTTCGGGCAGCAATACCGCTGAGATCCTGCAGCCTTACTTTGCGGTCATGGCGAAGGATGCGCCCGTGGGCAAAAAGGAAAAGTTCGAGAAGGTCGTCCGCGGTACGCTGACGAAACTCGCGGAAGAAGGCCTGAACAGAAACGCCCTGCGTGCGGCCATCAGCAACAGCGAATTCCAGACCCGCGAAGCGGATTTCGGCGGACTGTCGAAGGGCCTGATCTTCGGACTGGAGATCCTGCGGAACTGGCTGTACGATCTGGACGATCCCTTCCGCCCGCTGCGCTATGACGACGATTACGCCTTCTTTAAGGAAAACGTCGACAAGGGATATTTCGAAGAACTGATCCGTACGCTCTTCATCGACAATCCTCACTGCTCGCTGATCGAAATGATCCCCGAACCGGGCAAGACGGAGCGCGACGAAGCCGAACTGAAGCAGAAACTGGCCGAGTACAAGGACTCTCTGTCCGCAGATGAGCGCAGGACGCTTGCGGAAAAATCTGCCGACCTGAAACGCTGGCAGGAGACACCGGACAGCGAAGAGGCACTGGCCACCGTACCGAAGATCACGGTCGCCGATCTGTCTCCCAAGGCACGTCCGATCGTGAACGAAGAGGATGGGACCGCCGGCGTGAAGATCGTTCACCGCGCTGAGAAGACTTCCGGCATCGATTATCTGCAGTTCTTCTTCCCGCTGGAGAACGTTCCTGCAGAAGCGGTCCCCTGGCTCGGTCTGTACAAGGCCTGCTTCAATCAGGTCTCGACGGCAGAACACGGCTACCGCGAGCTGTACGACCTCGGCATGGAACTGACCGGCGGCATGAGCTTCAGCCTGGAGTCCGTCATGCGTTTCCGTGAAGGCGGCTGGAAGCCCATGGCTTCCGTCAGCGTGAAGGTCCTGCACGAGAAGCTGGCGGCAGCGCTTGACCTTCTGAAGGAGATCCTGCTCACTTCGCGCTTTGACGATGAACAGCGTCTGCGCGAGATCCTGGCCGAAACGGTCACCGGGCTCCGCCAGAGCCTGATCGGTGCGGGACACATGGCCGCCATGCGCCGTTCGATGTCCTACTACGATGAAAAAGCCCTGTTCGGCGAGCTGACCGGCGGCCTTGATTTCTTCCGCTTTGCTTCGGATCTGGAGCAGCATTTTGAAGAGGAAAAAGGCTCGGTCACCGCGAAACTGGCCGATGCCGTGCGCCGCACGTACAAAAAGAACGGCCTGATCGTCAATGTGACGGCCGAGGAAGAAGCGTATCCGCGCATTAAGGAACTGCTCGGCAGTTTTGCTGCGGCATTCCCGGAGGACGAAGAGACCTGCTTCAGCCTGCCCGCGCCCGAGCAGAAGAACGAAGGCATCAAGACCAGCGGCGGCGTCGGCTACGTTGCGATGACCGGCAGCTTCTTCAAGGCCGGTCCCTATACCGGCGCGCTGCAGATCCTCCGCACCGCCCTGTCTGCCGGCTACCTCTGGCAGAACGTGCGCGTGCTCGGCGGCGCCTACGGCTGCATGTGCCGCTTCCCGATGAGCGGCGACGCTTACCTGGTCTCTTACCGCGATCCCAACGTGCGTAAGACGAAAGAGGTCTATGAAGCGATCCCGGCCTGGTTGGAAAACCTTGCCATTCCGCAGGAAGCGGTGGACGGCTTCATCATTTCCACGGTCGGCGGGACCATGGACATGCCGCTCACGCCCTCTCTGAAGGGCAGCACCGATTTCCGGATGTGGCTCTCGGGCGTTACGCAGGACGACCTGCAGAAGGAACGCGAGGAAGCGCTCGCCTGCACGCCGGAGACCCTGCAGTCCCTCAGCCCTTACGTGAAGGCTATGCTGGACCAGAACAACTTCTGCGTCTTCGGTTCCGTCACCGGCATCGACGCGGACAGCGAGCTCTTCCTGCATACGGAAATGCTCTGAGGAAATGACGATGGAAGGATTTCATTCCGGCTTCGTGACCCTGATCGGCCGGCCGAATGTGGGAAAATCCACGCTGATGAACCGGCTGATCGGGCAGAAGATCGCCATCACCTCGGAAAAGCCGCAGACGACGCGGAACCGCATTGAAACGGTCTATACCGACGAACGCGGTCAGATCGTCTTTCTGGATACGCCCGGCATCACTCACGCGAAGAACAAACTGGGCGACTACATGATCACGGCGGCCGAGGCCACGCTGAAGGAGGTCGACCTGATCCTGTGGCTCGCCGAACCGGCAGCGTTTTTCGGCGAGGGCGAAGCCTTCGTCAGGGAAAAGCTGAAAGGCGTGAAAACCCCTGTCTATCTGGTCATCAACAAGATCGATACGGTGGGACCGGACGCCCTGAAGGCCTGCGAAGAAACCTTCCTGAAGGAGTTCCCCTTTAAAAAAGTGATCCGCGTTTCAGCCCTGAACGGAGATAACGTCGACGGTCTCATGGCAGCCATTTTCGAGGCGCTGCCCGAGGGACCGCAGTACTTCGATGAGGATACGCTGACCGACCAGCCGATGCGGCAGATCGCGGCGGAGCTCATCCGGGAAAAAGCCCTCAGGAACCTTTCTGACGAGGTGCCGCACGGCATCGCCGTGGAGATCGAACGGATGGCGGAGCGGCCGGACGGCCTGTTTGACGTCGATGCGTCGATCGTGTGCGAAAAGGAATCGCACAAGGGCATCGTGATCGGAAAGAAAGGAGCCATGCTGAAGAAGATCGGCACGGAAGCACGCCTGGAGATCGAAGCCCTGATGGACGCCCGCATCAATCTGAAACTCTGGGTGAAGGTCCGCAGAGACTGGCGGAACGACATGAGCCAGCTGAGAGGCTTCGGCTACACGGTGAAGAAATAGGTGCCGCGCACGCTGCGGCAAAGGCTTATGAACGGGACGGGGAGATGAAGGATACCATCACGGCAACAGGGATCGTGCTGAGCACCATGCCAATCGGCGAATACGACAAGCGGCTGCTCCTGGAAACAAGGGAATGCGGCAAGATCAGCGTATTTGCCCGCGGCGCGCGGCGGCCGAACAGCCCGCTGATCGGTGCAGCGGTCCTCTTTGCCTTCGGCGAGTTCGAACTGTCCGAAGGAAGAAGTGCCTACAACCTGCGCTCCGCCCGGATCACCGAACATTTCGACTGGGTCGCGAACGATATGGAAGCGCTGTGCTACGGCTCCTATTTCGCGGAACTGACGGATTATTTCGGCCGCGAGAACATCGACGGGAGCGAGGCGATCAAACTGCTTTTCTTTGCCCTGCGCGCTCTGAAGAACGAAAAGCTTTCCCGCCCGCTCATCCGGCGCGTCTTTGAAATGAAAGCCATGCAGCTGGAAGGAGAGTACTTCGAAACGCCGAAGACAGATCTTCCGGAGCCGGCGGTGAAGGCCTGGCGCTACGTTTTGGAAACGCCGCAGGAGCAGTTGTTCCGCTTCATACTCGATCCGGAGGCGGAGGCGGCTTTCGGCAGAGCTGTGGAACAGATGAAGCAAAACTTTATCGAAAGGCAGTTCCGCTCGCTCGCGGTTCTGGAAGAGACGCTGGCCCTGCTGTCGCCGGCGGTCGGATCCGGACCGCCCGCAGAACCTGACGATCCGCCGCCTGCCCGCGGCTGAACGCAAAAAAAGAGAGGAACCTTTGCAGGTTCCTCCTTTTTTGGATATCCATGATGTTTCGGGAACAGAGGGTGTTGCTCCTAGGCCATCTTGCTAACCATTTTGGTCAGACGGGAAACTTTACGGGAAGTGGTGTTCTTGTGGTACACGCCCTTGGTGGTAGCTTTCTTGAGTTCGATCTCAGCTTCCCTTAAGGCGGCAAGCGCAGCAGCCTTGTCACCGGATTCGACGGCAGCGTCAACTTTCTTGACGTAGGTCTTCACGCGGGACTTGATCGCTTTATTGCGCTCAGCGTTGCGCTCGGCAACCAGAACACGCTTCTTCGCAGATTTGATGTTAGCCAATTGTTCTTATCCTCCGCATCATATTCCGCCGGGCGGCGGGTCAGTCCGCCCTTCGGTAGGCGCCTGCCGAAAAGAAGACACGGGTCTTTCCGACGTGCAGAAATACTTTATCGGGTTTTCCCGTGATTGTCAAGCAGAAAATGAAAAGCTTTGCAATAAGTTTAAAACGGCGCGGTTTCTCTTTCCGTTTGACAAGGACGCGGCGATTTTTTATAATAGGACCAGCAGAAAAGGAGTCATTATGTCTTTGGATAAATTAGAACGGAAACTCGGCCGCTTCGCGATCAGGAATCTGATGCTCTATCTGATCATCCTGTATGTGGGCGGCTTCATGCTGGTCACCCTGCGGCCCGGCTTCTACGAAGCCTACCTCTGCCTGAACTGGGCAATGATCCTCAAAGGGCAGGTGTGGCGGCTCGTCACCTATATCATGTATCCGCCATCCACGTCCATCCTGTGGTTCCTGCTTGAGTGCTTCATCTTCTGGTCGCTCGGCAGCAATCTGGAAAGACTGTGGGGGACGTTTTATTTCAATCTTTACGTCTTCATCGGGCTGTTTGCGAATGTTGTCATTTCGCTGCTGGTCTACCTGATCGGCCACTGGATCCTGCCCCTCACCGCTGACAGCCTGTACATGTCCTTCCTGCTGGCCTTCGCCATGACGGTGCCGGAGATGCGTTTCTACCTGTACATGATCATCCCGGTCAAGGCAAAATACCTGGCGGTGTTCTACCTGGTCATCCTGGGGCTCCAGCTCGTGATGGGAAACTGGGCGACGCGGTTTTCCGTGATCGCCAGCCTCGTGAACGTTGCGGTCTTCTTCATTTTCATCCGAAAGCCGATCCTCCGGGTGAAGCAGTTCATCCGGCGCCAGCAGTTCCGGGAGAACATCAGGGCGGCCGAACCGACGGTGAAATACGGCGGAGCGCGCCATCGCTGCGCGGTCTGCGGACGTACGGAACTGGACGATCCGAACCTGGAATTCCGTTACTGCAGCAAGTGCGCTGGCGGACGGGAATACTGCCTGGACCACCTCTATACGCACGTTCACGTAACGGCAGAGCATCCGGAAGGGCAGCAGTGATTTTTCCCTGCGGGCTTGACAGAAAGCGGCTTTTCCTGTAGACTGAAAAACGGGAGATGGCGCAGGCTGTTTTCCGTTTTTTATGCGGAAAAACAGGGGAAACCGCTTGACAAGTTCGGGAAAATATCATACGATAAAGAAAATCGAACATTAGTTCGAACGGAGGCATCATGAATCAGGAAGATAAAAGAAGAGCACTGGAAACTGCCGTCGCATCCATCGAGAAGGACTACGGCAAGGGTTCCATCATGAGACTGGGCGACAATACCGCCATGAATATCGAAACCATCCCGACCGGTTCCATTTCCCTGGATCTTGCGCTCGGGCTCGGCGGCATTCCTAAAGGCCGCATCATTGAGATCTTCGGACCGGAATCCAGCGGCAAGACCACACTGGCTCTGCACGTAGTTGCTGAAGCACAGAAACTCGGCGGCATCGCGGGTTTCGTGGACGCTGAACACGCACTTGATCCGAAGTACGCCAAGGCCATCGGCGTCGATGTGGATAACCTCTACGTTTCGCAGCCGGACAACGGCGAGCAGGCGCTGGAGATCGCCGAGACCATGGTCCGCTCAGGCGCCATGGACGTCGTCGTCATCGACTCCGTTGCCGCACTGGTCCCGAAGGATGAGATCGACGGCGACATGGGCGATGCGCAGATGGGCAAGCAGGCCCGCCTGATGAGCCAGGCCTGCCGCAAGCTGACCGCGGCGATCGGCCGCAGCGGCTGCGTCGTCATCTTCATCAACCAGCTGCGTGAGAAGGTTGGCGTGATGTTCGGCAATCCCGAAGTCACGACCGGCGGCCGCGCGCTGAAGTTCTACAGTTCCGTGCGTCTGGACGTGCGCCGCATCGAATCCATCAAGCAAGGCGGCGAAGTGATCGGCAACCACGTGCGCGTGAAGGTCGTCAAGAACAAGGTCGCTCCGCCTTTCAAGGAAGCGGAATTCGACATCATGTTCGGCACCGGCATCTCCCGTGAGGGCGATATCCTGAGCCTTGCGGAAAAAGCCGGCATCATCGAGAAGAGCGGCGCCTGGTATTCTTATCAGGGCAGCCGTATCGGCCAGGGCCGCGACAATACCAAGCTCTACCTGAAGACGCATCCCGAGATGCTCGAAGAGGTCGAAGGACTGGTCAGAGCGCATTTCGGCCTTCCGGCCGCGGCAAAGTCCGAGGAATAAGAAGACGGCAGGGGTATCCTTCGGGAAGCCCCTGCTTTTCGTCTTTTGATAAGCAGTGATTAACAATAAGAACAAGGAGTAATCCACATGGCAAAGTACGTAATGGCACTCGACGCAGGGACCACCAGCAACCGCTGCATCCTTTTTGACGAAAACGGCGACATCCGCAGCATGGCACAGCGTGAATTCACGCAGTTCTTCCCCGAACCCGGCTGGGTCGAACACGAACCGGAGGAGATCTGGAATACGATGCTTCACGTTGCGCAGCAGGCCATGGCCAACGTCGGCGCGGTCTGCACCGACATCGCGGCCATCGGCATCACGAACCAGCGCGAGACCACGATCGTCTGGGACCGTCAGTCAGGGGAAGCGGTGAGCCGCGCGATCGTCTGGCAGTGCCGCCGCACATCCGAATTCACGGAAGAACTGAAAAATTCCGATCCCGGGATCGTCGATCTGTTCCGGAAGAAGACCGGTCTGGTCATCGATCCGTATTTCTCCGGCACCAAGATCCGCTGGATCCTGGACCATGTGGAAGGCGCGCGCGAAAAGGCTGAGGCCGGTAAGCTTGCTTTCGGCACCGTGGACAGCTGGCTGATCTATAAGCTGACCAAGGGAAAGGTCCACGTGACGGACTACTCCAACGCTTCGCGGACCCTGCTTTTCAACATCAATACCCTTGAATGGGATGAGGAACTCTGCCGCATTCTCGGCGTTCCCATGAACATGCTCCCCGCAGCGAAGCCTTCGAGTCATGTCTACGGCACGGCCGATCCCGAATTCTTCGGCGGCCCGATCCCGATCGCCGGTGCGGCGGGAGACCAGCAGGCGGCTTTGTTCGGGCAGACCTGCTTCGAACCCGGCGAAGCCAAAAATACCTACGGCACCGGCTGCTTCATGCTGATGAACATCGGCGACAAGCCGATCTTTTCCGAGAACGGCCTGCTGACCACCATCGCCTGGGGGCTTAACGGCAAGGTCAAATATGCCCTTGAAGGCTCGGTCTACGTTGCCGGGGCTGCGATCCAGTGGCTCCGTGACGAGATGAAGATGGTGGACACCGCGCCCGACTCGGAATACTTCGCGAGGAAGGTGCCGGATACGAACGGCTGCTACGTCGTTCCTGCCTTTACCGGCCTCGGCGCGCCGTACTGGGATCCCTTTGCCCGCGGTGCCATCGTCGGCCTTACGAGAGGCGTCAACCGCAACCATATCATCCGTGCCACGCTTGAGTCGCTTGCCTTCCAGACCAGTGACGTTCTGCACGCCATGGAAAAGGATTCGGGGATCCATCTGTCTGCGCTCAAGGTGGACGGCGGCGCCTGCAAGAACGACTTCCTGATGCAGTTCCAGGCAGATATCATCAACACGCCGGTCAGAAGACCCAAGTGTGTTGAAACGACGGCCATGGGCGCGTCCTATCTGGCCGGCCTTGCGGTCGGCTTCTGGAAGGACAAGGCTGACGTCCTTCGGAACTGGACGATCGACCGCGTTTTTGAGCCGCGCATGGACGAAGCAAGGCGGGAAAAGGAACTTGCCGGATGGAACAAGGCTGTCGCGGCAACGCGCGGCTGGTCGAGAAACTGAGCCCCGAAGCACAGCAGTTTTCACGATTTCGGCTGTGAAACCGCATTTCGCAGCCGAAATTCATCAAAAAAAGCGAAAAAAATGACAAAAAGGGCTTGATTTTTTCGGAGATGCCCTTTATAATGCCATCGTTGAATGTTGACTTTGTTGGAAAGAGTGGTCGAAAGCCACTCTTTCCGTTTTGTAAAGGGGTATGAAATGATCCGCAGAGAAGAATGCGAGAAGAGAGCGGAAGAGCTGCTGCAGCCGATCTGTACGGCGCAGGGCCTTGAGCTCGTGGACGTGGAATACGTCAAGGAAGGGGCTGCGAGATACCTTCGCGCTTACCTGGACAAGCCGGGCGGAATAAAGATCGGTGACTGCGAAGCAGCAAGCCGTGCCTGGGAAGCCGAACTGGACAAGGCCGATTTCATTGATGAGGCATACACGCTGGAAGTCAGTTCTCCGGGACTGCTCCGTCCCTTCAAAAAAGACAGGGATTTCCTGCGGAACATCGGAAATGACGTGGAACTCCACCTGTTCAAGCCCGATGCGGAGAAAAACAAGGAATACATCGGAATGCTGGAAGCATTCGACAGCGAGACCGTGACCCTTTCTTTCGGAGAAGGGGAAACGAAGACCTTTGCCCGCCGGGACGTTTCCCTGGTACGGCCTTACATCGACTTTTCTGATTTTTGACGATAGAAACACGGAGGACACCGGAAAATGAACAAGGAACTGATCGAAGCCCTGAACGTACTGGAAAAAGAGAAAGATATCAGCCGCGAAGTGATCATGGAAGCGATCGAGAACTCGCTGCTTACGGCCTGCAAGAACCATTTCGGCAAGGCTGACAATATCCACGTCCATATGGACCGCGAGACCGGCGACTACGAGATGTACGCCGAAAAGACCGTGGTGGAGACCGTGACCGATCCCGCCCTGGAGATCTCCCTGGCGGACGCGCACAAGAAGAACGCGATGTACCAGCTGGGCGACGTCGTCCGCGAAGACATCCGTTCTGCGAGCTTCGGCCGCATTGCCACGCAGAACGCGAAGAACGTCATCCTGCAGAAACTGCGCGAAGAAGAACGCAAGTCGGTCTACGACCGCTACAATTCCCGTGAGCATGACATCATCACCGGCGTCGTGCAGCGTCATATCGGAAAGAACATCAATATCAACCTGGGCAAGGCCGATGCAATCATGCCTGAAAACGAACAGGTCAAGACGGAGAATTACCGTCCGACCGAGCGCATCAAGGTCCTCATCCTTGAAGTCAAGGATACGCCCCGCGGTCCGCACATCCTCGTCAGCCGGACCCATCCGGACCTCGTCAAGCGCCTTTTCGAAGCCGAAGTGGCTGAGATCCAGCAGGGTATCGTCGAGATCAAGGCAATCGCCCGCGAAGCCGGTTCCCGCACCAAGATGGCTGTCGTTTCCTATGACGAAGGCGTGGATCCGATCGGCGCCTGCGTCGGCCTGAACGGCGTCCGCGTGAACGCGGTCGTTGACGAACTGGGCGGCGAAAAGATCGACATCATCCACTGGAGCGACAACTCCGCGGAACTGATCGAAAACGCCCTCAGCCCGGCCAAGGTCATCTGCGTCCTGGCGGATGACGAAGAAAAAGAAGCTCTGGTCATCGTCCCCGACTTCCAGCTGTCCCTCGCGATCGGCAGAGCCGGCCAGAACGCCAGGCTTTCCGCCAAGCTTACGGGCTATAAGATCGATATCAAGAGTGAGACCGAAGCCAGAGAGTCCGGCCTGTTCGAAGAGATCGGCTACATTGACGACTACAGCAACGACTATTCTGAAGAAGAAGGATACGTCCCCGAGGAAGAGGCATAACTGACAGCATGAAGGAACGAAAGCAGCCGCAGCGCACCTGCGTAGGGTGCCGCGAAGAAAAAGACAAAAAGGATCTGATCCGGATCGTACATACGCCTGACGGCGAATATCTCGTCGATCCCGGCGGAAAAGCGGCCGGCCGCGGTGCGTATCTCTGCCGCAGCGCCGCATGTCTGGAGAAAGCCTTCCGATCGGAGGCGCTCAGCCGTTCCTTCAGGACCCATGTGCCGAAAGAGGCACAGGAAAAGCTTCGGGCGGAGGTGAAGGCGCTTGTCGGAGAATAAGATACTGGGATTGCTCGGCATCGCGGCAAAAGCCGGAAAAGTGGCAAGCGGCGAATTTGCCGCGGAACAGGCACTGAAAGCCCGAAAAGCATGGCTGACCATCGTCGCGGAAGACGCGTCGGCAAACACGAAGAAGAAATTCCGCGACCGATGTGAACACGGCGGCTGTCCGCTCCTTGTCATCAGCAGCAAGCAGGAACTTGCGCACGCGATTGGAAAGGGAGACCGATCCTGCATCGCGGTGCTGGATCAGGGACTGGCGGCAGCGATCAGCCGCACTGCAGAAACCATTACGGAAAACCGGGGAGAATAAAGCATGGATAATGAAAAGAATGTCAATATGAACCCTTCCGATGAAGGCGCACAGCCGAAGAAGAAAAAATGGAGCGTGGTATTCCATGCCCAGAACAGCCAGCAGAACAGTCTGAAGATGCGTCCGCAGACACCGGGCGCGCCGAAGAAGCCTGCCGGGACTTCGTCTGCTGCAAAGACGCCGGCAAGACCTGCCGCCCAGTCCGGGACGGCTGCTTCTGCACCGAAAGCGCCGGCTGCCCCGGCACCCGAAAAGCCTGCCGAAAAGGCGGCGGAGAAGCCTGTAAAGGCTGCGCCCGCACCTGAAACGGCTGCCGCGAAGAAACCGGCGGAAGAACCCGTAAAGGCAGCAAAGGCTCCTGAAAAGACGGCTGTGAAACCGGAGGAAACCGCTGCGGTGAAAGCGCCGGCAAAACCTGCCGAGACAGCTGAGCCTAAGCCCGCGGAACCCGTAAAGACGGCCAAGGAAGAGCTGCCGGCTGAAAAGCCGGCTAAAAAGCCTGTGAAGAAAGCGGAACCTGAAGCGGCTGAAGTAAAGGTCCCCGAGACCAAGGCAGCTGCCGCCGAACCGCCCAAGGCGGAAGAACCGCCGAAGCCGGTGCGCCGTTTCGTCGACATGAGCAAGGTCCGTCAGGCGGAACAGGAAGCAAAGGACCGCACCGAACGTCTTGCCCGCGAGCAGAAGGAACGCCGCGAAGCCGCGAAGAACGGCACGGGAACGCGCGACGGACGCCGGCCTGCTGCCGGACAGGGCGGCCAGGGCCGTCCCGGACAGTCCGGACGCGGAGGCTTTACGCAGAATGCGAACGGCGAGACCCGCGCTTATCATTCCGGCGGCACCGGAACTTATCAGCGTACCGGGAATACCTACGGCCTGCGCACCGGCGCTACCGGCAGCCAGGGCTTCATGAAGGATAAGGACGACGACCAGAAACCGCGCAGATCTGCCGGAGCAGGTGCAGGAAGAACTTCCGCTCCCCGTACCGGCGGCGCCGATTTCGGCGGCCTCGGCCTTTCCAAGAACGGCAAGAACAACAAACAGACCCGCACGCAGCAGGGCAGCAGCAAGACGGCAAATGCCCGCTACAACAAGGGGGATTCCGGCGAACTGCGCCGTCCCGGCGGAAAGACCGCAAAGGGCAAGGGCATCAAGGATCTGGACCGTCTGGCCAAGGAAGCAAAGCCTGAGCAGAAGGAACAGCAGATCAAGACGATCACCATTCCAGAGAAGCTGACGCTCAAGGAACTGGCGGAAGCCATGAAGATGCAGCCCGCCGCCATCATCAAGAAGCTCTTCCTGGAAGGCAAGGTGTTTACCGTCAACCAGGATCTGGATTACGATACCGCAGCTGACATTGCACTCGATTTCGACATCGTTGCCGAGAAAGAAGAGACCGTCGACGTCATTGCCGAACTCCTTGAAGATAAGGTCGAGGACAAGGAAGAGAACATGGTGCCGAGACCCCCTGTGGTCTGCGTCATGGGCCACGTCGACCACGGCAAGACTTCCCTGCTTGACGCGATCCGCAAGACCAACGTCACGACCGGTGAGGCTGGCGGCATCACTCAGCACATCGGCGCTTACATGGTCGAGATAAACGGCCGGAAGATCACCTTCCTGGATACCCCCGGTCATGAAGCCTTCACCGCCATGCGCATGCGCGGCGCTCAGGCGACCGACATCGCGATCCTGGTCGTGGCTGCTGACGACGGCGTCATGCCGCAGACCGTCGAAGCCATCAACCATGCGAAGGCTGCCGGCGTTGAGATCGTCGTTGCCATCAACAAGATCGATAAGCCCGGCGCCAATATCGACAAGGTCAAGAAGGAACTTTCCGAATACGGCCTGATCGGTGAGGAATGGGGCGGCTCCAACGTTTTCGTCCCCGTTTCCGCGAAACGCGGCGACGGCATTGAAGACCTGCTGGAAATGGTCCTTCTGGTTGCCGACGTACAGGAACTGAAGGCCGATCCGAAGAGAAGCGCCCGCGGCCTGGTCATCGAAGCGCAGCTGGATCCGACCCGCGGTCCCGTTGCCACCGTGCTCGTACAGAAGGGCACGCTCCACGTGGGCGACAACGTTGCGGCAGGCGGCTGCTACGGCAAGATCCGTGCGATGCTGAACGACAAGCGCGAACGCGTGAAGGAAGCGACGCCCGGCATGCCTGTAGAGCTGCTCGGTCTTTCGAGCGTTCCCGGCGCAGGTGAGGTCTTCATCTCCACGAAGGCGGAGAAGGACGCCCGTGCCTATGCCGAGACCTTCATTGCCGAAGGCCGCAAGAAACTGCTGGAAGAAACCAAGAGCAAGCTGACGCTGGACGATCTGTTCAGCCAGATCCAGAGCGGCAACATGAAGGAACTGAACCTGATCGTCAAGGCAGACGTCCAGGGTTCCGTGGAAGCGGTGAAGACCAGCCTGCAGAAACTGTCGAACGAGCAGATCGCCGTCAAGGTGATCCACAGCGCGGCCGGCAACATCTCCGAATCCGACGTCACACTGGCTTCGGCTTCGAATGCGATCATCATCGGCTTCAACGTGAAGCCCGACGCCCAGGCCCGTTCCGTTGCAGAGCAGGAGAAGGTCGATATCCGTCTTTACGACGTCATTTACAAGGCGATCGAGGACGTGGAAGCTGCCATGCTCGGCATGCTTGAACCGGAATACGAAGAACAGATCATCGGCCATGCCGTGGTCCGCATGGTCTTCAAGGCTTCCGGCATCGGCAACATCGCCGGCTGCTTCGTTCTGGACGGCAAGCTGCAGCGCGGCTGCAAGTGCCGCATCACCCGCGGCAAGGACCAGCTCTTCGACGGCAACCTTGCTTCGCTCAAGCGCTTTAAGGACGATGTCAAGGAAGTGGCTGCCGGCTACGAATGCGGCCTGGTCTTTGAAAAGTTCGGCGACTTCGACGTGGACGATGCCATCGAGGCTTATGCCATGGTGGAAAAACCGCGCAAGCTTCCGAGCCATAAGGATTGATATGAAGAAACATAGTGTAAAAAACGAACGGATCAACGCGGAGATGCAGCGGGAACTTTCCCGCATTCTCCGCGAAGAGGTGAAGGACCCGCGCATCCCGGTCATGATCAGCGTCACCGATGCCCAGGTGGCGCCGGACCTGAAGACCTGCAAGGCCTATATCAGCGTACTGGGCGATGACGAAACGGTCGAGGAGACGAAGGCTGCCTTAAAGAGCGCTGCCGGCTTCATCCGTCACGAAGTTGCGGTCAACCTGAACCTCAGGCTGACGCCGGAGATCACGTTCATCATGGATAATTCGATCGCCTACGGCTCGGAAATGTCGCAGAAGATCGATGAGGTCATGGCGGCACAGAACGCCAAGATCGCTGCGATGGGCGAAGCAGTCCCTTCCGTTCCGGAGGACGAAGACGAGTTATGAGCAGCATGATCGGAGCCCTGGTGCGTGACGCCCGCAGCATCGCCCTCAGCGGACATGTACGTCCCGACGGCGACTGCGTGGGGGCCTGCCTCGGGCTGTGGAATTATCTGCGAAAGACGATGCCGCAGGTGCGCGTGGATGTATACCTCGGGACCTATGCCTCGTCTTTTTCTTTTCTGAACGGTGAAGACCGGATCCTGCATGCGCCTTCCGGCGAGGTCTACGATCTTTTCATCTCGCTGGACGCAGCGGCGAAGGACAGGCTTGATGCGTTTCTGCCGATGTTCGAACGGGCCGGACGCCGCGTCGTGATCGACCATCACGAGACGAATCCGGGCTTCGGCGAGGAAAATCTCATTGAGGGCGGAGCGAGTTCCACCTGCGAATTGCTGTACACCCTGCTGGATGAAAACCTGATCGACCGCGACTGTGCGCGCTGCCTTTACCTCGGCATCGTGCACGATACCGGTGTCTTTAAGTATCCGTCGACGACGCTGCGGACGATGACGGTCGCCGGCCGTCTTCTGGAAAAGATGGAAAAAAACGACGCGCAGTTCATCATCGACGAGACCTTCCATGCCCGGAGTTTCGCGCAGAACAAGGCAATCGGCGTCGCGCTCGGATCCTCTTACCTGGAGCTGAACGGAAAACTCATCATTGCGGCGGTGACGAAAGCTGAGCGGGAAGCCCTCGGGCTCAGTGCGCAGGATCTTGACGGCGTTATTGACGAGCTTCGGATCACGAGAGGAACGGAAGCCGCAGCTTTCTTCTATGCACTGGAGGATGACGTCTACAAGGTCAGCCTGCGTTCGCAGCACATCAGTGTTTCCGGCCTTGCCGCTTCCCACGGGGGCGGCGGCCATGAGCATGCTGCCGGCTTTGACATGAAAGGTCCGTGGCAGGAATCTGCAAAGATCATTACCAAAGAAATAGGGGAGCTTATCGGCGCATGGACGGAGTCCTGATCGTAGCTAAAGAAAAAGGCTATACTTCCTTTGATGCCGTTGCGCGTCTGCGCGGGATCTTCGGACAGAAGAAAATAGGTCATCTGGGGACCCTGGATCCGGAAGCGGAAGGTGTACTGCCGGTGCTGCTCGGACGGGCCACGAAACTGGCCGATCTTTTGTCAGAAGGGACGAAAGTGTACCGGACCGTGCTGTATCTCGGCGCGGAGACTGATACGCAGGATGCCTGCGGAAAAGTGCTTGCGCATCACCTGGTCACCAACACGGAGGAAGAAGTCCGGGCTGCGGTCATGTCCTTTGCCGGAAAAAGCAGCCAGCTGACCCCGATGTATTCCGCGCGGAAAGTCGGCGGCCGAAAACTGGTCGATCTGGCAAGGCAGGGCATCGAAGCCGAACGCGGCGTGAGCGAGATCCGTATTGACGAACTGGAGATCCTGAGCATCCATCTGCCGCGCGTGACGCTTCGGGTGCGCTGCTCCAAGGGCACCTACATTCGCACGCTCTGCCATGACATCGGCCGGAAACTCGGCTGCGGCGGTCTGATGGAGGAACTGGTCCGGGAGGAGGCTTCGGGCTTTACCCTGCGGGAAGCTTATCCGCTCGGCGTGATCGAATCGATGAAGCTGACCGGTCATCTTTCCGAAGCCGTCCTGCCGCTGGAAAGCATTCTGAAGGACTATCCGCTGCGGCGCCTGAAAGCTTCGGCCGAAGCTGCAGCGAAAAACGGCAATTTTCTGCCCGCCGGGAGCTTCGCGAATGCGGCCGACGACGGAAACGGCAGCCTGGTGCGGGTCACTGCGCCTGACGGCTTTCTGATCGGCCTATTCCGGAAGGAAGGTGTGAAATACCGTCCTGCCGTCATGCTCCTGCCGGACCCTGCGCCGGCAAAAGTCAGGGAACCCGCCCCTTCGGTCGTTTCCATCGGCAAATTCGACGGCATGCATGTCGGTCACCGGAAGATCTTCGCGGAGATGCAGCGCCAGGCGGCTGAAGACCGGCTGAAGACCGTTCTCTTCGCCTTCAGCGATAATCCGATGAATGCCGGCGAACCCCGCGCGATGCTGCTGACCTCGCCGGAAAAGAAACTGATGGCAAAGGGCCTCGGCATGGACCGCCTCACGGAGTGTCCGTTCACCGACGCGATCCGCACGATGAGCGCCGACGATTTTCTGGAAAAGATCCTGATCGGCCAACTCGGCATGCGCTCCATCGTGGCCGGTCCGGATTGCTGCTTCGGCTATAAGCGGAGCGGCAACGTGGAAATGCTGCGGGAACGCGCCGAAAAACTCGGCTTCCGTCTGACCGTCATCCCGAAAGAGGTCCGGTGCGGGGAAGTCGTCAGCAGCACGCGGATCCGCGAACTCATCGCGAAGGGTGAGATGGAAGAGGCAGAAGAATGTCTCGGCTATCCGTATTTCGTCCGCGCGAGGATCGGCTACGGTGAACATATCGGTACCGCAATCGGTATCCCGACGGCGAACCAGCGCGTCCCGGACGGCAAACTCTGCCCGCCCTACGGCGTCTACGTGTCGCTGCTGGAGACGGAAGGCCGTGTGATGCCGGCGATCACCAACATCGGCGTCAAGCCGACGGCCGGTCCGGGCTTCCATCTGGGGCTCGAAACGCATGTTCTTGACGGCGAACCCGAACTCTACGGCCTCATAGCTGAGACAAAACTTCTGCATTTCCTGCGGCCGGAACGGAAGTTCTCCGACATGCAGGAATTGAAGGCGGAAGTGGAGCGGAACATCGCAGAAGCTCGCGCGTTCTTCACCGAACGCGGTGAAAAATAAAATAACCCGGCCGGTGGCAAAAAACGCTTTACTTTTTCCGTGCGGTATGGTATAAACTTTCAGTGCGCCTGTGCTTAGCCTTTGGACACTCCGACCGGGGCCCGGCATGAGGTAAGATTATTTCAGGAGGCTGTCAAAATGACCAGCAAAGAAAGAAAGGCCGAAATCGTCAAGGAATTCGGCAAGAATGAACAGGACACCGGTTCGCCCGCTGTCCAGATCGCCTTACTGTCCGAAAGGATCCGTGAACTGACCGAACACCTGAAGGTGAATCCGAAGGATCACCATTCCCGCCGCGGTCTGTTCATGCTCGTCGGCCAGCGCCGCGGCATGCTTGAATACGTCAAGAAGAACGATATCAACGAATACCGTGCGCTGATCCAGAAGCTCGGCATCCGTAAGTAAGTCGATCCTGAAACAGGGCGGAGTTTTCCGCCCTGTTTTCCGTATCAACAAGGCCCAACAACACAAAAAAGAATCGGCGGCAGGCGCCTTTCGAGACTTCAAACAACCGCACATCCGCCCGTGATGTACCGTTATTTGTGGTTTCGAACGTCTGTCGCGGCAAAAACAAGGAGAAAACATGTACAAGACCTTTTCAATGGAACTGGCCGGCCGTACCCTCAGCGTCGATATCGGACGCGTGGCCGCCCAGGCGAACGGCGCCGCGTTCATGCATTACGGCGACACCGTGGTCCTTTCCACGGCGGTTTCTTCCGACGCCCCCCGCGACGGCGTTGATTTCTTCCCTCTTACCGTGGAATATGAAGAGAAGATGTATTCCGTGGGTAAGATCCCCGGCGGCTTCAACAAGCGCGAAGGCAAGGCCAGCGAGCACGCCACTCTGGCAAGCCGCGTTATCGACCGTCCGATGCGTCCCCTTTTCCCGAAGGATTACCGCAACGACGTGACCCTCAGCAACCTCATCATGAGCGTCGATCCGGACTGCAATCCCGACGTCGTCGCCATGCTCGGCTGCTCCATCGCGACCAGCATTTCCGACATTCCCTTTGACGGCCCGATCTCCGCAACGATGGTCGGCCGCGTGAACGGCGAACTCTGCTTCAACCCGACCGAGGAACAGCGCCTTGCTTCCGACCTGGCTCTTACCGTGGCTTCCACGGCGGAGAAGGTCATCATGATCGAAGCCGGCGCCAGCGAAGTGCCTGAGGACGTCATGTACGACGCCATCATGGCTGCGCATGAGATGAACCGCAAGGTCATCGCCTTCATTCAGACGATCGTTGACGAATGCGGTAAGCCGAAGAAGGCCTACGAGAGCCACGTGATCCCGGAAGACATGTATCAGGACATGGTGAACTTCATCACGCCCGAAGCCATGGAAGAAGCGGTCTTCACCGATGAGAAAGCTGTCCGCGATGCGAACATCAAGGCCATCACCGAAAAACTGAATGAGCGCTATGCCGAGAACGAGGAATGGCTTCCTTTCGTCGGCGAAGCGGTGTACAAATTCCAGAAGATGACCGTCCGCAAGATGATCCTGAAAGATCACAAACGTCCTGACGGCCGCGCCATGAACCAGATCCGCCCGCTGGCGGCTGAAGTGGACGTCCTTCCGAGGACCCACGGTTCCGCGATGTTTACCCGCGGTCAGACCCAGATCATCGATGCCTGCACCCTGGCTCCCCTGAGCGAAGCGCAGAAGATCGACGGACTGGACCGCAAGGTGACCAGCAAGCGCTACATGCACCACTACAACTTCCCGAGCTGGTCGGTCGGCGAGACCAAGCCCAGCCGCGGACCGGGCCGCCGCGAGATCGGCCACGGCGCTCTTGCCGAACGCGCCCTGATTCCGGTGCTTCCGACCGTGGAAGATTTCCCTTACGCGATCCGCTGCGTGTCGGAAACGATGGAATCCAACGGTTCAACCTCCATGGCCTCCACCTGCGCCTCCTGCATGGCGCTGATGGCTGCCGGCGTCCCGATCAAGACAATGGTCGGCGGCATCTCCGTCGGTCTGGTGACCGGCGAGACCGATGATGACTACGTCGTCCTGACCGACATCCAGGGCCTGGAAGACTTCTTCGGCGACATGGACTTCAAGGTGACCGGTACGCACGACGGCATCACCGCGATCCAGATGGATATCAAGATCCACGGTCTGACCCCCGCCATCATCAAGGAAGCGCTGGCCCGCACCCGTGAAGCCCGTCTGTACATCATGGACGAAGTCATGGCCAAGGCCATCCCCGGCCCTCGTCCGGAGATCAGCAAGTGGGCACCGAAGATCGTTTCGATCACCATCGATCCTGCCAAGATCGGCGACGTCATCGGCAAGCAGGGCAAGGTCATCAACTCCATCATCGAGGAGACCGGCGTCCAGATCGATATCGAAGACGACGGCACCGTTTCGGTCTGCGGCACCGACATGGATATGATCAACAAGGCCATCAGGATCATCGAGACGATCGTGAACGACGTCGAGGTCGGCCAGATCTTCCGCGGCAAGGTCGTCCGCATCATGAATTTCGGCGCCTTCGTATCGCTCTGCCCCGGCAAGGACGGTCTGGTCCACATCTCCAAACTGTCCAACAAGCGTGTCCCGACCGTGGAATCCGCTGTCAAGCTGGGTGACGAAGTGGTCGTCAAGGTCGTTGAGATCGACAAGATGGGCCGCGTCAACCTGTCCATCAAGGACGTGACCGAAGAGGAGAAGGCGACTGTCTGAGCCTCAGCACGCTAAAAATGAAGCCTGTCAAGAAAAAATACTTGACAGGCTTTTTCTTTTGTGCTAACGTAAGCAAGGCTGCCCCCGCAGCCGGATGGAGAAGCATGGATAAGCTGGGAAGAGAAAGCCTCTTATACGATTTCTACGGTGAACTGCTGACGAAACGCCAACAGGAGATCTATGAAAACGTACGTTTCGGCGATCTCAGCCTTTCCGAAGCGGCTGCGTCCTACGGGATCAGCCGGCAGGGCATCCACGACATGCTCAGGCGCGCCGACGAGGCGCTCGAAGCCTACGAAGCCAAGCTTGGCCTCGTGGAAAAGTACCTGCAGGACAGAAAAGACGGGCAGAGGATCCGGGAACTGGCTGAACGGATCAGAAGCACCGGGGACATGGCATTCCTTGACGAGATCACCGCGCTTGCGCGGCAGATCGAAGAACGCTGACGGCGTAACACCGGGAGACTTGAGCAAAGATGGCATTTGAAAGCTTAGCGGATAAACTGCAGAATACCTTCAAGAAGCTGACCGACAAAGGCCTCCTGACCGAGGCTGACGTCAAGAGCGCGATGCGTGAGGTCAAACTGGCCCTTCTGGAAGCCGACGTCAACTACAAGGTCGTCAAGGACTTTGTCAAGCGCGTCGAGGAAAGAGCCGTCGGCAGCGAGGTCATGAACTCCCTGACGCCCGGCCAGCAGGTCATCAAGATCGTCAATGAGGAACTGATCGCATCCATGGGCAGTGAACCCACGGACATCCGCCTGCAGCCGCGCAACGAGATCACGGTCTTCCTGATGGCAGGCCTTCAGGGCTCCGGCAAGACGACCTCCAGTGCGAAGCTGGCGGCGCAGCTCCGGAAGAAAAAAGACCGAAATCCCCTTCTGGTCGCCTGCGATATCTACCGTCCGGCCGCCATCGATCAGCTGAAGCGCAACGGCGAAAAACTGAACGTCCCGGTCTTTTCTCCCGGTACGGACTTCACGGTCCCGGACATCGCCCGCATGGCCATGAAGGAAGCCGAAGAGAAGCACTACAATCTGGTGATCCTCGATACCGCAGGCCGACTGCACATCGACGATTCCATGATGGAAGAGCTTGAAGATCTTAAGGCTGCCGTTCCGGTCACGCAGACCATTCTCGTGGTCGACGCCATGACCGGTCAGGACGCCGTCAACGTCGCGTCAAGTTTCAACGACCGCATCGGCATCGACGGCGTGATCCTGACGAAGCTCGACGGCGACGCCAGAGGCGGCGCAGCCCTGTCCGTTCGCTCCGTTACCGGTAAGCCCATTTTCTACGCCGGCATGGGAGAAAAACTCGAAGACCTTGAAGTCTTCAGCCCCGTCCGCATGGCGAA
This sequence comes from uncultured Lachnospiraceae bacterium, assembly GCA_902761665.1. GTDB lineage: Bacteria > Bacillota > Clostridia > Lachnospirales > Lachnospiraceae > UBA6987. The sequence goes on along the minus strand of CACWLA010000018.1, from coordinate 18,569 downwards.
CCGCATCCTGGGCATGGGCGACGTCCTCAGCCTCATTGAAAAGGCCCAGAACGCAGACCTCGATGAAGAAGCTTCCCTTGCGGCCTACCGCAAGCTGAAGAAAAACGAGTTCGACCTCGAGGACTTCCTCACGCAGATGCGCCAGATGAATAAGATGGGCGGCATCGGCGAGATCCTGAAGATGCTTCCCGGCGTGGGCGGAAAACTGAAAGGCGCACAGCTGCCGGACGACAAATCCATGAAACACGTGGAAGCCATGATCCTATCCATGACGCCGGAAGAACGGCGCCGTCCCGACAGGATCACCCCGCCGCGCAAGCGCCGCATCGCGAAAGGCTCCGGGACCACGATCCAGGATGTCAACCGCCTGCTGAAGCAGTTTGAGCAGAGCCGCCAGATGATGAAGCAGATGAGCGGCAATATGGGAAAGGGAAAGAAAGGCCGCCTGCCTTTCAAACTCCCTTTCTGACAGAGATTCTTAAGTCAAGCAAAGACTTTGGATAAAAGGGCATTTGCCCATATCACTTTCGGAGGAAAACACTATGGCAGTCAAAATTCGTCTGACCCGTCTGGGTAAGAAGAAACAACCCACTTACCGCGTGATCGTCGCGGATGAACGTTCCCCCAGGGACGGCCGTTTCATCGATGAACTCGGCTTCTATGATCCCACTCAGGAGCCCAGCGTTGTCAAAATCGATACGGATAAGGCAAAAGATTGGATCGCGAAGGGTGCAAAGCCCACCGATACTGTTGCTAAGCTTCTGAAGATCGCCGGCCTTGAATAAGGCACGAGGTGGTCTGAAATGAAAGAATTGGTCGAAGTGATCGCAAAGGCTCTGGTAACTCATCCGGAAGCCGTTGTTGTCACGGAAAAAATCGAGGGCGGAGAGACCTGTCTGACCCTGAGCGTCGACCCTTCCGATATGGGCAAGGTGATCGGCAAGCAGGGACGCATCGCGAAAGCGATCCGTACCGTCCTGAAGGCGCAGGCCGTCCGCGATGACGTCCGCGTCACGCTGGACATCGACTGATGGTACCGTATCTTCGCGTAGGCGTCTTTGCTTCGACGCACGGGATAAAAGGAGAGATCAGCGTCTGGCCGACTGTTGACGACCCGGCGCGCTTCAAGGCACTTTCCCGCGTTTTCTTCGAGACCCGAAACGGCATGAAGGAAGAAGAGGTGGAGAGCGTCCGCTTTCACAAGGAAATGGTCCTTGTGAAGCTGCGCGGGCTTGAAACGATCGACGACGTGCTGCCCTACAAGGGGCTGTCGCTTTACGTGGCGCGCGAAGATGCCGTAAAGCTGCCGGAAGGACGCTACTACATAGCCGACCTCCTGCAGTGCCGCGCCGTGACCGATGACGGCCGCGAGCTCGGAAAAGTCAGGGACGTCCTGGAGACCGGCGCGAATGACGTGCTGATCATCCGCGGCGAAAAGGACGGCAGGGAAAAGGATCTTCTGATCCCGTACATTGAGAGCTGCGTGCTTTCCGTGGATATCGAAGCAGGCATCATCACCGTTCACATGCTGGACGGGCTGGAGGATCTATGAACTTCACCGTGCTGACTCTCTTTCCCGAAATGATCGAGCAGGGCATCCGGACGAGCATCACCGGCCGTGCGCTTGCGCAGGGGATCATTACGCTGCGGACCGTCAATATCCGGGATTTCGCGCATGACCGCTACGGTCATGTGGACGATTATCCCTACGGCGGCGGCGCTGGCATGGTCATGATGGCGCCCCCGATCTACGAAGCCTGGGAATGTGCCACGGCCGGGATGGAGAAAAAGCCGCGCCTCGTCTACATGACGCCGCAGGGCCGGGTCTTTGACCAGGAGACGGCGAAGGCGTATGCGAAAGAAGAGGATCTTGTGATCCTCTGCGGCCACTATGAAGGCGTTGACGAAAGAGTTCTGGAGGAACTCGGTGCGGAACGCATTTCGATCGGCGACTACGTGCTGACCGGCGGCGAACTGCCGGCCATGGTCGTGATCGACGCGGTATCCCGCATGGTCCCCGGCGTCCTTTCCAATGAAGAATCCGGTGAGACGGAGTCCTTCATGAACGGACTGCTGGAATATCCGCAGTATACGCGCCCCGACGTTTTCATGGGAAGGGAAGTTCCCGAGATCCTGAAAAGCGGCCATCACGCCAATATTGCACGCTGGAGACGCGATCAGTCCCTCTTAAGAACGCTTGAAGTCCGGCCTGATCTGCTGGAAACGGCAGAGCTGGACAAAAAAGACAAAATCTTTCTCGAAAAAGCAAAAAACACTTGCTTTTCTGCGGATGAGATGGTAAACTAATTCGCGTGTCATTTCAAGGAGCGGTCCGCTTCCGCTTAAGGCGGTATGAACGTCCTTTTACAGGGAGGAATTTATGAACGACATCATCAAGAAAATTGAAGACGAACAGCTCAAGGAGAACGTCGGCAATTTCCGTGTTGGCGATACCGTCCGGGTATATGCCAAGATCAAAGAAGGTGCCCGCGAACGTATTCAGATGTTCGAAGGCATCGTGATCAAGAGACAGAACGGCGGCGCCCGTGAGACCTTTACGGTCCGCAAGCTTTCCAACGGCGTCGGCGTCGAAAAGACCTGGCCTCTGCACAGCCCCGTGATCGATCACGTCGATGTGATCCGCAACGGTAAAGTCCGCCGTGCCCGCCTGACCTATCTGAGAGACAGGATCGGCAAGGCCGCCAAGGTCAAAGAAGCCCGGAGATAAGTCGGGGATGATGAAGAGCGCTCGAACGGGCGCTCTTTTCATTTGCGGAAAAAAGCGGAAACATGCCGCCGGGGAGGCAATTCCGCGGCTTGTCATTTCCGCCGCAATCGGGTATACTAAAGATTCAGGAAAGGAGGAGGCATGAACAAAAAGTCATCATTTGAAGTCTTGAGTTTGGAAGATCAGATCCGCAGGATCACTTCATGGGTCGTCGACATCATTCTTGCCGCGCTCCTTGCCTTCTTTCTGACCTGGGCTTTCGGTACCCGCGTGGAGATGGTCGGCAATTCCATGAACCCACTGCTTTCGAGCGGCGACAGACTCATGATCGACCGCCTGAAAAGCCGACTTATCCCGCCGCAGCGATTTGACATCGCTGCCTATACGCTGGAAGGCGACGACAGCGTGTATCTGAAGCTCATACTGGGCCTGCCCGGAGAGACGCTGCAGATCAGGGATGGCAGCGTGTACGTGAACGATCAGCGGCTGGAAGATGAGCGGCTGCCGTTCTCCGTTCCGAATGCAGGCATTGCAGCGGAACCGATCCTTCTCGGTGCCGATGAGTATTTCGTGATCGGCCGCAGTCCGGATGCCAGCCAGGACTCCCGCTTTGCGGAGGTCGGCAACATTCACCGGGAGCAGATACAGGGGACGGTCTGGCTTCGCTATTCACCCTTCGGTAGCTTCGGTTTTGTCCGGGAACCTGCCGGCAAGGAGGGAACATGAGACCGTCATCCGTTAACGAAACCGCATACCTTTCCGCGCCGATCAACTGGTATCCGGGACATATGACCAAGGCCAGACGGACCATGGAAGAGGATCTGAAGCTCGTGGACATGATCCTGGAGATCCGGGATGCGCGCATTCCGGCTTCAAGCCTGAATCCCGACATCGCCGAACTGGGAAAGAACAAACGGCGTATCGTTCTGCTGAACAAGGCGGACCTTGCTGATGAAGCAGCAACTGAACGCTGGATGGAAGCCCTGAGCCGTCAGAATGCAGCGGCTGTTGCAGCGGATTCCCGCAGCACGGCAGGGATGAAGACCGTACGGCGCCTGCTTGATCAGGTCTCCGAAGAAAAAGCGAAGAAAGACCGGGCGCGCGGGATCCTGAACCGTCCCGCCCGCATCATGGTCGCCGGGATCCCGAACGTGGGCAAATCCACGCTGATCAACTCCCTGGCCGGAAAAGCCTCAGCAAAGACCGGAGACAAGCCCGGCGTGACCCGCGGAAACCAATGGATCCGCCTTGGAAAAGGTCTTGAACTGCTGGATACACCCGGCATCCTCTGGCCGAAATTTGAAGATCCTGCTGTGGGGATCAGACTGGCCTTGACAGGTTCCATCAACGACGATATCCTGCCCGCCGAGGACCTGGCTGCGGAAGGCATCGTCCTCATGCGCCGGCGATATCCGCAGGCGCTGGAAGACAAATACGGCACGCTTCCCGAAGATCCGCACGAAGCATTGGAAGCGATCGCAATGCTCCGCAAACTGCTGAAAAAAGGCGGTGAGCCCGATACGGAGAAGGCAGCTTCCCGTTTTCTGGATGATCTGAGAAAAGGACGGCTGGGGCGCGTCACCCTGGAAGAACCGTCCGCGTAAGGAGTAATATGGCAAAGAACGATCGGGAACCCGAGCTGATCAGCCCGAAAAAACCGTTTATCAAGGACCTGCTTTCCACTTTGCTCAGCCTGGTGATCATGGTTGGGCTCGTTTTGCTCATCCTGAATTTTGTCGGTACCCGCGTGAGCGTAGAAGGGACAAGCATGTATTCGACCCTGAATGATAAGGATCAGCTTGTCGAGGACATATTCACGTATAAGTTCATCCGGGATCCCAAACGTTTCGAGATCGTGATCTTCAAACTGAAAAACGATCCCGGTACGCATTACATCAAGCGCGTCATCGGGCTGCCGGGCGAGACCGTGCAGATCATCGATTCCGTGATTTACATCAACGGCGAGGAACTGAAGGAAGACTACGGCAAAGGCGTTTATTTCCTGGCGGGATCCGCGGAGCAGCCGGTCGTACTCGGAGAGGATGAGTATTTCGTCCTCGGAGACAACCGCATCAACAGCATTGACAGCCGCTACGCAGTCGGCAAGGTCAGACGCAGCCAGATCACCGGACGGGCCGTATTCCGCGTGTGGCCGCTGTCCAGCTTCGGCAGCGTCATCGATTACTGAGGCGTTATGGCTAAGCTGACACTTGAAGAAGAGAGAGCCAGAGAATTCGGGCTCATGCGCTATGAGCGGCAGTATGAAGGCGAAGGACTGATCGCCGGCGTCGATGAAGCCGGACGCGGTCCGCTGGCCGGGCCTGTTGTCGCGGCTGCCGTGATCCTGTATCCCGGCGCTGAGATCCTCGGCATCAACGACTCCAAGCAGCTGAGTGAGAAAAAACGCGAAGCCCTGTATCCCGAGATCATTGAAAAATCGATGGCTGTCGGCGTCGGCATCGTCGGACCCGGAAGGATCGATGAGATCAATATCCTCCAGGCGACGTACGAAGCCATGCGGAAGGCCGTCGGAACGCTTTGCTTCCGGCCGGATATCCTGCTGGTCGACGCCGTGACGATCCCCGGACTTGACGGGATAAGACAGGTCCCGATCATCAAGGGCGATGCGAAAAGCCTGTCGATCGGCGCAGCAAGTATCGTTGCAAAGGTCACCCGTGACCGGATCATGCGGGAAATGGATGAGATATATCCCGAATATGGCTTTGCCGGCCACAAAGGCTACGGTACGGCTGCACATGTCGAAGCTCTGAAGACGTACGGTCCCTGCCCGATACACCGCAGAAGCTTCATCACCCACTTCATCTGAAACGGCGGACGGTTTTGCCGTCTTGCTTAAGACCGTTGCCCCCGGAAAGGACAAATTGAACAAACGCAAGATCGGCGGCCGTTTTGAACAGGCAGCCTGCTGCTATCTGCAGAAAAAGGGATACCGTCTGCGGGAGGCCAATTTCCGCATCCGAAGCGGAGAGATCGACCTCATCATGGAGGACGAAGACACACTGGTGTTCGTAGAGGTCAAATACCGCAGCGCCGGGACCTACGGCCGCGGTGAAGAGCATGTCGACAGGAGAAAGCAGCGGACCATCATAGCTGTTGCCGAGTACTATCTGCTCCGTGAAGGGCTTTACGACAGATGCCCCTGCCGCTTCGACGTCGTCTCAATTGACGGTGAAGGCAATGTAACCCATTATGAAAACGCCTTCGGACTGCCGTGATGAGCGGTCCGAAGGCGTTTTTGAATGATTGTCTGTTAATCTTTCTGCTTCAGGTTGCGGGCGACCAGATCCTGCAGTCTTCCGGTCGGGGTGATGACCTTAGTCACAGCCACGTTGTGGTTCATGGTATCGATGATCTTGGAAAGATAGATGGACAGGTCCGCTTCGATGTACCACGGGCGCTTGGCCAGCTCGGGATCGCGGTAGACCAGATTGGTGCAGACCATGTAGTCGAACCAGCCGTTTTTGTAGGCTTCGTCGAATTTCTCGATGCCCTCGGTGAAGAGCGGGAAGGTCGCGGCCATGATCACGCGGCCGGCATTCTTTTTCTTAAGCTCCTCAGCGGCTTCCAGCATGCTCGTGCCGGTGGAAATGATATCGTCCAGAATGAGAACGCTTTTGCCTTCCACTTCCGGCCCCAGATATTCAAGGGCGATCATCGGATGGCGTCCGTCGGGAAGCGTAACGGTATAGTCGCGGCGTTTGTAGAACATGCCCATGCCGACGCCGATATTGTTTGCGAGGAAGATCGCGCGGCCCATGGCGCCTTCATGCGGCGCGATCACGACGACTTCGTCCTTATCGATGTGAAGCCGTCCGAATTTGCGCTCCAGCGCCTTGAGGATCTGATAAATGGGAGAGTAGTCGTCCAGGTCGTGCATGGGGATCGCGTTCATGACGCGGGAATCGTGCGCATCGAAGGTGATGATGTTGGCGACGCCCATGTCTTTCAGTTCGTTCAGGGCGACGGCGCAGTCAAGCGATTCGCGGTTCTCACGCTTGTGCTGGCGGCTCATGTAAAGGAAGGGCATGATGACGTTGACGCGGTAGGCACTGGTCATCGCGGCCGCAATGATGCGCTTAAGATCCTGGAAATGGTCATCAGGAGACATGTAGTGCGTCCGTCCGCTGATCTTGAAGCTCATCGAACTGTTCGTGACATCGCTGACGATGTAGAGGTCGCTGCCGCGGACCGTCGAATGGATGACCCCCTTAGCCTCGCCTGAACCGAAACGCGGGCAGCTGGCTTCGACCAGATAGGAAGGCGTGTCGTAATCGCGGGTCAGTACGGAAGGATCGATCCCGGCGAATTTGTTTATGTAGCCTTTGCGCATGTCGACGATGGTGCGGTCAACCTTTTCAATGAGCGGACGGCAGTTTTCCATGGCAATGATCTTAAGCGGCGCGATCGGATTGCGGTTCTTAAAGATGAAGTTCGGCTCGTTTTTCATGAGATGATCCTTTCAGTGATCTTTTCTGGCTCAAATCTTATCACTTTCAGGTGGAAATGGCAAGGCAGATATGGTAAAATAAATCCGCTCGAAGGGCAGAAAGGACGTGTCGCGCGTTGAAAAAACATAAGATCATAAACGTCCTGCCCGGAACGGCAGGAGAGGAACTGGAGATCGCCCCCGGAAGTTATGTGCTCAGCGTGAACGGACGGGAGATCGAGGACATCTTCGACTACAATTATTTCTGCGAGACCGATCACGTCGACCTCCTGGTGGAAACCGAGGACGGCGAACAGATCCTCTATGACATTGACAAGGACGAGGACGAAGACCTGGGACTCGTGTTCGAGAACGGCCTCATGGATGAGTACCGTTCCTGCACCAATAAATGCATTTTCTGTTTCATCGACCAGATGCCTCCGGGCATGCGTGAAACGCTCTATTTCAAGGATGACGACTCGCGCCTTTCCTTCCTGCAGGGCAATTACATCACGCTGACGAACCTGTCGAAAAAGGATTTGGACCGCATCGTCGAATACCGCATGGAACCGATCAACATCTCGGTCCATACGATGGATCCCGAACTGCGCTGCAAAATGCTCCACAACCGCTTTGCCGGTGAGGCGCTCAAAAAGATCGACGTTCTGTATGAAGCCGGCATCACCATGAACGGGCAGATCGTCTGCTGCCCTGACTGGAACGACGGAGAAAAACTGAACGAAACGATTGAAAAACTGTCAGCTTATCTGCCCGTGATGCAGAGCGTTTCCGTGGTCCCGGTAGGCCTTACGAAATACCGGGAGAAACTGACGCCGCTGCGGCCCTTCACCCCGGAGGAAGCCGGGAAGACCATCGACATCATTGAGGCGTGGCAGCAGAAACTGTATCCCCGCTACGGCCTGCATTTCATCCATGCGAGCGATGAGTTTTATCTGCTTGCCGGGCGTCCGCTGCCGGAAGAGGCACGCTATGACGGATACCTTCAGCTGGAAAACGGTGTCGGGATGATCCGTCTCTTCTCGGATCAGTTCGATGCGGCGCTGAAACGCTTCCGGACATGCCGGAGCGAAAGGCGGATCACCGTCGTGACCGGCATGCTGGCTTATCCGGTGATCCGGGACAAATGTACAGCTCTCTGCCAATCAGTTTTTCGGCGAAGGCGTGACGGTCGCGGGTCTCCTGACCGGACAGGACGTGATTGCACGGCTTAAGGAGAGGGACAACGGAGACGTGATCTTTATCCCGAAGACGATGCTGCGCAGCGGTGAAGACGTCTTTTTGGATGATCTGCACGTCGGAGACGCCGAAGAAGCGCTCGGCGTACCCATTTATGCCACGGACTGTGACGGCGAAAGCCTGGTCCGCGCCCTTCTGGAAAAGGAGAAGAGGGCACCGAGGCGGCTTTTCCGCCCTTATGAACCGAAGGAGAATGAAGAATGAGCAAGCCTATCGTTGCCATCGTTGGACGCCCGAACGTGGGAAAGTCGACGTTATTCAATACACTCGCTGGAGAGCGCATCTCCATCGTGGATGATACGCCCGGCGTGACCCGCGACCGCATTTACGCGGACTGCACCTGGCTGAACCGCAGCTTCACGCTGATCGATACCGGCGGCATCGAGCCGGACAGCCAGAACGTCATCTTAAGGCAGATGCGCGAGCAGGCGGAGATCGCCATGGAGACCGCTGACGTCATCATTTTCCTGACAGACGTGAAAGACGGTCTGACTGACGATGACAGGAAGGTGGCGGACATGCTCCGCCGCAGCAACAAGCCGGTCGTCCTGTGCGTCAACAAGGTGGATAACTTCGCCAAGTTCGGCAATGATATCTATGAGTTCTATAACCTTGGTATCGGCGATCCCATCGGGATCAGTGCATCCGAACGGCTGGGGCTCGGCGACCTTCTGGATGCCGTGACGGCAGGTTTTCCGCCGGTATCCGATGACGAAGCCGAAGATGCGCGGCCGAAGATCGCGATCGTCGGCAAGCCGAATGTCGGCAAGAGCTCAATCGTGAACCGGATGGCGGGCTCCAGGCGCGTCATCGTGTCAGACGTTGCCGGAACAACGCGCGACGCAATCGATACCGTGGTCCGCGCAAACAAGAAGGAATACGTGCTGATCGATACTGCAGGCCTTCGCCGGAAAAGCAAGGTCAGGGAGGATATCGAGCGATACAGCATCATCCGCGCGGTCAGCGCCGTGGAACGGGCGGACGTAGTCCTGCTCGTGATCGACGCCGAGGAAGGCGTGGCGGAGCAGGATGCCAAGATCGCCGGGATCGCCCACGAAAGGAACAAGGGCATTCTGATCGTCGTCAACAAGTGGGATCTGGTCGAAAAGACGAACGATTCCGTTAAGGAACATACGAAGAACATCCGCAGGGTCCTGTCTTTCCTGGACTATGCAGACATCCTGTTCATCTCAGCTGAGACCGGCCAGCGCCTCGGCAGCCTCTTTACGAAGATCGACAGCATCGTGGAAAACTGCAGAAAGCGTGTTTCCACGGGCGTCCTGAACGAGATCATGTCGCAGGCCGTAGCCATGCATGAGCCGCCTTCGGATAAGGGACGGCGCCTGCGCCTCTACTACATGACCCAGGTGGCGGTCGGCCCGCCGACCTTCGTGCTGTTCGTCAACGATAAGGAACTGATGCATTTTTCCTATCAGCGCTACATTGAGAATCAGATCCGGGAGACCTTCGACTTCTCCGGAACGAGCATCAAACTGATCATTCGGGAAAGAAACGAGAAGGAGCAGACATGATCACACGCATTCTGGCTATTGTCATCGGCTATCTTTTCGGCAATTTTGAGACGAGCGTCCTGATTGCGAAAAAGCAGGGGATCAATATCCGTGAGCACGGCAGCGGCAATGCCGGGACCACCAACGCGCTGCGCGTCATGGGCTCGAAAGCCGGTGTCCTCACTTTCCTCGGCGATTTCGGCAAGATGATGCTGGCCTTCCTTACCGTGTGGCTGATCTTTGGGAGGAATCACCCCGAACTGACCCTCCTGTTGAAGCTGTATACCGGCCTCGGCGTGATCCTTGGGCATGACTTTCCCTTCCACATGGGCTTTCACGGCGGAAAGGGAATCGCGGTGACCGGGAGCCTCATGGTCCTCCTGGACTGGCGGACGGGCATCGTTGCCTTCCTGCTGTTCGTTGGGATCCTCTGGTTCACCTGCTACGCGTCGCTGGCCAGCCTCCTGATGGTGACCATCGATTCCGTACTTTTCCTCGTCCTCTGCGGCTGCGGCGTTATCAGTCTCGGTGCGCTGAGCCTTGCCGAGGCAGCTGTCCTCATCGGCATCGTCTGGCTGCTGGCAGTCATCCTGCATGCCGCGAACATCAAACGCCTGCTGACGGGAAAGGAAAACAAGATCTTCCTTGCGTCCTATTTTGAAAAACGCGACGAAAAGCGCGGTGAGAAGAGAGAGAGCAGGAAAGAAAACCGGGCGGAGAGGAAGAACTCTTGACAAGGATGCCGTACCGGCGTATATTATGTATCGGCTTGGATCGGGTATTCAGCCAAAACCAGGGGTTGTACTGGTTTCGACGGGGATCTTGAGATTCGAGGAGCCATCCGCAGACCGTGACTGCGTATCAAAACGGAACTAAACATAAACGCCAACAATAACGTTGCGTTAGCCGCTTAATTGCGGCTTGTCGGCCCGGGGCCACTCGACACCCCGGTAAACCGGCATCATGAAGTCGGGGAACTGCCGGCCTTAAGCTTTGCGGGCCGGATGGATAAGATGAAGCTACTGAAATCCGTAGTTTGTTTGTGAACGCCGGACAGAGGGAATGTCAAATCACAAACTATGATGGTAGAGCCTGGTATGGATGGGTTTTCGGACAGGGGTTCGATTCCCCTCAGCTCCATTCGCGAGCAAACGGCGCGGTGCGCAAAAAGAGGTCGAAAGACCTCTTTTTTTATCAGGCCGGCGCACGAAGGACGACGATGCGTCATTTTTAGCAAATTTTCAGTTTTTTCGGCTTGCATTATTGCGGATTACGCGATACAATAGCGAAAATTTAACCAAAGTTCAATAAGGAGGAATTCATGGCAACCTTCATTCAGGAACCTGCCCACACGTTCAATGAATACCTTTTGATTCCCGGATATTCGTCCGCGGAGTGCATTCCGGCAAATGTTTCCCTCCGGACCCCTCTCGTGAAGTTCAGAAAAGGAGAAGAGGAGCCGGCGATCACCATGAACATTCCCATGGTCTCCGCGATCATGCAGTCCGTGTCAGGCGACCGTCTGGCTGTTGCGCTGGCACAGGAAGGCGGCGTTTCCTTCATTTTCGGTTCCCAGAGCGTGGAAAATGAAGCCGCGATGGTCCGCAGGGCCAAGAATTTCAAAGCCGGTTTCGTGCGCAGCGATTCCAACATCCGTCCGGACGATACGCTGGCGGACGTCGTGGAACTGACGCAGATGACCGGGCATTCCACGATTGCCGTTACGAGTGACGGCACGGCTGAGGGCAAACTTCTCGGGATCGTGACGAGCCGCGATTACCGTGTGAGCCGCATGGCCATGAGCACGCCCGTCTCTGAATTCATGACGCCTTTCGAGAAGATGGTCTGGGCGCCGGAAGGCACGAGCCTTAAGGAAGCCAACGACATCATCTGGGAGCATAAGCTGAACGCCCTTCCGATCGTCGACGAAGAGGGCAGGCTCTGCTACATCGTGTTCCGCAAGGACTACGAGAGCCATAAGCAGAACCCGAATGAACTGCTTGATTCGGCCAAGCGCTACGTTGTGGGCGCAGGCATCAATACGCGCGACTACGCAGAGCGCGTACCGGCACTGATCGAAGCCGGTGCTGACGTTCTGTGCATCGATTCCTCTGAGGGCTTTTCGGAATGGCAGAAGATCACCATCGGTTGGATCCGCGAGCACTACGGCGACAGCGTGAAGGTCGGTGCGGGGAACGTCGTCAGCGCTGACGGCTTCCGTTTCCTTGCCGAATGCGGCGCCGACTTCGTGAAGGTCGGTATCGGCGGCGGTTCCATCTGCATCACCCGTGAGACAAAAGGCATCGGCCGCGGCCAGGCGACTGCACTGATCGACGTCTGCAGAGCGAGGGACGAGTATTTCAAGGAGACCGGCATCTATGTTCCGGTATGCTCCGATGGCGGCATCGTTTATGACCACCACATCACCCTGGCGCTGGCCATGGGTGCCGATTTCATCATGCTGGGCCGCTATTTTGCCCGCTTCGACGAAAGCCCGTCCAACAAGGTCAGCATCGGCGGCACCTACTACAAGGAGTACTGGGGCGAAGGTTCGGCGCGTGCCCGCAACTGGCAGCGCTACGACATGGGCGGCGACAAGAAACTTTCCTTCGAGGAAGGCGTCGATTCCTACGTTCCTTATGCCGGCAGACTGAAGGACAACGTGCTGATGACGCTCAGCAAGGTCCGTTCGACCATGTGCAACTGCGGCGCCCTGACGATCGAGGAACTGCAGCAGAAGGCTACCCTGACGCTGGTGAGCTCGGTCAGCATCGTGGAAGGCGGCGCGCACGACGTCATTCCGAAGGAAAAGAACCAGGCGATCAAATAAGCGCTGCGGAGGCGGAAAGTGGAAAAGAAAGGGCAGACCAGCTGCGAATCCTGTCTGTATTTCGAGTATGACGAGGAATATGACGAATACTCCTGCGTGATGGACCTCGATGAGGACGATTACGCGAATTTTCTGACCGGCCGCACCGCAAGCTGTCCGTTTTACCGCTTCGGTGACGAATACCTGATCGTGCATAAGCAGATCTGATCAGAACAAATCAAAAAGAGGTCCGACACTGCCGGACCTCTTTTTGCGTATTAAGGGTCATTGTTTTGCCAGGTGGCAGGGCACGGTAAAGCCGAGAGATTCCTGCATCAGAGAAACCGTATCCCGGAAATCATCATTCGTGACACGGAAATCGGTGACCGTAAGGCCGAGGGCGTCAAATTCCGTGGAGATCTCAGCCTGCACTTCACCTTCGTCGGTAATGAAGATCGTATTTCCTTCCGCATGCCAGTGCGCATTCAGCTTATTTACGGTATCCGGTGAGAGAAGAGCGTAGAGACCCTTCCGGTAGGCTGCCCAGGAGAGAAAGGCGGCTTTCTGGATGCCGTTTGCACCGGTTTCGGCGTAGATCGCGGCAGCTTCGGCATACCAGTCCGAAAGAGCAGCTTTAAAAGCGTTCGCGTCTTCCTGCGTGCAGATGAGCCGGAGTGTTCCGTCATCAGAGAGAATGACGGAAAGACGCAGGATCACGGGCTTGTCAGGCAGGCGGGGCAGCGCATATCGGGCCTTGAGGGCAGTTTCCTGGGCCGGAGCAAGGTCGTATTCAAGAATCCAGGTACCGATAAACGGTAAATTGTCGGAATTTTCAGAAAATCCAGTTGAAGTCTCGGAAGGAAGGGCTTCCGCGGTCGATTCAAGAGGTTCAGTGCTTTCAGAGGGGGCCGTCGTTTCGGGAATGACTGTCGTTTCTGAGGGTTCCGGAGTGGTTTCCGGCGCTTCGGTCGTGATTTCTTCGGTCGTCACCGGAAGAGTATGAACTTTGTAATCAGGAAGAGATTCGGCCGGATAACTGACAGATTCGGTTTCTGAAGAAATATCCGCAGAGGTCGGTATTTCAGAGGTGATCACGGCATCAGGCGTGTTTTCCGTTTCAACAGCCGTTTCACCGGAAGAGAGGGCATCGTTCGACGAAGAATGGCCGGGCTTTTCAGACATACGGTGCAGCAGCCGTACACCGAGACCGATCATCACGATGATCAGAAGAACTGCCGCGATGACCGTGACATTCATGTTTTTGTTTTTCTTTTTCACGGCAGTTCCTTTCCTGAAAGCACGCCGCCGCAGATGAACGGATCTGAAAATGCTGCGTACGTGAGTGCTGTCATGATCTGGTTTAGAGAGTTCCGAAAAAATACCATAAAAACTATAGCAAATTCCGAAGGCATTGTCAAAAATCGCTTGACAAAGAAGAATGAGAGGGGTAATTTATTTACAGGCAACTATTCGCAAAAGTCAACTTTAACGAAAAGTTGCGCGGAAAAACAAGGGGTTTTAGGATGATTCGGGCCCCGTGCAACTATTTCGTTAAAGTTGGGACGGTTAAGGACTGATCCTCTAGTTTAAAGCGGATACGGACATTTACGTTTTCTCTGCTGCAATTTATTAAAGAATTCAGAGGTTATTATGGATCTTCAGCGCTTAATGAGTTTAAGCCGCAAGGCAATTGACGATTACGGCATGATCAATGAAGGTGATACTGTTGCTGTCGGTGTTTCCGGCGGCAAGGATTCGCTGACGCTTCTTACGGCGCTTGCAGGACTAAGGCGTTTTTATCCAAAGAAGTTTTCTCTTCAGGCGATCACTGTCGACATGGGCTTTCCGGAAGCGGCCGAGGGACTGCTACCGATCCGCAGGCTCTGCGAGGATCTGGACGTTCCCTACACCGTCGTCCCGTCCCAGATTGCCGAGATCGTCTTTGAGGACCGCAAGGAAAAAAATCCCTGTTCTCTCTGCGCGAAGCTCCGCAAAGGGGCCTTCAATACGGCCGCCAAGGAACTTGGCTGCAATAAGGTAGCCTACGGCCATCATAAGAACGACATGGTCGAAACGCTCATGCTCAGCCTGATCTATGAAAGCCGCATTTACTGCTTTTCGCCTGTTCTGTATCTGGACCGCATGGACCTTACCGTAATACGTCCGCTGATCTATGTTGACGAATCCGATATCAAGGGTTATGCCGCAGCGAACCGGCTGCCGGTCTTCAGGAATCCCTGCCCGGAGGACGGCTTTACCAGGCGGGAATATGTCAAACAGCTGGTCGGTGAAATCACAAAGGAAAATCCAGGCGCCAGGGACCGGATGCATGCGGCGATCCTGCGGGCAGATCTTCCCGGATGGCCGGAAAAACGAAATTGTCTGAATAATCGGAATATTTCGAAATGAATGGGATTTCGCGAATAGTTGACCTTATAAACGTTTGTATATAATGCTGCTTTTTGATGAAAACAAGTCATAAACATATTATTGCAGGTTGAATTTGCATTAAGGAGGCTGGGAAATGGCTGTCAGCAGGCCTTATCATGAACAGATAGATATCCGCAACACGAAGAAACTTCGGGAACTGGAAGCCACTCTTCCGCAGTTTTTGTTCTATTTTTTCCGCGGCATCGAACCGAACACGTCCAGCCGCACGCGCATTGCCTATGCCTACGATCTGCGCGTATTTTTCGATTATCTGACTGAGAATCACCCCTTTTTCAGGGGAAAGGACGTGCGGAACCTGGAGGTCTCCTCTCTCGAGAACGTTAAGCCGATCGATCTTGAAGCTTACATGGACTATCTGAAATATTATACCTCCGAAGACGGCGAGGAACATATCAACCACGCCCGCGGCCTGATGCGCAAGATCAGCGCGATCAAGACCATGTACAACTACTTTTATCAGAAGGAAATGGTCGATGCGAACCCTGCGGCACGCATTCCTCTGCCGAAGATCCCGCAGAAAGAGATCATCCGTCTGGATATCGATGAAGTCGCGGAACTGCTGGACCAGGTGGAAAGCGGCGAAAAACTGACGGAAAAGCAGCAGGCTTTCCATGAAAAGACCAAAAACCGCGATCTGGCCATGCTTTCTCTTCTGCTCGGGACAGGCATCCGTGTGTCGGAATGTGTCGGTCTCGACATCAAGGACGTGGATTTCCAGAATATGGGCGTACATGTACACCGGAAAGGCGGCAAGGAAGCCATCGTCTATTTCAGCGACGAGGTAGCCGATGCGCTGGAGGTCTATTATGACGAGCGGAAAACCCTCGTGCCGCGCGCCGGCCATGAAGACGCTTTCTTCCTGTCGCTGCAGATGCGCCGGATCAACGTGCGCTCGGTGGAAAACCTTGTCAAAAAATATGCGATGACCGTCACGACGCTGAAAAAGATCACACCGCACAAGCTGCGCAGTACTTACGGCACCAGCCTGTACCAGGAAACGAACGATATCTACCTGGTGGCGAGCGTTCTGGGACATTCCGACGTCAATACGACAAAGAAGCACTATGCGGCGACGAACGATTACATGCTGCGTTCACAGCGAAATGCAGTGAAACTGCGGGAAAAACTGCCGGAAAAGGAAACGGAGGCCGGCAAGGCTGATGAAGCGCCGGTGAATGAAACGACTGCCGGCAAAGATGAATAAGGAATAAAAAAGGACCCGTTTCCGGGTCCTGATCCTTATATGGCCCGCATGATGCGGGGAAACAGGGAAATGCGTGGGGGTGAACATTCCCCTGTGTCAGGCGGATCAATCGGAGGCATCTGCGTAATATACGACCAGCAGGGACTGGCCAACCTGCAGCGGTGCATCGCGGCGGAGTGAATTGATGCTGCGGAGATCTTCCACGTAAGCGGAAAGGCTCTTGTTGTCCGCGGCAGGCGCGTATGTTTCGGCGATGGACCAGAGACTGTCGCCTTTCTCGACCCTGATGCTGCGGTAGTACGGCGCTGCCTGCGGCGCATCGGCCACCACGCGGCGTCCGGAAATGAAGATCACGGCGATCACGACAAGGACGGCAAGCGTGATGAACATCACGGTCATCTGGCGTTCGGTCATTCTGTTTCTTGAAGTTCGTCTCATCTTACCCTCCTCCTGTACTGCTCCGCGGTCCTCACGGCAGTCTGCCGGGGCCGAAAGGGAACGTCTGTTCGATTACGGCATCAATATAACACCCGAACATATGTTTGTCAATACCTTTTCAAAAGAAAATCGAACAAATTTTCGAGAACATATGTTTGACATTCCGAACGGTCCGTGCTACAATGGATCTGCCGGCAGACTGCCGGAAGCAAGGCGGCACCGGCAAAAGGGGGAATCGATATGAAGAGAAACGGTCTTTCGGCCAAGCAAGAAGAGATCCTGAATTATATTAAAGATGAGATCCTGAAAAAGGGCTACCCGCCTGCAGTGCGTGAGATCTGCAATGCCGTAGGCCTTCGTTCCACTTCTTCCGTCCACGCGCATCTGGAGACCCTGGAAAAAATGGGCTTCATCCGCCGCGACCCCACGAAACCGCGTACGATCGAGATCGCCGATGACGATTTTTACGGCATCGGCCGCCAAGAGATGTATTCCGTGCCTCTGGTCGGACGCGTAGCTGCCGGCGAACCCATCCTTGCCGAGCAGAACATCGAAAGTTATTACCCCTATCCTGCTTCTGAACTGCCTTCCGGCGCCGACAGCGTCTTCATGCTGGAAGTGCACGGCGAAAGCATGATAGGTGCCGGCATCCTCGACGGTGACCGCATCCTCGTCCGGGAACAGTCCGAAGCGTCAAACGGCGAGATCGTCGTCGCCCTGATCGACGATTCCGCGACCGTAAAGCGTTTTTATAAGGAGAACGGCCATATCCGCCTGCAGCCGGAAAACGATGAAATGGATCCCATCATCGTGCCCGACTGCCGCATCCTCGGCAAGGTCGTCGCCCTGATCCGCACTTTCCGCTGAAGCAGTCTTCCGGAGCTCCGGGGCCTGAAGCGGCGCGCTAAAAAAGTTTTCCACATACGCAAAAAGAGCATGTTTCCCGTCGGAACATGCTCTTTTTTTTATCTGTTCGGCCGCAAAATGTGGATAACTGCTTATTTCGCGGCGTTTTTCATCTCTTTTGCAGTCTCCAGCACACTTCCGCTGATCCTGTCGCCGCCGAGAAGACGCGCCAGTTCAGCGACGGACTCCTCTTCGTTCAGGCAGCGGACAAGGGTATGTGTCGTAACACCGTCCGTTTGTTTTTCGATGCCGAAATGTTCGTCCGCGAGTGCGGCGATCTGCGGCAGATGCGTGATCAGAAGGACCTGGCGGTACCGGCTGATCTCCTTCAGCTTCCGGCCGACCATCTGTGCCGTGCGGCCGCTGATCCCGCTGTCGATCTCGTCGAAAATGACGGACGGGATCTCGTCGCGGTCGGCCAGGATCGTCTTGATGGCCAGCATGATGCGGCTGAGTTCACCGCCGCTCGCGACCTTGGCCAGAGGCGCCGGATCTGAGCCGGGATTGAGTGAGACAAGGTATTCGGCGCGGTCGGCGCCGTTTGCGGACGGTTCAGCTGTTTTTGAGAGTGCTATCGTGAAAACGACTGACAGGAAAAACAGCGCGGGCTCGCATAGCCCGCGCTGTTTGGATACTCCGGGGAAAAGATCGCATTCCTGTCTTGTTTTACGCCGCCCCGGGTGCTAAAGTGTTCACATAGGTCAGACAATGGAGCGGGAGACTGACGGGCATGAGAGCTTTTCTTGACAAAAAGAATCTGTTTATCCGGGTTGCCGCGGGCTTTGCCCTGGGCGTCCTTCTGGGCTTTGTCGCCCCGG
>CACWLA010000017.1 GCA_902761665.1 uncultured Lachnospiraceae bacterium | reverse complement strand
TCACACCTTGATTTTAACGCAAAAAGAGGCACCAGCCAACCCCTTTGGGCTGTACTGGTGTCTCTTTTGTTTTGCGCTTATTTTGCAACGCGCCCTTTTGTGACATGTGCCGTTCGGATCACGAATGGGTCGGATAATCCGACTTGCCGGTAACGGCGCGCTTGATGATCTTACCCATGCGCTTTAAGGCATAAGGTCCGACCAGCTTCATCATTTCCTCGGCGGTGTGCATGTCGGAGGCCGCCGGGAGGTCGCGGGTCAGGTGGATCGCGTCGAACTGGCAGCGCGTGGTGCAGAGGCCGCAGCCGATGCACTGGTTGATGTCGACCGTGGTCGCGCCGCAGCCAAGGCAGCGCTTCGCTTCGATCTTTACCTGTTCTTCGGTAAGCGGCAGGCGAAGATCCTTAAAGGTCTCGCGGGCCGTACCGGGCTTCGAACCCGGACGCTGGCGCTCGGCATTGTCGAAGCCGTCCGGACGGGTGATGTCATCGCGGTTGAATTCGATGAATTCCCTGAGGTCGCGGCCGATCGTCATGGACTGGCCGGGATGGACGAAGCGGTTGATGGAGACCATCGCCTGCTTGCCTTCCGCGATCGCGTCGATGGCGAAGCGTGCGCCGTGGTAGATGTCGCCGCCCAGGAAGATATCCGGCTCAGCGGTCTGAAGGGTGACCGGATCGGCGATCACGGAGCCGTTCGGACGCCGTTCGACCTTCGCGCCGTCCAGCAGGCCGCCCCATTCGGCGGACTGGCCGATCGCCATGAGGACGTTGCCGCAGGGGATCGTGATGGTATCGTTCTCGTCATATTTGGGGGAGAAGCGGTGGTTCTCGTCGAAGACGCTGGTGCAGCGCTTGAAGACGATGCCGGTGACCCTGCCGTTTTCAGTCAGGACTTTCTTCGGACCCCAGCCGTTTTTGACCTCAATGCCTTCTTCTTCGCATTCCGCAACTTCATCCTTCGCGGCAGGCATTTCGTGACGCTGCTCCAGGCAGAGCATGGTGACCTTGCCCTTCGTGCAGCGGAGAGCTGCCCGTGCTACGTCAGCTGCAACGTTGCCGCCGCCGACCACGACCACATCGCCGTCGAAATGGCCTTCGCCGGCCTGGTTCACGCGCTTCAGGAAAGCAACGCCGCTTTCGACGCCCTCAGCATCTTCACCGGGCACGCCCGCAAGGCGGCCGCCCTGCAGACCGATGGCGATGTAGAAGGCCTTGTAGCCCTGCGCGCGGAGTTCGTCAAGGCTGATATCCTTACCGACTTCGACGCCGCAGCGGATCTCGGCGCCCATCTTTTCGATGATGCCGATCTCTTTTTCCAGGACGTCCTTTTCCAGACGGAAATTCGGGATGCCGTTTAGGAGCATGCCGCCCGGTCGCGATTCTTTTTCGAATACGGTGACAGGATAGCCTTCGGTGCGGAGATAGTAGGCAGCGGAAAGACCGGCGGGGCCGGCACCGATGACGGCGATCTTGTAATCGTCCCACTGCTTCCCCTCACCGTTTTCGCACATCACGGTGTAGTCCTGGGGATTCTCCAGTTCCCACTGCGCCAGGAACTTCTTGATCTCGTCGATGGCGACGGGATTGTCGATGGTCCCGCGGGTGCAGCGGTCTTCGCAGCGGCGGTTGCAGACGGCGCCGCAGACGGCCGGGAAGGGGTTGTCCTGACGGATGAGCTTCACGGCTTCGGCATAGCGGCCTTCGGAAGCCATCTTGACGTAGCCCTGGACGGCGATGTGCGCCGGGCAGGCCGTCTTGCACGGCGATGTGCCGGTATCGTAGCAGTTCAGCTTATTGGTATCGCGGTAATTGCGGTTCCACCTCTTTTCGCCCCAAACGTGATCGTCCGGAAGGTCGTGGTAAGGATAAGTTACCTTGCTTCCGTCTGCGCGGCAGAGCTTCTGGCCGAGCCTTGCGGCGCCGGCAGGGCAGACTTCAACGCATTTGCCGCAGGCGACGCACTTTTCAGCTTCAACGTGGGCTCGGTAGGCGGAGCGGGACATGTTCGGGGTATTGAAGAGCTGGGAGGTACGGAGGCCGTAGCAGCTCCCCGGTGAGCAGTTGCAGATGCCGACGATGCGGTTCGGACCGTCGAGGTTGGTGATCTGGTGGACGTAGCCCTTGCGCTCGGCGCGTTCGAGGATCTCGATGACCTCTTCACGGGTCACGTACTTCGCGTCCTTGCCGGTCTCGACCAGGAATTCAGCGATGTCGCCGAGGCCGATGCACATGTGGCCTTCGATGTCGCCGACACCTTCGCCGCGCACGCGTTGGGCCTTGCGGCAGGCACAGACCATGGTGCAGAACTTATCGTATTTCTGAAGCCAGTGGGAGAGATGTTCCACGCTGACGCTCGTGGAGGCGGCGTCGATGGCCTTTTCCACGGGGATGACGTGCATGCCGATGCCGGCGCCTCCCAGAGGCACGAGTTTTGCAGCCAGTTCAAGCGGTTCCTGCGGAGCAAGGTTGAACATGGTGGCGACTTCGGGATTGGTCTCGCACAGCGTCTTGTGCTCCACCATGTATTCTCCGGAGCCGACGACCCACTTCGGGATCCAGTACTGGATGTGCTGGTCCGCGTTGTCACGGTTCTGCTCCAGGATGCCGATCCAGATCAGGTGGTCAATGATCTTCTGGGCTTCTTCCACGCTCATGTTGTTGCGTTCGGCCAGTTCCTTCGTGGTCAGACCGAAGCGGCGCTTCTTGAAGCTGAGCATGAAGATGACTTCTTCCTTGGTCAGCAGGCGGTCCAGGATCCAGAAATCCATGTGGTTTTCCTTCATGCCGCCGGGGAGCTTGCGGGGGATGTTGTCGGTGATCAGGAGAGCCAGTTTCTTGACCAGCTTCGCCTTCTCAGGGTCGTCGCAGTGATGGCCGTTCACAGGATAATCCCGTTCATTGACGTGGATCATCGGATTCACTTCTTTTACCATGTTTTCGTCCTTGGCATAATGATAGATTCTGCTTTTGCCGGAAAAACAGGGCTTAGGAACAGCCTTGCATTTTCCGGACACACACCTCAAAATACTATAGCGTACGAAGACGTGAATTGCAAGCGTTTTCAACCTCCCCGGGGGGATTTTCGCACGTTCGCCGGAAGGTTTTCCGCTTGAGGAATGAGCCTTCATTTTCCTGTGGCGCGGCGTGCCGGAACGTGCTATAATCTCAAAACAGCATTACTATAGCGGAGGCACAGATGGATCCCATTCGCATCGTGGAAACAAAGGAGGCCGTGCTGGCGGATAACGAAGCCGCTGCAGCGCGGAACAGAGAAAAAATGCGCGGACAGGGCGCGGTCCTTGTCAACCTCATGGGGTCGCCCGGAGCCGGAAAGACGTCGACCCTGCTGCAGCTGATCAGCCGCCTGAAGGACGAGTTCCGCATCGGTGTCATGGAGGCTGATGTGGACTCTGACGTGGATGCAAGGACCGTCGGAGAGGCCGGCGTGCGCGTGATCCAGCTCCATACTGCGGGGCTCTGCCACATGGATGCAGACATGACCAGGCGCGGGCTCGAAGCCATGGGAACGGAAGGGCTTGACCTCATCTTCCTGGAGAACATTGGCAATCTCGTCTGCCCTGCGGAATTTGAGATCGGCGCCGATCTCCGGATGATGATCCTGTCAGTGCCGGAAGGCGACGACAAGCCGCTGAAGTATCCGCTGATGTTCACGGTCAGCGACGTGATGATCGTGAATAAGATCGATACGGCGCCAATCTTTGATTTCAACCTTGCTGCCGCCTGCGAACGCGCCTGCGCCCTGAACCCGCGCCTGGCCGTCTTCCCGGTCAGTGCGGAAACAGGAGAAGGCTTTGACGAACTGGCGAAGTATCTGCGGAGTTTCGTCCGGGAAAGGAGAGGGGAGCGATGAAGATCATTAACGTCGGTGCATCGGTGACGGCCTCGAACGACCGTGACGCGGCGCTGCTTCGGGAAGAACTGAGTGCAAAGGGACAGCTGATGGTCAACCTCATGAGCTCTCCCGGCTCCGGCAAGACGACATTGCTGTCGCGTCTTATCAAAGACATGCCGGAAGTGAAGATCGCCGTCATGGAGGCAGACATCGAATCAGCGGTGGACGCGGAAAGGATCGAAGCGCTCGGCGCGCAGGCGATCCAGGTCCATACGGACGGGATGTGCCACATGGACGCCGGCATGACGAGAGCATCCCTCGAAGCCCTCGAAGAAGACGGTGCGCAGCTCATTTTCCTTGAGAATGTGGGCAATCTGATCTGCCCTGCGGAATACGATACCGGTGCAGGCCTTGACATGATGATCCTGTCGGTGCCGGAAGGCGACGACAAGCCGCTCAAGTATCCGCTGATGTTTGCAAAGAGCCATGCGCTCGTGATCACCAAGACCGACGCGCTGCCGTATTTCCGCTTTGATACGGATCTCTGTGCGGCGCGGGCAAAGAAACTGAACCCGGACATTCACGTCTTCCCGGTATCGGCGAAGACCGGCGAAGGAATGGCTGAGCTGGAAGAATGGCTGCGCAGGAAACTGGCTGCCTGGCAGGCTGGCACACGGAAGGAGGCATAACATGCACGAAATGGGGATCGTCCTGCATATGGCGAAAACGCTGGATGAAACAGCCGAGCAGAATCAGCTGACGAAGATCGGCCGCGTGACCCTGCAGGTCGGCGAAGTCTCCGGGATCATGACCGACCTTTTTACCGACGCCTGGGACTATTTCAAGAAAAAACACCCGATGCTGACGGAATGCGAGCTCGTGCTCGAAACCATTCCGGCGGTCACCTGGTGCGATAACTGCAAGAAAACTTATGAAACCGTGAAATACGGCAAGACCTGCCCGCACTGCGGCTCCGGCGAGACCTGGCTGCTGCAGGGCAACGAATGCATCATCAAGGAGATCGAAGCGGAGTAACACACGGCTGAGAACTCGCCTCGAAGGTTATGGCAATGAAAGCGAAATCGGTGTTTCTCGAAGGTGTGAGAGACGGCATTCCTATTGCATTGGGATATTTTGCCGTCTCCTTTTCGCTTGGGATCGCCGCCCGGAACGTCGGGATCACGGCGGTACAGGGGATGCTCGCAAGTTTCCTCTGCATGGCTTCCGCAGGCCAATACGCGCTCTTTTCTCTGATCGGCGCGGCTGCCTCCCTCGGCGAGATCGCTCTTGTGACCCTGATCACGAATGCCCGCTATTTCCTCATGAGCTGCGCCCTCAGCCAGAAGATCGACCCGGAAATGAAAAATTACCACCGCTTTCTTTTCGGTGCGGTGGTAACGGATGAGATCTTCGGGATCACGGTCGCCCGCCCGGGATACCTCGACCCATGGTACAATTACGGCGCGATGGCGGTCACGATGCCCGGCTGGGCCATTGGAACAGGACTTGGGATCCTGATGGGAACGCTTCTTCCTGCCCGTCTTGTGAGCGCATTAAGCGTTGCCCTTTTCGGCATGTTCATCGCAGTCTTCATCCCGCCGGCGAAGAAAGACAAGGTGATCCTGGGATGCGTTGCCGCCAGCTTTGCCGCGGCGCTGCTCTTTGACCTTGTACCGCAGCTGTCTGAGATCTCCGCCGGAACGCGGACCATCCTGCTCACGGTGGTCATTTCCGCGGCTGCTGCAGCTCTGTTTCCGAGAGGGGAGGCGGAAGATGAGTAATTACATCTATATCTTTGCCGCGTTCGCCGTGATCTATGCCGTGCGCGTACTGCCGCTCACTCTGATCAGGAAACCGATCAAAAATCGCTTCATCCGTTCTTTCCTCTACTACGTGCCCTATGTCACGCTGGCGGTCATGACCTTCCCGGCGATCGTCCGGGCAACAAATCAGCCCCTCGCAGGCGCCGCGGCGCTGATCGCGGGAATCGCGGCGGCCTGGAAGGGCTGCAAACTGCTTACGGTCGCAGGCATCTGCTGCGCCGTGGTATTCATACTGGAACTGATCTTATCATGATCCTGCCGGCTCGTATTCGAGCCTGAGACGGAACAAAGGGACATCGGCTTCGCCGGCAAGAAATGCGGCGGAGCTGTTTTCGTTCAAACCCCAGCGCAGACGGATGTCCCGCCCCTCGCGGATCTCATGCAGGTATTCCGCAGCGAGCGCTTTCAGGCGCTGTCCTTCTTTCTCGAAAGGCAGCAGATCGTCTGCCAGATCGTAGTAGCGCGTGTTGTTCATGTGACCGTTCAGGTCCACATAACTGAAGGGAACGGAAAAAGGCTTTTCCGCCGTGAAAGGCAGGGATTTCGGCGAAGCGGGGAGCGCGGTCTCACTGCCGGTCACGACGCCGTTGATCACGATGCCGTAAGCTTCCGGAAACACGAAGCGGCGGGTCTTTTCATCGAGAAGCATCCAGAGGGCAGAAGCACGGACCAGCGGTTCGCCGTCTTCCGTGACAAGCTCGTAGTAACGGGGGAAGAAAACGTGCATGGTCTTCCCCGGCCAACTGCGCACGATGATCTTTTCATCGTAGATCGGAAGGCGCAGAATCTCGGTGCGCTGCAGGCTTACGATCCAGAGAAGTCCCCTGTCCAGCGTTTTTTCCCGGCCCATGCCGAGCTCTTCCGTGTGAGCGATGGCGGCTTCCTGCAGCCAGCGCATCATCACGCTCGTGCGGAGCCGCTGCCAGCGGTTCACGTCCGAACTCTTTAGATGGTAGGCTTTTTCGTAGATGCCGCTCATGCCTTCGGCAGCCTCTTTTCAATGGCGTCGGCCACGTCGCCGAGCGTAGAGAGCTTCTGCCACTGGCGTTCCGGAATACGGATGTCAAAGAGTGCTTCCAGCTTGCAGATGATCAGCACGAATCCCATGGAGTCGATAGAGGTCTCCGTGTTGATGACGGAGCTTTCCTCGAGAGATTTCGTGTCCATGTCGGGGAAGCAGTCGGAAATGGTGGTTTTGATCTTTTCGATGATCTCGGTGCGTTCCATGCGTAAGTTTCCTTTCGGAGAGTATTCATTTCGGCAAAGGAGCGGTCAGGGCGCGTTTACGCTTCGGTGACCGTTCCCAGTTCATAACGCTTGATCTTTCCCGTCGCGGTGCGGGGAAGCGGCGATGCAGAGAAGACGACGTCCGTGATCTGCTGGCCGCGCGGCAGTGTCTTCATGAGCGGGGCGAGAGCGTTCAGAATGGCGGCTCTTCGGGCGGCAGGATCCGCGTCCCCGCCGGTATCCTGAATGATGAGGATGGGACGTCCGTTTTTCAGCACCACGGCAAGTTCCGCATTTCCCAGAGCAGCGGCGAGCTGCCCCTCGTATTCAGGAAGATAGAGTTTCGTGCCGTCGGAAAGGACAAGAATGTCTTTTTTCCGGCCGGTGACGTGCAGCAGGCCGTTTTCGTCAAAGCGGCCGAGGTCGCCGGTGAATAAGACCCCGTCCTTCAGTACGGCTGCCGTTTCATCGGGACGCTTGTAATAGCCCTGCATGACGCAAGTCGGAACACGGATCAGGATCTCGCCGTCTTCGGCAATACTGACGATGTCGTCCGGGCAGACCGTCATGGCATAAGGATCGTCTCCGAGGCTAAGCGCGACACCGGAACTTGTTTCTGTCAGGCCGTATCCGAAAGAGACGCGCGCGCCGGTCATTTTTGCGGCTTTCAGGATTGGTGCCGGACAGTCGCCTGCTCCGATCAGGATCAGCTTCAGTTCAGGATCCAGAGCCCGGGATTTCAGCAGAAAACCGAGAAGGAGAGGGACGACTGAGATAGCAGTCGGGCGGTAGTACAGGCAGTCGTCTGCATAGTGGCGAGGCCCCCGTCCGAGCGCGACAGCGGCGCCGCAGGACAGTCCCCAGAGGAGTCCGCAGACAAAACCGAAGACGTGTCCAAGAGGCAGGAGGCAAAGAAGCGTGTCATCTTCGGACAGCGGCAGGAGGCTGCTGCCGTTCCAGGCGCTCTGGCAGAGGGAATGCTGCGTCAGTTCCACGGCTTTGGAACGGCTCGTGGTTCCGGAGGTAAAGAAGAGCACTTTTCCTGCACCGTTTTGTACGCCGCCGGAAAGATGAGGCGTCAGTTCCCCGCACAGTTCTTCATCCCCCCAGAGGATGTCTGCATCCGTATAGGCAAGGAGCATGGGATAGGCCTCATCCGGAAGCGATGCATCCAGTAAGACCAGCTGCAGGCCGGCCTTCGCCGCGCCGAAGAGTGCGATCACGCAGTCAGCGCTGCCGTCCGCAAGAATGCCGAGACAGGTCTTGCCGGTGGCTTTGTATGCCTCCGCTTCTGCACAGACCGCTTCGTAAAGTTCCCTGTAGGTCCAGCGTTTTTCGCCGAAGCGCAGCGCGGTATGATCCGGCAGCGTTTCAGCGTTGTTTTTCAGCAGATCGTCAAAATCGTTGAAGCGCATCACGAACCTCCTTGTCCGTTGAACACTATAACACATTTTCAGCCGCCGGAAAAGAGAAATCTCATTTTTCGATGCAGGTTCAGGAGTCAAAAAAGTTGACAAAATTGCTGAAATGTGTGTTATGATATGCAGGTGCGTTCTGATCACCCTGTGATCATTCACAGCAGACAATAATTCAGGAGAGAATGAATACCATGAAAATGAAACCCAGAATACCGGCAATGATCCTCGCGGCTCTTCTTGCGGTCACGCTCCTTTCGGCCTGTGGAGGCAATGCAACGCCGACGGAAACACAGACCGCGGAAGCGACCCAAAAGTCAACTGAGGCAACGAAACCGGAAACTTCGGCAGCAGAAACCACCGAAGCGCCGACGACGGCGGAACCGACCACCGAAGCGCCGACGACGGCAGAACCGACCACTGAAGCACCGACGACGGCAGAACCGACAACGGAAGAAGCTGCCGATCAGCCTTCGAAAGGCCTGAAGGAATACGTTTTTGACGGAGTCGTATGCTGGATCCCCGAAAATTATACTGAGAAGGAAAATTCGTATCCGCTTTCGCTGATCCCTGCCGGAGAAACGCAGGGCAGCAATATCACGCTGATCACAGCGAACGACAAATACGAAGACTACACGGAAGAAGCATTTAAGAATGCCATCACGAACTCTTATGCATCAAGCTACGGAGCGGAAGTCAAAGACTTTACGTACACCAGCAATGAGATCCAGGGCGGAAAACTTGTCATCGCCCATTACACTGCCGATTTTGTGCAGCAGGGAGTCGTGTTAAAGCAGACATCCTGCACGCTGTTCATGGACGGACGGTCCGTGACGATCACCTATACGGCTGATAATGATGAGATGGACAAGCTTTTCCAGAGCTGTTCCGAGCATATTCACGTTCAGTAACATTCTCTTCAGCAGTTCCAAGAAGGCTTGACGGGACCGTTCTGTACATGATTGACAAAAATACACGAAAGTTATAAAATTAAGCAGTTAAAACAGTGATCTCAGACGCGAAGACCTGAGGGAATGCTCCGGTCATCCACAGTTTTAGGAGGAATCAAAATGCTCTGGAACATTATTATTTCGATCTGCATCGGCGCCCTGGCCGGCTGGCTGGCCAGCGTCCTGATGAATGCCAAGAACGGTTTCTGGATGAATGCGATCCTTGGTATCGCGGGCTCCGTAGTCGGCCGTTTCCTCGCTGCCCTGATCGGCATTCATGCCAATAAGATCAGTATCGGCGGGATCCTGATCTCTGCTGCCGGTGCCTGCCTTGTCATCTGGCTTTACCGCAAACTTGCCGGTAAAAAATGAGAAGTGCTTGAACTGAACGGACCGGTCTTAAGACCGGCTGCCCCAAAGAGGCCCGCGGAATACCTCCGCGGACTTTTTTTGTACGGAAAAAGATACATTTTCATAAAATACTTCGTGCATTTTCCTGCGGGGTGGAGTATAATATTTCCGGAATTGGTTTCGCAAACCAAAAACTGGAGGTAATTCATGGATAAGAACGTACGTATCTGTATCGTAGGCGGCGGTCCTGCGGGTCTTTCCGCGGGTATGTATCTGGAGCAGAAGGGCTACACCAACTACACCATCCTGGAACGTCTGGACCGTGTGGGCGGCAAGTGCTGGTCTCCGCATTACAACGGCAGACGCTATGAGATGGGCGCCATCATGGGCGTGCCCAGCTATTATGCCGTGCATGACGTGGAAGAATTCTGCGGCATCACGCATGACGGTCCGAAGCTGAACCGCAACTACAAGAACAGCAGGGGCGACGTGATCGAGCCCTTTGAACCGAAGAAGAACATCCTGAAGATCCCGCGACTGCTGAAGATGAAGAAGCAGATCAAGAAGCTCGGCGAGATCCTGGAGACCAAGTATAAAGGCTACGACCTGAACGGCCACCGCGGCGTTGCGGAAGGCCGCTATGACGGCTATGCCTGCACGCCCGGCCGCGAGAGAGTGGAAGGCGTGAACCCGAACCTGAAGGATCTGACCATGCCCTTCAAGGATTGGTGCAGACTGAACGGCGTCGAACTGACCCAGGACGTCTGGATCGGACCGTACACCTCCTTCGGCTACGGCTACTTCGATGAGATCCCGGCTGCGTACGTGCTGAAATATCTGGATTTCCAGACCTGCATGAACTTCGTGAAGATCAATCTGTGGACCTGGAAAGACGGCACCCAGTTCATCTGGGAAAGCCTGAACAACAAACTGAAAAATCCTGCCCGACTGAATTCCAAGATCGAAAAGGTCGAGCGTAAGGACGGCAAGGTCTATGTGACCGTGAACGGCAAGGTCGAAGAATACGATAAGATCATCGTGACCGCACCGCTGTACATCCCGAACAAGCGCACGGATGGCCAGGTCGGCATGGTCGACTATTTCGATGCCCGTGAAGACGAAAAAGCCCTGTTCTCCAAGATCGACTACGAGCGCTACGACGTTCTGGCCGTGGAGACCAAGCCCGAAGATCATCCGGAGATCTCTTACTACGTCTTCGACAACATGACCAAGGAACGCCTCGGCCACCTGATGGTCTATTACCGCCGCTGGAGAGATACCAAGGATCAGGTCATCACCACCTATGCGCTGCGCAAACACAAAGATACCAGGGAAATCCCTTACGACGAATGCAAGAAGATGGTGCTGGACGATCTGAAGACCATGCACAACCCCGCCTCCAACGTCATCAACGAATGGAGCGTCTATTACTTCCCGCACGTCTTCTCGGAAGACTATGCCGCGGGCTGGTATGACAAGGTCGAAGCCATGCAGGGCAAGTACGATACCTACTATGCCGGCGAGATCATGGCCTTCGGTGACATGGACGAGACCGCGGAATACTCCCGCGAGCTGGTCGACCGCTTCTTCTAAGCGGAAGCATATGCACAGGCCGCTTACAGTCATGCAGGCGGCCTGTTTATTTTGAAAGGAACAGATATGAGCTTTTACAAAGATCATTATCAGGTGGTCATCATCGGCGGTGCGCTGGCCGGCCTTTCGGCGGCGCTGCAGCTGCAGGCCTTCGGCGTGAAGGACATCCTGATCCTCGAAAAGCACAACCTGCCAGGCGGCCTTGCGACGTCGTTCGTACGCGACGGTTTCGAGATCGAAGCGACGCTGCATGAGATGATGTCGATCGGCCCGAAGGAAGACCGTCTGAAAGTCGGTCAGTTCTTCGACGAAATGGGCGTGGACATCGACTGGCTGCGCGTACCCGAAGCCTACCGCTTCGTGGAACCGAAGAAGAACATCGACATTACGCTGCACGCCGGCTTCCGCACGATGGCGGACGAAATCGGCGCCAAATATCCCGGCTGGGGCGAGAAGGTCTATCAGTTCATGCTGCTGTGCAACACGGTGTATGACTCGATGAACTTCCTCTCCACGCATTCCATGAGCAAGGTACAGATGCTGCTGAAGCATCCGGATTTCGTCAAGACTGCCGGTTACACCGCGAAGGAAGTCATCGATACCTGGGGCTTCCCGCAGGACGTCGTGGACGTTCTTACGCCTTACTGGATCTATGTCGGCGAACCCATCGACAACCTTCCGTTTACGATCTATGCTTTCCTGATGGCCGACTATTTCCGCGGCGGTTCCTATGTGTGCCGCGGCTTCTCGCATGAGATGAGCATGAAGCTGGAGCGGAAAGCCGAAGAAAACGGCGCCCAGATCGAATTCCGCCAGGAAGTGGAAAAGATCCTGGTGAAGAACGGCAGAGTAACGGGCGTCAGGACTAAGCGCGGCGATGTCATCAACTGCGATTACGTCATCAGCGCTGCCTATCCGAACCGTGTCTATACCCAGATGATCGAACCGGCTTCGGAAGTGCCGGAAGGCGCCGTAAAATTCATCAACGGCATGAAACTATCCGTGACGACCTGCTCGGTCATGATGATCCTGAAGGGAACGCCGGAAGAGATCGGCATTAAGGATTACAATATTTTCCAGGCGGATACGATGGAATCGGCCGACCTGCGCGCCGAGGGACTGACGGCAGGCCCGTTCAAGTATCTGACCAGCATCTGTCTGAACCTGTCCAATCCGGAATGCACGCCGGAAGGCTATACGCAGTTCTCCATCACGACGCTGCCGCGCGTACAGGGCTTCCTGGACATGAAGGAAGAGGATTATTACGCCTACAAGGAAAAGCTGGCACGTGAGATGATCGCTGAGTACGAACGCGTTTCCGGCGTCACGATCCACGACCGCATCGAAGAGATCGAAGTCTCGACGCCTGCGACCATCGCCCATTATCTGGGCTCCTGGAAGGGCAGCATCTACGGCTATACCCATTCGATCGACAACCATGCGGTGGCCAGGCTCCAGATGCGCGAAGAAGACCACTTCATCGAAGGCCTTGAATTTGCCTGCGCGACCGGCATGAGCGGCAACGGCATGGGACCTGCCGTGACGAACGGCAGAGCCGCGGCCAAGTATACGAAGGCCGCCATGGACGCAGCGAAGGGAGGAAGCACGAAATGAAAGTTAAAGGATTTCTAAAAGACGTCGGCGGGGCTTCGCGCGTAACGAAACTGCGCCGGGAAACGATTCAAAAGGCTTCCAGTATCCCCGATCCGAAGGATCCCATCCGCGCACTTGCGGATGCGCTGCACCCCGGTCCCGAAAGCTACCGTCTCGTGTCCGTAACGGATGCGAGCCCGACGGCGAAGACCTTCCGCTTTGAACCGGTCGGCGGCCACGTCCCGGTATTCCAGGCAGGACAGTATGCCTGCTTTTATTTCAAGATCGGCGAAAGCGTGGTCACCCGCGCCTATTCGATTTCCTCCGCGCCTTACGAAGCCAGGCTGGAGAAGCCTTTCTTCGAGATCACGGTGCGCAAGAACCGACCGTATTTCGTCCCGGACTACATTTACAGTGAAGTAAAGGTCGGCGACGAGGTCAGAGTCGACCTTCCGTTCTCCGCCTTCCATCTGGATGCGGTGCGCGATTCGAAGACGATCATGGGCCTTGCGGGCGGCAGCGGCATCACGCCGTTCCTGTCCATGGCCCGTGAGATCGCCCACGGCACCCTGGACGCTGACCTGACGATCCTTTACGGCTCCGTGCAGCACGGTGACATCGTATGCGGCGAGGAATTAGACCGCATCGCGGCAGCCTGCCCGCGCGTGAAGATCGTGAATATCATGTCCGACGATCCCGACTGGGAAGGTGAAAAAGGCTTCGTCACGGAGGAACTTATCCGCAAGTATTCGAAAGGTGACGTGACCTATTTCTTCTGCGGCCCCTGGCCGATGTTCTTCCTGGTGCAGAAAGCGCTGAAGAACATGGGGGTTCCGGACCGCCGCTTCCGCCATGAAGCGATGATGCAGCCGGCGAACGTGAAGCAGATCCCGGGTTTCCCCGAAGATCAGATCGGGCAGATGCATAAGATCACGGTCGTCCGCGGCATTCAGAAGGACGTCATTGACGCGAAGGCCGATGAACCGGTCGCCGTGTCGCTTGAACGCGCCGGCATCCCCATCGATGCACACTGCCGCGGCGGTGAGTGCGGCTACTGCCGGGCTCAGCTGCTGGGCGGGAACATCTTTGTTTCGCCTCTAGGCGACGGACGCCGCCGGATGGATAAGGAGATGGGCTGGTTCCATTCCTGCTCCGCTTTCCCGCTGAGCGATCTGGAGATCAAGATCCCGATCCTGTAAGACGGAAGGTAATAAAAAGACGTTGCGGCTTCAGTGAACCGCAGCGTCTTTTTCTGTTTTACAAAGCGATCGGAAACAGAATGTCAGGTCCGGGAGGAGACATATCTCCCGATCATTTCATCCAGTTTTGCGGCATATTCTTCCGGCGACGTATACATGCCTTCGATGTGTCTCGTGTCCGGAAGAATGAGTTTTTCCTTCGGTCCCTGATAGAATTCGTACAGTGCAGGTGCATTTTCGGAAGGGACAGTCGGATCGTCGGTGCCCTGGACAAAAAGGATGGGGACTGAAGCATGCGAAAGGTTCGGACGGACGTCCGTGTCAGCCAGATCGCTGCCTGTCAGGGCGCGGTGAAGCAGCTTCAGCGTACGGAAGAGGGGCGATGCCTTCAGCAGACTTTCTGCTTCCGTGTAGCCGCTGTCTTCGACAATGAACTTTATCTCCGGGCCGACCTGATCGCTCATCTTCATGACGCTGGCGCCGCCGAGAGAGAAACCGTGCAGGACGATCTGCAGAGGCTTGTCCGTACGGGCTTTCAGATACCCGATCCATTTCAGCGCATCGGCGCTTTCGAAAAGATCGAAACCGATAATCTCTCCGTCACTTTCTCCGTGCGCTGTGTTGTCCGGAGCAAAAACGTCGAAGCCGCGGCTGTGCCAGTAATCAAGGACCATCCCGGCTGTCTCGGCATGTTCGGAACCGTAGCCGTGGACGATGAAAGCGATCCGGCTGCCGTCAGAATTTTCACAGGGGAGATAGAAGCCGGCAAGGCGCTCACCCCGGTCGGAAACGATCGACATGCGGATCTGCGGCGCTGCCTTAAGAGTTTCCTTGCGGCTGTCACGCCAGGTGTAATAGGCTTCCTCGTGCGTTTTTCTTTCGCCTTTTAGCCGGCTGACGAGAGGAGACCCTGAACGCGTAAACGAATAACGGTATAATTCGCGGACCCCCGCGGAAAACACAGCGGCGCCGGCGGCGGGCAGAAGCAGCAGGGCAGACCTGCTTTTTTTATTTCGTGAAGCAGCCATTTCATCCTCCTTATCATTTCACCGGCAGCATGGCGCCGACGGTGGCAAGCAGCGAGCAGAGCGCGGTCAGGATCAGGAAAGGGACCGTTCCGAAGCGGCCGACGAGGGCGGAACCGCCGACGCGCCTGCGTGACAGCCAGTAGGCAAAGATGATCCCGAGCCCGGTCACGACCTGGATCGCACTCGCGTAGCGCGCCAGGCTGACAAAACTTGCAAGAGTCAGCAGCGCAAGGGCAAGGCAGGGAACGGAAGCCGCGAGCCAGCTGGGCTTCAGCCCCCATTTTGTCTGCTCGTGAATGATGTCGCGCAGATTCAGCGTATTGGCCCAGAAGCTGGTCGCGAGTGCGAGAAGCGTAAAGACATAACCGACGATGCTGACCCAGCCGCCGAGATGCGCCGCCAGGTCGACCAATGCACCGTTCTCCGTAATGTTTTTTCCGGCGCCGAGCAGAGTCATGAGCGTGACCAGGAAGATCAGCAGAAGGTTGACCGCGAGGCCGAGTGCGATGGCGCGGCGGATCTTCTTCGCGTCACCTTCCAGACCTTTTACCACCTGCGGCGTTGACATGACGGCGGAGAGGGAAAAGGAGACCATCCCGAACAGTGCGAGCGCGTTGGAGATGCCCTTAAAGCCGGAAGGCAGTTCGCTGAGCGGTTTGCTGAGCGTCGCAGCGAAAAGGATCACGATCACGGCGGCCATGGCGGCAACGGCGTATTTCTCACAGATGCCCACGAGCTTCATTCCGAAAAGGACGACTCCCGCGCCAAGCACGTAGAAGATCAGAATGCCGGCGATGTCGGGCAGCCCGAACCAGGCCTTGAAAACGGCTGCCGCTCCGGTTAGAAAACCGCTCACGTTGATCAGAACGGAGAGCCCCAGCAGCCCGAATGCGAGCCAGGTCAGGATCTTTTTCAGTTTTCCGGAGAAGAGCTCCGCATTGAAGCAGCTGATAAACTGAGCGCCGCCGTTATTGTAGGAAAGTTCCGCAATGATGAGGTGCAGCAGAAGATTGAAGAGGTAAGTGAACAGCAGGATCAGCAGGATCTCCCTGAGGCTGTTGTGCGCTGCAAGGAAAGGTACGGCCAGGATACCGCTTCCGACACCGTGGCCGACAATGATGCTGGTCGCTTCCGCAAAACTGAGTCTTGATTCACCGTGGATCTTGTTCATGGATCATGTCTCCGATCATTTCGTTTGCCGAACATTGCAGCCGTACAGGCCGGCAGCATTCCGTCACCGATCATAACATAAAGTAAGAAAAAAAGAAACTTTCAATAAAAGTTTTCTGGATTTCCGTCACTTCCGACTGCTGAGTATTGCTTTTATTCGGAACATAGAGTATAATCTTCCGCGACACCGGAGGTTTATTCAATGGGAAACAAAAAAGACGAGGACATCCTGCTTACGGATTCCATGCGGGCCGCCGGGAAAACTGCCGCGCCGGACGCGGAATCGGCGGAACGAAATGCCCGCAAGGAATACCAGAAACGGATGAAGCAATATAAGAACAAGAGACACAGGAAGATTTTCGGACTGATTCTGGAAAGCATCCTGCTGGTCGTGCTGTGCGTTGGTCTCTGGGGGATCAATACTTTTGTCAAGGCACTGGACATCATGACTGACCAGGGCGGCAGAACGACCCCTTCCGGGCAGGCGCAGCCAGGCCTTCCTACGCTTGATCCGTCAGCATCTCAGGGCCAGCCGACTTTCGTGATCGAAGGTGCCGACGGCAGTACGGAGATCATTGAGTATACCCTGCCTAGTGAAGAAAGTGTTGAAGAGACGGCTGCCCCCGTCAAGACCGGCTTTTCCACCTTTGCCGTGTTCGGCGTTGACGCGAGAGACAGCGAGCATCTGGATCAGTGGACACAGGGGGACGTGGTCATCCTGGTGTCCCTGAACAATGCGACACATGAGATCCGTCTCTGCTCCGTTTACCGTGACTGTGCTTTTGAGCCGGTGGTGAACGGCGGCCTCAGCAAGATCACGGATGCTTACTGCCTGTACGGTGCAGTACAGACGGTCGAAGCAATGAACCGCAATTACGATCTGCAGATCGACGATTACGTCGTTGTCAACTGGACCGCTGTTGCTGACGTCGTTGATGCACTCGGCGGGATCGACATGTACCTTACCAAAGAAGAAGCGACGGAGATGCGCGGCTTTGTCTATGAAACCGAACTGGTGACGAACCGGCCTTACAAGGTGAAACCGCTTCCGAAGGAGGCGGCGACGTATCATCTGAACGGCGGCCAGACGATCGCGGTCGCGCGCATGCGCAAGGGGGTCGGCGACGACTACGGCCGTACCGAACGCCAGAGGAAGATCATCAACCTCATCCTGCAGAAAGCCAAAACCATGAAGATCAGCCAGCTGAGCGATCTTATCGCTGCAGTCACGAATAATGTCCGCTTCAGTTTTGACAAGATGGAGATCATTGAATTGTTGTCCAATGCAACTGCATACAACATCGGCGGCAGCGCAGGCTTTCCGTTTAACCACCTGACGTTCCCGATCCCGACGTCATTCGTGTATTCCGCTGATCTGGAAAAGGATGTGAAAGAACTTCACAATTTCCTGTACGGCGATGAAGACTACGTTCCTTCTGCGAACATCCGCAGGATCAGCGCTTTTGCCACGCAGGAGATGGATTCCATCCGTGCGAAGCTGAATACTCCCTGATGATTCACAATTCCTGAAACTTTTTATCACAATTTCCTCACAAACGCCCGCTATACTTGTGACATCACAAGAAAAAAGCGGGCGTTTCTGCATGCCGCCCGCATAAGTGAGGTGTTATCCATGAACGACGACATGAACAGAACCGACGGAAACGAAAAGGAACCGGTAACCCCTTCCGTACCGGAAGAACCGGTAAGCGGTCCTACGCCGGAAGAAGAAGCGGCGAAGGCCATAGAAGAAGCAAGACAGACCGAAGCGGAACGCCTGGAAGCGGAACGCAGGCAGAAGGAAGCGGAATGGGAGGCAAACTTCCGCCGCGCGGAAGAAGAACGCCGCCGCGAACAAGAAGAACGGGCTGAAGCGATCCGCAGGGAAAACGAGGCCAGGGAAGAAGCGGAAAAAGCCGCGAAAGCGGAGAGGAAAGTCCGAAAGAAAAAAGGCCTGCGCCTGACGGCAGCAGTCCTTGCGGTTGCCCTTCTTGTCGGCGCTGCCGGTTACGCGGCCGGCGGGATCGCGAAGACCATTCAGGACCTGCGTGCGGAAGTTTCCAGCCTGAAAGAAAGCCAGGACCGTCTGGTCGACGGCAGTACGGCTGCGCAGCCTTCCTCTGAGATCCCCGGACGTTCCGGAAACGAAGATCACAGCAGACCCGGAAGCAGGATCGAAACTGCGGATGCATCCTCTGACGTGCCGACGAGCAGTGAGGAAACGTATTCCGCCGATCCCGTGATCGGGACTGCGGAAGCCGTAAAGGGAAAGATCACCGGTCTGACGGATGTTTCCGACATCGTGGAACAGGTGCTTCCTTCCGTCGTATCGATCGTGATCACGCAGACAGTATCCTACCCGAGCTACTGGGGCGGCGACCGCAAATATGAAGAGAAAGGCGCCGGCAGCGGCATCATCATAGGCGATGACGGCACTGAACTCTGGATCGTGACCAATCATCACGTGATCGAAGACGCAGACACGATCGAGATCACGTTCTGCGATGAAAAATCGGTTTCGGCCTATGTGAAGGGAACCGACAAGGATAACGATCTTGCGGTGGTCGGCGTAAAGCTTGCAGATCTGGAGAAGAGCACGATAAACAGCATCAAGATCATCACGATCGGCGATTCCGACGATCTGAAGCTCGGACAGGGCGTCATTGCGATCGGCAACGCCCTCGGCTGGGGCCAGTCCGTAACGACCGGCGTAGTCAGTGCCTTCAACCGTGAAGTGGAATTCGAAGACGGCACAAAGATGTACCTGATGCAGACAAGTGCCGCGATCAACCCCGGCAACTCGGGCGGTGCGCTACTGAATGCCGACGGCGAACTCATCGGCATCAACAATGCGAAATATTCCGATACCGATGTTGAAGGCGTCGGATTCGCGATCCCGATCTCCAGTGTAAAGGAAATCATGGCGGATCTCTCCCTGATGCAGGCCCGCACGCCTGTCTCGGATGACGATTTCCCTTACATGGGCGTGACCTTCAAGAATCTTTCGGCGGCTTATATGGATGCCTACGGCATTCCGCAGGGCGCTTATGTCTATGAGATCGGCGAAGGAAGCCCCGCTGAAAAGGCAGGCCTGCTGCCGTATGACATCATCATCAGCTTCGACGGGAAGAAAGTGGCAAGCTACGACGAACTTGTGAACGAACTGCAGTATTATAAGGGCGGTACCGTGGTCGAACTGACCGTGATGCGCCTGAACCGCGGTGAGTATTCCCCTGTCACTGTTGAACTGACACTCGGCTTCCGCAAGGATGTACAGAACTAAACGGAGCAACTTCACAGAAAGTTCAAAATTCCCTCTTGCATTACGGGAACGGACTTGATAAAATGAATCGGAACAGGAAGATGTTACTCTCAGTACAACAAAGGAGGAATGATCATGGCTTATAAAATCGGTGATAACTGCATCATGTGCGGAGCCTGCGCCGGCAATTGCCCTGTTGGCGCCATCAGCGAAGGCGATGGCAAGTATGAGATCAATCCCGATCTGTGCATCGAATGCGGCGCTTGCGCCGGTGGCTGCCCCGTCGGTACGATCGAACTTGAATAAGATCTGAAAGCCGGAAGGCTGACAGAACGCGAAAAGCGCTGTTCGTGAAAGCGGGCAGCGCTTTTTCTCGGGAAAGGAAACAGCCATGGAATGGCTCTGCTATACGATCAAAACAGAAACGGAAGCGGAAGAACCGGTTGCGGCCATGCTGGGCGGGCTCGGGATCGACAGTCTGGAGATCATAGAAGCCGACCCGCTGTCGGCGGAGGACAAGGCACTTTTGTTCCTTGCCCCGGATGCCGAACTGCAGCCGGAAGCCGCAGTCCCGGAAGGAGAGCTGCAGATCCGTTTTTATCTTCATTCCGCACTTGACCCGGAGTCTTCAGCCGCACCGCAGGATGCCGAAGACAGCGACGATTCCTATACCATACACGACAGACGGTATTCCCCGGAGGAGATCCGGGCAATCGAAACTGCCGCAGCAGAGGGGCTTCAAGAACTTAAGGCTTTTGGACTTGTTAAGAAGGCTGAACTGGAATGCGGCATCAGCCGGGAGGAAGACTGGCGGGATCAGTGGAAGAAATACGCGCAGCCGATCGAGGCGAACGGGATCCTCATCTGCCCGGCGTGGAGCGAAGTGCCTGATGAAGCCCGTCAGAGGATCGAAAAAGGTGAACTGAAACTTCTCCGGCTGGAGATGGGAACGGCTTTCGGGACCGGCGCGCATGCCTCGACAAGGCTCTGCCTGGACGGCATGGCGAAACTGGACCTGAAGGGTAAGAGCCTTCTGGATATCGGGACGGGGAGCGGGGTGCTTGCGCTTTCCGCTTTTCTCTCCGGTGCGGAACAGGTCACGGCGACCGAAGTCGATCCGGCCTGTGAAGCCGTGGTATACGAAAATCTGCGTCTCAATCATCTCGACGAAAAAAGCAGCCGTTTCCGGCTGCTCATGGGAGATATTCTGACAGATCCTGCCGTACAGGCGGGGGCTGCGGGGAAATATGACGTTGCTGCCGCCAACATTCTCGCGCCGGTCATTCTTAAACTTGCCGCGCCGGGCGCAGCAGACCGCTATGTAAAGGCGGGCGGCGTGTTCATCGGCTCCGGGATCATAGGCACGCGTGCCGATGAAGTCGCGGCGGCTTTTACGGCAAATCCGTCCTGGACGGACGTTCACACCGACTTCATCGGAGAATGGGCTGCGGTCACGGCCGTGAGGACGTGACGGTGATGCCTCCTGGCAGACGGAGACATCCGGCCGGCGTCAGGCCTTTTTTCGGAAGAATCTGAAACAGGCCGGATAAAGGGCGACTTCGACGAAGAGGATGATTGCATAGCGCGCGATCCGCACCGCATGCGCGGCGGCAGAGCCGGAGTTCAGGAATTCCTTGCTGAAAGGCATTTTCAGCACGGTATTCAGTCCGAGGTAAAGCGCGATGCCGATGAGCGTGCGGATGATCATCCGCGGGATGCTCTTCGTGTTCTCAAAGTGAATGAAACGGGTCTCGACCATGGCGCCGGCGTAGGTCCCGATCATCATGCCGAGAGAGGTAAAATAGTCAGTACTGGTGCAGTAGAAAAGTCCCGGAACCGCCGTCGCGAGAAGGATCAGGTAGAGCACCCAGTCCTTTTTGATCGCTTTCTGCATCCAGGAAACGAGAAGGACGCTGGCAAGGCCGAGCGACCAGCCGGCTAAAACGTCTGTCGGATAGTGGACCCCGAGCACGAAGCGGGAAATGCCGACGAGAAGAGGGATGACGACTGCGATCGCGATGAGGGCTTTTGCCCTTTTGTAATAGGCTAACGAGCCGTAGACCGTAACTGCGTTGCAGGAGTGCCCGCTGGGGAAAGACCAGCCCTGGACCAGCGGATCCATGATATCGCCGCTCTTGTCGACAGGTTTCAGGCACTTCACGCCGTCATGCACCATATAGGGGCGCGGGCGGAGTGCGATGTTCTTGATCATCGGATTCCAGGCGGCGGAGGCGGTCAGATTGATGCCGAGATAAATGCCCCAGCGCTTGTCGATGCACCAGTAGACGAAGCCCATGATGCCGACCATCAGCATCTCTTCGCCGAAAGCGGAGATCAGCGACGCGGCTTTCGCGCCGAAATCGCCGAGTACCTGCTGCAGCCACATCATCAGCTGCGGTTCCCAGTTGAAATAAAAGACGTTACCCATGGCAAACTCCTGTTGACGAACGATTTTCGTTCCGTCATTATAGCGAAAAAAGGCGGACTTTACAAGACCCCGGTGCAAGGGTACAATACAGACAGCGGTTAAGACCCGCACGAGAGGAATAAAGGAGAGCAGGCAATGACCGAAGTTGAACGGATACTGGCAGAGAGGCCTGAGTTTTCGGCTGATTTTCTGAAAGAGGAGACCCGCTGCGAATTTTTCTGCGACACGAGGCGGAAGAAAATCTGGCTGGTCCTTCTGGATCTTGCGATGGAATTTGACCGTTTCTGCAGGGAACACGGTCTTACCTGGTTCCTGGTCGGCGGCTCCATGCTCGGTGCGGCACGCCACCGCGGATTCATTCCCTGGGACGATGACATCGACGCCGGCATGCCCCGGAAAGACTACGAGAAGCTTCTGACGCTGATGCCGGAATTTGCCGCCCCCTACGAACTGCAGGCACCCGGAAAAACGCAGGGGTATTTCTTCACGTTCGCGCGCCTGCGCAA
This sequence comes from uncultured Lachnospiraceae bacterium, assembly GCA_902761665.1. Lineage (GTDB taxonomy): Bacteria > Bacillota > Clostridia > Lachnospirales > Lachnospiraceae > UBA6987. Next base: position 15,889 of record CACWLA010000017.1, on the reverse strand, counting down.
TGTGCGGACTTCAGCGCTCAACCCTGCTTTTGCCCTCCAGGGCTTCAACATGGGGCTGTATCTGGACATTTTCCCGCTTGATGAATGGGAGCCTGACGGCGCGGAACCGTATTACAACCGCATCCGTGATCTCTGCGTTGACAATTCCAACTTCATGCGACGCAGCAATCCTTATCTTTCGGAAGAGGGCAGGCAGCGCGCGGCATCCTGGTCCGGCAGGGATCCCATGGAAAACGTGCGTGAAGTGGAAGCGCTGGCACGGCAGTTTAACGGTACCGGCGCGGCATATTGGTCCCATGCGGTCATCACGCTTGATGCTTTCCGCCACAATTATTTCCGCCGGGAATGCTTTGATGAGATCGTCCGGCTACCGTTTGAAGACATTACGCTTCCCGTCCCCGCCGGATACGACAGTTTCCTGACCTCGCAGTACGGCGACTGGCATGCCTTCCCGCCCGTGGAAAAGCGCGGTGATCTGCATTCGGACGAAGACATGCAGCCCGACATTCCTTTTGAGGAAGCGCTGCAGGCTTACCGGAAAAGCATAGGTCTCTGATGCCGCCTGAAAGCGGACCTGGCTTCAGGTCCGTTCAAATTTGGCACGACTCATACAAAAACTGAACACAAATCCTTGACAGGCGTTCAATTCCGTGATATTATCATTTGGAAATGAACGCCTTTTTCCGTTCAATAAATGAACCAGAGGAGGATTTATGGATCTCAACCGTAAGGAATTCAGCATACTGGCAGCGCTGGCAGAGACGGATGAAGCTCTGCCGCAGCGTGCACTTTCTTCCCGGACGGGATATTCTCTCGGTTCCGTCAATCAGCTTGTCAGAAACCTGACGGCACGCGAGCTGATGCAGGACAGCCGGATCACGCCGAAAGGCATCCTGGCCCTTCAGCCCTACCGGGCAAAACGGGCGGTTTTCATTGCTGCCGGGTTCGGGTCACGGCTCGTTCCGGTCACGCTGGACATGCCGAAGCCGCTTGTACCGGTACACGGAAAACGTCTGATCGACGGCCTCATCGACGCCGTGCTTGCCGCGGGGATCGAAGACATTATCATCGTGCGCGGCTACATGGCAGAGAAATTCGAGGTTCTGAAAGAAAAATATCCCATGATCCGCTTCGTCGACAACCCCGGTTATGCCGAGGCCAACAACATCCTTTCGGCGCTGTGCGTGAAGAATGAACTGCAGAACAGTTATATCTTCGACGCTGACCTGCTGATCCGGAATCCGGGCGTGATCACCCGCTATCACTACACCTCCGACTTCCTGGGGGTCTACAAGGAACGGACCGATGACTGGTGCTTCCCGGTAAAGAACGGGATCATCCAGGATGAAAAGCGCGGCGGTCTGGACTGCTATCAGGTGATCGGTATTTCGTACTGGAATGCTGCTGACGGCGCGCGCATGGCGGAAGATCTTCAGACCGTGGCGGAAATGCCCGGAGGCCGCGAATATTACTGGGAACAGGTCCCCATGTCGGTCCTGAAAGACCGTTACCGCGTTGCAATAAGACCCTGCAGCGAGGATGACATCCAGGAGATCGATACCTTTGCCGAACTGAAGGCGATCGATCCTTCATACGAAAATTATCAGGAGGGGAGAGCATGAGTTACGTTAATCCGCGTCTTCTGACTTTAAAACCTTATAAGGTGGCATCGCATAAGATCTGGTCGGTCCCGGCCGGTGAGCGCGACAGGATCCTGAAACTGGACTGGAACGAAGCAACCGTCCCGCCGTCGCCGAAAGTGAAACAGGCACTGAAGGACCTCATGGAAGAAGAGGATTTCTTCCATCTTTATCCGTCGACGTTCAACGAAGAACTGATGAAGGCGCTTTCTGCCTACACGGGCGTACCCGAAGCGAACATTCAGTATTTCGGCAGTTCCGATTCGCTCCACGAATACATCGCCCGCGCCTATCTCGGCGAGGGCAGGAAGGTGCTGGTGCTTTGGCCGTCCTACGATAATTTCCGCCTGACAGCCGAGTCCACGGGGGCAAAGCTCTGCTACTCGGAAATGAGTCCCGATTTTGAACTGTCCCTGCAGCAGCTTCGGGAGGATCTGGCGCGCGAAAAGCCTGACATGGCCTATGTCTGCAATCCGAACAACCCCACCGGAACGCTGATCCCTTCCGCATGCGTTGAAGAGCTGGTCAATGATTTCCGGGATACGGTCTTCCTGCTGGATGAGGCCTACATCGAATTTTCCGGCGCTTCTTCCTCATGCCGCCTGGTCCTTAACCACGAAAACCTTCTGGTGACACGGACGCTCTCCAAGGCATTCGGACTTGCAAACATCAGATTCGGCTATCTGATCGCTTCGGAGGAGAACATTCAGGCGATCTCGCGCATCCGGAATCCGAAGAACATCACCACCTTCACGCAGGTCGCTGCCATCGCGGCGCTTAAGGATGCTGACTACATGCGTGCCTATGCAGAGGAAGTACGGAGCGCCCGGGAGATCTTCATCCACGGAATGAACCGGGCACCGCTCAAAGACTTTTTCGAAGCTTTCCCCAGCTGCGGCAACTTCGTGCTCCTGCGCTGCCGGAATGCGAAGATCAAGGAAGCGATCCTGAAATGGTATGAAGCGCACGATATCTTCGTACGCAATGTCAGCCAGAGCGCTTCGCTCATAAACTGCATCCGGGTATCGGTCGGTACGGAGGATCAGATGCAGAAGGTACTGGACGTGACAAGACTTGCAATTGAGGAAAGAATCATTTAAAATACACGGATACAACCGTATTTCCCGAAAGGAGAAAACAATGAAAAAATTCATTTCGGAATTCAAAGCGTTCGCACTGAAGGGCAACATGATCGACATGGCCATCGGCGTCATCATCGGCGGCGCCTTCACGGCATTGGTCGGTGCCTTTACAGCCAACATCGTGAACCCCCTGATGGCACTGATCCCCGGCGTCAACAGCCTAGACAATGCCCTGAAGATCGTGCTGAAGGAAGCCGTACTGGATGCCGAAGGTGCGGTGGTCACGGAAGAAGTCGCCATCAAGTTCGGTGCCTTCATCAGTGCGATCATCACCTTCCTGATCCTTGCCCTGATCGTGTTCATGATCGTTAAGGCGATCAACAAGGCCCGCAAGCTGGAAGAGGAACGCAAGGCTGCTGCCGCACCCGCTCCCGAACCTGAAGCCCCGACCACGAAGATCTGCCCGTTCTGCAAGAGCGAGATCGCCATCGATGCCGTCCGCTGCCCGCACTGCACGAGCGAACTGCCTGCCGAAAAATAACGATACGCTCCGGCAATGCCGGAAAGGAGTCCTATGCGCATCAATGTGACCCGCTCCTCCATGCCTTCTTTTGAAGAGTACAGTGAGGAGATCAGGGACCTGTGGGAAAACCGCTGGCTGACCAACATGGGCAGCAAGCATGAGGAACTTCAGCGATCGCTCGAAGAATACCTTGGGGTCCCGCACGTCATTCTGTATACGAACGGACATCTGGCACTGGAAAACGCGATCGCCGCGATGGACCTCCCCGAAGGCGGGGAGGTCATCACGACGCCGTTTACCTTTGTCTCGACTACGCATGCGATCAGCCGGAACGGCCTCGTTCCGGTCTTTTGCGATATCAATGACCGGGATTATACGATCGACGCGGACAAGATCGAATCGCTGATCACGGATAAGACCGTGGCCATCGTGCCTGTCCACGTCTACGGCAACGTCTGCGATGTGGAAAAGATCGCAAAGCTTGCAGAGAAATATCAGCTGAAGGTGGTCTATGACGCCGCGCATGCCTTTGCAGTGCGCTACAAGGGCGTCAGCACGGCCAATTTCGGCGACATGTCCATGTTCAGTTTCCACGCCACGAAGGTATTTCACACCATCGAAGGCGGTGCGGTCTGCTTCAGGGATGACGCAATGGTCCAGGAGATGAACGACCGGAAGAATTTCGGCATCCGCAATGCCGAGGAGTGCAAATATATCGGCGGAAACGCAAAGATGAACGAATTCCAGGCAGCGATGGGCATCTGCAACCTGCGCCATCTGGAAGGGGAGATCGAAAAGCGAAAGGAAGTCTGGAAGCACTACCACGGAAGGCTGGACGGCGTCCCGGGCATCGTGATACCTGCCCCGCAGGCAGATACGAAGCCGAACTACGCTTATTTCCCGGCGATCTTCGACGGCTATAAGTATGCGCGTGACGAGATCGCTGCGCGTCTTGCCGAGAACGGGATCTTTGCCCGGAAGTATTTCTATCCGCTGACCAGCGATTACGAATGCTACCGCGGATGGCCGACGGCCGGCCGTGAGAAAACGCCCGTGGCGGCGCATGTTGCTGACCGCGTACTGACGCTGCCGATGTTCGCAGATCTTGCTGCGGACGACATCGACCGCATCTGCGACATCATTCTGCACTAAAACATCCTCAAGGAAACGCTTATGTCTGCTCTGGTATCGGTATTCTGCCTCGCCTACAATCACGAAGACTACATTGCGCGCTCGCTGGACAGCATGGTCTGCCAGCAAACGGATTTCGAATACGAGATCTTCGTGCACGACGATGCGTCAACGGACCGCACGGCGGAGATCCTGCGCGAATACGAGGCGCGGTATCCGGACAAGATCCACGGTTATTACGAGACGGAAAACCAGTATTACAACCCTGCTCTGCATATTACGCGGGATCTTCTGGTCCCGCTTTCTTCAGGTGAGTTTTTCGCGTTCTGCGAATGCGATGACTCCTGGGAGGATCCGCTGAAGCTCCAGCGTCAGGTCGATTTTCTGCGCAGTCATCCGGATTATGCCATGTGCGTGCATACGGCATACAAGCATATTGTGGGAACGGATGAATCGGAGGATAAGATCTATCCGGCGGGCGTCGATGAGGACTGCGATTTTCCTCCGGAGGAACTGATCCGCCGCGGCGCGGGAATGTTTGCCACGAACTCCTTCATGGTAAGGCGCCCCTTCTACGTTGACATGCCGGAATGCTTCAAGATGCAGGATTTCAACGATTACTCGATCCTGATGAACGCCGCGATGAACGGAAAGGTTTACTGCCTTTCGCAGCCGATGTCGCGCCACAATGAAGGGGTAAAGGATTCCTGGACGGTGCGGATCTGGAACGATCCCGAAAACCGCGTAAAACATCAGAAGGCGATGTTGGAATATCTTTCCCGGATCGAAGCTCATTTCGGCAGATATCATGAAGCCTTTGCCGGTGCGATCGCCGAACGCGAAGCAGACATCCTGAATACGGAATTCACGATCGCAGTGCAGAAGAACGATAAGGAAACCCTGAAACAGCCGAGATTCAGGGCTCGCTGGCGACACTACAGATTCCACCGCATCCTGAACGATAAATTCCCCTGGCTCGTGCGGCTGAAACATAAGATCTTCGGCTGAGCGAACGGTGCTTCACTGACGGAAACCATATTGGCGAAAAGGCAGATACATGGCTGACGGAAAAAAAGTCGCGAACGGATTCATATGGAGACTCCTTGAGCGCTTCGGCGCGCAGGGGGTCACTCTTGTCGTCGGCCTGATCCTTGCGCGGATCCTGGACGTTGAAGACTACGGGATCGTCGCGATCGTATCGATCTTTACGTCGATCCTTTCCGTGTTCGTCACAAGCGGCCTGAACGATGCACTGGTCCATAAGAAAGATGCTGACGACCTGGACTTTTCCACGGTGTTCTATTTCAATATCGTCATGTGTCTTACGATGTACGCGCTGATGTTCTTCGGCGCACCGCTCATCGCACGTTATTATGCCCGTCCGTATCTGGTGCCTTACATCCGCGCGCTGTCGCTGATCCTCGTGTTCGGCGGTGTCAAGAACATTCAGTGCGCTTATGTGGCGCGCAACCTTCTCTTCAAACGCTTTTTCTTCGCGACGCTGATCGGTACCGTTACTGCGGCAGTCGTCGGCATCTGGATGGCGCTGAAGGGGTTCGGTGCATGGGCGCTGATCGTCCAGAATCTCGTCAACACGACGATCGATACGCTTATCCTCTGGATCACCGTCAGATGGCGGCCGAAAAAGATGTTTTCCTTCGCACGCCTGAAAGAACTGTTTTCCTATGCGTGGAAACTACTCGTGAGTGCGCTGATCGACGTGGTCTACAACCGGCTGTACCAGCTGGTGATCGCGAAAAAATACGATGACTTCGCCCTGGCCTACTACAATAAGGGCGATACCTTCCCGAACCTGCTCGTTACCAGCATCAACTCAGCTACTGACAGCGTGCTGCTCCCCATCATGAGCGAAGCACAGGACGATCCCGAACGGGTCAAAGCGATGACCCGCCGCGCGATATCGTTCAGTTCCTTCGTTATCATGCCGATGATGATGGGGCTAGCGGTCTGCTCGGAAGCCTTCATTCACTGGATCCTGCGGGAAAAATGGATGCCGGCTGTTCCTTTCATCCGCATTTTCTGCTTCGGCTACGCATTCTACTGCGTGCATACAGCCAACCTGAACGCCATCAAGGCGTTAGGCCGCAGCGACATTTTTCTGAAACTGGAGATCATCAAAAAATGCATGGGGATCACGCTCCTTCTCATCTCCATGAATTACGGCGTGATGGCCATGGCATATACTTCACTCGTTTCGAGTGTTCTCAGTCAGCTGATCAATTCCTGGCCTAACCGGAAACTGATGAATTACAGTTATCTTGACCAGCTGAAGGACATGCTGCCGAATATCCTGCTGACGCTCGTGATGGGGGCTGCCGTATACTGCATTTATTTCCTGCACCTGCCCGACTGGCTGACGCTTCTCATTCAGATCCCGCTTGGGGTCCTGCTCTATGTGTCCGGTGCAAAATTGTTCCGCGTGGAAAGCTTAGAATATGCTTTGGCGCTGCTCCGCAGAAGAAGAAACGCCGGCAATGAAGAAAAACCCGCGGAGTAAGGCCGCAGAAAGAAGAAAACCGCCCCGTGAGGGCGGTTTTTGCGTATCCGTACTGCAATGCGGAAAGTCAGTGTCTGAGCTTCTGCCAGACTTTGTTCATGAGGACGAGAAGACCGGTCCGGCCCTTTGAAAACAGTTTCAGGATGATCCGCTGGCGCGCAGGCAGGAAAGGTTTTGCGGCGATCTCCTTAAGTTCAGGGTGAGATGTGTTGAAACGTTTGACAAATGCGTTGATTTTGGCTCTGTCTTCCCCCTGCTCAAGAAAATACAGGACGTCATTGACGATGCTTTTGTAAGCATTTGCTTTCAGCTTCGAAAGGTGTTCGGCATCGTTCATGCCCCATTTTTCCATGAATTTCTCAAACAGCGCGAGACGCGCGGTGTTGAAGCGCCGGTCCATGTTCTTCTCGTCAAAAACATGCATGACGCTCCCGCCGTGAATGCGGTAGCGATAGAGGACGTCAGGCAGGAGCAGGATATTTTCCGCTTCCGTTAACGGATAAAGTGAGTGGCAGACGTCTTCGCTGTACGGGTTGTCCATAAGCGGCGCATAATCCGTTGGATCGTTTTTCATGAGATCAGCGCGGATCATCTTGAGGACCAGACCGTCAAGAAGATTCGTTCCGATCAGCATCTCGTAGATTTCTTTTTTGCCTTCACCGGAAACCAGCTTTTTTTCGGGAAAGATGGCTGGACGGATGACGTCAGGCTGTCCGTTTTCGAAGAAGAAGGAGAGGTCGTAGAGAACAGCGTCCGGCTTCGGTTCGGTCTTCAGTGCGGAGGCAAGGACTTCCAGGGCGTTTTCAGCGAGAACATCGTCGGCGTCCAGCCAGACAAGATATTCTCCGCGCGCCTCCCGGACGGCTGTGCGGCGCGTAAAGACGGTCCCCCGGTGTTCGTTGTGGACCGCGCGGATCTTCTCCGGATGTGCAGCCGAAAGCTGATCGCAGATCTCGCCGCTCCGGTCAGGAGAGCCGTCCTCGACCAGAACGATCTCGAAATCACCCTTCTGACGAAGAACGGAAGATACGGTCTCGGCAAGGTATTTTTCGGCCTTATATACGGGAATAAGAATACTGAAGGTCATGGGGGCTCACTTTCCGGGCGGAATACCGCCGCACTCGGACTCATTATAGCATAAATGCGAAAAACTTGATAAGACTTTTGAAATGCTTTATAATGAGACGGCGAAAGAGGAGGTAAGGCATTTGGACGAAGGATTGATCAGCATTATCGTTCCGGTATACCGGACCGAAGCCTGGCTGGAAAAATGCGTACGCTCGGTGCTGGCGCAGACAGACGGAAACTGGGAACTTATCCTGGTAGATGACGGGTCACCGGACGGCTCCGGTGCGCTCTGCGACCGGCTTTCGGAAGAGGACGCGCGCATCCGCACTGTCCACCAGGAAAATGCCGGGGTGAGCGCTGCGAGAAACCGGGGGCTTGAGGAAGCCCGCGGTGCTTTTGCAGTTTTTCTGGACAGTGACGACTGGGTAGATGCCGATTATCTGGAACGGCTGCGCACGTGGCAGAAGGAGAGCGGCGCGGAACTTGTTGTCTGCGGCTATGCGCTGGAAGACGGTTCCGGTGCTCCTGCAGCTCCTTCGAAACCGCTTGGGGATAAAGGCCTGCTGCCGGGAGATTTTCTGGCCGGTGCGCTGAAGGAAGAAAACGGTATCATTCTTTCGGTCTGTCTCGGCATGTTCAGCATGGAAGCCATAGGAAGCCTCCGTTTTGCGGACCAACTCGCCTACGGTGAAGACAGCCTGTTTCTCGGCCTCGTGCTTTCCCGCATCACGAAAGTGTGGTACGATCCCGTTCCGCTGTACCATTATTTGGTCAGCCGGGACGGCAATACCTATACCGAACTCTCCCTGACCAAGCAGGAGAGCCGCATCATCTCGCTTGAAGCGATCAGGACGGTCTGGAGAGATAATGATAAGGTACGGCCGCTTCTGGAAAAGATCCTGGCCGATCTGGAGATCGTCGCAGCGCGCCTGGCTTACGATGCCGGCATCAGACCAGCTTTTGAAGTCCATCGGAGAGCCGCGCGCATGCATGCCCGGGCCGTGCAGTCTTCTCCGGCGATAAGCCGCAAGGATAAGCTTCGGCTGACGCTTGCTGCGGCCTCGCCCATCCTGGGCGTCAATCTTTATCAGAAACTGAAGGAGGGGCGCCGTGGCTGAGATCAGCATCATCGTTCCGGTCTATCAGACAAAAGATTACGTGGAAACATGTGTCCGTTCCTTTCTCGCACAGAGTTTTTCCGACTGGGAAATGCTCCTTGTCGACGACGGATCGGACGACGGCTCCGGAGAGATCTGCGACCGCCTTGCTGCTGAGGACGCCCGCATACGGGTGATCCACCAGGAAAACAGCGGCGTGAGCCGTGCGAGGAACCGCGGACTGCAGGAGGCTGCAGGAAGGTTCATCTGCTTCGCGGACAGCGACGACCGGGCGGATCCGGGACTCCTTGCCTGGTTTCTTGAAAAAAAGCGGAAAAGCAGCGCTGACATTGTCTGCTGCGGCTATGTGCGCGAAACGTCCAATGGAAGTGAGTGCCCTGCAAAAGCACTGGAGAAGACGCTTCTTTCCCCTGACGAATTCATTGCCGGAGCACTCGGCGAAGCAAACGGCATGCTTCTTTCGGTCTGGATCGGAATGTATCCGGCCGACCTGGCCAAAAGCGTTGCATTCCGGGAGGATCTCCCTTACGGGGAAGATTCCCTCTGGCTCTGCGAAGTTCTTTCACGGGCCGGTTCCGTGTATTACGAACCGGAACCTCTTTATCATTATCTGATCACGCGTGACGGCAATACCGCGACGAGAATATCCCTGTCCAAGCAGGAAAAGGTCATCGAAGCAGCAAAGGCCATGGCAGCCGTCCGGAAGGAACGCGGCGGTAAGGCATACCATCATCTGCTGAAGCTTCTTACCGACGACGAGATCGAAGCGGCAAGGCTGGCACATGCGGAAGGAAAGAAGGATGCCTTCAGAAAACACAGAAGGAATGCCCGGAAACTTGCGGCCGAGATCGCAGGCTTTGCGGATCTTGACCGAAAAGAACGCCTGCGCAGGCGTCTTTCCGCATTCTCACCGATAATCGGCGTCGATGCATTTTGCCGCCTGAAAGGAAGAAAAGCATGAGCAGGATCAGCGTCATCGTTCCGGTATACAAGGTCGAAGCTTATCTGGACGCCTGCGTGGAAAGCCTCGTTCGCCAGACATTCAGGGATCTGGAGATCATTCTTGTTGACGACGGATCCCCGGACAGCTGCGGCAGGATGTGCGACGCCTGGGCAGAAAAGGATGCGCGTATCCGCGTCATTCATCAAAAAAACGGCGGTCTTTCTGCCGCCAGAAACAGCGGGATCAGAGCTGCTTCCGGAGAACTGATCGCCGTGATCGACAGCGACGACCGGGTCGATCCGGACATGCTGGAGACGATGGAAAGAGCGCTTGCGGAAAGCGGCGCGGACATCGCCGTCTGCGGTTTCGTTCATGAATATGAAAACGCTGACAGGCAGGGCGTATCTGTTCTGCCGGGTGAAGGTGTTCTGAGCCGGAAAGAGGCACTGGCCAAAGTTGCCGGCCAGAACGGGGTTGTCTTCATCGTCGCATGGAACCGGCTTTGCCGCCGGGAGATCTATGACAAGGTTCTTTTTCCCGAGGGCAGGATCCATGAAGACGAACTCACGGCGCATGAGATCCTCGGCGCAGCAGAGAAGATCGTAACCGTCGATAAGCCCTTTTATCACTACCTCCACCGCGCGAAGAGCATCATGTCGAGTGAGAACCGGGAAGAAGATCATATCAATAATGCGGAATTTCTTGCGCTGCGCTGGGACTATTTCCGGGCACACGGCGACGATGACCTGTTGGCATCCTGCTTTGAGACATTCATGAGCGCCTTTACGATGGCAGTGCGCGACCTGCCGCATGACGCGGCAGCGCAGAAGGAACGCGTCCAGGCACTGCGCGGTAAAGCGCAGGAGATGAGCCGCAGCTGCGGCCGGGCACTTTCCGCCAAGGAAAAGATACTGATCAGGGCTCCCTTTGCCTGGAAAACGCTCTATGCCGTGAAAGGAAAAATGACCGGACGATGAAACGCTCCGGGACCGCTCTCGTAAGGAAAACTGAAGATGAACCGTGCGGCGGACGCAAAATGCTTGTCCGCCGCTGATTTTTATGATAAAATATATTATTATGGTGCAAAGGGGGCTGTTATGGCCGGGAAGATAAAACTGACGGATATCTGCGGAAAGATCGGACGGTTCTGGCTGTATCTTTTTCTTTTCGACTGTGCTGCGACAGGCTCCGGCAGGTACATTACGATAGGGCCTTTTACCCCGCGTATCGTGCTGGCGGTGCTGATCGTGATGTCAGCAGCGATTCCGTTCTTTGCCGATATTGAGAATCAGATCAGAAGGCCGGTCAACTGGATCGTTCTGATCTTCATGTTTTACGTGGTTTTCGCAGCGTTCCGGGGGCAGGCGTTCGGGAATGACCAGAACGTTCTGATCAGCGACATCAAAGGCTTCATCTACATGCTGCTGATCCCTGCGGTACCGGTGCTGATCAGGGACAGCAAACAGCTGCGCCGTGCGGCCAATGCCGTCATTGCGGGCTGCTTTGTCCAGTCAGTATTCTGCATCGTCAGCAATGCGCTTTTTTCCAGTCTTGCGCCCAGTTTCTATGAAGCTTTCGTACAGGAGCCGTGGACAGCGAACTGGGGGATCATCATGTCCGCCAGATACAACGCCTACCGTATTTTCTGCAAAAGCAGCATTTATCTGATCGCGGCCTGCGTCCTGCTGCTCGTCCGGATCGTCAGGACGGAAAAAGCGAAGGCAGTATGCGGTTGGGGGGCCCTGTTTCTTCTGGATGCGGAAGCGATCATCATGACCTATACCCGCAGCCTTTATCTGGCAACCGCAGCGGCTTTCCTCCTGACGCTGATCCTGTGCCTGCTGACCGCGCCGGTCAGAAAGGTCCTGCTCCGCACGGCGCTGCTTCTGATCCTGCTTATTGCCGTGGTATACGGACAGGAACTTGTGCTGAAGCAGGGGATCATCCAGTATGCCTTCATGCGCGGCATGGCTTTCGACCTTGACGCGCATATCCATATCCCGCATACCTGGGACAGAGCCGGTTGGAGCTCCGGAAATGTCACGGAAGTCGGTGATGAGATGAGAGCGGAGACGATCAGGGACCTGAAGGAGATCATAGCCGAATATCCGCTGATCGGAAAAGGACTCGGGGCGACGACGGAAGCGAGAGGCGGCGCTGATGAGTATTTCTATCTGGACATGCTGGCGCGCATGGGAATCGTCGGGCTCACGCTGTACATGCTTCCGATCCTCCTGAGCCTGATCCGGCTGATAAAAAGACGAAGGGCGCTGAAGACCTTCCCTGAACCCGGATCTGTCATGATCGGTCTGGCCGCGTTCCTGATCGCGACCTATTTTAACCCCTGGATGAACGCGGCACTCGGTATTGCCTGGTACGCGCTGACCGTGGCAGCGATTTGGACGCTGCCGAAGATGATGAAAGGAACAGAAAATCAATGTGCGGAATCGTAGGTTACATCGGACCCCGCAAGGCAGCCCCTGTACTCCTTGAAGGACTGGCAAAACTGGAATACAGAGGCTATGACTCGGCCGGCATCGCCGTACGGAACGGCAGAAATGACCCGGAAGTCATTAAAGTTAAGGGAAGGCTGAAAGGCCTTGTTGAAAAGACGGACGGCGGCGAGAACGTCGCCGGATGCTGCGGCATCGGCCATACGCGCTGGGCGACCCACGGCGAACCGAGCGAGACCAATGCACACCCGCACGTTTCGCCCGAAAACATGGTCGTCGGCGTCCACAACGGCATCGTCGAGAACTATCAGGAATTGCGCGCGAAGCTGGAACGGAAGGGATACACCTTCTATTCGCAGACGGATACCGAAGTCCTGATCGATCAGGTGGATTACTACTACCGCAAATATAAGGTCGGCCCCATTGACGCGCTGGCGAAGACGATGGTCCGCGTACGCGGATCCTATGCCCTCGTCGTCATGTTTAAGGACTATCCGGACGTGATCTTTGCCTGCCGCAAGGACAGCCCGATGATCGTTGGGCGCGGCGACCGGGAATCCTTCCTGGCCTCGGACGTTCCGGCCATCCTGAAATACACCCGTGACGTTTACTACGTGAACAATCTTGAGATGGTCCGTCTCTCGGGAAGCGGCGTCACCTTCTTCAACCTTGACGGCGACATAGTGGACAAGGACATGGTCCACATCGACTGGGATGCGCAGGCTGCGGAAAAGGGCGGCTTCGAGCATTTCATGATGAAGGAGATCTACGAGGAGCCAAAGGCTCTGACGGATACCCTGAACAGCGTCCTGAAAGAAGATGATCTTGACTTTTCGGAGGTCGGTCTTGACGACGAAACGATAAGAGGGATCACGGACATTACGGTCACGGCCTGCGGCTCAGCCTACCACACGGGCATCGTCGGTCAGTACGTGACGGAAACACTCACGAGGATCCCGGTCCGGGTGGAACTCGCATCGGAATTCCGCTACCGCGATCCGATCCTGAAGCCGACGACGCTTGTGATCGTCATTTCCCAAAGCGGGGAGACTGCAGACAGCCTTGCGGCGCTCCGGGAGGCGAAGAAACTCGGCGCCCGGACCCTTGCGATCGTGAACGTACTCGGCTCGTCGATCGCACGGGAGGCCGATCACGTCTTCTATACCTTAGCCGGTCCGGAGATCGCCGTAGCTACGACAAAGGCCTACAGCGCCCAGCTGATGGCGCTTTACGCATTGGCGGTCAAATTTGCGCGCGTGCGCGGAAACCTCGACGAAAAGGCTTACAGAGGCCTTCTGAACAGCCTGAAGGCGCTTCCTGAGATCTCGTCCCGGATCCTTGACAACAAAGAGAAGATCCAGCGCCTGGCGGCCGAAAAATGTGCCGAAAAAGATATTTTCTACATCGGACGCGGCATCGACTATGCCGTCAGCCTTGAGGGCAGCCTGAAATTCAAAAATACGGCGGAAAAGACCGTGAGCAACATGGTCGAATGCAGAAGCCGCGGTGCCTACGTGATCGCGGTGACGCGGGAAGGCCTGGAAGACCTCGTGGTAAAGACTGCGGACTACGTTCTGGTCCTGCCGGCAGCCGACGACCTTTTCATGGCTTCCGTGACCGTCGTTCCGCTGCAGCTGATCGCCTATTACGTCTCGGTCTCGAAGGGCCTTGACGTCGATAAACCCCGCAACCTTGCCAAGAGCGTTACGGTGGAATAACAACCTGAGTGGAGGAAACTGACTATGGAAACTGTACTGCTGACCGGCGGAATGGGCTATATCGGCTCGCACACGGCCGTAGAACTGCTGCGGGAAGGCTATGACGTGATCATTGCCGACGATCTCTCCAACAGTTCAGCCGAAGTACTGGACAGCATTGAAAAGATCACCGGCATACGCCCGCTTTTTTATCAGGTCAATGCCGCGGATAAGGAGCAGATGCAGCCGATATTCAGGGACCGCGCCGTCAGTGCCGTGATCCATTTCGCGGGATACAAGGCGGTAGGAGAGTCCGTTGCGAAGCCGCTCATGTATTACCGCAACAATATTGACAGCGCGCTGACCGTGCTGGAACTGATGGCGGAGCACGAAGTGCAGCGCTTCATTTTCAGCTCATCCGCAACGGTATACGGCGAACATAACGTTCCGCCCATGACGGAAGACCTGCCCACCGGCGGCATTACGAATCCCTATGGCTGGACGAAATACATGATCGAGCAGATCCTGAGAGACGCCGCGAAAGCGGATCAGGAACTGTCGGTCGTGCTGCTGCGCTATTTCAACCCGATCGGTGCTGACGAAAGCGGCCTGATCGGCGAGAAGCCCAACGGCATCCCGAACAATCTCATGCCCTATGTTGCGCAGGTGGCAGCGGGGATCCGCGATCATCTGAACGTCTTCGGCAATGACTATCCGACGCCGGACGGGACAGGCATCCGTGACTATATTCACGTCACGGATCTGGCGAGAGGACATGTCGCGGCACTGCGCTACAGCCGGACGCACACCGGTGCAGAGACCTTCAACCTGGGAACCGGCCGCGGCGTAAGCGTGCTGGAACTCATCCATGCCTTTGAGAAAGCGAACGGGATCAAGATCCCCTATGAGATCGCTCCCCGCCGTGCCGGCGACATCGCCGAGATGTACGCGGCACCGGACAAGGCCGAAAAGATCCTGCACTGGCGTGCAGAGAAGACCATCGAAGACTGCTGCCGCGACACCTGGCGTTTCCAGAAAAAAATCGCGGATGAGCTGCGCATACTGCGTTCGCACTGAAAAGAGGTGAAAAATGAACAGATTTAAAGACAAACCTTGGTATCCAATGGCGGTAGCGATCTCTATCGGTGTTGTCCTTTTTGTCGTACTGACAAATCTGAGACCGATCCTTTTCAGTCTCGGAAATCTGGTCAAATTTTTCATGCCGGTCATCATGGCAGTCGTCATCGCCTATATCGTCAATCCGCTGACGAAGCTCTATGAAAGGATATTTTACGGCAAGTCAGAGGAACGGAAGAAACGCCATCCGCTCTCCAATATCCTGGCTTTCGTGACGTTCATTCTGCTGTTGGTTCTGATCCTCTTCATGCTGATCCCGCAGCTGTTCAGCAGCATCGTATTTCTGGCGGACCACCTGGATGAATATCTGGCGGCAGCCAGGGAACTGCTGAAAAACCTTGGCTTTGCCGGCAAGATCGAAGGTCTTGAGGAGATCCTGAATTCTTCCGGTGCCCTTCTGAAAAAAGTGCTGGAAATGCTGTCGAATAACATGGACAGCATCATATCCGGTACGGCCAGCGTCGGAAAGAGCCTGTTCAACTGGGTGATCGCTTTTATCCTGTCGATCTATGTGATCGGTGAAAAGGAAAACCTCAGAAACGGCATGAAACGGCTGTCTGCCGCCCTGATCCCCAATGC
>CACWLA010000016.1:45327-70379 GCA_902761665.1 uncultured Lachnospiraceae bacterium | reverse complement strand
GCTCGAATACTACGAAAAGATCTTCAGCCGGACCGATCCGGAAAGCGAACTGTACGCGGTCAACGCGCGGCTCGCCGAAGCAGCGGAGCAGGGACTGCACAACATCCGCGTCCCGCTTTCGGCAGATCTGTACCGGGCGCTGCATCTCGCGCTCGACTATGCGGAGATCACGGAAGGAGCCTTTGACCCGACACTCGGAAAGCTTCTGGAACTCTACGATTTCGGCGGCACGGAGCATACGGTGCCGACGGCAGCGCAGCGGGAGGAGATCCTCTCCCACTGCGGCTGGCAGAAGCTGGAGACGGCGGAAGTTTCCTGGACCGGTGACGTGAGCGCTTATCCCTATCAGCTGACCGTGGCCGATCCGCAGATCGTGATCGATCTCGGCGGCATGGCAAAGGGCTACATTGCGGACCGGCTGAAGGAGGAACTGAAGGCGGAAGGCGTTTCGAGCGCGATCATCAGTCTCGGCGGAAATATCCTCGTCATCGGCAGCAAGCCGGACGGAAAGCCCTACAGCATCGGTGTGCTGAAGCCGGAAGCCGGCAGCAGCGAAAACCTGGCGACCTTCAGGATCACGGATGCCTCAGCCGTGACGAGCGGTTCCTATCAGCGCTTCTTTGAACAGGACGGCGTGACCTACCACCACATCCTCGATCCGGCGACCGGCCTGCCGGCGGAGAGCGGCCTGAAATCTGTCACGGTCGTTACGAAAAACTCTGCCGTTGCGGACATCCTGAGCACTTCCTTCTTCGTCATGGGAGAAGCAAAGGCGGGCGCTTTTTGGAAAAAATGCACTGATATCGATGTATACTTCGTTGACGAAGACTTGCATGTTAATAAATATTTACACGAATAAGCGCTGTTTTTTTCTTTCGGAACGGAAGCGGACATCGCAAGAAAGCTGGATCGCAAAAACGGAAGCGGATCTCTCCGCTTCCGTTTTTGCTGCCCCTCGGCGCCGTTTGGCTCTTCCGTGATCACTCAATATGATTGACGACCCCGGCAAACAGGATCGAATTATCCTGCCCGGTCACCAGGAAGAAGAAAGGACGGTCGACGGTCAGTTCGATCCTCTCAGGCCAGCCGGCCGTCGGGATCATGAACATCGTATACGCCGCGCCGACGACTCCCTCTTCGTCGATTGACAGCTTTGCAGCATGTTCTGCCCTGCCGAGGTGCAGGCCGGCGGCGTCCTCCTTCTTCGCCGCGAGCGGCGTAAAATCCGCCTTCCCCTCATCCATCGCATCCGTGATGCCGAGGGATCGAAGCGTACCGATCAGGTCAGTTTTTCCGGAAACTGAGAATTTCGGCAGGGACAGACAGACCGTCGTATTGTACCCGCTCGTCCAGTGATCATTCATGTGCACGATATCCAGAAGTTCCGGATCCGCGGCAAGAGCGCCTGCATCCGTCCCTTCCTTCGGCAGACAGATATAAACAAATCCGCTGGTCTTCAGCGGGAGGGCGACCGAGATGAAATGCTTCCCTTCGTAAACATCCATAGGGTTTTCCTTATGCATCATGATCACTTCGGTATCACCCTGCGTCCCGTGAAAGACTTCCCGTGTATTCTTTTCCGCAAAGAAAGGAAGTTCCCAGCTGCTGTTGAAATAGATCGCCGAGACCAGAGCCAGCACGGTGTCGCGGTCCAGCTTCAGGTCCTTCACATGCTCAGCGAGCAGGCCGCCGGTATTATCATCTGTCCATTTCCGCAGCGCCTTATCCATGGCATCGGAGCCCGGGACGCCGATGAAGGAGTCTGCATGATACATGTCCGCAAGCCGCCGCAGCACAGACCTGTTGCAGTTGAAATGATCATTCAGCCAGAAAGAATTCGCGAGCCGGCTCTGCTGCGCAGGCGAGTCGGAATAATTGCTCTCCCACAGTGCAGTCACGTTTTTCCGCAGCGTCTCCGTATCCGGAACGTTCAGCACGTCCAGGATCTGCTTCTGCGTCCCCCCCGCCGTAACTTCTGCCAGCATGGACAGAGCCAGATAGATGCTGATCGGCGAACAGACGGCATTGTCCTTCGTATCGGACAGCATCTGCGCCATCAGACCTTCATAGAACGGCCGCATCCCCTCCTGCAGCGGCAGGGATACGGCTGCTGCCGCTTTCTGCGCGTTCATCCAGCGGAAAGCCGCTTCGCTCTGGTTGAATTCGTCTGCCGACATGTTTTTCGCTGTCGCCGCAGGCCGCACTGCCTGCACGGTTTCGACGCCCGGATAATTCACCTTCGCTGCACTTTTTCGGAAGAGCGGGATCCCGACCGCCAGTACCAGGGCGATCACTGCCGCGCCGCCGAGCATGAGGAGCCGCATCCGCAATCTCTTTTTCCCGGCAGCAGTTCCCTTGCCCAGTCCTTCTTCCACAATATGTTCCACCGCCCGGTCGATCTCTTCCGGTGCGGGCATGACGATCTTCTCCTCACCGCTCATCGCTGAATTCCTCCCTGATCCGTTTCTGCAGGCGGTAATACTTCGTTTTGACGCTTGCCTCAGGCATGTCCAGGCTCTCCGCGATCTCGCGGAAGCTGCACCCGTCATACACATGCAGTCGGAAGACCGTCTGCGTCTCCTCGTCAAAGCCGGAAACATAGCCCTCGATCCGCCGGAGAAGTTCCGCATCATCGAACCTTGCGAGCTCGTCAGGTCCCTCCTGCGCGGCGTCATCTTCGAGCGGCAGAAGCGTCACATGCCCGGTGCGGCGGTGGTCGATCACCTTATGCGCCGCGATGGCATGGAGCCAGGTCCGGAAAGCACTCTTTTTGCTGTCGTAGCGGCCGATCGACTGCAGCGCCGCAATGAAGATCTCCTGCGTCAGATCCATCGCATCTTCCCTGTTTCCGACCTGGCGGCAGACGCAGACGTAGATCTCCTCATAGTATCCGCGCACCAGAAGATCGGCCGCCTTTCGCGACCCGTACCTTTGAATACGCCTGATGAGTCCGGATTCTCCGTCCATGCCCTGACTCCTTCGAAGTATTTCCTTCTGTCTTTATATTCGAATCCTTTAAGGAAATCGTTTCACCGTTTTTCGCTGTTTCATCCGTTTTCAGCTATATTCTGACACAAAACAGGCAGAGGAGCAAGTCCTCTGCCTGTACATTTTGCACGGATCCGGCGGATCCCTCAGTTGTTGTCGCTGTAGTCGTCTTCCAGCAGGCCTTCGGTCTCCGGCTCGGCGACGATTTCTTCATCGTCGTCATCATCGTCATCGTCCACGCGGACTTCCTGCTTCTTCTCGCGGATCGGCTGCGTCACGGCGGGGTCGACTTCCTCGAAATCAGAAGTCAGGCCGACTTCCTGATACCGCTTCATGCCGGTGCCGGCAGGGATCAGCTTACCGATCAGCACGTTCTCCTTCAAACCGATCAGGTGGTCGATGCGGCCGTTGATGGCGGCATCGGTCAGAACCTTCGTGGTCTCCTGGAAGGAGGCGGCTGACAGGAAGGATTCGGTCGCCAGGGAGGCTTTGGTAATGCCGAGCATCACCTGCTTGCCTTCCGCGGGTTCCTTGCCTTCGGCAATCAGTGCGCGGTTCATGTCGTTGAAGTCCAGCAGGTTCATGGTCACGCCGGCAGGAATGTCGCTGTCGCCGGATTTCTCCACGCGGATCTTCTTCATCATCTGACGGACGATGATCTCGATGTGCTTGTCGTTGATCTCAACGCCCTGCAGATGGTAGACCTTCTGCACCTCGCGGAGCATGTAGTCCTGCACGGCGCGGACGCCCTTGATGCGGAGCAGGTCATGCGGGTTGACCGAACCTTCGGTCAGCTCGTCGCCGGCTTCGACCATGTCGCCGCTGATCACCTTGATCCGCAGGTTGTACGGGATCTGGTAATTCTTGGTGGCACCGGTCTCCTGGTTGGTGACCGTGATGTCGCGGCGTTCCTTGGTATCCTTCACGAACACCTCGCCCGCGATATCGGTGATGATGGCAACGCCCTTCGGCTTACGTGCCTCGAAAAGCTCTTCGACACGGGGAAGACCGGTGGTGATGTCATCGCCGGCCACGCCGCCGGTATGGAAGGTACGCATGGTCAGCTGGGTACCGGGTTCGCCGATGGACTGGGCGGCAATGATACCGACCGCTTCACCGATCTGGACCGGTTCGCCGGTAGCCATGTTGGCGCCGTAGCACTTGGAGCAGACGCCGTTGTGGCAACGGCAGGCCAGGATGTTGCGGATCTTGATGGTGGGTCTGCCGGTGGCAACCACCTGAGCCGCCTTCAGCGGACGGATCAGTTCGTTCTTGTGAACGATGATCTCGCCGGTCGCCGGATCGACGATGTCCTCGGCAGCGGTGCGGCCCGTGATGCGTTCCTGCAGGCTCTCCACCACGTCGTTGTTGCGGCTGTTGATGAAGGTGCCGATCTCCATGAAGGGGATCTCGCCGCCGTCGGTGACGGCGCAGTCGTCTTCCTGGATGATGACTTCCTGGGAAACGTCGACCAGACGTCTGGTCAGGTAACCCGAGTCAGCGGTACGCAGAGCGGTATCGGACAGACCCTTGCGGGCGCCGTGCGCGCTCATGAAATATTCTAGAACGTCCAGACCTTCACGGAAGTTGGACTTGATGGGCAGCTCGATGGTACGGCCGGTGGTATCGGCCATCATGCCGCGCATGCCGGCCAGCTGCTTGATCTGCTTGTCGGAACCACGGGCACCGGAGTCCGCCATGATGCGGATGTTGTTGTATTCGCCGAGGCCCTTCTTCAGTTCGGCAGCCAGATGATCGTCAGCCGCGTTCCAGACCTTGACGACTTCCTTGTAGCGCTCTTCGTCCGTAGACAGACCGAAGCGGAAGTTCATGTTGATCTGGTCGACCGTCGCCTGGGCTTCGTCCAGTATCTGCTGCTTGGAGGCAGGCACGATCATGTCGGAAATGGAAACCGTCATGGCTGCTCTGGTCGAATACTTGTTGCCGATGGCCTTGATCCTGTCAAGCACTTCCGCGGTCTTGGTGGTACCGTGGACGTTGATGGTCTTCTCAAGGATCTTCTTCAGCATCTTCTTGTCGACCAGGAAGTCCACTTCCAGGGCCAGTTCGTTGCCCGGGATGGAGCGGTCCACGAAGCCGAGGTCCTGATCCAGGATCTCGTTGAAGAGGAAGCGGCCGAGCGAGCTGTGGACGTTCTGACGGATCGGGTTTCCGTCCCTGTCCACGCCGTCGCGGCGGACTGTCACGAGCGCGTGCAGGTCCAGAGCGCCGTTTTCATAGGCCAGGATGGCTTCGTTCATGCTGCGGAAGGCCGAACCTTCACCCTTCGTGCCGGGACGGATCTGGGTCAGGTAGTAGATGCCCAGGACCATGTCCTGAGAAGGCACCGCCACGGGACCGCCGTCGGAAGGCTTCAGGAGGTTGTTCGGGGACAGCAGCAGGAAGCGGCATTCCGCCTGCGCTTCCACGGAAAGCGGAAGGTGGACGGCCATCTGGTCGCCGTCAAAGTCGGCGTTGAATGCGGTGCAGACCAGCGGATGCAGGCGGATGGCCTTGCCTTCGACCAGGATCGGTTCGAAAGCCTGGATGCCCAGACGGTGCAGGGTAGGGGCGCGGTTCAGCATCACGGGATGCTCCTTGATCACCTCTTCCAGCACGTCGAAGACTTCTGCCTGGACACGGTCCACCATCTTCTTCGCACTCTTGACGTTGTGCGCCATGCCGCGCTGGATCAGCTCACGCATGACGAAGGGCTTGAACAGTTCGATCGCCATTTCCTTCGGCAGACCGCACTGATAGATCTTCAGGTCGGGGCCGACCACGATGACGCTTCGGCCGGAGTAGTCGACACGCTTGCCCAGCAGGTTCTGGCGGAAGCGGCCCTGCTTGCCCTTCAGCATGTCGGAGAGGGACTTCAGGGAACGGTTGCCGGGGCCGGTGACCGGGCGGCCTCTGCGGCCGTTGTCGATCAGGGCGTCGACGGCTTCCTGCAGCATGCGCTTCTCGTTGCGCACGATGATCTCGGGCGCGCCGAGTTCCAGAAGCCTTGCCAGACGGTTGTTGCGGTTCAGGATGCGGCGGTACAGGTCATTCAGGTCGCTCGTCGCGAAACGGCCGCCGTCCAGCTGCACCATGGGGCGAAGATCCGGCGGGATGACCGGCAGGATGTTCATGATCATCCATTCGGGACGGTTGCCGGAATTCTTGAAGGCTTCAACGCATTCCAGACGCTTGATGATGCGGGCGCGCTTCTGCCCGCTCGCCTTCTCAAGCTGGGAAGTCAGTTCGTCATATTCCTTGTCAAGGTCGATCTCCTTGAGCAGGGTCTCGATCGCTTCGGCACCCATCGCGGCCTTGAAGGAATTCCTGCCGTACTGTTCCTGCGCGTCGCGGTAATCCTTTTCGGTCAGGACCTGCTTCTTTTCAAGCATGGTCGTGCCGGGATCCAGGACGATGTAGGAAGCGAAATACAGCACGCGTTCCAGGGCCTTGGGACCGATATCCAGGATCAGGCCCATGCGGCTCGGGATACCCTTGAAGTACCAGATGTGGGACACCGGGGTCACGAGGTCGATGTGGCCCATGCGCTCGCGGCGCACGCTGGACTTGGTGACTTCCACGCCGCAGCGGTCGCAGATGACGCCGCGGTAGCGGATCTTCTTATACTTGCCGCAGTGGCATTCCCAGTCGCGCTGCGGTCCGAAAATGCGTTCGCAGAACAGACCGTCGCGTTCGGGTTTCAGCGTGCGGTAGTTGATGGTCTCCGGCTTCTTGACTTCGCCGTGGGACCAGCTGAGGATCTTCTCCGGAGAGGCGAGACCAATACGGATCGCGTCAAATACCAGGGGCTGGTATGTATCTTCATGCAGGGGCATGTTCTTTACTCTCCTTCCTTAGTCCACCGATTCGGTGTCATCATAGTCGGTCAGCAGGCCTTCCGTGTTTTCCGCTTCCACGTCCACGAGTTCGCCGCCCTGGAATTCCTGGGTGGTGTAGCCGTAGTTCGAGTAGTCGTTCCGGCGGTTGGCGCCGAAATCACGGTTGCCTTCAATGACGGCCCGGAAGTCGCGTTCGGTGTATTCCACGTTCTCCTTGACTTCCACTTCGCTGTACTGCTCGGTCCCGTCTTCGCCGAGACCTTCGTCCTTCAGCAGGATCATGTCCAGACCCAGGGACTGCAGTTCCTTCAGCAGCACCTTGAACGATTCCGGAACGCCCGGCATCGGGATGTTGGTGCCCTTGATGATGGCTTCGTAGGTCTTGACACGGCCGACGACGTCATCGGACTTCACCGTCAGGATCTCCTGCAGGGTGTAGGCCGCGCCGTAGGCTTCCAGCGCCCAGACTTCCATTTCACCGAAACGCTGTCCGCCGAACTGGGCCTTGCCGCCCAGAGGCTGCTGCGTGACCAGCGAGTAAGGGCCGGTCGAACGGGCATGGATCTTGTCATCCACCAGGTGGTGGAGTTTCAGGTAGTGCATGTGGCCGATGGTGACCTTGCCGTCAAACGGTTCGCCGGTGCGGCCGTCACGGAGCTGGACCTTGCCGTCAGGCGTGATCGGCACGCCCTTCCACAGTTCGCGGTGCTCCAGATGGCTGCCCAGGTATTCCATCGCCTCGGGGGCCAGCTTGTCGCGGTATTTCGCTTCGAATTCCTCCCACTCGGTGTTGACGTAGTCGTTCGCCATTTCGAGTGCGTCGGAAATGTCGCTTTCTCTTGCGCCGTCAAAGACCGGCGTGGAGATCTTGTAGCCCAGGATCGCGGAGGCCAGCGAGAAGTGGGTCTCCAGTACCTGGCCGATATTCATGCGGCTGGGCACGCCCAGGGGGTTCAGCACGATGTCAAGCGGTCTGCCGTTCGGAAGATAAGGCATGTCTTCCACGGGCAGGATGCGGGACACGACGCCCTTGTTGCCGTGACGGCCGCTCATCTTGTCGCCGACGGAGATCTTTCTCTTCTGGGCGATGTAGATGCGGACGCTCATGTTCACGCCCGGAGGCAGCTCGTCGCCGTTCTCGCGGGTGAAGACCTTCGCATCCAGGACGACGCCGTAGGCGCCGTGCGGCAGCTTCAGGGAGGTGTCGCGGACCTCGCGGGCCTTTTCACCGAAGATGGCGCGCAGCAGACGCTCCTCGGCGGTCAGTTCGGTCTCGCCCTTCGGGGTGACCTTGCCGACCAGGATGTCGCCGGTGCGGACCTCGGCGCCGATGCGGATGATGCCGCGCTCGTCCAGATCCTTCAGGGAATCGTCGCCGACCCCGGGCACGTCTCTGGTGATCTCTTCCGGTCCCAGTTTGGTGTCGCGGGCTTCGGTCTCGTACTCCTCGATGTGGATGGAGGTGAAGACGTCATCCTTCAGGAGCCGCTCGGAAAGGAGTACGGCGTCCTCGTAGTTGTAGCCTTCCCAGGTCATGAAACCGATCAGCGGGTTCTTGCCCAGACCGATCTCGCCGCCGCTGGTGCAGGGGCCGTCGGCAATGACGTCGCCTGCCTTCACGCGGTCGCCCTTGTTGACGATGGGCGTCTGGTTGTAGCAGTTGCTCTGGTTGGTCCGTTTGAACTTGCTCAGCTTGTATTCTTCGACCGTGCCGTCATCCAGACGGAGCACGACCTTGGTCGCATCGACGTAAATGGCGGTGCCGTCGTGTTTCGCCACGACGCAGACACCGGAGTCGACCGCAGCCTTATTTTCCATGCCGGTGCCGATGTAGGCGGATTCCGTCGTCATCAGCGGGACGGCCTGACGCTGCATGTTGGAGCCCATCAGGGCACGGTTCGCGTCGTCGTTCTGCAGGAACGGGATCATGGAGGTCGCCACGGAGAAGACCATCTTCGGGGAGACGTCCATCAGGTCGATGATCTCCTTGTCAAACTGGCTGGTGATGTCCTTGAAGCGGCCCGTGACGTTCTGCGTCGCGAAATGGCCTTCTTCATCGAGCGGGGTATTCGCCTGCGCGATGTAGTAGTTGTCTTCTTCATCGGCAGCCAGATACACCACGTCATCCGTGACGCGCGGATTCTCGGGATCGCTCTTGTCGACGATGCGGTAAGGCGCCTCGATGAAGCCGTATTCATTGATGCGGGCGTAGGAAGCCAGGGAGTTGATCAGACCGATGTTCGGACCTTCGGGGGTCTCGATGGGGCACATGCGGCCGTAATGGCTGTAGTGGACGTCGCGGACTTCGAAGCCGGCGCGGTCACGGGACAGACCGCCGGGGCCCAGAGCCGACAGACGGCGCTTGTGGGTCAGTTCGGACAGCGGGTTGTTCTGGTCCATGAACTGGGACAGTTGGGAGCTTCCGAAGAACTCCTTCACCGCTGCGGTGACCGGCTTGATGTTGATCAGGGACTGCGGGGTGATGTCCTCCTGGTCCTGGGTGGTCATGCGCTCACGCACGACACGTTCCAGACGGGACAGGCCGATGCGGTACTGGTTCTGCAGCAGCTCGCCCACCGCACGGATGCGGCGGTTGCCCAGGTGGTCGATGTCATCGGTATTGCCGAGGCCCTTGCACAGGGTCAGGCCGTAGCTGATGGAGGCAAAAATATCTTCCTTGGTGATGTGCTTCGGAATGAGGTCGCGGACGGCGCGGTGAAGCATCGCCTTCTGTTCCGCTTCGTCCGGATAGGCTTCCAGGAAAGCCATGAGCGCCGGATAGTAGACCAGTTCGCGCACGCCGAATTCCTTCGGATCGTAGGACACGTACTTGGACATGTCGACGGTGCGGTTGGTCAGGACCTTCACGAGCTCGCCGTCGATGTCCAGCACGACGTAGGCAATGCCCGCGTTCTGGATCTCGTCGCAGAGTTCGGGAGTCAGCACGGTGCCGGCTTCGGCGATGATCTCGCCGGTATCCATGGATACGGCGTCTTCCGCCAGGAGCTTTCCGGCCGCACGGCGCTTCAGCTGAAGCTTCTTATTATACTTATAGCGTCCCACGTGTGCGAGGTCATAGCGGCGGGGATCGAACAGCATGCCGTCAAAGAGGCTGCGCGCGTTGTCCACGTAGAGCGGTTCGCCCGGACGGATCTTCTTGTACAGATCCAGCAGGCCTTCGTCCACGTTGGTCGCGGTATCCTTGGCAAAGCTCGCCTTGATCAGCTCGCTCTCGCCGAACATGTCCTCGATCTCCGCGTTGGTGCCCACGCCAAGGGCGCGGATCAGCACCGTCACCGGAACTTTCCGGGTACGGTCCACGCGGACCCAGAACACGTCGTTCGAGTCCATCTCGTATTCGAGCCATGCGCCGCGGTTCGGGATCACCTGGCTGGAATAAAGCGACTTGCCGTTCTTGTCATGGTCTTCGCTGAAATAGATGCCCGGGGAACGGACCAGCTGGCTGACGATGACTCGCTCGGCACCGTTGATGACGAAGGAACCGGTCTCGGTCATCAGAGGCATGTCGCCCATGAAAATGACATGTTCCCGGATGGTCCCCGTCTCTTTATTGATAAGGTTTACCTTAACTTTAAGCGGGGCCGCATAGGTGGCGTCCCTTTCCTTACACTCTTCAATTGTGTATTTGGTTTCATCTTCACACAGCTTGAAATCGGTAAATTCCAGACTGAGGTTGCCGCTGAAGTCAGAGATCGGGGAGATGTCCTCAAATGCCTCTTTCAATCCTTCGTCCAGAAACCAGTTGTAGGACTTTTTCTGGATCTCGATGAGGTTCGGGATCTCCAGGACTTCCTTCTGTCTCGAGTAGCTCATGCGCATGTTTTTACCGGACCTGACCGGGCGCATTGTGTTTTTCTCCATAGACGCTTCACCTCTAAAAGATATGTAATGCCCTAAAAATGAGCGCAGTATGCACACTGCCCCACAATAGTGCATTCTTCAGTCTATCAAACCGATTTCAGGGTGTCAAGCGGATTTTTCTTCATTTTTCGAAAGATTTTTATGTTTTTTTCGGGAAATTTCAGGCGGAAAATTTTCAGAGACCGGGGTTTGCCCGTGGCGGGGAGGGGCGATATGTGCTATACTGCATTTGAAAGTTATTTTCGAGGTTCCCATGCAGACGATCCTTTTACCCGAAAAAGTATCACGCATACTGGAAGTCCTGGCCGGTGCGGGCCATGAAGCCTACGCCGTGGGCGGGTGTGTCCGCGACGCCATCCTGGGGCGCATCCCGGGAGACTGGGACATTACCACAAACGCCCTTCCGGAGGAAGTGAAGCGCCTCTTCCGCCGGACCGTTGATACCGGCATCCAGCACGGGACCGTGACCGTGATGCTCGGCGAGGAGGGATTTGAGGTCACGACCTACCGGCAGGACGGCGATTACAGCGACCACCGCCACCCGGACGGGGTGGTATTCACGACTTCACTTGCCGAAGACCTGAAACGGCGCGACTTTACGATCAACGCCATGGCCTACCGCCCGGATACAGGCCTGGTCGACCTTTTCGGCGGGCAGGAAGACCTGAGGCGGAAAGTCATCCGCTGCGTGGGCGACCCCCGCGAACGCTTTGACGAAGACGCCCTGCGCATCATGCGCGCCCTGCGCTTTTCCGCGCAGTTAGACTTTACCCTGGAAAAGAAGACCCGTGAGGCCATCCGCGAATTTGCCCCGCGCCTGCAGCTTATTAGCAAGGAACGGATCCGGGAAGAGCTGCTGAAGCTTCTCGTAAGCCCGCATCCCGACCGCCTGCTCGACCTTGCCGAATGCGGCATCACCGCCGAGATCTTCCCGCTCTGGGATACCATGCTGAAGACTGATCAAAGCAATCCCTACCACACCCTGTCCGTCGGCATGCACACCCTGCGGGTGATCGAGAACGTTCCGGCTGAACCGGTCCTCCGTCTTGCCGCGCTTCTGCACGACTGCGGCAAACCCTCCTGCAAGACCGTCGATCTCGGGGACCTGACCCATTTTCACGGGCACGCCCAGGTCGGTGCAAAAATCGCGGAAACCTTCCTGAAAGAGCTGCGCTTCGACAACAAAACGGTCAGCGACGTTACCCGGCTTATCGTCGTGCACGACGACCGCTATTCTGCGACGCCGGCAAAAGTCCGCAGGCAGATCAACCGTGTGGGAGAGGATCTGTTTCCCTCCTATCTGAAGCTCGTACTTGCCGACAATCTGGCCAAGAGTCCCTACGCCCTGGACCAGTTCATGCGCCGCTATGCGACTGTTTGCCGCCTGTACGAAGAGATCAAGGCCGCCGGCGACTGCATCACGCTGAAGGATCTCGCCGTGAAGGGGAGCGACCTCATTGCCGCCGGCATGAAGCCGGGGCCGGAGATGGGAAAGGTCCTGGACCGAATGCTGGAAGACGTCCTCGCCGAGCCGTCGCACAACGATAAGGAATATCTGCTGGGACGATATCTGCCGTAACTCTCCTGCTGCTTCAAAAATAACACCGCCGGACAGAGCGGACAAAGCTTTCGAGGAACATTTGAACGAATGTGAATCGTTCCGGGAAAGGTTTCGTCCGGATGTCCGGCGGTATTCTTATCTTTTTCCTTATTTCGCCAGGCTCTTGACGATCTCCAGCAGTTCCAGGTCGGATTCCTGCACGCGGATCCCGGTCTTGAACTCGGTCCCGTCCGGATAGCGGACGGCGACGGCGATCTCCTGCCCTTCTTCGAATCCCTTGGCATAGACTTCGTTGCCGAATTCCACGGCCCTCGGGTGATTCTCGTTAAATCTCTGCCATGCGCCGCGAAGCTTCAGCATGGCGCCGAAATCAAGATTCATTGTATCTCCCTTCGATAAGGAAAAGCGGGACGGTGATCCGCCCCGCTTCCCTTTTTGTCTGCGATCAGACGCTCAGCACGTCGGCAAATGCCTGGATGGCGGTGGAAGCCTGACCGAAGTCGCGCATCTGCTGGTCGATACCCAGTTTGATGTGCGGGATGCCCGCGTCGTCGAGGGCCTTCTTCAGATAAGGATATTCCATTTCCTCAGGGTCGCAGAACTGCTGCATGAAGAGGACGAGCCCCTTCGCGCCGCTTTCCTTCACGAGGTTCGCCACGAATTCGCCGCGGCGGTTCTTGCTGGACTCTTCATCGTACAGCAGGACGTCGTAGTCTTCGTCCGCAAACTGTTTCGCCAGGGCCATCATCGGGTCGCCGTCTTCGGCAGCGTCCACGCGGATGGTGCGGCTCTCATGCGCCACGTCGTCGGTCGCGATCGCGATCTTGTTGTCGTCGAAGATCTTCAGCAGGACCGGGTTGTCGCAGATGATGCCGCTGGTGACGATCTTGATGCCGTCCCAGTTCGAGGCGGGCAGAGCCTTCAGCTCTTCGTTCAGGGCGTTCAGCTTTTCGGTGTATTCGGGCTTCTCCATGAAGTAGCCGGCTTTAAGGACCGCGCTGCGGTTCACGGCGCTGACGGCTTCCGGATGTTCACCGGCGAGTTTCACGAACTCACGGCGGGCCTGGCGGTACTTGTTGTAGACCTTGATGGCCGCGCGGATGTCTTCGTCAGTCATCTCATGGCCGGCGATCTTTTCCAGTTCCTTACGGACGTTGGTGTACTGGGCCACGGTGAATTCCAGGCCGAACTGCGGGCGGCGGTACTGCGGATGCGCCAGGAAGATGGTGGGCATCTTCTTCAGGGCGGTCATGGACACGCGGAAGTTCTGGCTCATGGGACGCAGGGTGTCGCAGATGGTGGGCGTGATCACGCCGTCCAGCTGGTCCATCGTGCCGTCAAGCATCATTTCCAGCGCGAGCTGGGCGATGGTGCAGTAGAAGGTCGCGCAGTATTCCTTTGCCTTGGAGATGGTCTTGTTGTTGCTGCCCCAGATGCCCATCGGGACCATGCCGGCCGCGTAGACGAGCTCTTCAGGTGCGTAGTAAGGCAGAACGCCGATGACTTTCCTGCCGGCAGCCTTATATTCTTTCAGAAGTTTCGCGGGCGCATAAGCAGCGGCCTTAAATTCATTAAGTCTGGTTTCGATACTCATGATCCTGCCTCCTTATGCTTCCAGATTTTCCTTGCGGATCTGCATGGCCTCGACAAGGCCCTGCACGCGGGTCTCATACTGCGCTTCGTTGAAGTTGCGCGGGTCGGCCTGGTCGCCGTCGAAGCCGGCGCACGGGATGCCCAGGTCCGCGGTGAAGCGGCGCTGCATCTCGGCCATGTAGCCGGACCACGGCTTGCAGGAACGGTTGTAGTGGACCAGCACGCCGTCGACCTTGTTTTCGCGGCAGATGCCTTCACGCCACTCCACGCCCTTTTCGATGGAAACGGAGTTGGGAGCCTTGCAGTACGCGCTGACCATCTCGTCCATGTTGTTGTAGACGAAACCGAAAGCAGGGGCGTACACGACGGCGGTCACGTTGATGCCGTTCGCCTTCAGCGGCTTGAACAGGTTCGGCAGCTTCGGCCAGCAAGGGATGCCTTCGAACATGACACGGTACTCTTCCGGGAAAGGAAGGGTGGAGGTGCCTTCCTTGATGTTGATCTCAAGGTCCTGTGCCAGCAGATCGAACGCGTCGGCAGCTTCCTTCTTGCCGCGGGCGGTAACGACGTCGGCCATGTGGTTGAAGAGGTCGAAGCCACTAAGAGGGGCGGGCTTATACTGCAGGTAGTTGCAGACCTTCAGCCAGTTCTGGGCGGTGCGGTTCGCCTGTGCGCAGGCATGCTCGAACTTCGCTTCGTCGAACTTCTTGCCGGTCAGTTCTTCCAGCTGATGGATGGCGTTGTCGAACTGGGCGCGGATGTAGGTCACGTTCTCCGGATTCGGATCCATGGTGTTGTTGTAGGGAACATCGATCATGATGAGCGGGATGTTGCACATGCGGGCGATGTTCTCATACCACTTGGTCATGCAGTTGCAGATGTTGTTGCAGCACAGCACGAAGTCGGGCTGAGGGATGCGCATCTGCTTGTAGGGCTGGATGGATTCCAGACGGCGCTCTTTTTCACGGCCTTCGGGAAGCGCTTCGATCTCGTGGATATCTTCCAGAACGATGTAAGGCGTCTGGGTCTTGGGATCCTTCACGGGCTTGCCGTCTTCACCGAGCACGACGTTGCCGTTCGCATCCTTCAGGGGCTTGCCGGTACGGGGATTGATCACGTAGCCGTCTTCCTTGTCCCAGTCGATCTTGCGGGCGGCGCGCTTGCCGGCCGCATAGGCCAGGGAGATGCGGGCGTAGCCGCAGATATCGTTGTCGAAACCGAGATCTTCGGCCGCCTGGCACATGATCTCGCCGTCACGCTGGGCGGCGATACCGGCAGCCTGGTTTTCGGGATACATGATGTTCAGGTCAAACGCCTCTGCCAGTTCGCAGGGGAATTTGGACGAAGACCAGCCGACCAGCTTGCCTTGCTTTTTCGCCTCACGGGCGTCCGCGTACACATCGTCAACGACTTTGCGCAGCGCCAGGACGCCGGGGCTGACTTGTTTTGCCATAGATTACCTCCTCTATCATATCGACAGCCGCCTTACTGGTGATTGCTGCCTATATTGTTCTTTTGTGATAAGTAAAATTCAAATTGCCAGAGCACATACTCGCCTGTTTCCGGATCTTTCAGCCAAACATCCTGATGAGGATCTTGATCAAAAACAAAAAGTTCCCAATCACCATATTTTTCCTCACCCGGTTTTCCGGACCAGTCACAAATCTTATCAGAATTCTCTTTCAGAATACCTTTACTGTAATATCCTTCAGGAACCCTATCTATTTTTGTACCCGTTTCTATATATCTGGCATTCTGATAAATAAATGTCGGCGGATAAACATAAGTGTTGCTAAAACTCCCACATCCTCCAATCAATATAAACAATAGGGATATGTTAACCGTTGTTAAGATGTTTCGAAGTTTCTTCATAAATTTGTCGCCATTAGCCTGTGATCTTACTGGAAAGCAAGTTGCAGAAAACACAACAGAAAAAGCAACTAACAGTAATAGTTTCTTTTTCATATAGCATCCTGGATCAACAAACACCTAAATACGAACACTTTGCGGTTTTGCTTTCAGCGCTTTCTGGTAGGCGAACAGGGCTGCGCCAAGCGCGCCGTTGTACTGGGTCAGCGGGCTGGTGTAGACCGTATGCCCGAGCCCCTCTTCCAGCGCGGAAACGATGCCCTTGTTCTGCGCGACGCCGCCGGTCATGACCACGCGGTCCTGCACGCCGATGCGGTTCACGAGGCCCACCACGCGGTTCGCGACCGAATGATGGATACCGTTGATGATGTCCTTCTTGTCGGTGCCCATGGACAGCTGGCTGATGACTTCGCTCTCTGCGAAGACCGTGCAGGTCGAGCTGATGGCGATGCGCTTCGTCGACTGCGCGCCCAGGTCGCCGAGATCGTTGACCTCGACTTCAAGGACCTTGGCCATGACGTCCAGGAAACGGCCTGTGCCGGCGGCACATTTGTCGTTCATCTGGAAGTTGACCATCGCGCCGTTCTCGATATGCAGCGCCTTCACGTCCTGACCGCCGATGTCGATGACGGTACGGACGTCCGGGAACAGGAAGGCGGCGCCCTTCGCGTGGCAGGACAGCTCACTCATCTGCGAATCCGCAATGTTGTCCAGCGAATTCCGGCCGTAGCCGGTCGCGAGGGTGTAATCCATGTCGGCTGCGGTCATGCCGCAGCTCGCGAACGCCGCTTCAATGGCCCGCGCAGGGCCGCTGGTGCCGGCGCCGACGTCGATCAGGGACTTGCCGACGATCTCGGTCCCGTCCTTCAGGATAATGCACTTCGACGCGGTCGAGCCAACGTCGATGCCCAGAGTATAAATGCTCATGAGATCTCCTGCCTCATTTCATTCGGTACCCTCCCCGGCACGTGCGCACCGGGGAGGGTCCTCAGTTTTCTTATTTAGTACGGAATGTTCTGCTTCTTCACGTAGGTGTTGAAATCGCGGATCGCACGAGGCGTGATCATCTGGTGGAACGGGCAGATGTGCTCCGGATTCTGATAGCAGGAGTACGCGAACGCCACGATGTAGTTGCGCATCATGTTCATGTTCACGATCTCATCCACAAGACCCAGCTGTGCGCAGGCCTGCGGACGGGACTTCGCGGCATAATCCTGGATCATCTTGTTCATGGCGGCGATGGTCGCGTCATGCGGCTTGCCTTCCTTGGCTTCCTTCGCAAGTCTGCGGGAATACATGGCGGCAGCGGCGGTCTCGCCGTGCATGACGTAGATCTCGGTGCCGGCCGTGCCGATCGAGAACGCGTTGGTGTCGTTGCCCTGCGGGCCGCCCATGACGTAGTGCGCCGCGGCGGTACCCTTGCGGAGCGTGATCTCCATCTGCGGGATCTTGCTGTTCTGGATGGAATAGATCAGGGACTGACCAAGACCCAGCAGCTCGGCCTTTTCGGCGTCGTCGCCGACGTCGATGCCGGTGGTATCCTGGATCCAGACGATCGGGATCTTATCACGGCTGCAGAGGGTCACGAATTCGTTCATCTTCAGCAGGCCCTGACGGTAGAGCTTGCCGCCGATGCCGACCGCGCCGGTCTTGTATTCCGGATAGTTGAGCAGCAGGCCCTGGGTGTTGGCGATGACGCCGACCAGGAGGCCTTCCGCCTTCGCGAGACCCGCGACGATCTCCGGACCGTAGCCCTTCTTGTATTCCAGGAACTGGCTCTTGTCGAACAGACGGCCGATGACGTCGTAGATGTCGTAGATCTGCTTCATGTCCATGGGGATCAGGCTGTACAGATCGTTCGGGTCCAGAGCGGGCAGGCTCGGATCGTCCACGCGGAAGAATTCCGGATTGTAGGCAGGCAGGTAGGCCATGAATTTCTTGATGCCTTCCAGCACGCCTTCTTCGGAACCGTACACTTCGCGGAAGAAGCCGGTCTCGCCGTAGTGGATGGGAACGGATCCCGGAGGCGTCGCCACCAGGCCCTTGCCGGCCTGAATGAGCGCTTCCGCCGCTTCCTCGTCCACGTAGCCCTTCGGGTTCATGCCGCCCACGATGCCGGCGCCGCCGACGGCCATGTTGGCCTTCTCATGCGCGATCAGGATGGTCGGGGAGATGGAGTGGTAGCCGCCGCCGGCCGGGTTGGTGCCGTAGATGCCGACGATGACCGGAACGCCGAGCTGTTCCAGTTCGGTGTTGCGGTAGAAAGGCGTGCCGCCGCCGCGGCGGTTCGGGTACACCTTTTCCTGGGCGTCAAGCTTGACGCCGGAGCAGTTCAGCACGTACACCAGCGGAATGTGCAGGCACTTCGCGGTATCGGAAGCACGCAGCAGGTTATCGGCCTGTCCGGGGATCCAGGCGCCGGCCAGCTTCTTGTTGTCGGAAGCGACGATCACGGCCCAGCGGCCGGAGATGCGGCCGAGGCCCTTGATGATGGCAGTGGATCCTTCGGGGTTGTGTTCCGGATTGTAAATGCTGTTCAGCGGGCACCAGGTGCCGGGATCGACCAGAGCGGCCAGACGGTCCATGGCGGTCCATTCGCCGGACGCATGCACCTTGTCATCAGGCTTGCCGTTCGCGAACGCTTCGGCAGCGATGCGGTGGATGTCTTCCTCAATGGTCAGGATCTTCTGAATGTTCTCCTGCTTCTGGGCGCGCAGCGGTTTGCCGACCTGCGGCATCGCCTGGAAGTAGCGAGGCATGGAATAAAAGCCCATTTTACGTTCTCCTCCAATTATCTAATGTGGATCAGGCCTTCGGGACCTTGATGAACGCCTGGCCGGGGTCGATGTCCTCACGGATGGTGCGGATGATTTCGGGGCTCGGGCCTTCCATCAGCTGCGCTCTCTCGTCGACGATCAGCGGGAAGTCCGGAATGGCAGCCTTGATCTCTTCGGGCGTCGTGTAAGGATAGTAGTAGGCCAGATACATTCTCTTGGTCTCTTCGTCGAACTTCATGATGCCCATGTCGGTAACGACCATCTGCGGGCCGCGGTTGCCGGGCAGGCCGACCTTTTCACGTCCGCCGGGGCCGTCCATCCAGCCGCAGCTGGTGATGTAGTCGACCTTGTTGACGAATTTGGTCTTGTCGAGCTTGATCATGATGATCGTGTTGCAGAAGCCCGCGATGCCGTTCGCGCCGCCGGAACCGGTGAAGCGGACCTGCGGTTTCACGTAGTCGCCCTTGCCGTAGATGCAGGTGGAGTTCACGTTGCCGTAAGGGTCGATCTGGGCGCCGCCGATGAAGGCGATCAGACGGTCGGTGTCATGCAGCCACTCGTTGGCTTCGAAGCCCACGAAGCGGATGTTCGGCCACTGCACGGCGCAGTGCGCCATGAAGCGGAGGTCGCCGACGGAACGCGGCACTTCCACGGGCGAGCAGTCCATCAGGCCGCTCTCCACGATGGGATGGCAGCTGGGGCAGATCACGGCTTTCGCGAGAGACGCGCCGATCAGCGGAAGGCCCGTGCCGACGATGACGATCTGGTTTTCCTTGATGTTCTTTGCAATGGCGTACGCCTGCATTTCGGACATCGTATATCCGACTTTTTTGTAATCAAACATGTTCTCTTGCCTCCTGCCCTTAGTGTCTCGTGGAATAGCCGAGATGCGGCTCGATCCGAAGATCGGTCAGGCGCTTGCCGCCGATCACGTTCAGCAGATCTTCGTGAGTCTTGCAGCCGTATACGTACTTGTCCAGGTAATCCTTGAAGGTCTCGGGGACTTTCGTGCCGTCCGCGGCATCCTTCGCCGCCTGTTCAGCCTTGACAGCAGCCGCTTCGGCCTTTTCGTCGCCGGGCTTCGCGTCAGCAGCCTTGCGGGCTTTCGCGGCGGCCTTGGCGAGCTTCGCCTTCGCGTCTTCGGCATCCACATAGTTGGAAGCCTTGTCGTATTCCTTCAGGACCTTGTCGTCGTTGTCGTAGTAGCCGTAGCACTGGCTGGGCCATGCGCCGAAAGGAACGCGCACGACGGCATCGACGCATTCGCCGAAGATCTTGGTGGCGGCGGGATCGCGGCGGATGTATTCGTCGCTGACGATCTCTTCGCAGGTCACGATGGTGCGCTTCGCGGCGATCGCGATATCGACGTCGTGGAACTCATCGCCCATCAGGATGCAGGTGCCGTCCGGAGAGGCCTGCTGCACATGGATGATGGCGCAGTCAAGCTTCGGAACCGGGACCGCAACGACCTTTTCGCCCGGGTTGAAGGGGTTGTCGACATAGGCCAGCTTGAGGTCGTCGACGCTCGGCAGTTCCTTGCGCTTCTCAGGGCTGATGCCCCAGTATTCGCACAGGCCGGAACCCATCATCAGACGGACGGGAAGGAAAGGAAGGCCCAGGGAAGCGGCGTGAAGCTGCAGCATCAGGACGTCCTGGCTGTAATCTTCGTAGATGATCTCGCCCTTCTCGATGGCCGCGCGGAAACGACGGGAAACGTTGGTGTAACCGGAGTTGGCAGTGTAGCAGTTGATGTACACTTTCACGCGCCCTTCGCCGATCAGCATGTCCCAGTCGCCGCCGGCAGGACCCGCCCAGACGGTAAAGTCACCCTTGCCCTGGCGCAGGATCTCATACGCCGCAGCATAGGGCTTCCGGTTGGTGGTGAAGCCGCCGAAGCAAATGGTGTCGCCGTTTTGCACGTACTTCTCAACGGCTTCCGATAAGCTACATACTTTGTTCATAAAATGATATCTCCTTTCGGCTTATCATATATATTCGACTTTATAATAGCAAGGAAGCCCCCTTTTGTCAAACCAAAGAGCGTGAAATTTGTCTTTTTGAAAGACGTTTTCGGCGTCATTTATTTTTGTATATCACGTCTTCCCGAGCCGGGACTTTTCCGTTTTTTTGCTTGACGAAAGCCGCCCCGGTAGCATACAATAACGGAAGGTATGAATACGCCGCAAGGCGTCTGTGAAACGAAAGGAGTCCCCGTTATGGAGATGGTTCTGTATGAGGTATCGGGCAGCATCGGCACGATCACGATCAACCGTCCGAAGGCGCTTAACGCGCTGTGCAGCCAGGTGCTGGACGAACTGAATGAGATCCTTGACAGCGTCGATCTGGAGACGGTCCGCTGCCTGATCGTTACCGGTTCCGGCGAGAAGTCGTTCGTGGCCGGCGCCGACATCGCCGAGATGAGCACCCTGACCAAGGAACAGGGCGAAGCCTTCGGCAAAAAAGGCAACGACGTTTTTCTGAAACTTGAGCACTTCCCGATCCCCACGATCGCTGCGGTAAACGGATTCGCCCTCGGCGGCGGCTGCGAGCTTTCCATGGCCTGCGACATCCGCCTCTGCGCCGACAACGCCGTATTCGGCCAGCCCGAAGTTGGCCTCGGCATCACCCCCGGCTTCGGCGGCACCCAGCGCCTTGCCCGCATCGTC
This sequence comes from uncultured Lachnospiraceae bacterium, assembly GCA_902761665.1. Lineage (GTDB taxonomy): Bacteria > Bacillota > Clostridia > Lachnospirales > Lachnospiraceae > UBA6987. Next base: position 49,204 of record CACWLA010000016.1, on the reverse strand, counting down.
GGTCCGAACATCGCGAAGGAAATGATCCTGACCGCCCGCAACATCAAGGCTGATGACGCTTACCGCATCGGCCTCGTGAACGCCGTCTATCCGCACGACGAACTCATGGCCGCTGCACAGAAGATGGCCGCCCGCATCGCCGGCAACGCTCCCATCGCGGTCCGCGCCTCCAAGAAGGCCATCACCGAAGGCCTGGATCTTCCCATTGAAGAGGCCGTCGCCCTTGAAGAAAAGCTCTTCGGCTCCTGCTTCGACACCGCCGACCAGAAGGAAGGCATGGGCGCGTTCCTCGAGAAGAGGAAACCCTCGGGATTCGTCAACAAGTAAGACTGCCGCGCCCGCAGCGGCACCCGTCACCGTTAATGTCATCCCGAGGAAGGCTCTGCCTGACGAAGGATCTTAAACAAAAATCATTTTTAGGAGGAAACCTATCATGAAAGTAGCAATTTTTGGCGCCGGCACCATGGGCAGCGGTATCGCTCAGGTCTTCGCTGCTAAAGGACACACCGCTCTGATGTACGCTTCCAGCGTTGCATCCGCTCAGCGCCACAAAGACAACCTGGCCAAGTCGCTGCAGAAGCGCGTCGAAAAGGGCAAAATGACTCAGGAAGCCGTTGATGCTCTGCTGGCCAACGTCCTCGTGGAAGAAAAGTCCGCTGCTGCCGACGCCGATCTGGTTATCGAATGCGTCAAGGAAGAAATGGCCACCAAGCGTGAGCTGCTGAACGAGCTCGATGCGATGTGCAAGGAAAGCACCATCTTCGCGACCAACACCTCTTCTCTGTCCGTAACTGAGATGGGTCTCGGCCTGAAGCACCCGGTGATCGGCATGCACTTCTTCAACCCCGTTCCTTCGATGAAGCTCATCGAAGTCATCCGCGGCGCGAACACCACCCAGGAGACCTTCGATTTCATTTACAACCTGAGCAAAGAGATCGGCAAGGATCCGATCGAAGTCGCGGAAGCTCCCGGCTTCGTCGTCAACCGCGTCCTGATTCCCGAGATCAATGAAGCGATCGGCCTCGTCGAGACCGGCGTTGCCTCTGTCGAAGATATCGACAAGGCCATGAAGCTCGGTGCCAACCACCCGATGGGCCCGCTGGAACTCGGCGATTTCATCGGCCTGGACGTCTGCCTTGCCATCATGGACGTTCTTTACAGCGAGACCGGCGATCCCAAGTACCGCCCTGCTCTCCTGCTGAAGAAGATGGTCCGCGCGGGCAAGCTCGGCCGCAAGTCCGGCCAGGGCTTCTACGACTACCGCAAATAACGGTCAGGGTCCCTGAGACATGACAAAGGGGCGGCCTCCGGGCCGCCTTTTTTAATGTAAAAACAGGGAAACAGCGTTTTTCCCGTTGACAGTCCCGAAGAAATAAGATAAAGTTTAATTAATCACAACAGTCGTAGAAACGCCGAAAGGCGCTTTTTATGTTTACTGCAGAATGTTATTTTTTTAACAATATTTCAGGAGGTCAAAAAATGGATTTTGCCTTAAGCCAGGAACACGCCATGGCGCGCGACCTGTTCAAGAGCTTTGCCGAGAACGAAGTAAAGCCCCTTGCACAGGAGATCGATGAAGAAGAACGTTTCCCGTCGGAAAGCGTCGCCAAGATGGCGAAGCTCGGATTCCTCGGGATCGCAGTCCCGAAGCAGTACGGCGGACAGGGCTGTGATTACCTGACCTACACCATGTGCGTGGAAGAACTCGCCAAGGTGTGCGGTACAACCGCTGTCGTCCTCTCCGCTCACACCTCTCTGTGCCAGATGCCCATCCTGCATTTCGGTACCGAGGAGCAGAAGCAGAAATACCTCGTCCCGCTTGCCAAGGGTGAGAAGCTCGGCGCGTTCGGCCTGACCGAACCCGGTGCCGGCACCGACGCCGCCGGCCAGCAGACCAAGGCCGTGCTCGACGGCGATGAATGGGTCCTGAACGGCACCAAGATGTTCATCACCAACGGCTACTACGCCGATACCTACGTCATCTTCGCCATGACCGACAAGTCGCTCGGCCGCAAGGGCATCTCCGCCTTCATCGTGGAAAAGGGCACGCCCGGCTTCACCTTCGGCACGAAGGAGAAGAAAATGGGTATCCGCGGCAGCGCGACCTATGAGCTGGTCTTTACCGACTGCCGCATCCCGAAAGAGAACCTCCTGGGCAAGCTCGGCGAAGGCTACAAGATCGCCATGGATACGCTGGACGGCGGCCGCATCGGCATTGCCGCGCAGGCTCTCGGCCTTGCGGAAGGCGCCCTCCAGGTCACCGTCGATTACGTGAAGACCCGCAAGCAGTTCGGCAAGACCCTGGGCCAGTTCCAGAACACCCAGTTCCAGCTCGCCGACATGGCTGTCCGCTGCGACGCGGCCCAGCTGCTCGTCTACCGCGCGGCCATCGACCATGACATTCCGAAGAAGACCAGCGACGGCATGACCTCCTCCATGGCCAAGCTTTACGCCGCGGAGACCGCGATGTACGTGACCACCAAGGCAGTCCAGCTGCACGGCGGCTACGGCTACATCCGCGACTATGACGTGGAACGCATGATGCGCGACGCCAAGATCACCGAGATCTACGAAGGCACCTCCGAAGTGCAGCGCATGGTCATCTCGAAGAATCTGCTGAAGTGATAAGGGGGAATAAACCGTGAATATCGTTGTATGCATCAAACAGGTCCCGGATACTGCCGGCGGCGTGAAATTCAATCCGGACGGCACGCTTGACCGCGCCGCCATGCTTGCCATCATGAACCCCGACGACAAGGCCGGCCTTGAAGCCGCCCTGCGTCTTAAGGATGAATACGGCGCCAAGGTCACCGTCGTGACCATGGGTCTGCCGAAGGCCGATGCGATCCTCCGCGAAGCCATGGCCATGGGTGCCGATGACGCCGTTCTGGTCACCGACAGAGTCCTCGGCGGCGCCGATACCTGGGCTACCTCCCAGACGCTTGCCGGTGCCATCCGCGCCATGGACTACGACCTCGTCATCACCGGCCGCCAGGCCATCGACGGCGATACCGCCCAGGTCGGCCCGCAGCTCTCCGTGCACCTGGGCCTGCCCATCGTCAGCTATACCCAGAAGCTCAGTATCGACGGCGACTACGTCATCGCCGAGCGCATGTTCGATGACCGTCACCACGTGCTGAAGGTCAAGATGCCCTGCCTGCTGACCGCTCTTTCCGAACTGAACGATCCCCGCTACATGACTCCGGGCGGCATTTTCGAAGCTTTCCAGAAACCGATCACCATGATGGGCCGCAAGGACCTCGTCGACACGCTGGATTCCAACATCGGCAAGGTCGGCTCCCCGACCCAGATCGCCAAGGCATCCGACAAGGTCCGCAAAGGCGCCGGCACCCAGTACATCCCCGAGGATGCGACCGATGCCGCTGAGTACATCGTTGGCAAGCTGAAAGAAAAGTTCATCATCTAAGGAGGCCGAAACATGAATCGCGAAGAATACAAGGGCGTGTACGTATACGCCCAGCAAGTCGACAATAAAGTCAGCAACATCGCGCTGGAGCTGCTCGGCAAGGCGAAAGTCCTGGCCGACGACCTCGGCAGCGAAGTGGTTGCCATGCTCCTCGGCTCCGACATCAAGGATCAGGCACAGAAGCTCGCCGAATACGGCGCCGACAAGGTCATCGTGGTGGATCATCCGTTCCTCGCGGAATACATGACCGAACCGTACACCCAGGCCATTTCCGCGATCATCCGCGAATTCAAGCCTGACGTCGTGCTCTTCGGCGCGACCGCCATCGGCCGTGACCTTGCTCCCTGCGTCGCCGCCACCGTGCACACCGGCCTGACCGCCGACTGCACCAAGCTGGACATCGGCGACTTCCCCATGACCCCCATCCCGGGCAAGGAGACCCTGCATAAG
>CACWLA010000016.1:0-45305 GCA_902761665.1 uncultured Lachnospiraceae bacterium | reverse complement strand
TAAGCAGCTGCTCATGACCCGTCCCGCGTTCGGCGGCAACACCATCGCCACCATCGCCATCCCGGATTTCCGTCCGCAGATGGCCACGGTCCGTCCGGGCGTCATGCAGAAGCTTCCGCGCAACAGAGAAGCGAAGGCCGAGATCATCGATTTCGACGCGCATCTTGAGAAGAACAACCGTTACGTGGAGATCCTTGACGTCGTCAAGAAAGTCTCCGATTACGTCGACATCCAGGATGCCAAGATCCTCGTTTCCGGCGGCCGCGGCATGCAGAACAAGGAAAACTACGAGAAGTACCTCCGTCCTCTGGCAAACCTGCTCGGCGGACAGGTCTCCTCTTCCCGTGCGGGCGTCGACCAGTTCGGCATCCCGAAAGAACTTCAGGTCGGCCAGACCGGCAAGACCGTGCGTCCGAAACTTTACATCGCCTGCGGCATTTCCGGTGCCATCCAGCACCTGGCCGGTATGGAAGAATCCGATCTCATCATTGCCATCAACAAGGATGAGACCGCTCCCATCTTCGACGTGGCCGACTACGGCATCGTGGGCGACCTCTTCCAGATCATCCCGATCCTGACCAAGATGGTCGAACAGGAACTGGCGAAGAAGGCCGAATCGTAAGTTTCGTCCCGCATGCGGAAAGGCATGGTCTCCGGACCATGCCTTTTCCGTCTCAAGGAGGAGAAAGATGGAATACAGAAAAACCGTCGTCCTGAAGGACGGCAGGGAATGCATCTTAAGAAACGGTACTGCAGCCGACGCGCAGGCGGTGCTCGATAATTTCATCCTGACGCACGCCCAGACGGAGTTTCTGACGTCCTATCCCGATGAGATCCGCTTCACCCTCGAACAGGAAGCGGACTATCTCGCGAAGCGGGCGGAAGCACCGCGGGAGGTCGAACTGCTGGCGGAGCTTGAAGGCAAAATTGCCGGGACCGCCGGCATCCACGGCATCGGTTCCTATGAGAAGGTAAAGCACCGTGCAGGCTTCGGCATCAGCCTTGACGAAGCATTCTGGGGCCTCGGCATCGGCAGGGCGCTCACCCGCGCCTCGGCCGAATGCGCGAAGGCTGCAGGTTATGAGCAGCTGGAACTGGAAGCCGTTGCAGAAAACGGCAGGGCAGTCATGCTCTACAAGACCGAAGGATTTAAGGAGTACGGCCGGAATCCGAAGGGATTCCGCCTCCGGAGCGGCGCCTTCCAGGAGACCGTCCTCATGCGACTGGATCTGCTGCGGGGAAACGGCCCTGCGGAGCCCCCGGAAGAAAAGCTGACACTGACCGAGCCGACGCCGGAACAGGAGAAAGAGATCCTTGCCTACCGGCGGGAATTTCTCGACTCCGGCGACTCCATGGACGGGACCGGCTCCCTCAGGCGCTGTGAAAACGCCGCGCAGTGGTTTGAAGAGATCGAAATATTCCGCGACCCGGCAACCGTTCCCGAAGGCAAGGTACCGTCGACCCAGTTCGTCTTCGTCCGCGAATCGGACGGCAAAGTCGTCGGCATGCTGCAGTTCCGGCATTATCTGAACGACTATCTCCGGCAGTTCGCCGGCCACATCGGCTATTCCGTAAGACCGAGCGAACGCCGGAAGGGTTATGCGGAGCAGATGCTGAAGGCTGCGCTTCCGCTCTGCCGGGCATTCGGCCTTGACCGCGTCATGGTCACCTGCCGTGACACGAACGAAGGGAGCCGCAGGACCATCCTTTCGAACGGCGGCGTTTACGAATCGACGGCCTATGAGCCCGACAGGCAGGTAAATCTCCAGCGCTACTGGATCGACCTGACCTGATGCGTATCGCCACGCGAAACTTTCGGCCAGCCAGGTTCTGTTTCCCGAAATTTTTTCGATTTTTTTCAAAAAAGTGCTTGACAAGCCAAAAACACATGTGTAAAATCCCGAGCATAAACCGATGACGGAGGATAGTAATTCTCTCTCCCCTGACCACAGCGAGCCGCAGACGGTGAAAGGCGGCGTCAGCGAAAGAATGAACGCGCTCCCGAGGGCGAACTGAACCGGTGTGACCGAAGTAGGGGAGACAGAGTGGTTCTCTGTAGAAGAAAACCGGCGTCTTGTCAGAGACGCGCAGAGGGCATGCGCATGGCGCATGAAGCCGGGTGGTACCGCAGGATATTCAGCCTGTCCCGACATTGTAAAAAGACAGTGTCGGGGCGGGCTTTTTGATTTCCTGACAGAACGAAAGCCCCCGGCACGGAAAGAAGGAGAAATCATGAAAAAAACAAGCAAGACCCTCGCCATCCTCCTGACCGTCATCCTCTGCGCCGCTTCGCTCGGCGCCTGCGGCAGCAAACCGTCCTCCAGAAAGACCGGAAAGGACTCTACCTGCGCCTATCTTCTGGATACATCCTCTCTGAAGAAGCCGGAACTTGATCTGAAGAACCCGAGCGGCGTGCTCAAAGACGTTCTTGACCGGGGCGTTCTCCGGATCGCCACCTCTCCCGACTACCCGCCGGCTGAATTCATCACCGAGAACGGGACCGTGTACGGCGCTGAAATGATGCTCGCCAAGTACGCCGCGGACTGCCTGGGCGTCGACCTCGCCATCGAGACCATGGATTTTAACGGGACACTGATCGCCGTCCAGACCGGGAAAGTTGACCTCGGTGTTTCCGGCTACGGCTGGAAGGCCGACCGTGCCGAGAGCTTCGAGCTCACCACCGGCTACATCGGTGACCCGAACGAAGCCGAATACCATACCCTGATCGTCCCGGCCGGCCAGGAAGGCAATTACAACTCCTGCAGCGATTTCGTCGGGAAGCACATCCTCGCGCAGGCCGGTTCCCTCCAGCAGATGTACGTGGAGGATCAGATCCTGGCCATCGATCCTGACAAGAAGACCGAGCTGGAATTCGTATCCACGCTGGATCAGGCAATCCTCGGCCTCTCCGCAGGCAAGTGCGACGCGGTTGCCCTGGACGGCACGACGGCGGAACAGTACGTGAAGCAGTCCGAAGGCAAGTTCGCCCTTTCCGGCGTACACTTCGACCTTTCCCTCTACGATGATTACGAAGGTACGGTCATGGCCATCAAGAAGGGTGAGACCGCTTTCCTCGAACTCATCAACAGCATCATCGCCGCCGTGAAGGAAAACGGCTACTACGGCGAATTCTACAAGACGGCCAAGCAGCAGGCCGGCCTGGAATAAAGGTGCGGAAGGAGGCCTTCGATGGGCAAAGGACTCTTTGAGGTACTTTTCGAATACTGGCCGATCTTCCTGAAAGGCCTGTGGGGCACGCTGAAATACGCCTTCATCGCCGTGACGCTTGGCAGCATTCTGGGCGCTCTCGTTGCCATCGTGCATCTGTCAAAGAAAAAAGCGGTATCGTCTCTCGCCGCGGTCTACGTGAACGTCCTCCGCGGAACGCCGCTCCTCGTGCAGATGTACATTTCTTACTACTTCATCCCCATGGCGATCCCGATGCTCAACAGCATCGACAAGATCTACTACGTGATGCTGGCGCTGACCTTAAACTCGAGTGCATACGTTGCGGAGATCATCCGCAGCGGCATCGGATCCGTCGACCGCGGCCAGGCGGAAGCTGCCCGTTCGCTGGGGCTATCGGGCGGACAGACGATGACCCGCATCATCCTGCCGCAGGCGGTCAAGAACATCCTGCCGGCGCTCGGCAACGAATACATCGCCATGATCAAGGAGACCTCGCTTGCCGGCACCTTCATGCTGTACGAACTGATGTACACCCGGACCATCCTGGCCAACAAGTACCTGGTCTGGCAGCCGCAGCTCATCATCGCGGGCATCTACCTGGCCGTCACGCTCCTGCTCTCCGCCGGAGTCAAGAAAATGGAAAAGAGGTTGAGCGTCAGTGACTGAGATCGGTATTCCCTTAATTGAAACGGTCGGCCTGACCAAGAAGTTCGGCGAGCTGGAAGTGCTGAAAGGCATCAGCGAACGCATTTACAAAGGTGAAGTGGTCTCCGTGATCGGTCCGTCGGGCGGCGGAAAATCCACCTTCCTGCGCTGCCTGAACCTGCTGGAAACACCGACCTCCGGCAAGGTCCTCTTTGAAGGTGCGGAACTTTCTGAAAAGTCCACCGACCTCGACGCCTACCGCCGGAAGATCGGGATGGTCTTTCAGCAGTTCAACGTCTTCCCCCACCTCAAGGTGATCGACAACATCACCCTCGCTCCGGTGCTGACCGGGAAGATGAGCAGGGAAGAAGCCAACGCACAGGCGCTCGAACTTCTTGAGAAGGTCGGGCTCGGCGACAAGGCGGAGGAATATCCCCGCAAGCTCTCCGGCGGGCAGAAGCAGCGGCTCGCCATCGTCCGCGCCCTGGCCATGCAGCCGGANNCTCGCGGAAAGCGGCATGACCTGCGTGATCGTCACGCATGAAATGGGCTTTGCCCGGAAGGTCTCCGACCGCGTGCTGTTCATCGACGGCGGCGTGATCGCCGAATCCGGAACGCCCGAAGAGATCTTCGATCATCCGAAAAACCCCAGAACGCAGGAATTCCTTGCGCAGGTCCTGTAGATCCCCGAAAGGAGCCGTCCATGAAAACGACGTTTGCCTACGATCACTATTACCTTTATGAAGAGCTGGAAAGCTGCCTGAAATACTTCGCGAAGAAGTACCCGGAACTTGCCGAACTGAACGTGAACTGCGTGACGGCGGAGGGTCGGAACCAGTACCTGGTCACGCTGACCAATCAGAAAACCGGGCCTGCCCTGTCCAAGCCCGGCTGGTATCTGGACGGCAACATCCACGCCGGCGAGGTGACCTCCTCCATGGCGGCGATGCACACCGTCGACTGGCTGCTGACGGGTTACGGAAGCGACAGGGCGGCGACGAAACTCCTCGACGAATACTGCCTGTACGTGCTGCCGCGCGTTTCTCCGGACGGCGCCGAGACCTATCTGACAACGCCTCTAACGCTCCGGAGCGTGAACCGTGAGTATCAGCCGGAGCCCGGCGGACTTTATCCCGAAGATCTGGACGGCGACAGCGTCATCCGCATGATGCGGATCCCGACGCCCTACGGCGCCTGGAAGAAGGATCCCGCGGATGAGAGCCTGATGACGCTCCGCGCGCCGGACGAGGTGGACGGCTGCTTTTACGACATCTTTCCCGAGGGGATCCTGGAGGAGTATGACGGAAGCGAGAACCTGAAGCTGAAAAAGAGCGCCTGGGGCCTCGATTTCAACCGGAACTTCCCGCTCGGCTGGTTCCCGGACGCCAGACAGCCCGGTGCGGGGCCGTACCCGCTCAGCAACCCGGAAACGAAGGCCGTAGTCGATTTCGTTCTGGCGCATCCGAACATCGGCGGCGCCGCCATCGGCCATACTTCGGGCGGCCTCCTGCTTTATCCGCCGGGAACACGCTCTGCAAAAAGCGCTCCGGAAGCAGACATCGCCGCCTTCAAGGCGATCGCGGAGATGGGGCAGCAGGAACTCGGCTACCTTCCCATGAACATTTTCGACACCTTCATCGGCGATCAGGAGACATACGACAGCGGCGCGCTCGACGACTGGTTCTATCAGTCGCAGGGGATCCCCGCCTACACGGTGGAGTTCTGGGACATTGCGAAGGCGGCCGGCGTCCCGGTCGACTGGAACACGAAGGAGGAAGACCCGAAGAAGGAACTGGAGCGCTTCGCCGCCTGCGTGAAGTGGGTAAAAGAAAACGCGCCGGAGTACTGGCTGGACTGGACACCGTACGATCATCCCGTTTTCGGACAGGTGGAGATCGGCGGCTTCTGCACCAAGTTTACGCACCAGAACCCGCCGCCGGCCTTCCTGCTCGCGGAGTGTGAAAACGACACCCGCTTCAACATCCGCTTTGCGCTCGCCTGTCCGAAACTGGTAATTGAAAAGGCTGCGTCCGAAAAGCTCGCGGAAGGCGTTTATAAACTGAGCGTCACCGTCGGGAACCGCGGGTATCTTCCGACTAACCTGACCGATGAAGCGGTCTCCCTGAAGAAGGCGGCACCGGTAAAGGTCTCTCTTTCTGCCGAAGGCGCGGACGAAGAAGGCGCAGCGAAAGGCGTCGAGGCATCTGACGGCGGCCCCGCAGTGAAATCCGGCCTCTCTCTTCTCTCCGGAAAAGAGACGGAGGAGATCCCTTCGCTTTCCGGTTTCAGCCGGAGCGTCACCGGCGTCTGGTTCTACGGCAACATCTCGACCGGCGCCGCAGCGCCCGCGAAGAAGACGCTCAGCTGGATCGTCAAAGGGAAACCCGGCGACGTCATCACCGTCACGGCCGCGCAGGAAAAAGCCGGAACGGCAAAGGCTCAGATCCATCTGTAAAAGACGCAAAAGCAAAGGATGACAGCGGACTCCGCTGTCATCCTTTTTAGTTGTTCTGCCGTGCAGCGGCTTAATCCGCCGCGTACTTTTTCTTTGCCTCGTCCCAGAACGGCCGGAAGACCGTTTCATCGTAACCGCGGGCAGTCCTCCCGTCCGCGGAAAGCGAGACCGTCCCGAAGTGGACGCCTGCGGCAGTGTAGTAATCTTCTCCGTCACTGTATGTATTCCTTTTCAGGAACAGAAGATACGGAGCGCCCTCCTTCATCATGCTGTAGCCAGCCACATGATAGACCGTTTTTGACTGTTCATCGTAAAACTCGTTTTCCAGAACACGGATGGACGCGCCGGCCTGCAGCCTGCCGGTTTTGTCTTTATGGATCTTTTCGATCCGGACCTGTGAAAACGTGAACCCGGAAACGATGTTTTCACCGCTTCGTACAATTACCGGCGTTTCCTGCTCTTCCCTCGTCACGCGGACGATCACGTCTGCATAATCTTCCATCTCCCGGAAGGATTCGAAGGAAACGATCTTGGCGTCCAGATCCTTATGTTTTACAGTGTTGTCATCCAATGCCTGCACGAATGCCCTGTCCATCGTCGTCAGCTGCGTGATCTCAAACAGGACCGCATTCATGGTGGCAAGCGGCTCTCTCATCGAGCCCATATACTGCAGATACGGGCTTGTGTAACGGTATTCATGGACCTTGCCGTCTGCGGTAAACCGCAGCACGAGTTCCGTTAGTTCGCGGCCTTCGGCTGCCTCTTCGTGCGTTTCCGGCAGGTCTTTCAGCTTTAAATAGCTGCGGTAGACATCCCGGAGCGTTTCCGGCAGCGGTTCAAAACTGAGATCCTCAATGACACGCTCCGCCTCCTGCGGAGAAACGAAACGGTAAAACTCATGATGCCAGGTTCCCGCCGCGCTGTCATAGATCCGGCAGGTATCATAGTCCGCGTTCTCCCCGAAGCTGCGGATCTCATAATATACCGCAAAATCTTCCGGCATGGACGGATCCTCATCCCCGATGACGCCGCGGAAATAATCGGCTGCCTGCTCCAGCGTCCAGTCTGTCTGCAAGCCGGTAAATGCCGCCCGCTCATAGACTAACGAATCATTCTTCTGCCACACGGCAAAACGGACGCCGTCCCCGGCAATGAATGCCGCTCTTTCCTTAAGTGCCTCCGCCCAGGGCTCCGTTTCATGCATGAGGAAGATCCCTTCCGCGCCGGGAGCCGCCTGCTTCAGCGCCGAATCATAACCGCTCAGATCACTGACGGCAAGACGGATCGTTTCACCAGGCTGCGCGCCGTCGCCCCGAAGAACATCCTGGACTGAGATGGTCAGGATCACAAACGTTTGAAAATATCCTTCCATCGGTCCCTTCAGCGGCTGTTGATACGTTTCTGCTGCTTCTGCTTTTCCGCGGACGATCAAGTCAGCCCGCATCAGCAGTTCACGCTCGGAAAACCAGGCAAGCTCGGCTTCTCCATGCATATTGCCTTTCGGAAGCTGCTGTTTGATTATTTCCAGCGGATCGTCATTCGAAATCGACTGTTTGACTTCTCCCTGCATATTGCTGTCCGGAACCTGCTGTTTGGCTTCTTCATTCGTCAGGGTCTCTGATCCGGACGTGCCTGCCGGATCCGTCACCTGCGGCTTTCCGTCAGACAAACACACGGCCAGGATGACCAGAGCCGCGGCGGCAGCCGCGCCGATCCCCCGGACGATCCATCTGCGGGCCGGCCGGCTGCTTCGCCTGCCTGCAGAGTCCGTCTCCTTCTCCGGGTCCGCATCGTCGATCAGCGATCCGCGGATCTCTCCCAGTTCCTTCAGTATATCCCGGCTATCCATGCTGCTCCTCCTTTTCCAGCTGCGCTTTCAGTTTTTTCCGTAAACGGTGGAGGAGGACTTTGGCATAGCCGGGCGAGATCCCACAGGACGCAGCCGTTTCTTCCACGCTCAGCATGTACCAGTAGCGGCGCAGAAAAACGTTCCTTTCCAGCGGTTTCAGCCCGTCGGCGAAGCGTTCCAGCGAATCCCTCAGGCTGATCTCTCCGGCCCAGTCCCGTCCGTCGCTTCCCGACGGCAGCGTCTCTTCCAGTTCCTCAAGCGCCAGCGGGATCTCCCCGCCGCCTCTCTTCTCCCGCCGCAGCAGATCCAGGCGGTCCATGGCGCGCCGCCTGCAGACGGCAGACAGATAGGCCTTCAGCGATTCCGGCCGGTTCGGCGGAATGCTGTTCCAGGCAGCAAGCAGGGTGTCGTTCACGATCTCTTCCGCATCCTCGGGACTGTTCAGCAGACGCATGGCAAGAGAATAAAGCGACGGAGCATAGTGCTTCTGCACTTCCTCCAGCGCGCTTTCCGACCGTTCCCAAAACAGTTCGGTCATTCTCTCATCCGTCATGGCTAAGCCTCCTCTGCATAAACAGTCGGCATTCCGGGTACTCAGGTTACTAAGCGGGCAGAATTTTTCCGCTTTGTTCATGATAAACGAAAAGCTTCCCCGCAGGGAAGCCTTTTTGCGCAATGCACCGGTCAGCAGCCGAAGAGTTCCGCAGTCTTTATCATTCGTTCCGCGACCTGCACGCCGAAGGGACAGCGGCTCTCGCACCCCCGGCAGCCGATGCAGGCAGAAGCGGTCGTCCCCAACGCCTCATAGTGCGCCTTCACGCTTTCGGGGACTTTAGGCTGCTGCACGGCCAGATCATAGAACTTGTTGACCATGGCGATGTCGATGTTCATCGGGCATGGCCTGCAGTGTCCGCAGTAGGTGCACTGTCCCGTGTACGCATGCAGCGGCGCGGAGGCGATCACGGACGCGTAGTCCTTCTCGTCGTCCGAAGCCGTCTCATAGGCGACGGCGGCGTCCACCTGCTCTTTTGTATCAAAACCGCAGAGGATCGAAGAAACGCCTGGCCTCGTCAGCACGTAATGGATGCACTGCAGCGGTGTGAACGGGACGCCGAAAGGCGAGGTCTTCGCGTCGAACATGCGCCCGCCGAAGAAGCCTTTCATCACGGTGATGCCTACGTTTTTCTCTTCACAGAGCTGATAAAGCGCTGCCCGCTCGGGGTCGATGCCGCTGTAGTCCGCTTTGTCGTAGCCTTCGAACATGCTGTCCAGATCTTCCGTAGCAGGCCGCATGTCAAAGGCGGGATTGACCGAGAACAGGATCATTTCGATGAAGCCGGATTCGGCGGCCTGTTTCGCGATCCTTGGATTGTGCGTGGAGATCCCGATGTGGCGGATCTTCCCTTCTTCGTGCAGACTCCGGACGTATTCGATGTAATCCGAATTCATGCAGCGGTCCCAGTCCGCCTGCTCATCCACGTAGTGGATCATGCCCAGATCGATGTAATCGGTCTTCATGCGCCGCAGGATGTCTTCAAAGGCTGCGGCCGCCTGCTTCACGTCCCGTGTGCGGACGTACTGTCCGTTCTGCCAGGTGGAGCCGATATGCCCCTGCACGATCCATTTTTCGCGCTTTCCTTCCATGGCCTTCCCGATGATGTCCCGGGATTTCGGGTCCGGCATCCAGCAGTCGACGATGTTGACGCCCTTTTCCCCGGCATGGCGCAGCAGTTCCACGGCTTCCGCCTCGTCGTGGCGCTCCAGCCATTCCCCACCGAAACCGATCTCACTGACCTTCAGTCCTGTCTTTCCCAATGTTCGATAGCGCATGTTCATCCTCCTGCCACTCTTCCTTTGTCAAAGCGTTCACATGGCCGGTCCTTTTTTCATGCATCAGCGGAACGTCCACGCCTTCGCTCGTCCACTGATAGCGAAAACCGAGTTTTTCCTGCACGCGCTTCGACTTCAGGTTGCCGTCGTAGTAGGCACACCAGACTTTTGTCATCCCGAGATCCTCAAACGCATGGCGCAGGATCTCCCGGCCGGCTTCCGGCATGATGCCCCGGCCCCAGAACGGCTTGCCGAGCCAGTAGCCGAGTTCGCATTCGTCGTCCCTTTCCGTGAAATCGGTACGCCCTTTCATTTTCAGGGAGATGGCCCCGATGGCCTTCCCGTCCTCTTTCAGGCAGACCGCATAGGTCTCCGGAACGCGCAGCACGTTCCGGATCACATCCAGGCTTTCCGCGGCATCCTTATGCGCCGGCCAGCCCGCGATCGGTCCGACGTCCGGATCTTTCGCATAGGCGAAGCAGCTCTCCGCGTCGCTTTCTTCCCAGCCGCGGAGGATCAGTCTTTCCGTCTGCAGCATGTCTTCTCCTCTTAGCGGTAGGTCTTCCCGTGCTTGTAGGGTCTGCGGATACCGAGCTTTGCCACGGCTTTTTCCGCCTTGTGTTTCAGTTCGATCTTCTTCCGGCGCCGCGCTGCCGCTTCTCCGCGCAGGCGGTTCGCCTCCTGATCCGGGACGGAGAAGGAAGCAAGCAGCGCGCCGAGTTCCCTGTTCTTTTCCCGCGGCACGCGCGCGACGATGTCGCCCTTATCTTTCTCCACGGAATAGATCTTCAGTTTGTCCGACTTCACCCCGCTGTTCGCGATCAGGATCAGTTCATTATCGGGATTCAGTCCCTTCAGCACATCCATGACGTGCCCGTAATGCTCTTCGATGTACCGCAGTTCGTGCGGCGTTCCGTCCTCCTCGAGGATGCGGTCGTCCATGTAGCGGATGAAAAGCGTCGGCTCCGCCGTGATCTGATAAAAATGGCGGATGCGCCGTTCGTACTTATCCTGCACGGCCGGGAGCTGCTCACGCAGCGGATCCCACATGTTGAAATCATGGAAGAACTGGATCTCGTAGCGGTTCATGTAATGCTCGGGCGCTTCCTCGCTCTGGCGGAGTTCCTCCTCATCCAGGAAGTGTTCGAAGCCCTTTTCGATGCAGTCGATGACGCCCTCGAAACGCAGGTCGATGTTCCAGTCAAAAGGCATGGAGGCCTCGCGGAGCCCCAGCGCCTCGAGGTCGAGGGCGACCGAGCAGAAACTGCCGAGCGATATGAAATGCCTGAACTCCGTCATGTCCGTCTTTCCTTACTTCTTGATCTTCATCGTCAGTGCGATGCGGTTTCTCTTCCGGTCCACTTCGAGGACCTGCACGTCCACGACGTCGCCCACCTTCACCGCTTCGAGCGGGTGCTTGATGTAGCGGTCGCAGATGCGGGAGATGTGCACGAGGCCGTCCTGATGAACGCCGATGTCCACGAAGATGCCGAAGTCGACGGCATTGCGGACAGTTCCCTTCAGGATCATGCCGGGGACCAGGTCATTAATATCCAGAACGTCGCTCCGAAGCACCGGCTTCGGGATGTCCTCACGGGGGTCGCGGCCAGGCTTTTCGAGTTCGTTCAGGATGTCCGTGAGCGTCGGTACGCCGATGCCGAGTTTCTCTGCCATGGCCGCCTTGTCGGCGACCTTGCGGCTCACGCCCTTCATGCCGCCCTTTCGGATATCGTCCGGGGTATAGCCCAGTTCCTTCATCAGTTCGGATGCCGCCGCGTAACTTTCCGGATGCACCGCGGTCTCGTCAAGCGGATTCTTTCCGCCGCGCACTCTGAGGAAGCCCGCGCACTGCTCGAAGGCTTTCGGTCCCAGCTTCGGGACCTTCAGGAGCTGCTTCCTGTCGGTGAAGGCACCGTTTTCTTCGCGGTAGGCCACGATGTTCTTCGCGATCGTCTTGTTGACGCCGGAAATGTATTCCAGCAGCGAGAAGCTTGCGGTATTCAGGTCCACGCCGACCTTGTTCACCACGTCCTCTACCACGCCGCTTAAGGCGTCGCCGAGCTTCTTCTGGTCCATGTCGTGCTGATACTGGCCGACGCCGATGCTCTTCGGATCGATCTTCACGAGTTCCGCGAGCGGATCCTGCAGGCGGCGCGCCATCGACGCGGCACTGCGGCCGCCGACATCCAGGTCAGGGAACTCTTCCGTCGCCAGCTTGCTCGCGGAATAGACTGAGGCGCCGGCTTCATTCACGATCACGTAGGAGACCTTCGTCGGGATCTCGTGCAGGATCTCGGCGATGACCTGTTCGGATTCGCGGGAGGCCGTGCCGTTGCCGAGGGCGATCAGCGTGACCTTATCCTTTGCGATCAGGCGCTTGATGACGGTCTTGGTCTCTGCTACGCGGTTCATTGGCTCAGTCGGGAAGACGACGGTATGGTCCAGGACCTTGCCGGTCGGGTCGACTACGGCGATCTTGCAGCCCGTGCGGAAGCCGGGGTCCCAGCCGAGGGTCACCTGGCCGACGATGGGCGGCTGCATCAAAAGCTGCTTCAGGTTCTCGCCGAAGACCTTGATGGCGCCGTCCTCGGCGCGTTCGGTCGCGGCAGCGCGCACTTCGCGCTCTACGGACGGCTGGATCAGACGTTCGTAGGCGTCCTTCGCCACGTTCTGCAGGAAAGGCGTCGTGTAAGGGTTGTTCTTCGTGACCAGGCGTTTGGACAGGAAATTCTCCATGGCTTCCGCGGAAATGTCCACCTTCACCGAAAGCTTCTTCTCCGCTTCACCGCGGTTCAGGGCGAGGATGCGGTGCCCCGCGGCCTTGGCGATGTTTTCCGTATAGCCGACGTACATCTCGTAGGTGCCGTCCGGATCCTCTTCCTTCGCTTCGGACACGAGCACGCCGTACTTGCCGGTCGCGTCGCGGATCGCGAAGCGGTAGGCCGCCTCGTCGCTCACCTGCTCAGCCAGGATGTCAGAAGCGCCGGCGAGGGCTTCCGCCGCCGTGGCGACACCCTTCTCCTCGCTCACGTAATCCGCAGCCAGCTGCTCGAGCGGGACGTTCACCTCCTGCGCAAGGATGGTCTGCGCCAGCGGCTCCAGGCCTTTTTCCTTCGCCACGGTCGCCCGCGTCCTGCGCTTCGGCTTATAAGGACGATAAAGGTCCTCGACAGCCACGAGCGTCGCCGCATCCTCGATCTGCTTCATGAGTTCGGGCGTCATCTTGCCCTGCTCTTCGATGCTCTTGATGACGGTCGCCTTGCGCTCCTCAAGACCGCGGAGATACGTCAGGCGCTCATCCAGCGTACGCAGCACTTCGTCGGTAAGGCCGCCGGTCGCCTCCTTGCGGTAGCGGGAAATGAAGGGGATGGTATTGCCCTCGTCGATGAGGTCCACCGTCGCCTTGACCTGAGAATCCTTGATGGCCAGCTCTTCGGCCAGTTTTCTGATGATGTCCATACGTCTTTCTGTTCCTTTATTCTTCCCTCACGGCCGCCAGCCAATGAGGATCTTGATGATCCACTGCAGCAGGATGACTGCCAGCAGGGCGTATACATACATGTCATTGAAGCTGAGCATCCGCAGCCTTCCGCGCGCAAGGCGTCCGAGCGTCTGCGAAAGCATGAATGCAGCTGCTTCCGCCGTAAAGAACAGCACGGCCGGGTGCCAGAGAAACGATTCCCACAGCCTTCCGCCGGCGAGCGCCCGAAGCGCCCTCGTAGCCCCGCAGCCGAGGCAGGGGATGTGCAGCAGGCTGTCAAAGGGGCAGGGAAAAGGCCAATGGAGCTTTGCCGCTGTCGCCGGTGCCAGGGCCTGCAGAAGCATGAAGCCGAGCCCTGCTGCGAAGAGGATCAGCCCCAGGATGAAAAGCACGTCATCGGTCTGCGAAGGCTTTCCCGCCAGCCAGACCGTACGGCGCCTTTTCTGCGGCGCGCCCTGCGGCAGCGTCTGCCGTCCGTCCGGGTCATTCCCATAAGAGATCATGTCCGGACCTTCCTCTTCCTTCCAGTACGGCAAAAGCGACTGCGGCCCCGCCGTCATGGGAGATCGACAGATGCATCCGGTCGACGCCTTTCCTGCGGGCAAGCATGTTCGCTTCTCCGGTCAGGCAGTATCCGGGCTTTCCGTTTTCGTCATGGAGCACCTCGATCTCCAGCGGTCCGAAACCGCGGAAACCGGTCCCGAGTGCCTTTGCGCAGGCTTCCTTCGCGGCAAAGATCGCTGCCGCCGAAGCTGCGGCGCCTTTTCCGCGCTTCTCTGCGTAAGTCCGTTCTCCTTCCGTAAAAAAGCGCGCCATGAGGGCGTTCCGCTTTTCTTCGTCTTCAAAGCGTTCGATGCTGCAGATATCCGTTCCGATCCCGACGATCATGTGCTACCCCCAGATCATTTGTGCGGCGCGGCGGCCCGGATCCTTCTTCCAGAAACCGTAGCGCGAGCAGGTGCGCAGACGCGCGATCTTTCCCATGCCGGGCAGTTTCGCGTAAGCTTCGACAGTCTCTTTCTGCGCCGCGTTCAGCCGGTCGCCGTAGACTCTGAGAAAGGCTTCCGCCTGCGCCGAAGCGTCGTTCAGCGCCTTTCTGATCGCGCCGCCGGAAAGCCGGCTCTTCAGGTATGCCGGATTCAGCGGGCTCTTCGCGCCGACGACGTTGCCGCCGTGCTGACGGTAGTCGATGGTCGCCTCCGGCAAAAAAACGCTTTTGCCGAATGCCGCCGCGCAGAGCGCGATCCACCAGTCGTGCATCAGCATCTTCTCTTCATCCGCACCTTCGAGCGCAAGCACGGTGAGCGGCCGGTTGATCATCAGCGTGCAGCCGGTGACCACGTTCTGGATCAGAAGTTCATTCAGCGCGAGGCGGTTTCCGTCCAGCCGCGAATAGTGCATGAAGCTTTCGTCGAGCAGTTTCAGTTCTCCGTCCACGACCCGGAGGTCCGTATGCACGAGCACCGGCGGTGCATTTTCCTCACGGCTTTCCGCGCGGGCATCGCGCTCCGCCTTCTGCATCGCGGCGAGGGTCTTTCTCACCTTATCCGGATGCCAGACATCGTCCTGGTCGCAGAACATCAGATATTCCGCGTTCCGGAATGCCTTCATGAGGTGCAGGAAGTGCTTCTGTGCGCTGCCGAAGCGCTGCCCCGAGCGGTGATGGATGATGCGGTCCGGATATTTTTCGGCATATTCCGCAAGCAGATCCTCGGTAAAGCCGCCGTCGTCGGACAGCACCAGTTCCCAGTTGTCACAGTCCTGTGCAAGGATCGAATCGATCATCGCGCCGACGTATTCATTGCCTTTATATGCCGCCAGAAGGATCGTCACCTTGCTCATGATCTCTTCCTCCATTTGGCAAAATACTTCCGTCCCGATTCGATGTGCAGCTTCATCGCCTTCGTGTTTTTCGCACTGTCATGGTGCCAGGCGTGCACGACCCTTGCGCCGGGGAAAAAGACGACCTTCGCTTCCTGCCGCACCCGCCGGCTCAGATCCGCATCTTCCATGTAGAGGAAATAGCGTTCGTCAAATCCGCCGAGTTTCTTCAGCAGTTCGGTACGGATCATCATGAAGCAGCCTGAGCAGAATTCGATCTCCGTGGGCGTATCCATTGCTTCGTTCCCGCGGCAGTAGGCTGTCCGCACGGCAGGCAGAAACTTCCCGGCGATCATATACCACCAGGTCGGATCGTGCTTCGGCAGGATCTGCCTGGTCCCGTCGGGATTCCGGATATCCGGCATCATGAGCCCGACCTCCGGGTGGCCCTCCATGTACGTAGCCATTGCGGAGATCGCGTCTTCCTTCAGCGTGATGTCGGGATTGATCATCACGTGATAGCGGGAAGAAAGAAGGGGCAGCACCTTATTGTGTCCGGCGCCGAAGCCCAGGTTCGCCCCGTTTTCGATCACGCCGACATCAGGAAAAGCGGCCCGCACGGCGGCAGGAGTGCCGTCGTCCGAACCGTTGTCAGAGACAAAAAGACTGAGGCAGACGCCCTTCGTCTGCTCTTTTAAGCCGGCAAGGCAGTCCAGGATCTCACTGCGGTTGTGATACGCAACGATGCATCCGGATACCGGGATCTTCTCACTCATCGCCCGCCTCCTTCGCAGCATTTTCTTCTGCGTCTTCGTCCGGATAAGTTTCGGCTGCCGTCTCGGCCGCGCCGCTCTGGTCCTCTTCAAAAGCCTCAGTGCTTTCCTCAGGCGTAAAGAGCACGAGCACCGTGCGGAACATCAGTTTCAGGTCCAGCCAGATGCTGAAATGCTCGATGTAGGACAGGTCCAGCATGAGCTTATCCTTCGGGCTGGTATTGTATTTGCCGTAGATCTGCGCCATGCCGGTAAGGCCGGCCTTTGCGCGTTCGCGGTAAACGAATTCGGGATATTCCGCGGTGTATTTCTCGACGTTCTCAACCATTTCGGGGCGCGGGCCAACGATGCTCATGTCGCTGCGGATGATATTGATGAGCTGCGGGATCTCGTCGATGCGGTACTTGCGGATGAAGCGCCCCACCTTCGTGATGCGGTCGTCGTCCTTCGATACGGACACGTGCTTTTCGCCGTCCTCCGCCCGCATGGAACGGAATTTGATCACCCGGAAGATCCGGCCGCCGAAGGTCACGCGTTCCTGACGGTAAAAGACGGGTCCCCCGTCCTCCAGCTTGATGGCAAGCGCCGTCAGCAGGAAGACCGGGCTGAGAATGATCAGAGCAAGGCTCGCCAGCAGCAGGTCGCCGCCGCGCTTGATGCAGCGCTGCTCAAAACTCATGTAACGTTCAGGCGACGCGATCATCGACTTGTCGGAGAAATAGATCGGGGTGCCGCGCAGCGCGACGATGTCCGAAAGATTCAGGGAATAATAGATGTCCTTTTTCTTGCGGTAGGCATAGAGAACGCCCCGCTCTCTTTCATCCGGCGTGAGACCGTAGAAAAAGATGATGTCATTCGCGCGGATGTATTCTTCCAGCTCGGGATGACGGTAATCCACCGCCTGCGTCAGATGAAACTGCTTGCGGAAATGCCGGATCTCCCTGACGAAATACATGAAGTCCGAATCCTGTCTGGTCACGACCAGGCAGTTTAACGGGTCATGAATGCGGAAGTACAGGTCATTGAAGGCGTAGGTCAGGCCGATCAGCACCAGGATCTGCACCGCATAGGAAAGAAGCAGAAGCCATACGTTCGCGAGACGCAGCCGGTTTTCCGTTGTCTCGTTCGTCATCATGATCGACAGGAAGACGTATGCCACCGCATCCGTAAACAGCAGGGCCGCGACCTGAGAATAGATGATGGGCTTGCTCTTCCGCTTCCCGATGTCGAAGCCGCCGTAGATCCGGCTCATGAAGATGTAGGCCATCGTGAAGCCGAGCAGCGTGACCGCCAGCGTACGGGAAATGGTCAGCAAAGGCCAGTACTTCTGTCCCATGATCACGAAAAAAGGCCCTGCCGCCGCAAGGAACGCAGCGAAGTGAGCAAGCAGAAGCAGCGTATGTGAAAATCGCTTGAGAATACCTTTTTCTCTCATGCGCATCCTCCGAAAAACAAAGGTCTGTCAGAAGCGGAACGCCTCACCGAGCCGCGGGGCGGCAGCGTCCTTCGCCGAAAGAACAAGCGGCGTGCCGTCTTCCAGCCGGTAAGCGGACGGATCGGCCGAGCCGGGATATTCTCCGGTCAGCCCGGGCCACGCTACCGCGATGTCCGGATCGTTGAAGGCAAGTGCGCCCTCATCGCCGGGCCGGTAGAAATCCGTCACTTTGTAGCAGAATTCCGCGTAATCGGACAGGACCATGTAACCATGTGCAAAGCCTTCGGAAATATAGAACTGGTTCTGTTTTTCCGCGGAAAGCACCACACCGTGCCACTGTCCGTAAGTCGGGCTTTTTACCCTGAGGTCAACGGCAACGTCAAAGACTTCGCCGCGGATCACGCGTACCAGCTTTCCCTGCGGATGCTGCTTCTGGTAGTGCAGGCCGCGCAGCACGCCCTTCGAGGACGCACTCTGGTTGTCCTGCACGAATTCCATGAACAGACCGGCTTCTTCCATGTCCCGTTTATTGTAGGTTTCGGTAAAATACCCGCGCGCATCGCGGTGCACGGTCGGCTGGATCTCCAGCAGGCCTTCAATGCCGCAGGGAATCACGGTGATCTGACCCATCGTCAAAATTCTCCTTACTGTCCGATCTCTTTCAGATAGCGGGCGAGCGCATCCTGCCAGACCGGCAGCGGCTCAAAGCCCATTTTCTGCAGTTTTCTGCGGTCCAGGCGGCTGTTCATCGGTCTGGCCGCCACGGACTTTCCGTATTCCTCGGTCGTGACCGGGATGACGGTGACGTCTCTGCCGGCCTGCCGGAAGATCTCGCAGGCAAAATCATACCAGGAAATGTATCCGCCCTCGTTGGTCGCATGATAATAGCCGTATTTGTCGGTCTCCAGCATGTCAACGAGAAGCCGCGCCAGGTCGTAGGTATAGGTCGGCGTACCGACCTGATCCATGACCACGCGCAGGGTATCGTGCGTTTCCGAAAGGCGGAGCATGGTCTTGATGAAGTTCTGGCCGCTCAGGCCGAAGACCCAGGCGATGCGGACAATGAAGTACTTCTCCAGCGTGCTGCTCACCGCAAGTTCGCCGGCCAGCTTGCTGCGGCCGTAGACATTTAACGGCGCATAGTCCCTGCAGTCCGGATCCCAGGGTTTGGTCCCCTGGCCGTCAAAAACGTAGTCGGTGCTGAGGTAGATCATCTTGGCATCCGCTTCCTTCGCCGCTTCCGCGATGAAGGTCGTTGCTGTCGCGTTGATCCGCCGCACCTTCGGGATGTTCACCGGGTCCTCAGCTGCATCGACAGCGGTCCAGGCCGCGCAGTGAACGATCGCATCCGGGGCAAGTTCGCGGATCACGCGGTGCACTGCCTCTTCGTCCGTGATGTCCAGGCTGACATAGGGCATGCGCGTCACGGGCGAGCCGTCCTGCACGCCGGCATATTCCGGCTTAAGGTCGGAGCCGATGCCTTCATGGCCTCTCTTATACAGTTCATTCATGACGTCGTGGCCCAGCTGGCCGGCGGCTCCGGTAACAAAAACTTTCATTTTTTCCTCCCGCTCAGCGGTTGCCGTACATTTTCTCGTAATACTGCTGATACTCGCCGCTGACGATGGTCTTCCACCACTCCTGATTGTCAAGGTACCAGCGGATCGTCTTTTTGATGCCGTCGGCGAACATGGTCTCCGGCAGCCAGCCGAGTTCCGCGTGGATCTTGGAAGGATCGATCGCGTAGCGCATATCGTGCCCCTTGCGGTCGGCCACGAAAGTGATGAGGCTCTCGGGCTTTCCGAGTTCCTTCAGGATGATCTTCACGATGTTGATGTTGGCCATCTCATTGTGGCCGCCGATGTTGTAAACTTCGCCCACGCGGCCGTTCCGCATGATCAGGTCGACGGCCTTGCAGTGGTCTTCCACGTAGAGCCAGTCGCGCACGTTCTCTCCGGTGCCGTAGACCGGCAGGGGCTTGTCCGCGAGGGCATTTGCGATCATGAGCGGGATCAGCTTCTCCGGGAACTGGTAGGGGCCGTAGTTGTTCGAGCAGCGGGAAACGGAGACCGGCAGGCCGAAGGTCCGGTAATAGGCGAGTGCCAACAGGTCGGCTGCCGCCTTGGAACTCGAATAGGGAGAGCTCGTATGGATGGGCGTTTCCTCCGTAAAGAACAGATCGGGACGGTCGAGCGGCAGGTCGCCGTAGACCTCGTCGGTCGAGACCTGGTGGAAGCGGCCCACACCGTATTTCCGGCTGGCGTCCATGAGGTTCGCGGTCCCGAGGATATTGGTCTCCAGGAAGATGCCCGGGTTCTCGATGGAACGGTCCACGTGGGACTCCGCGGCGAAATTGACGACGATGTCGAATTTTTCCTCTTCAAAGAGGGCGAAAACCGCCTCGCGGTCGCGGATATCCATTTTGACGAAACGGAAGCCCGGCTGATCGAGTACGGAAGCGAGCGTGGACAGATTGCCGGCATAGGTCAGCGCGTCCAGGCAGACGATGCGGTCTTCGGGATGGTGCTTTCTCTCGTAGAAAATGAAATTGCTGCCGATAAAGCCGGCGCCGCCGGTCACAAGCAGATTCATGGCGTTCTCCTTTGTGTTCAACTTTTGTATCAGTAACGGAACTTGCCGTCGGCCACCTGTTTCAGGTGCTGGCCGTAGGGGGATTTCCCGTAGCGTTCTGCCGAAAACAGCAGCTGCTCCTTCGTGATCCAGCCGTACATGTAGGCGATCTCCTCCAGGGCAGCGATCTGCGCGCCCTGCCGGACCTCGATGGTCCTTACGAAGTCCGCGGCGTCCACAAGGGAATCCATGGTCCCGGTATCCAGCCAGGCATAGCCGCGGCCGAGCAGCTGAACGTTCAGCGTGCCGTCTTCAAGATAAAAACGGTTAAGGTCGGTGATCTCCAGCTCACCGCGGGCGCTCGGTGTGATGCGCTTCGCCATCTCCACGCAGCGGTTATCGTAGAAGTACAGGCCGGTGATGCAATAGTTGCTCTTCGGGTTCTTCGGCTTTTCTTCGACGGAAATGACCTTGCCGTTTTCATCGAATTCCACGATGCCGAAACGCTGGGGATCGTTCACGTAGTAGCCGAAGATGGTCGCCTTGCCGGCTTCCGCCGCCGCTCTTGCTTCCTTCAGGCGCGTCCGCAGTTCGCCGCCGTAGAAGATGTTGTCGCCGAGGACCATGGCACAGCAGTCGTCGCCGATGAATTCCTCGCCGAGCAGGAAGGCCTGCGCAAGGCCGTCGGGGCTCGGCTGCACCTTATAACTGAGATGGATGCCGAAGGCGCTGCCGTCACCCAGGAGCCGCTCGAAATTCGGCAGATCCGTAGGCGTGGAAATGATCAGGATATCACGGATCCCGGCCGTCATGAGCGTGGACAGGGGGTAGTAGATCATCGGTTTGTCGTAGACCGGAAGCAGCTGCTTCGAAGTCACCATGGTCAGAGGGTAAAGCCGGGTGCCGGCCCCGCCGGCAAGCACGATTCCTTTCATTTTTCCTCTCTTTCCGGACCGCTCACGGTCCCTCATCCGGCTCATCCAGGCCGCTCTGCATGAGCGCCAGACGCCAGGCGTCGTAAAGTGTTTTATACAGATCCGTGTCGGCGCTCGTGATGCTCAGCTGTCCGAACAGTTCCTCGATCTTCTCGCGGTCCTCAGCCACCTCAATGTCAAGCTGGCTGAGCTGCAGCAGGATCTCATACGCCTCGTTCCGGTCCTCGCTGGCGGCAAGCCGCAGCCGGAGCGATTCCATCTGCTCTGCGTAGACCGCCACGGCCCTGTCGACCGCTGCCTGACGGTTTCTGGATACGGTCGGGATCAGGATGCCCCATATGGCGCAGACCAGAAGGACGGTCCCAAGCACGAACTTCAGCAGTTTCCCGGGCCGCCCCTGCAGGGCCTTGCCCACGCGTTCCGCATTTTCAGCGGCACTGTCGGCCATGCTCTTCAAGCCTGCGCCGGACCTCGCATTGTTCCGGCTGCTTTCCGACTTCGCCGCGCTTTCCAGTTCCTGCCGGAGCTGCTTGCTGAAGAGGCTCCCGCGGTCGATCTTCAGCGCCGCGTCGAGTTCCTTCTTCGCCTTGCCGTTTTCCCCTTCCCAGATCAGGAGCAAGGCCATCAGTTCGTGGGCCTTGATCATCTTCGGATGCTTGTCCAACACCCACTGCAGCTGGATCATGGCAAGGTCGGTATTGCCGGCCCGCGCGTGATCAAGCGCTACGTTGAACTTATGAATGGCCTGACTCGCGGTATCGAGCTCAGTACGGTTTTTCTGCAGAGACGCAACATAAGACTCCGCCGGATTGTCGTGAGGCAGGTAGTTGGTGCTGACGACCCATTCCGCAAGCGCGTCGATCGTCTCTCCCATCTCGTAAAGCACGAGCCCCAGCAGATTTCTGGCGGGAATGTTCCTTTTGTCGATACTGAGGCAGCGTCCGAGTGCCTCCGCAGCCCCGGACAGGTCGCGTACTTTCGCCCGGGACAGCCCCTCGTTGTAATAGCGGTTAGCCAGGCGGACGATCTTCCGGTACTGCTGTACGTCAGCGCCGCAGCGCAGGCAGAATTTTCCTGCCCCGAGCGTGCTTCCGCACTGATAGCAGAGCATGCTCATGCTACGACTCCTTGTCCTTCATGATTTCCAGCATCAGATCCGTCATGTCCTTCATCTTATCCAGCTTCAGGATCACGTCCTCGGCCTGCTCGACCTCGGTGCTCGGACTGAACTTTTTGAGTTCTTCATCAAAGTTGATCATGCGGGCATTCTCTCCCAATGTAAGTATCTATATTATTATACCAACTGCTCACGCAAAAAGCAAGAAGGAAGGGTCCCCGCCCCTCCTTCCAGGATCCTTTCCGCCCCTTCGATCAGCTGCGGGATCACGGTCCCGCGGCCGCCCTGTACGTTGTGATAGAACGCGGCTTCCGAAGGGTGCATGTAAAATTCCCCGAACTGCGTATTTGAAGCAATATGGTCCCTGTCCGCGTGCGTGTTCAGCAGACGGTACGGGAGGTCCGTGTGCGCCGCGGCCATCGCCCGGACATCCAGTCCGTTCATCCCGGTATCGATCACCAGGGCTTCCTTTTCCCCTGCGAGCAGAAAGATCCGTACGCCGACGTCCGTTTCCGCCCAGGTCCGGTCAAATATCTGTTTCACGGTCGTTCTCCTTTCCCGTGTCAGCCGGGGCTTCATCCTTTTCGGCAGCATTGCCGGCTGCGGCTTCCGCCCTGTAATCGTAGTAGGCGTGGACGAGGTTCTGCCAGCCCATCTCCTTAATGGTTTCATAGCGCAGGTTGAAGCGCGCTTTCGTGCGCTTTCCGGTCACGAGATACCGGATGCAGTCAAGCGCATAAGCGTCGATTGCCTCCAGGCTCTCCGTCGTATTGATGACGGAAAAGAACCAGGCGCTCCAGGTGAGGTCGCTGTCCCCGGCAGTTTCCAGCAGTTTGCTCTTAAAAATGCGGATGAAAGCTTTCGCCGCCTTCTCTCCTTCATGGCCGTTCCGGCGGCACCAGCGTTCGAGCGCGCGGGTCTTGCGGCGCATCTTGGCCTTCAGTTTCGCGACGGTCGCCGGCGCAATGTCGACCGTTCCTTTCCGGTACGAAAAACCGAGGAAGTTCCAGCCTTCTTCGGGGGCGAAAAGATCCTCCTTGTCGGGATTGATCTCAAGCCCCGCTTCCGCAAGGAAGGAGCGGATCCGCTCCGCGCGGCGGAGCACCTCCTCCCGGCTGTCCGCAAAGACGATGATATCGTCCGAGTAGCGGGCATAGGGGATGCCGTCCTGCGCGAAGCCTTCGTCCAACTCCCTGAGATAAAGATTCGCGTAGAAGGAGGCGACGGGCGTTCCGGCCATGATGCCTTTTTCGTCCGTGACCGGCTGTCCGTTTTCCAGGACCTCCGGTTCCTCCAGAAGCCGCCGCAGGAAACGGAAAAGTTCGGGATCGTCCGAAAGGACTTTTTCCAGTTTTGGGACAAGGCGTCCGACCGGTACGGCGTTGAAATAGTTGTGGATGTCGGCCTTGTACGCCCAGGTGGAGCCGACGTTCTTCATCCGGGTCAGGCGCCTTATCGCGTCCTTTGCCGAGCGGCCCGGGCGGAAGGAATACAGGCCGTCTGAAAAGAGGCCGTCGTATTTCCGCAGAAGCAGCCAGGTCAGGAGCTTCATCACCGTGTTCTCCGCCGGCGGATAGATGTAGACGACGCGTTTTTTCTGCGAATGCATCTTGCTGATGACCGCGCGGCGCGGCAGCGGAAAGCGCCTGCCCTCCGCGATCAGCTGCGTGACCGGAAGCCAGGCCTGTTCATCGATGAACTGCCGTAATTCGTCCGTGTCCGCCCGCGGGACTGCCAGGGAGGTCCTGTAAGCGTAAAAGGCCTCCCAGACGGCCGGATCGGACAGTTTTTCCAAAAGGGACATGACGCCCCTCCTTTACCCGGCAGCGCAGGGGCTCCGCCGGTTTTTGCGTACGAAAAAAGCAGAAAGAGAAAGCATTAAAGCCCGGAGGATTCCGGGGTGTACCAGACCGTACACGGCTTGGCTGCCTGCGAAGTCCATCATAAGCCGTGCCGGGTCCGCCGCAGGCGCCAGGCGTTCTCTTTCTGCCCAAAACAGGGCCAAGGCCCCGGATTTTGTTACTTGTTCAGTGCTTCCCTGATCCTGCCGACGACGTAGGTGCGGGCGTTCCACCAACCCTGGTCGCTGCAGTCAACATAGAAACGCAGATAGGCGATGCCTTCCCGAAGCGTCTCGCGGCGAAGGGCCTGAGCCTCGCAGCTCTTCTTCATCAGTTCGATCACAAGTTTCCTGTCCCCGCCCTGCGAAAAAGTGTAAATATCAGAAGAATAATACTTCGGATGGCTCAGCATAAAGTTGTATTCTGAGAATTCTTCGCGGAAAATTTTCTCAAAATACTCTTTATACGTTCCCTTAAAGGAAAACTGGTTCTCATCCTTCGGCATGAGTTCGCCCCACAGCGCATCGGAACGTTCCTGTTCCGGCTCTGCGGCAGCCGTGTATGAGGTCTCAACAGGCTTCGGGGCAGCCGGCTTCGGGGAATCGTTCCTGATGCCGTCCTTAAAGCCGTCTTTCACTGCGTCCTTGATCTTCTTTTCCATGCCGCTGAAGAGATCCTTGATCTCTTTTTCCGACTTTTTACCCAGCAAATCAAATAAACTCATGGCAGTACTCCTTTTTTTACGATGGCATTCCTGAGTTCATTATACTGAAAGACCGCACGATTGCAAATCTTTTTTTGACATTTCTGCTGTTTTTGAATAACGGAGGCTTATTCCTCTTCTTCAGCTTCCCGGCCCACGTGGACCTCAACCTGCTCGACCACCGGTCCCTGCACCGACATGACCTTCACGTGAAGGACGTCAAAATCAAATTCGTCGCCGGCTTCGGGGAAGCGGTTCAGCTGTTCGGTCACCCAGCCGCTGACTGTCGTGTACTCGCTTTCGAAATCTTTCGGTTCGTATCCGATATACTCGAAAGCGTCCTCAATATTAAGGTCTCCCTCCACCAGGAAGGTGTCCTGGCTCAATTCCTTATAATCCTGCTCCACTTCGTCGGTCTCGTCATAGATCTCGCCGACGATCTCCTCAAGGATGTCCTCGGTCGTGAGGATGCCCATCGTGCCGCCGTATTCATCAAGGACAACCGCCATGTTTGTGCGGTTTTCGCGGAAATCCTGCAGGATCTCCTTCGCGGGCTTGGTCATGTGGACGAAGACCGGCGGGACCAGCATGCTTTCCACATCGACCGGCTCATCCGAGGAGAGGACGGCCTTCATCAGCTGCTTAGTCGGCAGGATCCCGATGATATGGTCAATGCTTTCGCGGTAGACCGGGATGCGCGAGCAGCTCATGGCGTCCTGGTCGGCCAGCAGGTCTTCCAGCGGATCGTCGATGTCGTAGGCGATCATGTCGACGCGCGGGATCAGGATGTCGCGGGCCGTGATGTCGGAAAAGCCGATGGCAGACTTGATCAGTTCGCCTTCGGACTCGCTGATGACGCCTTCCTCCTGGATGCTGTCGACAACGAGTTCAAGTTCCTCATCCGTCATGTCCGGGATCTCTTCCTTCGGGGTCCAGAGCGGGGAAAGGAATTTCACGAGGCCGCTCACGACAGCGACCACGGGCTTGAACAGTTTCATGAAGAAGCGGAGCAGCCCCGCGCCGGAAAGCGTGAGCGAGTTGGCATGGTCCGCCGCCAGCAGTTTCGGGAAAATCTCGCCGAAGATCAGCAGCAGGAGCGTCGCAATGCCGCTCGCGATCAGTTCCGCGCTGGCATTGTCCTTGAAGAAATATCCGGTGCAGAGCAGCGTGACGACGGAAGTCGCTGCGATGTTCACGAGGTCGTTGCCCACCAGGATGGTGGAAATGGCGTGGACGTAGTCGTCGATGATCGACTGTGCCTTCACCGCTTTTTTGTCGCCGTCTTCCGCAAGGGATTTGATGCGCGGCTTGCTCGCCTGCGCAAAAGCAATCTCGGTGGAGGAGAAAAAGGCGGAAAGGGCGATCAGGAAGACCACCAAAAGGATCAGCATGGGTACGTTCATGACTTAGCCTCCTTCTTTTCGTCTTCATCCCAGATCTCGCCGACCAGCTCTTCCAGCAGGTCCTCCAGCGTGACCATGCCGAGGGTGCCGCCCCAGGCGTCCCTGACGATGGCGATGTGCATCTTGCGGCGCCGCATTTCGTCGACCAGGGCGTAAAGCCCCATGTGTTCGTCGATCGTAAACGGTGCGACCATCATCTTCCGGATGTCGGGAAGGGTGTCCCGGTCCGCAATGCGCTTCTGCAGATAAACTTTGGTATTCAGGATCCCGACGATGTGGTCGAGGTCGCCCTCATAGACCGGCAGGCGGGAATATTTTTCATCCATGATTTTCTGAATGATGGTCTCTTCGTCGTCATCCAGGTCAAGGCCGACCATTCTGACGCGCGGCGTCAGGACCTCCAGTACGGTGCGGTCGGTGAATTCCACGGCTGACTGAATGAGCTCGCTCTCGTCGGCTTCCAGGCCGCCCTCGTCCTCGATGGTCTCGATCATGGTCTGGAGGTCATCTTCGGTGATAGCCGGGCCTTCTTCGGTGTGAAAGAGTTTTTTCAGGCCGTTTCCGAGCCCCATGAAGATGATGTCGAACGGGGTGAACAGGATCATCAGCAGGCGG
The DNA here is from genome assembly GCA_902761665.1 of uncultured Lachnospiraceae bacterium. Taxonomy (GTDB): domain Bacteria; phylum Bacillota; class Clostridia; order Lachnospirales; family Lachnospiraceae; genus UBA6987. The sequence goes on along the minus strand of CACWLA010000016.1, from coordinate 18,642 downwards.
AGGATCCCGGAGAAGGCACAGGCGCATTCGTCGCAGCGTTCCTTCGCGATGTTCTTGGGGATCGTTTCGCCGAAGATGAAGATGAGCAGGGTCAGGGCTACCGTCGCGATGACCGGACCGAGGGCCTGTCCGCTCTTCTCGCCCCACGCCCTTACGGCCAGATAGATCGAGAGAACGGTAGCCAAAGAAGTGGCCACGACGTGTGCCACATTATTGCCGATCAGCAGAGTGATGATCGCCTTATCAAATTTTTCCAAAACGGTGAGTGCTCTGGACGCGCTCTTCTTTCCGTCGTCAGCCCACGCCTTCAAACGGATGCGGCTGCAGTTTGCATAAGCCGTTTCCGCGCCGGCAAAGAAGCCGCTGACGAGGATCAGCGCGATGATGATAAAAATAGATCGGGGGATACTGTCTGTGTCCATTACGGACAAAACCTCCTAACATGCAGGCCTTTCCGGCCGAAAAGATATTACGAGGGAAGATTTTATCACAGATCTGGAGGAATTGCAAGCACAGCCTTGCAGTGGTGCCGATATGTCCGCGCCTCCAGCCCCGCAGCGTCTTCCGTCGAATAGACTGCCCGTCCGGAGCGGCACGAAATGCGGCAGAAAGACACTGCGGGGCCAGAGGTGCAGCGAAAGATCTGCTTCCAACTAAACGATATTCCTGGCGCAGCGCGGGGCTTCGTGCAGTTTTCCGTGGACGAAAAAGTTGTAGGAGCGGCAGCCGCCGGCGCAGAACGGTCCCATTTCGCAGGCGGCGCAGGCGCCGGTAAGAAGTTCGGGCGTGAACTTCCGGTTGTAGGCGAAGGCATCCGGGTCTTCCCAGATCTCGCGCAGGCTCCGCTCGCGAAGGTTCCCTTCGTTGAAGCGTTCGTCGTACATCGATTCGCAGCCGCGCACGTTCCCTACGCTGTCGATGCCGACGGCATCGAGACCTGCGCTGCAGCCGCGGTAGACCGCCTGCCCGCTCAGATTCCCGCGGAGCATGCCTTCCTCGGGTGTGAAATAGCCGATGTTGTCCGCGATGCCGAGGGCAAACGGCGCCGACGGGGCATTTTCCGCGACGAAGCGGATGACTTCCCGCGGATCAAAGGCGTAATCGATGCCTGAGAGCGCGGCATTCCCCATGGGGGAACAGGCCTGGAGCTGCCAGGCAAAAATGCCGCTGTCCTTCAGCGTTTCATAAAGTTCCGGCAGCAGCGGGGCGTTTTCGGCATTCAGCGTGCTGATGACGCTGACCGGGATGCCGCCCGCATGCAGCACCCTGACCGCGCGGACGGCGCGGTCGTAGCTCCCCTCCTGCCGGTAGCGGTCGTGGACCTCCTTCGGGCCGTCCAGCGAGACCGAGACCGATTCGATGTTCACGTCCTTAAGGTCCGCGATCAGTTTCTCCGGGAAGAGAAAACCGTTCGTGATGATATTGACGCGGATGCCGCGTTCGTTCATCCGCCCGGCGATCACTTTCCAGTCGCGGCGCATGAAAACTTCGCCGCCGATGAGGGACACCCTCCGGCAGCCAAGTTCCGCGAGCTGCTCTGCGACGCTTAAGCATTCTTCGGTCGAAAGTTCGCCCTCACGTGCCTTACCGCCCTTCGAGCCACAGTATCTGCACGAAAAGCAGCAGGCCAGGGTGATCTCCCAGACCGCTTTTTTCAGGGTGAATCTCATGCTTCCGGACTGCTTTCTTCCTGCGTGAAGGGCGCGCCGCACTCCATGCAGAATTTGCCCTTCCTGACGATACTGCCGCAGCAGGAGCATTTCACCATGAGAGTCCCCGGAAGCAGCGCACCGCACTCGCTGCAGAAGCGGCTCTGCGGGACGGACGCCCCGCAGCCGGGGCAGACGGTCGGCCTGCCGAGATCCTCGGGGTCCTGCGTCTCATTCCTGTAGTCCGGCGCTTCCTTCTGATCATTCTCTGCCTGGCTCCGTGCGGCTTCCATCTGCTGCGCCATCGACGGCATGTTCGGCGGTCCCGCGTAGACCAGCATCATCGGCGCCTGCGCATTCTTTTTCCTTGCGAAATAATCCGGTCCCGCGTAGACCATCATCATCTCACTGGGCCGTCTCGGTGCAGCATAAAGTGCTTCCATGCGCGGTTTTTTCGGATCCCACACCCGCGGATCCTTCTGCGGGTCGTTCATCATCTCAGGTCCGGCATAGACCGGCGCCATCGGCGGGATCTGAGGTCCCGCGTAAACGCCTTCCGTGATCCGGGGATCATACGGCGCTTTTGCTTCCGGCGCGGGCGCCGGCAAAGTCCCTGGCTCAGGCGCAGGGTCAGACTCCGGTTCCGGCTCCTCCGTCAGCGGCGGGCCCATGTAGACCTCCTCCAGTTCCGGTTCTTCCGGGTCCGGACCGGGGCCGGCATGAACGTCCGCCGTACCGGGACCGTCATCCGGATCCCTGTCATCAGCAAAGCTTCCCGGGTAAGGCTTTTTCGGTTCTTTTCCCGCAAGACGCTCTTTCAGGGAATCCAGCAGATTCCGCCGCATCGGCGGTCCCATGTAAACACATTTCATCTGATCGTCAGAGCGATTCCCGCTGCTCATGGCATTTCCTTTCTTTTACGGAAAATGCCGCCCGAAGGCGGCATTTTCACAGAGCACGGCCTCAGTCGGCCATCGCGATGGAACCGGCGAGCGACAGGAAGGCGTGCGCCGGAGATTCACTGCGGCCGGAGATCGCGACCGGGATCTTGGTCCCGGAGAGAACGCCGCAGGCGTAACTGTGCAGGTGGGCATCCCAGAACTTGCAGATGAGGTTGCCGGCCAGCAGGTTCGGCACGACGATGCCGTCGAACGCGCCGCTGTACTCGCATTCATAATGCTTCAGTTCCGCTGCTTCCTTGCTGATGACCAGATCGTAGGTGATGGGGCCGTACAGGTTGCAGTCCGCAATCGGTTCCTCTTTGTGATGCATCACGATCGTCTGGGCTTCCACGGTGTCCTTCATGTGGAAGCTGGGCTTCTCGACCAGGGACAGCAGGGCGATGTTCGGCCTTTCGATCCCGAAGTTCTTCAGGGCTTCGGTCATGTTGCGGATGACTTCTTCGCGCTGTTCGATGGACGGTTCCACGAGCAGGGTGCAGTCCGAAACAGCCAGCAGGCGGTCATATTCGTCGGATTTCATTACGCTGATGTGGGTGACCAGGCGGCCTTCCTTGATCAGGTGGTTCGACTTGTTCATGATCGGAAGCAGGAAGTCACGGGTCTGGATATTGCCGCGCACGAGCACGTCGGCGCTCCCCGCCTGGATCATTTCGATCGCGTACTGCACGGGATTGACGTTGTTCGAGGTCGGATAGAAATCATAATGACGGTCGCCCAGGCCGAGTTCTTCCAGCATTTCCTTGGTCTTGCGGAAGTTGCCGATGAGGATCGGTTCCACGAAACCGGCTTCCTGTGCGGCGAAAACTCCCTGCAGGATGTTCGCGCTGTTGGAGCCCACGACGGCCGCTTTCTTCGGACCGCGTTCCATTGCCTTTTCAACGATATGATCGAATTCCTTAGGATAATTAAACATGTCTTCCTCCTTACAGCAAGCCGCCGACCGCTTTGATGAGCGCCGCGAACACGAGTGAAACAACCGTCATCAGTTTGATCAGGATGTTGATGGACGGGCCTGAAGTATCCTTGAACGGATCGCCGACGGTATCGCCGACGACGGCTGCGTGGTGGGCATCGGAACCCTTGCCGCCGTGGTTGCCTTCTTCAATGTACTTCTTCGCATTGTCCCAGGCACCGCCCGAGTTGGACATGAAGATGGCCAGCAGAACACCGGTCACGAGCGCGCCGGCCAGCATGCCGCCGAGAGCGGTCGGGCCGAGCAGGAAGCCGACGAGCAGCGGAGAGATCACGGCCATGATGCCGGGGATCAGCATTTCCTTCAGGGCAGCCTGGGTGGAAATGGCGACGCAGCGCTTGTAGTCCGGCTTGCCCGTACCTTCCAGGATGCCCGGGATGGTGCGGAACTGATGGCGGACTTCCTCGATCATCTTGTACGCCGCCTTGGAGACGGAGTCCATGGTCATGGAGGAGAACATGAACGGCAGCATGCCGCCGATGAACAGGCCGATGATGACCTTGTAATCCAGTACGTTGATACCGGCTTCAAATAGGCCGACTGCCTGTGCGTAGGAAACGAACAGGGCCAGAGCGGTCAGTGCCGCAGAGCCGATGGCAAAGCCCTTGCCCATGGCAGCGGTGGTGTTGCCCACGGCGTCCAGCTTGTCGGTGATCTTGCGCACATCCTTCGGCAGGTGGGACATTTCCGCAATGCCGCCCGCGTTGTCGGCAATGGGGCCGTAAGCGTCAACGGCAACGGTGATGCCCGTGGTGGACAGCATGCCGACGGCGGCAAGCGCGATGCCGTAAAGGTCGAACGCTTTATAAGCGCCGAAGATGCCGACCGCGATCAGGATGATCGGAATGGCCGTCGACTGCATGCCCACGGCGATGCCGGAAATGACGGTCGTTGCGGGACCGGTCTCGGACTGCTGCGCGATCTTCTTGACGAAGCGGTAGTCGGAAGAGGTATAGATCTCGGTCACGGTACCGATGATCAGGCCGACCACCAGGCCGCAGACGATGGCAATGGCTGCCCTGATCGAATCAAAGAACAGAAAGCTCAGGCCGACAGTGCCGACCACCACGAGGGCGGAGGCCACGTAGCTGCCCATCTTCAGCGCCTTGTGCGGATTGGACTTTTCATCGCCCTTCACGAAGAAGCAGCCGATGATGCCGGAAAGGATGCCGAGCGCCGCGATGAGAAGCGGGAAGAATGCGCCTTTGACCTGATAGGCGAGCACGCCGAGCGTGACCGCGGAGACCAGGGAACCGACGTAGGATTCGAAGAGGTCGGCGCCCATGCCGGCCACGTCGCCCACGTTGTCGCCGACGTTATCGGCGATGGTGGCGGGGTTTCTCGGGTCATCTTCGGGGATACCGGCTTCGACCTTGCCGACCAGGTCGGCGCCGACGTCAGCCGCCTTGGTATAAATGCCGCCGCCCACACGGGCAAACAGCGCGATGGAGGAAGCGCCCAGCGAGAAGCCCGAAAGCGCATCCGTACTGCCGGTCACGAGATAAATGATGCAGGCACCGAAGAGGCCGAAGCCGACCACGCACATGCCCATGACAGCGCCGCCGGAGAAAGCGATCGACAGCGCGGCATTCTGGCCTTTGGCCTTGGCCGCCGCAGCGGTCCTCACGTTGGCCTTCGTAGCCACGTTCATGCCGATATAACCGGCCGCGGTCGAAAACAGTGCGCCGGCCAGGAAACATACGGCGGTCATCCAGCCGATCCCGAAGCCGATCGCGACAAACAGGATCACCACGAAGATGACCAGGATGCGGTATTCCGCCATCAGGAAAGCCTTGGCTCCCTGGTGAATGTGGCCCGCGATCTCCTGCATTCTTTCCGTTCCGGCTTCAGCTTTTCCGACTTTCCGGATCAGATAGGCCGCAAACAGCAGGGCGATGACGCCCAGTACCGCAGGCAGCCAGTTCACGAAATCATTCATAAGCGCCTCCTTATGTTCAGTTGTAGCAAAAGAACAGTAACAATATAGAGATTATAATGACTTTTCTCTGAGAAGTAAACCTGTTTTTTGAAGAAAAATGGTGTTTCGGCATTTTTTCGTAAACGTTTGCGCCAAAATGGCCTTTTTTCGCCTTCCCGTCAGTCTCAGCGGACGGAAGGCGAAGAAAAGCCGGGCGGCAGGACCTTCTTTGCGGTTTCAATGAAAGCGCTCCGGGCTTTCCATTCCCCCTGTTCCGGAAGCCAGCCGAAACGGACCGGATAGACCGTTCCTCCGTTCGGGAAACGGAGAACAAACAGCCCCTCCGTGCCGTCTGCCGGAAGGTCCCGCAGCAGGTCCTCCGGGCAGAAGCAGGCCCCTTCGCCGAGCACGCACATGTCCATGACCGTTCCGATGTTCGCGGAGGAAGCCCGAACCTCGGGCGTAAGGCCGGCCTGCCGGATCAGATTCCGCTCGATCCTGCCGGTCACGCCCTGAACGTTGCTCATGAGGAAGGGAACACGGGCAAGCAGCCGCAGGTCCTGCGTCCGGCGGAGTTCGGCCTTCAGTTCCGCCGCCTCGGCGCCGAAGCGCTCCTGCAGCAGTTTTTCGCTCACGGCCAGAACGACCTCAGCCTCATAGTAGTCTTCCGTGACGATCCCGTGCGCATCAGCCGGGAAGTTGGCAACGGCCAGGTCGATCTCACCGTCGTACAGCGCCGGCAACAGCTCGTCGTTTTTCCGCTCATCGATCCTGACTTCGACGAGCGGCCAGGTTTCGTGGAACTTTCGGACGGCGGCCGGCATCAGCATCTTGCCGCGGTTTACCGCAATGCCGATGCGCAGACGTCCTCTCTTCTCCTCCCTGATCTCGACAAAGTCCCGGAGCATCCTGTCCCGGGTCTCCAGCATGTTTTTCGCGTACTGCAGAAAACGTTCGCCGCCGTAAGTCAGTTCCAGCGGAACGTGCCTCACGAACAGCTGGCAGCCGAGCTCCCTCTCAAGGGAGGCAATGCTCGCGCTCAGAGTCTGCTGGGTGATGTATAAGCCCTCCGCGGCCTGGGAAAAGCTGCGCTTCTCCGCGACCTGGAGAAAATAATGCATGCTCTGGAAGTTCATGGCAGGCTCCTCTTGATACAGTATTTTATTTGTATTATATACAAAATTAAACAGTTTGACAACAGTATTTTTCCGTTTTATGCTTAAGGCGAAAAGAAAAAGAAATGCGCCGCAGGCGCAATACATTAAAAAGCATAAAAGGCAGAAAGGAGCCCGTCATGAAAAAGAACAGCAAACCCGCACAGGAGACCCGCGATCAGAAGAAGGATCCTTCTCTCGCCACATCGAATCTCGATACGATTCTTGCCGCTGCCGAAGAATACATCGAAAACGGCTACAGTTACCCGCTTTTCAAGCCCGGATGCGGCTGCGACTGACCTGACAACTGAATCTTTCCCTCTTTCACAGCAAAACCGCCCTTCCGGCTTCAGGCACCGGAAGGGCGGTTTTGTTGTGATTAAATCCTTCGCTTCGCTCAGGATGACAGAAAAGCGGTTTACGCCTTCAGGAAGGCTTCGTAGCCCTTGACGGCTTCGAAGATGTCCGCCTTGCTGGCGGCTTCCCACGGTGCATGCATGCTCAGCACCGCGATGCCGGCATCGACCACGTTCATGCCGTAGTTGCCGGCGATGTAGGCGATGGTCCCGCCGCCGCCCTGGTCGACCTTGCCGAGTTCGGCCGTCTGCCAGAAGACGCCTGCGTCATCCATGATGCGGCGGACTTCGGCGAAATATTCGGCGGAGCAGTCGTTCGAACCGCTCTTGCCGCGGGAGCCGGTGTACTTGTTGAAGACGAGGCCGCGGCCGAAGTAGGCCGTATTCTTCTTCTCGTTCACGGCCGGGTAGTTCGGGTCAAAGCCCGCGCTCACGTCAGAAGAAAGCATCTTCGCATTGCGGAGCGCCCGGCGCAGTTCCAGTTCGCTGTACTGGCCGCAGAGGTCCATGACCTCCGCCACTGTATTTTCAAAGAAGCGGGAGTGCATGCCGGTCGCGCCTACGGAACCGATCTCTTCCTTGTCCACCAGCAGGCAGACGGCGGTCTTTTCGGGCTTTTTGACGTTCAGCATGGCTTCCAGCGAAGTGAAAGCGCAGATGCGGTCGTCGTGGCCGTAGCCGAGGATCATGCTGCGGTCAAGGCCGAGGTCTCTCGCCGGACCTGCCGGAACGACTTCCAGCTCAGCGGAGAGGAAATCCTCTTCCTCGATGCCGTACTTATCCTTCAGGATCTTCAGGATATTGTCCTTGACGTTCCCCTTCGGGTCTTTCTTTTCGCCCTTCTTCGGCTTCTTCGCGTCCTCGTCCTTCTTCTCGACAAGTTCGCTGCCGATGAGCAGGTTCAGGTCTTCGCCTTCAATGACCGTAGCGCCGCTCTTCTGCATCTGGTTCGCTGACAGGTGGATCAGCAGGTCGGTGATGGTCAGGACCGGATCGGCCGGATCTTCGCCGATGACGACCTTGACAGCCGTGCCGTCCTTCTTTGCCACGACACCGTGGATCGCCAGCGGGAGGGTCACCCACTGATATTTCTTGACGCCGCCGTAGTAGTGCGTATCCAGCAGCACGAAATCGGTATCTTCATACAGCGGATTCTGCTTGATATCGAGTCTCGGGCTGTCGATGTGGGCGCCGAGGATGTTCATGCCTTCCGCAATCGGCGTGCTGCCGACCGTGAAGAGGATCATGCTCTTGCCCATGATCGTATCGTAGACCTTATCGCCGGCCTTCAGCTTCTTTCCTTTCTTCCGGGCCTTCTCCAGGGAGACGAAACCGGCCCGTTCCGCCAGTTCCACGGCCTGTTCCACACATTCACGTTCGGTCTTGCCGCGGGTGATGAATTCCTTGTAGCGCTCGCACAGTTCGGTCAGTTTCGCCTTCTGCGCGGCGTCATAGGACAGCCAGGCATTCTTTCTTTCCATGCTTTTCTCCTTTTCTTTCCTGCAGCCCGCGCGGGGCTGCCAGCCGTAAATTACAGACTCTTCTGGCTCAGGCTGTCGGGCTTCTGGATCTTCAGCCGCCTGCACAGTTCGCCGTAATACGCCGGATCGCCGCTCGTGAAAATGTCCAGATGGTGGGTCTTTTTCCTGCGCAGCAGATCGTTCTCCTCCAGCCATTTCTTCATGTTCTTTGCCATCTCGAAGGCGGGATCGATGAAGGTCACGCCCGGAGCCTGTTCCTCAAACTGGTCCTTCACGATCGGATAGTGGGTGCAGCCGAGGATGATGTGGTCCGGCCGTCCCTGCTTCCACAGGTCGGCCAGGTTCTGCTTCAGGTTCTCCGGCACCTCATCGAAGCGTCCGTGGTCCAGGATGGTCGCCAGCATGTGGTTGCCCGCGCCGTATACCTTTACCGACGGATCCTTTTCGTGGATGAGTTTCGCGTACCAGCCGGTCTTGATGGTGAAATCCGTCGCCACGATCCCGACCTCGGGGAGCTTATCTTCCAGGACCCTGCCGGCGCCGGCCTCCACGATGCTGAAGATCTTCGTCTTCCGCGCGGGGGCATACACGTCGTAGAGCGTCGAAAGGGTGTTGCAGGCGACCGCGATCGCCTTGACCTCATTCTCCTCCATGAAATCCAGGATCTTGTTCATCAGAGCCAGGATCTCGCTTCTGTCCTTGTTGCCGTAGGGCACGTTGGCGCTGTCGCCGAAATAGATCACATCTTCGCCGGGCAGCAGCTGCTGCATGGCGCGGACCACGGTCAGTCCGCCGACGCCGGAATCCAGGACGCCGATCTTCTGCGACCTTTTCGCTGTCATTTGCCATTCCTCCTTCTTGCTCCGCTTACGGCTGCAGCCGGGACAGATGCTCCCGGACCTCAGCCAGCATGCGGGCGTATTTTTCACGTTTTGCTTTTTCTTCCTCCACTTTCGCAGCAGGTGCGCGGGAGATGAAGCGTTCGTTGTTCAGCATGCCGTCGGAGCGGCGGATCTCGCCGAGGAGCCGCTCTTCCTCCTTCTGCAGGCGCTCGCGTTCCTTGTCGAGGTCCACGAGTTCGGCAAGAGGCAGGTAGACGGTCCCGGCCGGGGTCACGGCAGACACGGCATCTTCGCCGATGCCGCTCTTATCCGCCTGCACGGCCGTACCGCTGCCCGAAGCGAGCGCCGTGATGAACGGAGCGCTCAGCGTGAGGGCCTTCCGCACCGCCTCGCTTTCGGAGACAATGAAGATATGCGGCTTTCTGGCGGCGGGGACGTTCATGTTCACGCGGGCAAGGCGCACTGCGCGCACCACGTCCTTCGCCCATTCGATCCGCTGTTCCTCTTCGGGATACTCGCGGGCGGGATCGTACAGCGGCCAGGCGCTCCGCATGATGGTCTCCTCTCCGGTCTCCAGGTAGCCGTAGATCTCCTCCGTCACGAAGGGGATGAAGGGGTGGAGGAGCTTCAGGGAAGTGGTCAGGACCGTCTTCAGCGTCCAGGCGGCGGCAGCCTTTGAGGCGGCGTCGTCACTCTGGTAGAAGCGCGGCTTCACCATTTCGATGTACCAGTCGCAGAACTGCTCCCACATGAAATCGTAGACCTTCTGCATGGCGATGCCCAGTTCGAAGCGTTCCATGTTTTCTGTCGCGTCCTTCACCACGCGGTTCAGGAGCGAGAGGATCCACTTATCTTCAGGCGCGAGGCTCTCTTCCGTCACGCCGGAAATGTCCACGCCTTCCATGTTCATCATCATGAAGCGGGAGGCGTTCCAGACCTTGTTGATGAAATTGCGGGACGCTTCCACGCGCTCCCAGTAGAAGCGCATGTCATTGCCCGGCGAGTTGCCGGTCACCAGCATCAGGCGCAGGGCGTCCGCGCCGTACTTGTCGATGACGTCGAGCGGATCGATGCCGTTGCCGAGCGACTTGCTCATCTTCCGGCCTTCGGAGTCGCGCACGATGCCGTGGATGAACACGGTGTCAAACGGCGCCTTTCCGGTATAGGCAAGGCCGGAGAAGATCATGCGGCTCACCCAGAAGCCAATGATGTCGTAGCCCGTCACGAGGGTATTCGTCGGATAGAACTTTTCCAGATCCTTCGTCTTTTCCGGCCAGCCCAGGGTGCTGAACGGCCAGAGGGCGCTGGAGAACCAGGTATCGAGGGTATCGGGATCCTGTGTGAGGGCGCCGCCGCAGTGCGGGCATTTTTCGGGGGCTTCCTTGGCCACCACGGTCTTTCCACAGTCTTCGCAGTACCAGGCCGGGATCCGGTGGCCCCACCACAGCTGGCGGGAAATGCACCAGTCGCGGGTATTCCGCATCCAGTTCAGATAGATCTTCGTAAAGCGTTCGGGAACGTACTTGATGGTCCCGTTTTCCACGGCTTCGATGGCCGGGCCGGCGAGCGGAGGCATCTTCACGAACCACTGCTTGCTGACCATCGGTTCGATGGTCGTGTGGCAGCGGTAGCAGGTGCCGACGTCGTGCTTCAGCGGCTCGACGGACTTCAGATAGCCGCCGGCTTCCAGGTCCGCAACGATCGCTTTTCTGGCTTCCGCCACCGTCATCCCTGCGTATTTGCCGCAGTCCAGCACTTCGGGTTCGCCGAGGGCAGCCTTGCCGGCAGCCTTTTCCGCGGCGGCTTCAGCCGCATCCTTCGCACCGGTCATGTGACCGTCGTAGGTCAGCACCCTGACGCGCGGAAGGCCGCAGCGTTCGCCGACTTCGAAGTCGTTCGGGTCGTGAGCGGGCGTGATCTTCACCGCGCCGGTCCCCTTGGTCATGTCCGCGTGCTCGTCGCAGACGATCGGGATCTCCTTGCCGAGAAGCGGCAGGATCACGTGGCAGCCGTGGAGGTGCATGTAGCGCGGATCCTCCGGGTTCACGGCCACGGCGGTGTCGCCCAGCATGGTCTCGGGACGGGTCGTCGCGAGTTCCAGCATCTCGCCGGTCTCCTTCACCGGGTAGAGCAGATGCCAGAAATGGCCATCCTGCTCCTCGTATTCCACCTCGGCATCCGAGATGGACGTCCTGCAGTGCGGGCACCAGTTGACCATGCGGTTGCCGCGGTAAATGAGGCCTTCATTATAAAGTCTGACGAAAACCTCCTTCACGGCATTCGAGCAGCCCTCGTCCAGGGTGAAGCGGATCCTCGACCAGTCGCAGGAGGAGCCCAGCTTCTTCAGCTGTTCCACGATGCGGCTGCCGTATTTCTCCCGCCAGGCCCAGGCACGTTCCAGGAAGCCTTCGCGGCCCAGCATCTCCTTCGTCAGGCCTTCGGCGCGCATGGCTTCCACGACCTTCGCTTCGGTCGCGATGGAGGCATGGTCGGTGCCGGGCAGCCACAGGGCTTCATAGCCCTGCATCCGCTTGAAACGGATCAGGATGTCCTGCAGGGTATTGTCAAGCGCGTGTCCCATGTGCAGCTGGCCCGTGATGTTGGGCGGTGGGATCACGATGGTATAGGGCTTCTTATCGGAGTTTTCGTCCGCGCGGAAGTATCCCTTCTCCTCCCAGCGGCGGTAGAGTTTTTCCTCTATGTCTTTCGGATCGTATGTTTTTTCCATTTCGATCATGTCGTCACCTATCTGATCTTTTCCAGGTGCCAGATGTCATCGACATATTCCTGGATGGTGCGGTCGGACGAGAACTTGCCCGAGCAGGCGATGTTGCGGATCGCCATGGCAGCCCAGGCGTTCCTGTCGCGGTATGCCCTGTCGACGCGTTCCTGCGCCTGCGCGTAGGAACGGAAATCCTTCAGCGTGAAGAACGGGTCGGCCTTGCCGCTGATGCGGTTCGTGAGCAGGGAATCGTAGATCGGCCGGAACAGGTCCGGATCGTCCGGGCTGTAGAAGCCGTTGACGAGCTGCATCAGGACCCGGCGGATGTCCGGATCGTTCCGGAAGATCTCGGTCGGATCGTAGTCGCCGTAGCGTTCGCGGTCGATGACCTCCTGCGCGCTCATGCCGAAGATGAAGGCGTTGTCCTCACCGACTTCCTCGACGATCTCAACGTTCGCACCGTCCATGGTGCCGATCGTGACCGCGCCGTTCAGCATGAACTTCATGTTGCCGGTGCCGCTGGCTTCCTTGCTGGCCGTGGAGATCTGTTCCGAAAGGTCGGCGGCCGCGAAGATCATCTCGGCGTTCGAGACGCGGTAGTCCTCGATGAAGACCATCTTCAGTTTCTTATTGGTGCGCGGGTCGTTGTTGATCACGTCGGCCACGGCGTTGCAGAGCTTGATGGTCAGCTTCGCGATCCGGTAGCCGGAAGAAGCCTTCGCGCCCAGGATGAAGGTGCGCGGGACCATGTCGCGGTCCGGGAAATCGGACAGCTGGTTGTACAGATACATCACGTGCAGGATGTTCATCAGCTGGCGCTTGTATTCGTGCAGGCGCTTGACCTGTACGTCGAAGATCGAATCGGGGTCGACCTCGACGTGGTTGTGTTCCTGAATGTACTTCGCGAGCGTGACCTTGTTGCGGCGCTTCAGGCTCAGGAATTCCTGCTGGGCGACCGGGTCGTCCGCGTAGGGCAGCATCTGGCGGATCTGCTTCAGATCCGTGATCCAGCCGTCGCCGATCCTGGCCGTGACCCAGGCTGCCTCGGCAGGGTTGCCGTGCAGCAGGAAGCGGCGCTGCGTGATGCCGTTCGTCTTGTTGCTGAACTTTTCGGGCCAGAGCTGGAAGAAATCCTTAAACTCACGGTCCTCCAGGATCTTCGTGTGCAGGGCAGCCACGCCGTTGACGGAGAAGCTGGATACGATGGCCATCTGGGCCATGCGGACACGTCCTTCGTAGAGGATCGCCATGGCGCGGATCTTGCCTTCGTCGCCGGGATAGCGGTGGCGGATCTCCGCGACGAAGCGGCGGTTGATCTCATCGATGATCTGGTAAACACGGGGCAGCAGGCGCGAGAACAGCTCGATCGGCCACTGCTCGGAAGCTTCCGACATGATGGTGTGGTTCGTGTAGGCAAAGCAGCGGTTGACGATGCTCCAGGCGTCATCCCACTCCAGCTTGTAGTCATCCAGCAGGATGCGCATCAGTTCGGGGATGGCCACCGTCGGATGCGTATCGTTCAGCTGAATGATGACGTTGTCCGGCAGACCGTGGATATCCTTATGGTACTGCATGAAATGCTGTACGGCGCGCTGGATGGTCGCGGAAACGAAGAAATACTGCTGCTTCAGGCGCAGTTCCTTGCCGCGCATGTGGTTGTCGTTCGGATAGAGGACCTTGCAGATGGTCTCGGCGAGGTTCTCCTGCTCGGCTGCACGGTCATAGTCGCCGGCGTCGAAGGAAGCCATTTCCAGCTGCTCGACCGGTTCGGCGTTCCACAGGCGCAGGGTGTTGATGATGCCGTTCTTATAGCCGATGACCGGGGTGTCGTAGGGCACGGCCAGGACCGAAGTGTAGCCTTCGTGAATGAAGTGCACCCGGCCGTCTTCGCCGTATTCACCGCGGGTATAGCCGCCGAAGTGGATCTCCTGCGTGAAGTTGTCCTTGCGGACCTCGAAGGGGTTGCCGTTCTTCAGCCAGTTGTCCGGAACTTCCTTCTGGTAGCCGTCCTGGATGACCTGGCGGAACATGCCGTACTTATAGCGGATGCCGCAGCCGTAGGCGGGGTAGCCGAGGGTCGCGAGCGAATCCAGGAAGCACGCCGCAAGACGGCCGAGGCCGCCGTTGCCGAGCGCCCAGTCGCGTTCCTGATCCTCGATGCAGTTAAGGTCAACACCCAGCTCGTCCAGGAGCTCGCGGACTTCCTTCACGGCACCCAGGTTGATCAGGTTGTTGCCGAGGGCGCGGCCCATCAGAAATTCCATGGACAGGTAGTAAACACGCTTCAGATCCTGCTCCTGGCATTTTTCGCGGGTCCCGTTCCAGGCGTCGATGAACTGCTCCTTGAGCGCGGTCGCAAGTGCCTTGTAGATCTGGGCATCGGTCGCAGACTTAAGGTCCGGGATCAGTTCGCCCTTGATCAGTTCGGTCATGCGGCTTTTCAGTTTGTCCTTGTCGATATGATATCCTTCCATCAGTCCTCCCCGCGGGTTTCCGCGTTATCCTTTTTCACGGTGAGCGCAACGGTCTCACCGTTGATGTTCCATTCTTTTTCGTAGCCGTCGCTGCGGCCGCACCTTACTTCGTTCGCCAGCACTTCGCGGCGGATCTCCGCACCGAACTTTCCGAAGATCTCCTCGATCTTCGCATTTCCGTCATGGAAAAGCAGGATGCGGTCCATGACCTCGAAGCCGGCTTCCTTGCGCATGGTCTGTACCTTGCTCACGATCTCGCGGACGACCTGAACGGCTGCAAAGCCTTCTTTCTGCGCGGTGTCGATCAGGAGGTCGTCGGGAGACAGCTGTGCTTCTCCGGCCGAAAGGGTCAGGGTCAGGAAACCCGTCTCCTTCAGCTGCTTCATGGCGGCGCTGCCGTCGATGTTCTGCAGCAGGGTGCGGATCTCATTCAGCTGCCTGCCGAAGCGCGGGCCGAGGGTCCGCATCTGCGGCTTGAAGCTGTAGGAAATGAATCCCTGGGCATCGTCGGTGAACTCCAGTCCCTTCACGTTCAGTTCTTCTGCGATGATCGCATCGTAGTATCCGCTGAGGGTGAAAGGCGCCTTGACCAGCATGCGGGAAAGCGGCTGGCGGTTCTTGATCGCCGCGGCGTTTCTGGCGGCGCGGCCCATCTCCACGAGTTTCACGGCATGATCCATGTCCGCTTCGAGCGCGGGATCGATCAGGCTTTCGTCAGCCACGGGATAGTCGCAGAGGTGGATGCTTTCCGGAACGCCCGGAAGCACGCGGCGGACGATGTTCTGGTAGATCGCCTCGGTCATGAACGGCACCATCGGCGCAGCGAGAAGGCTCACGGTATACAGGGCTTCGAACAGCGTCATGTAGGCGTTGATCTTGTCCTGTTCCATGCCGCCGCCCCAGTAGCGGTCGCGGCAGCGGCGCACGTACCAGTTGGACATGTCTTCCACGAATGCGGCAAGCGCGCGGGACGCCTCGGTGATGTGGTAGGTATCGAGGCTGCCGTCCACCGTCTTGATGAGGGTGTTCAGCTTCGAAAGCAGCCAGCGGTCCATGACCGGCAGATCCTTCGGTTCCCACTTGCCGTTCGTCATGTATTTCGACGGATCGAACTGATCGATCTCGGCGTACAGCACGTAGAAGGCGTAGGTGTTCCACAGGGTGCTCATGAACTTCGAGCGGCCTTCCAGCACCGCTTCCTCGTAGAAGCGCTTGGGCAGCCACGGGGCGGAGCTGTTGTAGAAATACCAGCGGATCGCGTCGGCGCCGAACTTTTCGAGCGCTTCGAAGGGATCCACGGCGTTGCCCTTGGACTTCGACATCTTCTGGCCGTTCTTGTCCTGCACGAGGCCGAGCACGATAACGTTCTCGTAAGGGGAGCGGTCAAAGAGCAGGGTGCTCTCCGCCATCAGCGAGTGGAACCAGCCTCTCGTCTGGTCGACGGCTTCGGAGATGAAGGCCGCCGGGAACTGCTGCTCGAACTTCTCCTTGTTTTCGAAAGGATAGTGATGCTGCGCGAAGGGCATGGCGCCGGAGTCGAACCAGCAGTCGATGACCTCGGGAACGCGGCGCATCGTACCGCCGCAGTCCGGGCAGACCATGGTGATCTCATCCACGTACGGGCGGTGCAATTCTACAGTCAGCGCTTTCTCATTGCCGCTACGCTCGGCGAGTTCCTTCCGGCTGCCGATGCATTCGCGGTGGCCGCAGCTGCATTCCCAGATGTTGAGGGGCGTGCCCCAGTAGCGGTTTCTCGAAATGGCCCAGTCCTGGATGTTCTCCAGCCAGTTGCCGAAACGGCCGCTGCCGATCGATTCGGGCAGCCAGTTGACCGTCTTATTGTTGGCAACAAGGGCGTCCTTGTAGCTGCTCTCGCGGATGTACCAGGAATCGCGGGCGTAGTAGATGAGGGGCGTATCGCAGCGCCAGCAGTGCGGGTATTCGTGCTCGAACTTCGGTGCGCTGTAGAGGAGTCCGGCCTTTTTCAGGTCGTCCAGAATGACCGGATCAGCCTTCTTCACGAAGAGGCCGGCGTAGTCGGTCTCGGCGGTCATCTCACCTTTGCCGTTCACGAACTGCACGAAGGGCAGGCCGTACTTCCGGCCGACGTTCGCGTCATCTTCACCGAAGGCCGGGGCGATATGGACGATGCCGGTACCGTCGGTCATGGTGACGTAGCCATCGCAGGTCACGTAGAAGGCCTTTTCGCTGCGGTTCTTCGCAACGAATTCACCGGTAAAGCCGAACAGCGGCTCGTATTCCCTGTATTCCAGATCTCTGCCGGCAAGGCGTTCAAGCACCACCGGGGCGGCATTTTCGCCTTCAGTTTTGATCACGCTTCCCACCAGCGCCTCAGCCAGGATATAATCACAGCCATCAGCCTCCACGCGAACGCGCACGTAGGTCTCGTCGGGGTTCACGCAGAGCGCGACGTTGGACGGCAGGGTCCAGGGGGTCGTGGTCCAGACCAGGAAGTAGGTATTCTCCTCTCCCTTCACCTTGAAGCGGGCGATGGCGGAGCGTTCCTTGACGGTCTTGTAGCCCTGAGAGACCTCGGCGGAAGACAGCGGCGTCCCGCAGCGCGGGCAGTAGGGCACGATCTTGAAGCCCTTGTAGAGCAGGCCTTTCTTCCATAGTTCGGAAAGCGCCCACCACTCGGACTCGATGTAGTCATCATGGTAGGTCACGTAGGGGTTCTCCATGTCCGCCCAGAAGCCGACGCTGCCGGAGAAATCCTCCCACATCTTTTCGTATTTCCAGACCGATTCCTTGCACTTTTTGATGAAGGGCTCCACGCCGTATTCTTCGATCTGGTCCTTGCCGTTTAAGCCGAGGGCTTTCTCGACCTCCAGCTCCACCGGCAGGCCGTGGGTATCCCAGCCGGCCTTGCGGGGCACGTAATACCCCTTCATGGTGCGGTAGCGCGGGATCAGGTCCTTGATGGCACGGGTCTCGACGTGGCCGATGTGCGGCTTGCCGTTGGCCGTGGGCGGCCCGTCATAGAAGGTGTAGCAGGGACGCCCCTGGCGCTCCCGCTCCGACTTCTCGAAGATGCGATTGTCCTTCCAGAACTTCTCGATCACATGCTCGCGTTCGACGAAGTTCATGTCGGTCGAAACCTTTTGATACATAAAAACCTCCTGCGGTGTCATTTTTCAAAAAAAGATGACCTCATCCAAACAGGACGAGGTCATCTCGCTATACCACCCATTTGACACATACCCCTGATATGCGCTCCCCTATAACGGAGGGAATCCGTCCGAGCCTACCTTCCCGCGGCGCGGGTCATCGGTCGGCGGCTCCGGAGTGACTTTCCCCTGTCCGTACTCGCACCGGTCTCTCAGCTTAAGTCCCGGTTCTCTGTGCCTTTCCGCGAAAGGGTACTCTCTCCTTCATTGCCTTTCCTATTCAATTACGGACAGATTATACACGCGCGGGCAGGGAGTGTCAAGGGGAAGAAGGCGAAAGTGTACGGCATTTTTATCATAACTAATTAATATGTCTTCCGGCGGCGGACAGCTGTCGTTCACGCATTCTCCTCTTCTTCCGCGGCTTTCTGCAGGTCGGGGAAGACGGAATACATCGGCTTTACGGCCTTATTCTTAAAGCGGCGGTCGGCGTAGTTCTTCGTGATCTTCACGACGAGCGGCGAAAGGGCGACCACGCCGATCAGGTTCGGCACCATCATGAGGCCGTTGAAGGTATCGGAGATGTTCCAGGGCAGGTCGACGTTCGTAAGGATGCTGGAAACGAAGATGATGCCGACGAAGACAGCCTTGTAAGCGATGGCGGTCTTCTCGCCGAAGAGGTAGATCCAGCTGCGGACGCCGTAGAGGCTCCAGCCGAGGATTGTCGAGAAGGCAAAGAGCAGCACGGCCACAGCCACGAACATGCCGCCGAAGGCACCGAAATTGTTGGTGAACGCCTGGGCGACGAGGGTGTTCTTGTCCATGTCGGCAAATGCCGTGACGACGCTGCCGGTCGCAAGATCGATCACGCCGGAGGACAGGACCACGACCGCCGTCATCGTGCAGATGACGATCGTATCGAAGAAGACCTCGAAGATGCCCCAAAGCCCCTGATGGACGGGTTCCTTCACATTGGACGCCGA
>CACWLA010000015.1 GCA_902761665.1 uncultured Lachnospiraceae bacterium | reverse complement strand
AGCATCGAACAGGCTGTCGCTGCAGCTCGGCGTTACCGTCGTCTCGGAAGTCTGAGCACTTCCGTTGTACACCTTCGTATCGTCAGAACCGTTGATCGTGATCGTCAACGGAGCCTTCTCAATAATCAGTTTGCCAGGTGTGAATTCGCCCTTGATGTAATAATCGGTTACATCAATAGTTTCACCATTAACAGTGCGGCTGACAGACCAAGTAACGGTCTCGCCAAACGAACCGTTTTCGTAAGTGGCAGCGTTTTTACCTGTTGAAGGCGTGTAGGTCACTGTCAGAATGTCACCTTCTACAAGACCTGTAACGGTATATTCATCACCAGAAGCATTAATCTCTTCCGGAAGCGAATAACCATTCTGGTCTTCGCCATTGTAAGTAGTAGTCTTATCTTTAACCGTGATATTCAGCGTGGCCTCAGTCACTGTCAGTGTGCCGAGTTTTTCAACGATCTTGTAGTTATTCGAGTTAACTTCACCCCAAGTAATGGAGTAAGTGTTTTCCGTGCTGCCAGGATCAGTGATAGTACCGGTGGCGGTTACAGTAGCTTTTCCCTCATCAACCGCTACAAGTCCGGAAAGGGTCGCTTCATCCTTTGTCAGCGGGGTGCCATCATAAGCCTTGGTATCGCTGCCAGTGGTGACAGTGAGTTCAGCCGGAAGAATTTCCAAACGGCCGGGACGGACGTACAGGCTGACGCTATAGTTGGCATCCTGAGGCAAATCTGCCAATGTCAAATTAATATCGTAAGCATAATCGCCGACATCAGACTCTGCAATTCCATAATACTTTAATCCAGCAGTAGAGGCATCGTATGTTGCTTTAGCCTTAACCGCATCCCAAACATCACCAAGATATTCCGTCTTATACCCCTCATGGCTGATAAGAATATAGTCGGCAATTCCTTTTGACGGATTGGTAAAACCGGTCTTGTATTCTTCGCCAGTATACGCAGCTCCAGTCCAGCGGTCGGGCTCAATACGGATGGTGACATTGATTTTTGTCACTTCCAGCGAACCGCTGATATAACGGATAGCATAGTAATTGCTCGTACTTGCATGCGTACCTGAAATCACAGCATCATGCGGAGCAACTATCGCAGTACCAGCATTTGTAATGCCCATAGGATCCGTCGAGTCTGCATTGGTGTACGTGTACTGCACAGATGCCAGGCTGTCACCATCCAGCATGCCATCAATTATCACCTGATCAGCAAGTGCGGCAGGCAGCGTCAACACAGTACCGTCATACTGTTTGGAAGCACTGACCGCTGTAATGGTCAGTTTCTTCTGATAAAACAGCGTGAACTCAAGACCATTCTCGGTAACTGTCTCTGTAATCTTGTAGTCATTCCTTGCTTCCGTTCCGCTGTATTCGGTTCCCTCAACGGCTTTGTTCAGTTCCCAACCGGCAATCGGCGTACGACTGAGCGTGAACGTCTTGCCCACTTTCAGTTTCTGAACATCGGAAGACACACCAGGGATCGGATTTCCGGCCATGTCAACAAAATGCACCGTCACCGTTGCATGCTTATAACTGGAATAATAGAAGTAGAAAACGTTTGCTTCTTCACTTGCAGTCAAAACAAATGTCTTTTCAACAGCATCCGGGAAGAAGTCTATGCCGTCCAATTCAGGATGTGCAGCATAAAGAGCATCATAGTCAATTGCTTCTGCCAACTCAATTACGGAAGCGGTATCTCCCGGAACGTTCTCTACTGTCTTCAGTACAGCGACCTCAATGTTGTCCGGATACTCATTCGGGTCAAGGATGTACTTGACTGTATACTTTGTTGTTGTCGGCTTAGCGCTGTAGACGAAAGTGATCTCGTTATTCTCAGCTTCTAATTCTATCGTCTCGCTATTTGTTTGCGGACGATAGCCAGCTACAGCAATTGCCTGCTCGACAATTGTCTGTCCAACCACATAGTTCGGGTTGGATACAACCTTGTCGGCTGCAACCTGCTCACCATTTTCGTCTACATAATGGACTGTGTAGCTAAGTGTAGCACGTGTCCAATGTGCGTAAACCGTCGTATCAGCTGTAATCTGAGTGTTCCAGTCAAAGAGGGTGTTTCCATCGGCAGTGGTGTACCAACCGTCAAAGGTATAACCGGTCTTTGTGGGAGTTGTTTCCGGTGCTGCCGCCTTCTTATACTTTTCAACAGTTACGCTGTCTGCCAACTGAGTCGTCGGATCATCGCCATCAACGAAGCTGACCGTATAGGTCGGAGCATTCCACTTGGCATAAAGAACCAGGTTGGAAGCAGGCATCTTGTTGAATGTGTACTTTGTCGTCAGTCCGGAATCCGAATACCAGCCTGCAAAAGTATAGTCACTATCTACACCGCACTGCGCAGCTGTGGGCGTCCAGGTGTAAGGAGTCTTATTGATACTCGCATCAAATTTTACACTATCGATGGTATCAAGAAGATTGCTTCCATGATAATAGTCTATCTTGAAAGTATCACGGTTGTAGTAGAAATCATACTGCGTAACACCAGAGGCACCGGAATTACCGTGATGATAGGTATACCCAGCAATTTCCTTTGCACCTAAGTTGCCGCCGGAACTCGTATAGGTCTGGCTGTACTCTTCAGATTTCGTGTAGCCATCATCATCCGCATTCTGCAGCCAATAATTCACCGTATAAGTGTTGGCACTGCCTGTCCACTGCGCGGTATACGTAATCGTGGTTCCACTATTGGGGAGCATTTCTGGCGTTACAATAGTACGCTTTGTAACGTAACGAGTTTGTTCCTGCGGATTATACCAACCATTGAAATCAATATTCCGCCATCTATAACTACGATAATACCTACCGGTCACATTACCGGGCCATGTTGAGGAAATATCCTGTCCCAGCTTAACTGTTATTGTATAGTTAAGCTGTCCTGTTCCGGTAACACCCTTACCGGTCAATGTTGCTTCAACATCGTAATCCCAATAATTATATGTAAACTCACCTGCATTGAACCGGAATGTATATTCTTTTAGTTTATAGTATACAAATAGGACCGAAGAGCCGTCTGCCGCGACAACTACGCTGGAGGCAGCATTGCGGGTGTTATCCTTCTCCCAACCAGTCCTAGTCTTATCGGGAATGGAACCGTCGGTAGCAACGACCGTCGATCCGACCGTGCCATGCCCGGTCTCTGAGTTGTCGTAGACAAAGGAGGATGCAGTGCCCGCGTCGTTATACTTCTCAAACATGTAGACGATCGTATAGTCGACGTTGTTGCCCGTCCACTTGGCATAGAGTGTGATGTTACCGTTGACAGTCACCGTAGAGCCGGCAGGCTGAGACAGATCTTCATCCAGATACCAGCCGGCAAAGGTGTAACCGGTACGGGTCGGAACAGATGTGGTTACTGCCTGCTGCGTACCATAAGGAACCGTGGCGCCGCCAACATAGCTGCCGCCCTTGGTATCGTAAGTGAGCTGATAATTCTTGCGAGTGTACTTGACAACCAGTTCCTGTCCCGCTGCTTGCGTGATATTCGCACCTTCAGCGAGTTCCAGTTCATAGTGCTCAAACGTCTTGACAGTCGGTGTCACATAGCTGTTCAGAACACCATAAATATGCTCTCTGGAATCCGGAATCTCGGTATACCCGTTGCCTGTCAAATCTTTGACTTTGTAAACAAAATCATACTCCGCAGTATAGGGAACGTATTTGATTCTAACTGTAACAGCGTTATCAGTAAAGTCATCCTCTTCGAGCGTTACAGTCGGCGTCTCCGGATAGTAGATTGGAGCCCCGTAGACCTCATTAGGATCCGTCTGCGTCGTCGCAGGAGCAGTGATCGTATAAGGAAGCTCATGAATTTCTGCCTGCAGAAGGTCAGTATTAAAGATAACCTCTTGACCGCGGTCATTCATGTAATAGTATTCCGCAGTGACATTGTAGATATCAACCGTGCGGAAAACCGCTACTGCTGTGAAACTTTCATTGACAACAGTTTCAGCAGTAACTACTTCATCTGTGCCCTGCTTGACCCATTTCACAAAAACTTTGCCCTTGACAAAAGGATCCTGAGGCATTTGACCGATCGCTTCGCCAGCAGAACGGAAGTACTGGGATAAACGTTCACTCTCCGTGTTGTCGTCATTCAGAATGACAAAGTTCACATAGAACTGATCCGAAAAAACAGCAACGGCATTGATGTCCCTGTCAACAGTCATTCCGGCTGTGACGTCATTGCCATTTTCGTCGATCCACTTGACGAACTCCTTGCCCTCTACAGTGGGGGCAGCGGGCAGTCTCAGAGAATTGCCCTTATTGTAAGTATCAGTCTGATAAGCCTTGGTATCGTTGTTGAATAATTTGAACACAACGGTAAAGACATTTTTGTCGTATTCTGCCCAGACAGAAAGATTTCTGTCACTGTCGGCAACAGAGTTGACGTGAACCGAATTGCCAAAATCCCCATTGCGGTAAACCCACTTGCCGGCGTAGCCGGATTTAGCGGGCACAGTAGGAATATCATTAAGACAATAACTGGTATCGACATCTACTGTCTTTGTCGCAGCTACAGTCGTCTGATCTTCTTTATAGAATGTTACTGTATAAGTGATTTTGTCATAGTCCGGAACTATGATTATATCAGCTTCAGGCTCAAATGCAGCATCGATTCTCGGACCTAAAACATGGATTTCACTACCCTGTCCCCCCTGAACGATCTCGCCTATTGCCCAATAAGCATCATAGTCTTCACGCTGAATTACGCCAGGAATAGTTCCAATAGTTTGGCCGGCATCAACTTGAACAATGCCGTAAACTTTAGCATCTCTATCATAGAATGTTACCGTCCAGACCTTTATGAATCTCGCCGTAACGGTCAAATCAGCTGTCACCGTTGTCTCAGCCGTAATTATATCTTCTCCGGAGACCCAGGCATCAAAACGGTACCCATCTTTCGTCGGGTCATCCGGCATCTGGCTGCCAATTGTTTCTCCCTCGCTTACGTAAACAACAATGTCATCGTAACCTTCGGCTTTGAATGTCACTGAAAACTGCGATGCTCTGACCGGACCGCCTTTCTTTCCGGAATTATCCGGTTTGGTAGGTTCGATCGGATTTTCCGTAGACGGTTCAATAACAGGATCTTCCGAAGACTGCGTCGTCTCCTCAACAGGCTCCGTTGTCTCCGCGATAGACTCGGTATTCTCTTCGGCAGGCGCGGTCGTATCTTCCACGACAGACTCAGTCGTATCTTCCGCGGCAGACTCGGTCGTCTCCTCCGCGGTAGACTCAGTTGTATCTTCCGAAGATTCTGTCAAGTCTTCGTTAGACTCCGACGCACCTTCTGCAGCCTCGGTCTCCTCCGCTGCAGACTCCTCCGGTTCTGTTTCAGACTCGGCGGGTTCTGTCTCCGCTTCCGAGGATTCTTCCTCATGCTTAGTAGAGGCTTCTGCTTCATCGGCAGGATCCTCTGCTGCTGTGGACTCATCCTCGTCATCGGCGGGGGTTTCCGTCTCAGTAGTGTTTTCCTGATTGACAGGCGTTTCTGTGGTCTGCTCGACCGCAGGTTCTGTCGGCGCGGGACCGTCGGCCGCATGTACCCTGTCGGGTAAATGGCCGAACATCATGATCGCCGCCATCAGGATGCTGAGCATTCTTTTAGCATTCTTTGTCATAGTCGTTGGTCTCCTTGACAATTAATATATATCCTCATTCGAAAGTTGCCCAAATAAGGGGGATGTCCCCCTTGGGCAGAATTCTGGTCATACGCTCTTATTCTATGCTTAATATTTTGACAAGTCAACCCTAAACAAGCAGTTTAGGGAGTCGTTTCTGCAATATTTTAAGATGTTTTTTCGCACTTTTTCTGTTGATAATGCTTTAACGCGCTAAAGTGAAATCAGCATAATTCATATTACACTTTTCATCATCTTCTTATTATCTAAATGGCATTGATTCATCGGAAAATTTTCCCATTTTTTCTTTTTGGGTGATTTTTTGGCAATATAATAAAAACAGCCCGACATGGGCTGTTTTTATCCGTTTTGAGCCTTTTCCCTTTACATCAGCCCCAGCGCGCGTACGGCGTCTCCGAGCACCGTGGCGATGTCTTCGTGAATCACCAGTTCGGCCTCGTCATCCATCTGGGTGGAGCTCTTATTGATCAGTATCAGGTGCCTCCCGCGGAAGTAGCGGACGAATCCGGCCGCGGGGTAGACGATGAGGCTGGTCCCGCCGATGATGAGCATGTCGGCCTTCATGATGGCCCTGGCCGCGCCGTCCATCACGTCCTCGTCGAGCATCTCTTCATAGAGGACCACGTCGGGCTTGATGACGCCGCCGCAGCGGTCGCATTTCGGCACGCCCTCCGCATTCAGCACAGCGGTCTCGTCGAAGAACTTATGGCAGCGGGTGCAGTAGTTGCGGAGGACCGAGCCGTGCAGTTCAAAGACGTTTTTGCTGCCTGCCTTCTGGTGCAGGCCGTCGATGTTCTGCGTGACCACCGCCGTGAGCTTCCCGGCCTTCTCCAGCGCCGCGAGCGCCTTGTGGCAGTCGTTCGGCTGCGCCTCGGGATAGATCAGCTTGTCGCGGTAGAAGTCGAAGAAGTCCTCCGGATCGCGCACGAAGAAGCTGTGCGAGACCATTTCCTCGGGGGAGAGGGTCCGTTTGTATTTCTGGTTGTACAGGCCGTTCGCGGAGCGGAAATCCGGGATCCCCGAAGCGGTGGATACGCCCGCGCCGCCGAAGAAGACGATGCGGTTCGATTCGCGAAGCATGGCGATGAATTGTTCGAGGTTAGTCATACTCAGTCCTTTTCCTTCCTTCGTTCTATTATTATTTATCTTCATCTAAAATCCGAACTCTGTTCTGTCCCATATACAGCAATCTGCGAACTTCCATTATACTATGGTCAATCACAACATAATAAATCACATAGTTTCCAACATAAATTGCATAATATGGCTGTTTACGTTTTTTCATTGTCGGATATGGCGCAAAACTCTCAGCAAATGGTCTCCGCTTCAATATCGCAGCCTCAATATTCTGAGTTAAGCGTATGGCTGCATCGGGATTGCACAACGTTTCAGCAATATATCTGGTAATGCTTGTTAAGTCATCCAGGAACAGCGGAAGATAACGCAGTTCATATTCATTTTCCCCCATGAATGATCTCCCTTACGGCATTAAAAACTTGATCGTGTGTCAGTCTGGCGGTCTCAGTCTCGGCAAAATGATCAGCTGCATCCAGGGCTTTTTCTGCCGGTTCTGTTAATGCAGAATATGTCTCAATACTCATCAGCACCATACTGCCGTATCCGTTCTTGGTTAAATAAACCGGGCCTTCTTCTTTGACGAGCTGTTCAATTTCAGGGTATTTGTACCGAAGATCGGTAACAGGTCTTATCGTAATCACTGCGCCCTCCTGTGATATAATTATGATGTTTTTATGATATCTCCTCAGGAAGAAAATGTCAATCGTTTTAGTTAGATATTTATGTGCAAAAAAAGACAGAAACTCTGTCTTTTTAGGGTTCTTGTTTACAGATTGCAGTTGCCGACGGTCCTCGGGAAGGGGATGGCGTCGCGGATGTTGCCGATGCCGGTCAGGTACATGACGCAGCGCTCGAAACCGAGGCCGAAGCCCGCGTGGCGGGCCGTACCGTATTTGCGCAGATCCAGATAGAAGTCGTAGTCTTCCTTCTTCATGCCGCCTTCTTCAATGCGGGCCAGAAGCTTGTCGTAGTCGTCTTCACGCTGGCTGCCGCCGATGATCTCGCCGATGCCGGGCACGAGGCAGTCGCAGGCCGCCACGGTCTTGCCGTCTGGGTTCAGCTTCATGTAGAAGGCCTTGATCTCCTTCGGATAATCGGTCACGAAGACCGGGCGCTTGAAGATCTCTTCGGTCAGGAAACGCTCGTGTTCGGTCTGCAGGTCGCAGCCCCAGAATACCTTGTAGGCGAAGCGGTCGTTGTGCGGTTCGAGAAGCTTCACGGCGTCGGTGTAGCTGATGCGGCCGAAGTCGCTCGTCCGTACGTGTTCCAGACGTTCCAGCAGGCCCTTGTCCACGAACTTGTTCAGGAAGGCCATCTCCTCGGGCGCGTGCTCCAGCACGTAGCCGATGACGTATTTCAGCATGGCTTCCGCGGTGTCCATGTCGTCTTCCAGATCCGCGAAGGCCATTTCCGGCTCGATCATCCAGAACTCCGCCGCGTGGCGGGTGGTGTTCGAGTTCTCGGCGCGGAAGGTCGGCCCGAAGGTGTAGATGTTGCGGAAGGCCATGGCGAAGGTCTCGCCGTTTAACTGTCCGCTCACTGTCAGGTTCGTCTCCTTGCCGAAGAAGTCCTGCGAGAAATCGACGGCGCCGTCTTCAGTGCGCGGCGGATCCGCAGGGTCGAGCGTGGTCACGCGGAACATCTCGCCCGCGCCTTCGCAGTCGCTGCCGGTGATGAGGGGCGTGTGCACGTAAACGAAGCCGCGCTCCTGGAAGAAGCAGTGAATCGCGTGCGCCGCAAGGCTGCGGATGCGGAAGACCGCGCTGAAGAGGTTTGTGCGAGCCCGCAGATGCGGGATCGTCCGCAGGAACTCGACGCTGTGCGGTTTCGGCTGCAGCGGGTAGTCGGGCGTGGATGCACCTTCGACGCTGATCTTTTCCGCATGGATCTCGAACGCCTGCTGCGCCTCCGGCGTCAGAAGGAGCTTTCCTTCCACGATGAGGCTCGCGCCGATGTTGATGTGCTGGATCTCGTCAAAGTTCGGGAGTGTCTGGTCATAGACCACCTGGACGGAATTGAAGGAGGTCCCGTCGTTCAGCATGATGAAGCCGAAAGTCTTGGAGTTTCGGCGGTTTCGCGTCCATCCGCACACGGTAAGGTTCCGGCCTTCGTATTCGGCCGGGCTGCGAAACAGTTCTCTCAGATCGACAAGGTCTTTCATAATAATTCCTCCAGGTAGGCATATATCTCTTCCCTGCCCTCCTGCGTCGCCGCGGAGTAAGGGAATATTCGGGTCTTCGTGCCGATGCCGAGACCGGCGCGCAGTATCTTGTCCGCCTTCTGCCGCTCGCTGCGGTTCAGCTTGTCCAGCTTGGTGGCGATGATCACGGGTTCGTATCCGTTCGCGACGATCCACTCGTACATCTGCCTGTCGTTCGCGCCCGGTGCGTGCCGGATGTCCACGAGCAGGAAGACCTGCCGCAGCTGCTTCGACGTGTGCAGATATTTCTCGATCATCTTGCCCCAGCGGGCTTTTTCCGCCTCGGAGACCTTTGCGTAGCCATAGCCGGGCAGGTCTACGAAGTAGAAGGCGTCGTTGATGTTGTAAAAGTTGACGGTCTGGGTCTTGCCGGGCTGGGCGCTGGTACGCGCGTAGCTCTTGCGGTTCATCAGGCCGTTGATGAGGGAGCTTTTCCCCACGTTGGATTTGCCGGCAAAGGCAAATTCGGGGAGGGCGTTTACCGGAAATTTGCTGGTGACGCCGCAGACCGTTTCAAGATTGACTGTTTTGATGATCATGCGGTGCCTCCTTTCCGTTAATGATTTTCCCGCCTCGCGCCTTTACCCTACCAGGTTGTCGGCGCTCATCTTTGTCCGGTGTTCCGGCATGACGTCGCGGTAGGTCAGGACGGGTTCCGCACCTTTCTCGACCACGTCTTCGGTGATCGTGCAGATGCCGATCGTGTCGTCCGAAGGCAGGCGGTACATCAGGTCCATCATGGTATTTTCCATGATGGCACGCAGGCCTCTCGCGCCGATATTGCGCTCCAGAGCCTTCCGCGCGACCGCGCGCACCGCTTCTTCGGTGAATTCCAGCTTAACGCCATCGATCTCGAAGAGACGCTGGAACTGCTTCACGAGGGCGTTCTTCGGTTCGGTCAGGATCCGCAGCATCGCGTCTTCGGTCAGCTCGTCGAGAGAGACGACCACGGGCACGCGGCCGACGAATTCGGGGATCAGCCCGAACTTTACCAGATCCTTCGGCATCACCTGGCGGAACAGTTCGCCGACCTTCTTGTCGGCCTTCTTCTCCACAGTGCCGTTGAAGCCGATGCTGTTCTCGCCGAGGCGGCTCTCAATGATCTTCTCCAGACCGTCGAAGGCGCCGCCGCAGATGAACAGGATGTTGGTCGTGTTGATCTGGATGGTCTCCTGGTAGGGGTGCTTGCGTCCGCCCTGCGGCGGGACGTTGGCGTCGGTGCCTTCCAGGATCTTCAGCAGGGCCTGCTGTACGCCTTCGCCGGAGACGTCGCGGGTGATCGAGACGTTCTCGGATTTCTTCGTGATCTTGTCGATCTCGTCGATGTAAATGATGCCTTTTTCAGCCTTTTCGATGTCGTAGTCCGCCGCCTGGATCAGCTTGAGGAGGATGTTTTCCACGTCCTCGCCTACGTAGCCGGCCTCGGTGAGGGCGGTCGCGTCGGAGACGGCGAAGGGCACGTCAAGGCATTTGGCGATGGTCTGCGCGAGGTAGGTCTTGCCGGAACCGGTCGGGCCCAGCATCAGCACGTTGCTCTTCTGCAGTTCCACGTCGCTCCCGCTGCCGGCGAGGATGCGCTTGTAGTGGTTGTAGACCGCAACGGCCAGGACCTTCTTCGCGTCCTCCTGCCCGATCACGTACTGGTCCAGGAAGGCTTTGATCTCTTCCGGGCGCTTCAGGTTCTTCAGGCTGAGCGGGGCGGATTTCTTGCCCTTCTTCTGCGGCACCTTATCCCAGTCCTCTTCCAGGATCTCCATGCAGACCGACACGCAGTCGTCGCAGATGTAGGTCGGGGAAATGGAACTGGAGATCAGGCGGTTCACCTGCGCGGCGCTGCGGCCGCAGAAGGCACAGGTATGAGGATCTTTTGTCTTGCTCGGCATGAGTGCTCCTTAGCTGCGTTTTTCAATGACCTTATCCACGATGCCGTAGGCGACCGCTTCTTCGGGATCCATGTAATTGTCGCGCTCGGTATCCGCTGCGATCACGTCGAGCGGCTTGCCGGTGTTGGCGGCGAGGATCCGGTTCAGCTGATCCTTGGTCTTCTGGATGCGGTCCGCGACGATCATGATGTCGGTCGCCTGGCCCTGCGCGCCGCCGCTCGGCTGATGGATCATCACTTCGGCATTCGGCAGGATGTAGCGCTTGCCCTTCGCGCCGCCCGCAAGCAGGAAGGCGCCCATGGAGCAGGCCATGCCCAGGCAGATGGTGGAAACGTCGCACTTGATGAACTGCATGGTGTCATAGATCGCGAGCCCCGCGGTCACGCTGCCGCCCGGGCTGTTGATGTAAAGGTTGATGTCCTTGCCGGGGTCTTCCGATTCCAGGAACAGCAGCTGCGCGACGACCAGGTCGGCAGTGGCATCGTTGATCTCCCCGTCCACAAAAACGATCCTGTCCTTAAGCAGGCGGCTGAAGATGTCGTAGGCACGTTCGCCGCGGCTCGAGGACTCGATAACGGTAGGAACTAAGTTCATTGGTTTTCCTTTCTGTAAGATCCTTCGCTTCGCTCAGGATGACATGAAAAGTGTCATTGCGAGGAGCGAAGCGACGTGGCAATCTTCTTATTTCGCTTCGGCAAGCAGCAGGTCCAGCGCCTTCTGGACAGCCAGATCCAGCTTCATGGTCTTGGCGTCTTCCTCGCCCATGTACTGCTTGATCTGATCGATCTCCATGCCGTACTGCTCCGCCATCTTCTTGTACTCGGCGTCCAGGTCTTCCTCGGTCGCTTCCAGAGATTCGGCGTTCGCAATGGCTTCCAGCACCAGACGGGTCTCAATGCGCTTCTTCGCCGTCGCCTTATACTGCTCGACCAGCTGCGGCATGGTCATGCCCGTAAACTTCATGTACTGCTCCAGCTGCATGCCCTGCATCTGCAGTCTCTGACCGAAATCGCGGACCATGTCCTCAGCCTGGCTCTCGATCATCATCTCGGGGATGTCCATCTCGGCATTCTCGACGGCCTTTTCGGCGAGTGCGTTTTCCTTCGCGGTCTTCGCTTCTTCCTGCTTCTTTTCCAGGAGTTTTGCCTTCACGTCGGCCTTGTATTCCTCAAGGGTCTCGAACTCGGAAACTTCGGAGGCGAACTCGTCATCCAGTTCGGGCAGGATCTTCTCGCTGATGCCGTTCAGTTTTACGTGGAAGACGGCAGCCTTGCCGGCCAGGGACTTCTCACCGTAATTTTCCGGGAAGGTCACGTTCAGGTCCTTCTCCTCGCCGATGTTCATGCCGACCATCTGATCTTCGAAGCCGTCGATGAAGCTGTGGCTGCCGATGACCAGGGTCTGGTTTTCCGCGGTGCCGCCGTCAAAGGCCACGCCGTCGACCGTGCCGGCATAGTCAAGATGCGCGGTATCGCCTTCCTTCAGTGCGCGGCCTTCCACGTCGCTTTCCACGGCGTTCTGGTCCTGCGCCTTCTTCAGTTCGGCTTCAAGGTCTTCATCGGTCACTTCGGCCGGAGCGACGTCCACGGACAGCCCCTTGTATTCGCCGAGCTTCACTTCGGGCTTCACGGCCACGACGGCATCGACGACGATCGACTTGCCGTGCTCGACCTGCTTGTAGTCGATCTCCGGACGGGAAACGATCTCGAGGCCGGATTCCTTGCAGGCAGCTTCATAGGCGTCGGGCAGCAGGTCGTTGACCGCGTCTTCCATGAAGACGTCCGCGCCGTACATATGTTCAATCATCTTCTTCGGGGCCTTGCCCTTGCGGAAGCCGGGGATATTGATTTTGCTGCGGTTCTTCTGATACGCACGTTCTTCGGCAGCGGCAACTTCCTCCGCCGGGATCTCGATCGTCAGCTTAGCCAGGTTGTGTTCCATCTTCTCTACGGAAACGCTCATGTGAATAATTCCTCCTTGAACCCTGTGGGTCTTTCTCATTTGCTTTATGCCCACAGGAAAAAGACCCTTCAGGGCATATCAGGGGTATTGTAGCACAGCCCGTGGAAAAATGCCAATAAAAATTTAAAGAAGAAAGAGGCAAAAACGTGCAAAAAGACGCACGCCGAAGCGTGCGTCTTTCTTCTTACCGATGAGGCTGGTCTCAGTCCTTTGCGGTTTCCTTTAACGCGGTCAGCGCACCGGCAAGGCCCTGGATCTCACTCGGGATGATGATCTTGGTGGCCTGGCCTTCGGCAGCCTTCGCGAAGGCTTCGAGGGACTTGATCTGCAGGACGGCCTGGTCGGCGCCCGCTTCCTTGATGAGCTTGATGCCTTCGGCATTCGCCTGCTGGACCTTCAGGATGGCTTCCGCCTGGCCTTCGGCTTCGCGGATCATGGCTTCGCGCTTTGCTTCGGCGCGGAGGATGGCCGCCTGCTTGTCGGCTTCGGCATCCAGGATGGCTCTTTCCTTGTTACCTTCGGCAACCAGGATGGTGGACTTCTTTTCACCTTCGGCCTGCAGGATCTTCTCACGGCGTTCGCGTTCCGCCTTCATCTGCTTCTCCATGGAATCCTGGATCTCACGAGGCGGGATGATGTTCTTCAGCTCAACGCGGTTGACCTTGATGCCCCAAGGGTCGGTCGCAACGTCCAGCTGGGTGCGCATCTTGGTGTTGATGATCTCACGGCTCGTCAGGGTCTGGTCGAGTTCGAGTTCGCCGATGATGTTACGCAGAGTAGTCGCGGTCAGGTTCTCAATGGCCATCAGCGGATTTTCCACACCGTAGGCGTAAAGCTTCGGGTCGGTGATCTGGAAGAACACGACGGTATCGATCTGCATGGTGACGTTATCCTTCGTGATAACGGGCTGCGGCTTGAAGTCGATGACCTGTTCCTTCAGGTTCACGCGGCGGGCCACACGGGAGACGAAAGGAGTCAGGAAATGCAGGCCGACACCCCAGGTTCCCACGTAGGCGCCGAGACGTTCGATGACGAATGCCTGAGCCTGCGGGACGATCTTGATGCAGGAAACGATGATGATCAGGATGATCGCAATGAACGCGATCAGCAGTATGCTGTTGATCAGGTTGTCAGTAAAGGCAGCAATGAGCAGATTCATGGGTTCCTCCTATTTTCTCTTTACGATGCATTTGACGCCTTCGATCTTCTCGACGACGACTTCTTCTCCGACGGGGATGATCTCATCCTGAACGGCTGCACGGGCAGTCCAGGGGAGACCGTCAATGGTGACGTGGCCGGTGGCGGCCAGATTGTTGACCTCTTCCGATACGATTGCCGTACGGCCGGGGATCGTGTCCTTGTTGGTCTTGTCTGCGCGTTCATTGATGTACTTCTTCGCCAGCGGTCTGGTGAGAAGCAGGAGCACGACTGATACCAGAACGAAGATCATGACCTGGACCGCAGTTCCCGCGCCCAGAAGCGCCGCAAGATAGGCCACAAGCGCGCCGGCAGCAAACCAGATGGAAACGAGACCGGGTACCGCGATCTCCACCACGATCATCACTGCCATGACGATAAGCCAGATATAACTTGGCATGGACGCACCTCCTTTAATACACTGGTGACATTTTACCGCATCTGCACAGAAAATACAAGAGGCATCCGTTCTTCCGCTCTTACTTCTTCAGCGTGAATCCTCTCCCGCTGACTTCGGAGACGTTGCCCACGATCACGAAGGCGGAAGGATCCAGTTCCAGCACTGCCTGCTTGATCGCGAAGAATTCGCGGGGCGTGACCACGGTCTGCAGTTCATAGCTCTCGCCGCGGGAGTAGCCGCCCTCGATGTGGATGAGGGTCGCGCCGCGCTTGAAGCGGTTCAGGATCATTTCATTGATCTTCTCGTATGCGGGGCTGATGATCTCGATCTGGATCATCGACTTGCCGCGCGCGATGACCGAATCCACGAGCAGCGTGTAGCCGATGATGATCAGGATTCCGCAGAGGACATTTTCCTTTGCCGTGTAAAAGACCTGCGGGAGGAGCGTCACGTATTCGATGACGTTCAGGGAGACGGACATGTTCACGCCGGCCTTGCGGTTCAGCAGGACCGCGATCGTATCCAGTGCCCCGGATGCCGCGCCTTCGCGCATGATGAGGCCGATGCCGATGCCGTAGCAGAGGATCGCGCAGACCGTGTTCAGGGCGGGGTTCTCCGTCAGCCTGCCGAAGCGGTCGTTCACCATGGAAAGAAGCTGGAAAAACAGGGGATAGAGGATCACGCAGGTGAGAGAGTGAACGGCAAATTCCTTGCCGAGCGTGATCAGTCCGAAGAGCAGGAAGACTGCCGACAGGGCTGAGATCAGCGTTGAAACGGACAGCGGAACGATCCGGTTCAGGATAAGGGCAAGACCGGTGACGCCGCCGGTGATGAAGCCCGACGGTACGACAAAAAGGGCCGACCCTGCGGCCATGAGGATGTTCCCCAGAATGATGGTCAGTAGACGTTTGATCTCACGTTTCATGGATCCCTCCCAAAGAAAAGCGGGGGGCGGTCCGTACCGCTCCCCGCCTTTCAAAGCGTCATGCCGTTATCAGCACTTTTCCCAAACGGTGGCAACACCCTGGCCGCCGCCGATGCAGAGGGTGGCAAGACCCTTCTTGGCGTTCTCTCTCTTCTGCATCTCATACAGCAGGGTGACGATGATGCGGGCACCGGAAGCACCGACCGGGTGGCCGAGGGCGATGGCGCCGCCGTTCACGTTGACCTTGCTCATGTCAAAGTGCAGTTCGCGGGCGACCGCGATGGACTGGGCCGCGAAAGCTTCGTTGGCTTCGATCAGATCCATGTCGTCGATGGTCACGCCGGCCTTCTCCATGGCCTGACGGGAAGCCGGGACCGGGCCGACGCCCATGATCTTCGGATCCACGCCGCCCTGGCCGTAGCCAAGCAGTTTCGCCATGGGCTTCAGGCCGTACTTTTCAACGGCTTCGCCGGAGGCAAGGATGATGGCGGCAGCGCCGTCGTTGATGCCGGAGGCCTGGCCGGCAGTCACGCGCTGAACGTGCTTGCGGGTATCAGCTTCGTGCACTTCGGTGGGCTTGAAGGTATCGACGATCTCATCTTCCACGCCTTCGGGACCGGCCGGGAAAGCACCGCGCAGCTTGGCGAGGGCTTCGGCAGTGGTGCCGGCGCGAGGGAACTCGTCGCGCTTGAATTCAACGATCTGCTTCTTGACCTTGACGGGGACCGGAACGATCTCATCGTCGAAGCGGCCGGCGTTCTGGGCGGCTTCGGTCTTCTGCTGAGAAGCAAGGCCGAACGCATCCAGTTCTTCACGGGTGATGCCCCAGTAGTCGCAGATGTTCTCGGCGGTGGTGCCCATGTGGTAGTTGTTGAACGCATCCCACAGGCCGTCCTTGATCATGGTGTCGACCAACTTCTTGTCACCCATGCGGGCGCCCCAGCGGGCGTCGGGAGCGGCATAAGGAGCAGCGGACATGTTCTCGGTGCCGCCGGCAACGATGATGTCGGCGTCGCCGCACTGGATGGCACGGGCAGCTTCGATGACGGACTTCATGCCGGAACCGCAGACCATGCCGACGGTGTAGGCAGGTACTTTGTAAGGGATACCGGCTTTGACCGCTACCTGGCGGGCCACGTTCTGGCCAAGACCGGCGGTCAGGATGCAGCCGAACATCACTTCATCGACGTTCTCCGGATTCACGTTCGCGCGCTTCAGGGCTTCTTTCACGACAATGGCGCCCATCTCGGCAGCGGGGGTGTCTTTCAGGGATCCGCCGAAGGAACCGACGGCCGTACGGCAGCAGTTGACTACATAAATGTCTTTCATCTTGTATCTCCTTTTAATTTTGTTTAGTGAGATCGATTGTTTGTTGTGAACGGACACAGTTGTCCCGTCTGTTTATTATACAGGGAAAGCAGGCGTAAAATCAAGGGGAGCAGGCGGGTTTTTTTGTTTAAATATTTATATACCGGCGCCCGTACTTATAACAAAAAGTTTGGTCCTTCTGGTTTATTGTCTTCTCTGCCGGAAGTGTTCGTAGAGGAGCACGGCGCCTGCGGTGCTGACGTTCAGGGATTCCGTCCGTCCCGCCATGGGAATGCGGATGCGTTCGTCGGCGAGTGCCGTAACAGCGTCGCTGAGGCCGTTCCCCTCGTTGCCGAGGAGGAAAGCCGCGCGCGGCGGATAGCTGACCGTATCGTATTCCCGGCTGCCCTCAAGATGCGCCGCGTAAAGCGTCATTCCCCGGGCTTTCAGTTCGCAGAGCGCTTCCGGGAGATCTTCGCTCACCGCGAAAGGCAGGCGGAAGATCGCCCCCATAGTGCCCCGGACCACTTTCGGCTGCCAGGGATCGGCCGTTTCCGCATCCATGAGGATGCCTGCTGCCCCTGCCGCCTCAGCCGTCCGGAAAAGCGTACCCACGTTGCCCGGATCCTGCACGTGCTCCAGCACCAGGAGCGGGGCAGGCGCCGCCGTCAGGTCTTCAAGGCGCCATTTTTTCTGCCGCACCACCGCAAGGATCCCCTGCGGGGTCTTCGTATCGCTCATGCGGGCCATGACGCTGTCCGAAACAGGCTCCGCAGCAAGCCGTTCGCAGAGAGCCTTTCCTTCCTCCGAAGCCGCAAACTCTTCGGTCGCGTAGGCACGGACCACGTCCTCCGGCGCTGCTTCGCGCACGAGCCGCAGCCCTTCCACCACAAAAAAGCCCGATTCGCGTCGGGCTTTTGCCTTCGTCTGCCACAGGGCAACGTCCTTGACGGCCGGGTTGGAAACGGAGGTGATCATATTTTATTTTCCTTCGTAGCAGATCGCGCTGCGCACGTCATAGCCTTCGAGCACTTTCCTGCCGTTCAGTCCGGCGAGTTCCAGCACGAAGCAGAGTCTGACGACCTCGCCGCCCAGCTGCTCCACAAGCTGCGTGATGGCCTTGACCGTCCCGCCGGTCGCGATCAGATCGTCTACGATCACGACTTTCTGGCCGGGCTTCACCGCATCCTTATGCATCTGCAGGATCGCCGTGCCGTATTCCAGCGCGTATTCCACTTCCACGGTCTCGCGCGGGAGTTTCCCTTTCTTGCGGGCCAGCACGAAAGGCTTGTGCAGGCGGTCGGCCATCGGCGCGCCGAAGATGAATCCGCGAGATTCCGCGCCGACGATCACGTCGAAATCAAGATCCTTCACCATGTCGACCAGCGTATCGATGGACAGGCGGAAACCGTCTGCGTCCTGAAGGATGCCCGTGATGTCGCGGAACATGATGCCGGGCTGCGGAAAATCGGGAATGGTGATAACGTAATCTTCCAGTTTTTTCATCATGATATGTTCGTTCTCTCCTCGTGGGATTTCGGCTTTATTGTACGCGTTCCGCAGGGCAATGTCAACGAAAATTATGCGCTGCGCCGCGCCGGCGGAGGCAGTTCCTGTCCGGCCGGAAGCACGAAAAAAGGACGCACCCTTTCGGCGTCCTTTCATCATGGTGGCTGTCGGGCTCGAACCGACGACCTCCACGTTGTCAACGTGGCGCTCATCCCAACTGAGCTAAGTCACCGCAGGCGTTCTTTCGGCTTTTTCCGAAAGCGCTCTATCTTTATAGCAGATTAAGCCGCCTCTGTCAACCTGTTTTTTCAGATTTTTTCGGAGACTGCGCCGGAGGATCATCCGCATGCGGCGCGGACCGCCTGTCCGCCCTCCCTGAACCGGGTCAGGCGTGGAAATGCCGGATCTGGAACTGGAGGCTCTTCCTGCCTTCGTACTCGTGCAGCACCGGTTCGTACGCGAGAGCAAGGCGGACCTTCGTCTGCCCGCGCTCCAGCATGGTGAAGCATTTCTCCCCGAATGTTTCCGAAAGGAATTTCTCCCAGATGCGCACGTCGCCGAACCAAATGCCTTCGAAGCTCCGGCCGCTCTCGCCTCTGAAGCGGAGGCGCAGGGCATTCCGGTTCTGCCCCAGCACGCGGACGTTCTCCAGCAGCAGTCCGCCGCGGCCGAATAACGGTCTCGCGAAGCCCGTTCCGAAAGGACCGAGCCCGTCCCATTCGCGGATGAGTTCGGGCGTAGCATATTCCGGCGGCATGGCAGCGTCCAGCTGGACCGTCGGCAGAAGGTCGTCATCCGTCAGGCCGGAGCCCTCGTTCAGCGTTTTCCGGAGCACGCCGATGTTCTCCTCGGGCAGAGAAAAACCGGCGGCCATCGCGTGCCCGCCGAAGCGGCTGAAAAGTTCCCCGCAGGCTTCCATGTGCGCAAACATGTCATAGGCTTCGATCGAGCGCCCGGAGCCCTTGCAGGCTGCGCCGCGTCCCGTGATCACGAGCACCGGCCGGTGGAATTCCTCCTTAAGCCTCCCGGCCACGATGCCGGCGACGCTCTCGTGGACATCCGGCATATGCACCGTCAGGATACGGTCATTTTCAAAGCCTTCCTTTGCGATCGCATCCCTGGCAGCACGGCAGCCTTCTTCGGTCAGCGCCTTGCGCAGGCCGTTCAGATCCTGCAGTTTCTGCGCAAAAGGCATGGCCTCACTGACGGAACCTGCTGCAAGCAGCTGCTGCACGATGTCGACGTTTTCCAGACGTCCCGCCGCGTTGAAGCAGGGGCCAAGCACGAAACCGAGGTGATAGGCGGTCAGTTTTCTTCCTTCCAGGCCGGCTGCCGTGATCATGGCGCGGAGGCCAGGCTGCGCCGTCTTTTCAAGCATCTTCAGGCCTTCACGGACGAGGATGCGGTTCTCATCCACCAGGTCCATGACATCCGTCACGGTCGCGATCGCCGCGTAGGGGATGAGGTCGTCCGTCTCCGCCTGCGGACGGCCGAGCCGGCGGTACAGCAGGCACATGAGCTTATAGGCAACGAAGGCGCCGCAGATGCCCGGGAAGGGATAAGCATCGCCCTCCTGTTTCGGATCGACCACGGCGTCCGCGGCCGGAAGCCCCGCCGCCGGCTGCTCATGGTGGTCGGTCACCAGCACCGTCATGCCGAGAGACTTCGCATAATCGACTGCGTCGTATGCGGAAATGCCGTTGTCGCAGGTGATGATGACGCCGGCGCCGAAGGCTTTTGCATCCTCCACGATGCGGCGGTTCATGCCGTAGCCCTCCGTGATGCGGTCGGGCGTGTAGACCCGCACTTCGGCGCCGAGGCGCTCCAGCGCAGTCTTCAGTATGGTTCCGGAAAAGATCCCGTCCGCGTCATAGTCCGACGCGACCGCGATCTTCTCTCCGCGTTCAAGGGCAGCGGCAAGAAGCGTAACGAGCTTATCGGCATCCTTAAGGAGCGCCGGATCGTGCAGATCCGCCATGGTGCCCGAGAGGCATTCTCTTGCCTTTTCCACGGTATTTGCCCCGCGGTTTGCAAGGAGGCGCGCGGTCAGCGGGTCGATGCCGAGGGCATCCGTGATCGCCTGCAGATCGGCTTTCTTATTAACGATGATCCATTTTTCGTCGGACATGATCATACTCCTGATTCTTTGATTCCCTGTACGCACCGCCGCGTCAGCGGCCGGCAGCAAGCCTGTCTCTGTAAGCGCGGAACGCCGAGGGAAGGGCATAGCTGTTCGCCAGTTCTCCCGCCGTCACATAGCTGAAGCCGGGAACAGGCTTTTCGGTCTCGGCAAGGTATCCGGTCATGTGCCACTCCTTATGGGTGAATACATGCTTCGCGATGCCAAACGGTAATACGCGAAGCGGAGCGATGCCCCTGTCCCGCAGTACTGTGTCTGCTGTTTCCGCATCCGGAACGGTCCCTTCCGTCATCGGGAAGCCGTAAAGACCGCGGAGCATGCCGGTGTTCGGGCGTTTCTCGAGCGCGATCCTGCCGCCGCAGATGAAGATCCAGACGGTCTTTTCTTCCACAGCCCTGGCGGCGCCGGCCGAGCGGTAAGGGAGCTTCTCCTCCCGTCCCTCAGCGTGTGCACGGCAGATCTTTTCCCAGGGGCAGCATTCGCACTGCGGTTTTCCCTTCGGCGCGCAGAGCGTCTCCCCCAGTTCCATCAGGGCTTCGTTGAAGAGTGAAGGCGAAACCAGGCCGTCTTCCAGGACCGCCCTGATGACGTCTTCAGCCTCTTTCCTGACCTCCGGAAGCCTTACGTCCCGGGCGTCACCGAAAAAACGCGCGAGTACGCGCAGGACGTTTCCGTCCACCGCAGGGACCGCTTCGTCATGACAGAGCGACGCGACCGCGCCGGCGGAATACGGCCCCAGCCCGGGGAGCCTGATGAGTTCCGCATACGTCTCCGGCAGTTTTCCGTCATGGTGCTCCGCGCAAATCTCCGCGCACTTTTTCAGGTTCCGCGCCCGGCTGTAATAACCGAGGCCTTCCCAGTGCTTCATCACGAGGTCCTCGGGCGCTCCGGCAAGCGCCCGGAGCGTCGGAAACGCCTTCATGAAGCGCTCATAGTATTTCAGCACTGCCTCGATGCGGGTCTGCTGCAGCATGGTCTCGGACACGAGGACCTTGTAGGGCGTGCGGCTTTCCCGCCAGGGAAAGGCCCGCCGGTTCGCGGCGAACCACGCCGTAAGGCGCGGCGCAGCAATAAGAAGAGCGCGTCTGCGGTCATTTCTCTGCGTCTCTCCCATTGGCTTTGCCCCTTTGTATAAAAATAAGCGGATAACGGGAATCGAACCCGCCTATCCAGCTTGGGAAGCTGGTGTTCTACCAATGAACTATATCCGCGTGGAGATGATTATAGCACCTCTCCGTTTTCTTGGCAAATGTTTTTTGCATGAAAACGGCCCCTGCCGAAGCAGGGGCCGCCCTTAATTCATTTACTCAGGCGAAGATCATTCTTCTTCGTCTTCTTTTTTGCGGCGGATGCGCATCACGCCAAGAAGCGCTGCGGTCGCCGTGCTGCCCATCGTGACGAACAGCGGCAGGTTGGAAGCATCTCCGGTAGCCGGCGTTGCCATCACCTTTTTCGTTTCGGTGTAGGTCTTGCCGTCAGGACCGATCACTTCCGCCGTGTAGGTGACGTTGCCTTCTCCGTCCGTCTCGACATCGAGTTTTTCATCGGTGACGATATCGACGTGGTCGGAGTTGTTGCCGCAGATGAAGGTGAAGGTTCCCTTGGTGTAGCCTTCTTCATCGCTGCCTTCCCAGGTCACGGAATCCAGCTGCCAGTCATGGCCTGTGCCTTCCAGTTCCAGCTTGGCTTCTTCGTCAAGATCCAGATCCCGGTTGCGTTCGGTCGCGGCCAGAACGAGCGTCATGTCTTCGCAAGGCTTCACGAATTCGAGTTCGGCGACTTCATCACCGGCTTCGATCACGTTGAGGGTCGCGTAGACGAAGGTCACCTTGCCGGCTTCCTTGTCTTCGTGCGCACTGAAGAACATGTCATCCAACTCAGCACCGGGAGCTTCAGGATTCGTAACGCCCAGGAACTTCAGCTGATCCTTTTCATAGGACAGCGTGATCAGTCCGTTCGTCGCATCTTCGTCATTCGTCAGGCTCAGCAGCAGGCTGTTGCCGTTCTTGCTGCTTTCGCTCTCGGTCTCGTTGGAGGATCTCAGCGCCACTGCGTCTTCCGGTCTGCCGGAGTTCGCTTCGGTGATCGGTGCCGCATTCAGGCCGCCCACGACAGGGTTGGCCGGTTCTCCGGCAGGTTCTTCCTCAGCGGGTGCTTCGGTCACATCCTCGGCGGGGGCTTCAGGTTCCTCTTCCGCAGGCGCTTCGGTCGTCGCTTCGGCAGGTTCTTCCTCAGCAGGCGCCTCGGTCACTTCTTCAGCGGGTGCTTCAGGTTCTTCCTCAGCGGGTGCCTCGGTCACTTCTTCAGCAGGTGCTTCAGGTTCTTCCTCGGCAGGAGCCTCGGTTACTTCTTCGGCAGGCACTTCCTCGGCGGGCGCTTCGTTTTCAGGAACCGCCGGGTCTTCAGCAGCTTCCGGAACTGCAGGCAGAAGCTTATCTGTCTTCAGTACAGCGTTCTGTCCGCCGATCAGGCTCCTCATGCTCTCATGAACGTCCGCTAACTCATCAGTACCGGCAGATGTCACTGTCTGCACAGTATCAAAGGTGTTATTGTACAGCGTCGACAGGTTGATCACGCCTTTAGGCGCGCCGATATAGACCGCCGGGATCACACCGTTCGCTGACGCCTGCAGATCAATATACCACAGCGACTTCGAAGTATTGTCAGCCAGGAACAAGCTGTAAGTCCTTGTCTGGTCATAGGCAAATACCAGGGAATAAGCTGCCGGATCAGAGCCGCAGGCAAAACCGGTAAGCTGGCCTAAACGAAGCGTTTCAAGG
Source organism: uncultured Lachnospiraceae bacterium (assembly GCA_902761665.1). Lineage (GTDB taxonomy): Bacteria > Bacillota > Clostridia > Lachnospirales > Lachnospiraceae > UBA6987. The sequence continues at coordinate 53,324 of CACWLA010000015.1, read as the reverse complement.
CCAACATCGTCCTGATGTCCAACGTACTGGTACAATTCGAAAGCCCAAACAGCACCTGTACTATCCAGTGCATAGTAGTCGTAGTAGAGATATTCATCGCCTTCTTCATCCTTATCCGTTCCGGCATCAACAAAGGCAATCGCTACAATATCAGCTTCAACCTCTTCGTTCAGTTCGAAGTAGACATAACCGCCTGTCTCCGTCATGAGCTGAAGAAGGTTTCCGTTCGATACGGCTGTCAGCACCAGCGGATAATCCGTTCCGTCGGAAGTGAAAACCAGTTCAGGAAGGTTTGCCGCATCGCGGAACGCGTTCGCGTGCTTTAATTCGCCAAGTTCTGTCCAGGAATAATTATTGGATACATCGAAGAGGCTGACGTCATCATCTTCATCTGAACCCCAGATGACGTTGCCGCTGCGGCCGCCGCCGATGAACGGATATCCTTTCATAACATCAGGCGTTCTCGCTACCGTTTTCATGGTCATGTCATGCAGGTCGATCTCGACAAATTCAACGGTTTTGTCTTCCTTCTCGATCTGGCCGTATACGACCGTACCTTCCGGCATCGGATGCTCTTCTACGACATTGATAACTGCCTTGGCGCTGACACCGCTGCCGTCATTCGCCGTCACGGTAATGGTTGCCGAGCCAAGCGATACTGCAGTGACGAGACCGTTCTGATCAACAGTGGCCACCTCTTCATTCGAAGAGCTCCAGGTCACGCTTCGGTCTTCCGCCGTCAGCGGATTCACTGTCGCCGTCAGCTGAACGCTGTTCAGACCTATGGACGGAATCAGAGTGTAGTTCTCCGGATCGACCGTGATCTCACTTACCGCATAAGGATCGTACGGCTGCAGAACAGTGATCTCCATAGGTTCCCAGAGATATATTTTCGCCGGTTCTTCAGACATCACGAATGTATAACTGTCATTCAGCACCACAAATGTCTCATAATACGGCGAATACAGTTCCTGGTCCTCATACGTCCAGAACAAACCGTAATAAATTTTTCCGTCGGAAGAAACTGTAGCAGGACGTTGTCCGTAATTCTGCAGATATGCTATCGTTCCGTCCTCGGTTTCATTGAACATGAAGAATGTTCCGGGGATATAGTTGGAAGCCGAACTGTCGATCCCCCACAGCATTTCCAGATTGATATCTTCCGAAGCAATGAAGAGACCTTCGTATTCTTCAAACGCTCCGTTGTCGATATAGGTCATATCGCGGCCCAGATAGAATCCATCGCCGTAGCAATCCATGGCAATGGTATATCCCTCTTCATTAGTGACCGTGGCCACGTACTGTTTGCCTTCTTCGATCGTGTCCGTCGGCACATAGATCGTATACGGCTGCTCTGCCGTGATCTCACCTTCACCGGTGCGGACGACTGCAGCAGATTCGTTGCCGGCATAGTCAGCCACAAAAACCGTAACCGCATTGTTCAGCGCATAATCCGACTTTTTGATCGTGAGCGTCAGTGTCTCACCGGCTTCGCTCTGTTCCGGAACATACGCATCATAAACGGTCTGTCCGGAAGGATCCATTATCGCAACATATGCTACGTACTCATTATCATGGAACGATACGGTGACCTCATCACTTTCGGGGTCTGCCTCCAGCGGTTCGATGGTCGGTCTGGTATCGTCGACCTTCAGCGTGAAGCCGAGGAAGGCACCTTCGCCAAGAACCGTGTCGGCATCACTGCTCTTCAGCAGCTGCTCCAGTTCGGATTCCGTAAGCGTGCTTGCCTTGGAACCGTTCAGTTTCATGGCATAGTATTCCGGGATGGCATAGCGGCTGATGTTGAAAACATCGCCTTCCTTAAGTCCCAGATCAGCCGGTGCCGCACCGACCGACTGGTCAACACGGCCGGCAGAATAGATCCACTGGATCTGATTGATGTGGAAGAAGATCGGATACTGCGCACCGTCGATCGTCTTTGTCAGGATCTCATCCGTCACGTTCCGGTCGTCATCAGCTTTCCGGACCATCATGCCGGTAGTGCCTGCCCCGCGGATCAGGTCATAATGGAAACTGCTGATCAGCGTTTTGGAGCTGATCGCAAGGCGGTCCGCAGGGAACACATCTTCGACCGCGTAAGGGTTGCCGGTGAAGATGGTCGGCTTCTTCGCGCCTTCATACTGGATCAGCATGTAGTTGGTTTCCGGATCATCGCCATACGTCATCTTCTTGTTGCCGTACAGAACTTCCGTGTAAGAGTTTGCGTCATACATGGAAGCATCCGTGAAGCAGCCGTAGAAGCCAAGCAGCGGAATGGAGTGTTCCACATCGAGTTTGGCACCGTCAGTGCTGATGCTCTGGCAGGATACGAAGGTATAGCCCTCGACCCACATGCCGCTCGGATAATAGGAATCATCCCAGGAAGAAACGTCGATGGTCACGACCACGTCCTTGCTGGTACCGGCAGGAACCAGGATCGTATCGGCATCTTCCGTTTCATCGTTCATGGAGTAGAGCCAGCTCAGCAGCAGGACCGCGTCGTAGGAAGTGACCTTGCTGTCTTCGTCCAGATCAGCCACGGGCGTGCTCAGATCCAGGTCGGCGCCGTCACGTTCGCCGCTCAGGTAATCCAGGATCGCCTGGACGTCGTCAGTATCGGTATCGCCGTCCTTATCCACGTCGTGGAGACCCGTGGACTTCGGGAAGGAATAAGTGACCTTGCCGTCCATGTCGACAGCCCATTCATCCATGTAGACGAAGCCCTGATAACCGAACACATCCTGTGTGAACAGATCGGTCCTGAGGTCATAGATCAGGTCATTTCCGGAGGGATTGTAGATGGTGAAGGTATAGCTGTACTTGCCGTCCGTGCTCTGGCCGAGTTCTGCCTTGACCTTGCCGTCGCCAGCTGCGACCGTCGCATCATCCTTCATCATGATGAAGGACTGTGCGGCAAGCACATTGCCGATATCGGCAAGACCCGAGCCCTGACGAAGGATCGGATAATAGGTACCCGACGCCTGTTCGATCAGCGGTACGGAAGTGGACATCAGCAGGCTGTGCGCCAGCTGACGTTCACTGAATGCATTGGCGCCGAAGGCCGCATCCACGGCAGCTTTCAGATGATAGCGGTAGTATTCGCCGAACAGCGCCATCATGCCGGTCACCTGAGGCGCCGCCATGGAGGTACCGGACATGTTTTCATATCCGCCGTTCGTCATGCCGTTGACAGACCAGATGTTGCCGCCGGGTGCGGTGATCTCCGGCTTCAGCAGCAGGGAACCGCCGCCGCCCCAGGAGCTGAAATCAGACATCGCAGGGGCGCTGGGATCGGTCACGAGCGCAGAGACATAGGTATCCTTGACTTCGACCTTGCCGGTAAAATAATCATAATCACCGGCAGTTCCCTGTGTGGAAGCATTCGCCACTCTGAGCCCGTTCTCCAGGCTTATCGCTACGCAAGGGAAATCCCCTTTAAACGCGCTGGCACCGGTGTCATCAGAAAGGGACATGAGGATCTCGCCCGCCTGATTGTTGACGACGACGACCGCAGCCGGCTTATACGGAACGGCATTGTTGACTTTCTCAACGAAGGTGATGTCGCCGCGGAAGACCATCACGACTTTCCCTTCCAGAGAGACCGCTTCATTGACCGCTGCGTATTCTTCCGCTTTTCCGAGACCGTCGATCAGCACGTAATCATAGTTGCCGGCGATCTTCCAGATCTCCGGGTTGCCGTAGAGGATCGGGGGATTCTTCTGGGTATTCGCGGTGGATTCCCAATAAAACACGACCTGATCGCCGTTGAAGATGAGCGGCAGATCCGTCCGGCCGACGTTTTCCGCCGAGGCTACGGTCAGGGTATTGATGAAGGAACCCGGGCTGCCGCCGGTGGACATGTTGATGTCTTCGATATAGTTGTAAGGGTATGCCGTATTGATGTATCTGCCGGCATACGCATTGTTGAAGGCATAGGAGTTGCCGGCGGAAGTGACCATGACCAGGCCTTTTTCCGTCAAAGCATCCATGTTTTCCTGATAGTCTTCCGAGAAAGCAAATCCCGCCACGGCAGCGCCGAGCGACAGGTTCACCGCGTCGCAGCCCAGGATGATGGCGTCTTCGATCGCAACGAAGTAATCGCTGTCGTACGCGCCGCCGCCTTTGCCAAAAACTTTCGCGGTCAGGATCTGTGCATCGGGAGCAACGCCGCAGGCAAGGACTGTCTCCAGCGAATCCTCGAACGCACCGTTAAACTTCACAAAACGGTTTGCGGCTGCAATGCCGGAAACATGGGAGCCGTGCTCGCCCTGTTCGTCGGCACTGTGGTCGGTGACATAGTTGCGGTCGATATAGTTGTAGGCAAACGGGATCTTAAGGCTCTTGTAGGACTGTGCCGCATCCAGGCCTTTGCCCGCGTTCAGCTGCGAAGCCACCGCCGCGACATCCGCCTGCGTCAGCAGGTCGTAGTCGTTAAGGCTCTTGCCATCCTTGGTCAGGGCATATTCCAGCGCCTCTCCGCTGAAGGAAAGGTGATCCTGGTTGGTACCGGTATCAATGATCATGATCTTGCTGCCGGCTCCGTAAAAGCCGTTCGCCCAGGCAACGGTATCCGCTCCGATCATGCCGGGGGTGTTGCTGGTATTCGGTTCCGTGATCGGGGCTGCATAGAGGTTCTCAATGACAAGCTTCTTGATGCCGCTGACGCTCGCGATCTTGATCATGTCGCCGCGGGTCATATTCGCCGAAATGATGTTCGCGCCGAGCGTGATGTTCCACTTAACGTCCAGTTTCTTGCCGGTCACCTGCTGGATCTTGTTGATCAGCACTGCCTGCTGGGTCTTCAGGTTGTTCCGGTAAGACATCGCGCTGCTGTTGTTCGCAATGTTCTTCATCGGATAGCCGGCCTCAATGGTGCCGGGCTTATCCAGCACGATGGACACGCGGAGCACTTCCGAAAGATTGATGGGCTTGAGCTCACCGACTTCTTCCTCTTCCCGGTCACCGAGTTTCGGCACCTCCAGATACGAGCCGTCTTTTTCGACGCCCGTTCCGAGCTGATCCAGGATCTTGTCTGAGATCTTGTCGTTTCCGGCTGCGCGGGACGGTACGTGATAAGCGGTCACGATCATCGCGATGGCCAGGATCATGGACAGGATCTTTCTCCGGTTCTTCTTCATCCTCTTGTTTTCCTTTCCCTTAACTGAAAAGAGTGCTTTGTGCTGTGCACACAGATATGGAATAAATGCATACAATCAGCGCATTATAGCCTATATATAGTGGATAGTATAATTATTATTGGCCGCGATTGCAAGTGTTATCGCAGATTTTTTTCATAAATATAAAAACATTTTTAACAAATAACGGGGTACGGCCAAGAAGAGCCGTACCCCGAAACATACAAAAAGCGCCGCTTTCGCGGCGCTTTCTGATCTCTGCGGAAGAAGGGACTTGAACCCTCACGTTCGTCGAACACATGATCCTTAGTCATGCCTGTCTGCCAATTCCAGCACTTCCGCACGGTCTTTCGACCTGTCTTCTGCAGACTTTTGGCATTATAGCACCCTGCGTCCGGGATTGCAAGAGGTTTTTTGATTATTTCTTACTTCTCTTTCTTAGCCAGGTGTTTCTGCAGCCAGTCCTTGCCGTCCACGAAGCGGGACACGATGTAGCTGGCGACGTAGTCGCCGGCGGCGTTGACCATCGTTGCGGGCGGGTCGACCAGGTCGCCGATCGCAAGGGCGATGGGGAAGGCCACGGAGAGGTGTTCAGGGAAGAACATGGTGCAGAGCACGAGTTCGCCGGTGCCGCCGCCGCCCGGAATGCCGCTCATGGCAACGGAGCTGAACACGGCGACGATGATCGCGAGGATCGCACGGCCGGTGCTGAAGTCCTGATTGAACAGGGCAAAGAGGAAGGCGACCTTGATGATCGCGCTCATTGCGGAACCGTCCATGTGCATCGTGGCGCCCATCGGGAGCACGATGTCAGTGACTTCCTTGGAGATGCCGGTGTCTTCGGAGGCTTCCATGTTGGTCGGAATCGTCGCAACGGAGGAGCAGGTACCGAAAGCGGTCGCGGCGGGCTTGAACAGGTGGGCGAACATGGTCTTTACGGCGCCCTTGCCGCCGCCGAACTTGGCATACAGCGGGAAGAAGGCGAACATGTAGGCAAAGCATACCACGTAGTAAACGATGATGGCCGTCGCGTAGTTGGTCATGAAATCCTTGCCGTGGGTCGCGACGAGGCTTGCAAAGAAGCCGAAGAAACCGATCGGGGCGTAGTAGGTGATGATCTTGACGGTCTTCATCAGAGCGTTGGTGACGTCCGCCAGGGACTTCGCGGTGCGGGTCTCGGGGCCGCCGTTAAGCTGCACGCCGAAGCCGAACAGGATGGCGAAGATGATGAGCGGCAGGATCGCGCGGCGGCTTAAGAGTTCATGGAAGTCAGGCTTCGTAAAGAAGTTGACGATCATATCCGCAAAGCCGAGGGCGCTCGCTTCCGACTCTTCGTACTGAGGCGCCATGGTAAAGATCGGGAAGACTCTGACGATCACGTACATGATCACGGCGGCGATGGCAGCGGTGCACAGGAACACGATGACCGTGGTGCTGATGACCTTGCCGGCGCGCTTCGCATTGCTCATGTTTGCGATCGCGGAGGAGATCGAGAAGAAGACCATGGGCACGACCACGCAGAACATCAGGTTGATGAAGATGGTGCCGAGCCATTCCAGCGCGGTGGCGCCAGGCCAGACCGCACCCACGATGCAGCCGGCAACGATGCCGATCAGCATCAGAATCAGGAATCCGTAATTCTTGAAGAAACTGTTCTGTTTAGCCATGATGAGCCTCCTGTTTTGCAGTTTTACTCAGTATACGCATTTGTGCTTGCAAAATATATGCATTCCGTGCTAAAATTTGCGCAAATACTGCTGTATTTGCGCAATGTGCGCGCAGGAAGGACCGCAAGATGGAAGAAAATGCCGTCAGCAGGGGATATCTCCAGGAAGAATTCCGCCTGTTCCACAACAGAGATACGCTGGGCGCCGTCACCGAGCTGCACTATCACGATTTTTACAAGATCATGATGCTGATCGAAGGGGACGGCAGCTACACGATCCAGGGGCGCCGCTACGAGCTCCGGCCGGGAGACGTGGTGCTCGTGGGACGGGGCTTCGCACACAAGACGGAGTTCCTGCCCGGCCGGGTCTACGAGCGTATCATTTTCTTCATCTCGCAGGAATTCATGGACCGGGCGGGCACGCCGCGGACGGATCTTGCGGGGCTCTTCTCCGGCCGTGAGGGTCACGTGCTCCGGCCGTCGCCGAACGCCGGGGCCGACCTCTTCGGGCTGGCGCGCTCCTGTGAGCGCGAACTGAAGTCCGCTGAATTCGGGAGCGACGCCGCGGCGCGGGAGGACCTCATCCGGATCCTCATTTCCATCGGCCGCACCCTCTACCGCGAAGCCCTGCCGCCGGTGCCGAAGGACGACAAGATGCTGCAGATCCTGCGCTACGTGGACGAGCACCTTTCCGAGGACGTTTCCGTGGACGATCTGGCAGACCGCTTCTTCATCAGCAAGTTCCACATGATGCGGCGCTTCAAGGCGGAGGTCGGCGTGACGATCCACCAGTACCAGTCGGAAAAGCGCCTTCTCAGTGCACGGGAAATGCTGCGCAGCGGCATGGGGGCGACCGATGCCTGCTTCGCCTGCGGCTTCCGGAGCTACTCTGCCTTCGCCCGGGCTTACGTCAAGACCTTCGGGGTGACACCGACAGAAAAAAAAGAGCCCTCCGCAAAGCTGGAGGGCATCTTAGAGTAGTATGTTCAGGAAAATTTTCTTTGCCGTACGATCTCAAAGGCCAAGATGCCGGCGGCAACGGAGGCATTGAGCGAATCGATGTCGCCTGCCATGGGGATCCGCGTCACCAGGTCGCAGCTTTCCCGTACGAGGCGCGAAACACCGTTTCCTTCATTACCGATCACGAGTCCGATCGGCCCCTTCAGATCCTGGCGGTACATCACTTCCCCGTCCATGTCCGCGCAGACGAACCACAGTCCCTTTTCCTTCAGTTCCCTGATCGTCCGGTTCAGGTTCGTCACCCGCGCGACCGGCGTGTAGTTGACGGCTCCGGCCGAGGTCTTCGCCGCAATTGCCGTAAGACCGACCGCCCTGTCCTTCGGAATGATCACGCCGTGCGCACTGGCAAGGTTCGCCGTCCGCAGTATCGCCCCGAGATTATGCGGGTCTTCGATGCCGTCCAAAAGGATCAGGAAAGGATCCTCTCCTTTTTCCGCCGCAGCAGCCAGCATCTGCTCCACCGTACCGTATTCATAAGCCGATACCGACGCGATCACGCCCTGATGCGAACCGGTCTCCGACATTTCATCCAGACGCTCCTTTTTCACGAAGCGGACCTGGATGTTTTTTTTCTGCGCTTCGCTGACGATCGCCGCCGCTGCGGGATCTGTCAACCCATCCTGGACGTACAGACGTTCCACCGTCTTTCCGGCCCGGAGCGCTTCCCGCACGGCGTTCCTCCCCTCAATGCGGGAAAAAGAATCGTCACGTTCCTCCCGCGGCTCCTCACCGCGGAACGGCTTCTTTCTGCTCTCCTCCCGGCGCGGCGCGCCTTCGCGCCCTGCCGGTCCCCTGTCATTCCCCGGTCTCTTGTTCTGCATAAGCCATGCCCTTTCTGATGAGACTGACGGCGCGGTCCGTCCGCCCGTCCAGATACAGATAGCCGATCAGTGCCTCCAGCCCCGTCGCCTTATGATACTCGGCAAGGCTGGCGTGCTTCGATACCGTTTCCGGCTTCGCGTTCCGCCCCCGGCGGTAAACAGCAAGTTCCTCTTCCGTCAGTTCCTCCTGCAGGCCGTCGGCGATCCTGGCCTGGCTCCGCGCCGTCACGTAAGTCTGCACCAGGTCGTGCAGCGGCTTGCCGTGCAGCATCGTGGTCTCCGCGAAAAGCGTCCGCAGGATCAGGTCGTAGGCCGAATCCCCCACGTATGCCAGGGTAAGAACAGGCACCTGACGCAGGTCAGGTGCCGTGATCCCGAAGATCTCTCTTACTTTCTCTTCCATTTGACGCCCTCTTTGGTGTCTTCGAGAAGGATGCCCCGGTCGGCCAGTTCCTTCCGGATCTCGTCGGCTCTCGCATAGTTCTTCGCCTTCCGGGCCGCCTGCCGTTCTTCGATGAGCGCTTCGATGTCAGCGTCCAGGATCGTTTCCTCCGGTTCCCGGATGCCGAGGATGTCCGCGAGTTTCAGCAGATTCTGCCGGAGCGCGTTCCAGCCCTCCGCCGTCGTCTTTTCCGGGTCAAGCGTGTTCGCGTACTTGACCATCTCGAAGATCACGCTGATGGCGTCCGCGGTATTGAAATCGTCGTCCATCGCCTCTTCGAAGCGGTAGGTGAAAGCTTCGCGCGCGGCTCTTTCCTGCTGCGATTCGGCGCCGGAAATTCCTTTGCCGGCTTCGTCCCGCAGGCGCGCCATGGCAGTCTGAATGCGGTCCAGACCGTTCTTCGCAGCCTCCATCAGTTCGGGGCTGAAGTTCAGCGGGCTCCTGTAGTGGGCGCTCAGCATGAAGAAACGCAGGACCGAAAGGTCGTACTGCTTTGAGATGTCCCGGACCAGCAGGAAGTTGCCGAGGGATTTCGACATCTTCACGTTGTTGATGTTCAGGAAGGCGTTGTGCATCCAGTAGTGGGCAAAGACGTGGCCGCTGCAGGCTTCACTCTGGGCGATCTCGTTTTCGTGGTGCGGGAAGATCAGGTCTTCGCCGCCGCCGTGGATGTCGATCTCCTCGCCGAGATACTTCTTCGACATGACCGAGCATTCGATGTGCCAGCCCGGACGTCCTTCGCCCCAGGGGCTCCGCCAGAAGGGTTCGCCCTCCTTTTTCGGCTTCCACAGCACGAAATCCATGGGATCTTCCTTCTCGTCCTCACCGGTCACGAGAAGCGTGCGGCTGCCGCTTTCAAGCTCATCCAGGTTCTTTCCGGAGAGCTTGCCGTATTCCTTGAAGCTTCTCACGCGGAAATAGACCGTACCGTTCACTTCGTAGGCGTGGCCGTCCGCGATCAGCTGGCGGATCATCTTGATCATGCCGCCGATCTCCTCGGTCGCCTTCGGGTGCGTGGTGGCGGGACGGACGTCCATCCCGGCCATGTCCTTCTTGCATTCCTCGATGTAGCGCTCGGAAATGACGGAGGAATCGACGCCCTCGGCGTTGGCGGCCTTGATGATCTTGTCGTCCACGTCGGTGAAGTTGGAGACGTAGTTGACCTCATAGCCCTTGTATTCCAGGTAGCGCCGCACCGAATCAAAGAAGATCATGGGGCGTGCGTTGCCGATGTGGATCAGGTTGTAGACCGTGGGGCCGCAGACGTACATCCGCACCTTTCCGGGTTCGATCGGTACGAATTCCTCCTTGGTCCTGCTCAGTGTATTGTAGATCTTCATGGTCCGTCTGCCTCTCAGTAATAGAAAATATGCGCGCCGAGGATCTGATACTCGGTATAGTGCCTCGGATTTCTCCGCCAGTCGTTGAAATCGCAGAAATACATCCAGCGGTTGTCGAGAGCCCTCGCGCCGTTGAAGCAGTCTCTCGCGATGTTCACGCAGGTCTGCCTTGCGCCTTTTGCCAGGGAAATGGCCAGGGTCCCGTTGTCGACCGGAGTGAACTGCCCCCTGCCCATGATCACGTCATACATCGTGGTCTGCCATTTCGGGCTCTGGATGCGGTTGAAGATGACGTTCGCCACCGCGACCTGCGCGTTGTAGGGCTGGCTGCCGCACTCGCATTCCAGGATGGACGCCAGCAGTTCCAGATTGGTATGTCCCGTCGGATTCATCGCGTTCGGATCGATATTGATGCTTCCGACGCCGCGGGTATCGTTCAGCGCCCAGCGAAGATCGGAAGGCTGGTTCGCCGTGCTGCCGGCACTCCCCTGGTTCGCTGCTGCGGCGGCTGCAGCGGCTGCAGCAGCGGCAGCTGCTTCCTCTTCGGCTTTCTTCCGGGCTTCTTCCGCCGCCTTTGCCGCAGCTGCGGCTGCGGCGGCTTCCGCCTGCCTGCGGGCTTCCTCTTCGGCTTTCCTCCGGGCTTCTTCCGCTTTCCTGCGGGCTTCCTCCTCCGCTGCCTTGCGGATCGCCAGCTTCAGCTGTTCCAGTTCGTATTTCTTCTGTGCCGTCTGCGCCGCGTAGTTCTCCGCCGCCGTTTCCGACGCGCTGATCTTTGCCTGGAAGTCGTTCATCTTGTCGACGATGTCCTGTGCCTTCTCAGCCATGGCCGCCTGCTTGACGGTCAGGCCGTCGCGAAGTTCCAGGATCTCATCCTTTTTCGCGATGCTTTCTTCCTTCAGGCGCTCAGTCTCGGCAAGGGTCGCCCTGTAGGTTTCCATCATCTTGCTGTCGTATTCGCTCAGAGAGCGGATATAGTCCGCACTGTTCATGACTTCGGCAAGTGAACGGGCGCCGGTCAGCACTTCCCAGAACGTACTCGTCTGCTGCTCGTACATGTACTGGATGCGCTTGGCCATCGTTTCTTTCTGTTCGGCAAGCGTCTTTTCGTTCTCTTCCTGCAGGGCGGCGTAATATTCGACCTCCGCCTCGGCTTCCGTGATCTGCCTGCCAAGTTCCAGCATCTCGTCAAACAGGGCTTCGATCCCGGCATTTGCCTCGGCAAGTTCCTTCTGCAGCCCTTCGTAAAGGCCTCTGTAATATGCCGCTTCGGCTCTTGCTTCCTGCTCTTTCTTCTCCTGCTCGGTGATCCCCTCTTCCAGGTCGGATACCGCCCCGGCGCCGGCGGGAAGTACCGTACACAGCAGCATCACGAGGCACAGCACCCCGGCAAGCATCCGAATCGGTTTGTATCGTGACCGCATGGCCGGCCCTCCTTTCTTTGCTGTCATCCGGTTTTACTGCGCTGTCATCCTGAGCGCAGCGAAGGATCTTTTCTTCTTTTGCTGCTGTTAAAGTCTGAACTTGTCGGCAAACCAGGTCCTGAGTTCCGCAACGGGGACGCGTACCTGCGCCATCGTATCGCGTTCGCGGATGGTCACGGCATGGTCTTCTTCAGAGTCGAAATCGTAGGTCACGCAGTAAGGCGTGCCGATCTCATCTTCCCTGCGGTAGCGCTTGCCGATGTTGCCGGTGACATCGAAATCGCAGACGAAATCGCGGGACAGTTCGCCGTAGATCTTCTCCGCCGGTTCCGCCAGTTTCTTGGAAAGCGGCAGCACCGCGATCTTGACCGGCGCGATCGCCGGTGCGAAATGAAGCACCGTGCGGACGTCGCCCTTCGCCTCGTCGAGGACCTCCTCGTCGTAGGCGCCGCAGAGGAGCGCGAGCACCGTGCGTTCCACGCCGAGCGAAGGCTCGATGACGTACGGAAGGTAGCGTTCGTTCGTCTCGGGATCGAAGTAGGAAAGATCCTGTCCGGAGGTGTTCGCATGCTGCGTCAGGTCGTAATCGGTACGGTCCGCAACGCCCCAGAGTTCGCCCCAGCCGAAGGGGAACAGATACTCGAAGTCGGTTGTCGCCTTGGAGTAGAATACCAGTTCCTCGGGATCGTGGTCGCGCAGGCGGATCTCTTCATCCTTCAGGCCGATGGAAAGCAGCCAGTTATGGCAGAAGCTTCTCCAGTAGTCAAACCATTCCAGGTCGGTGCCGGGCTTGCAGAAGAATTCCAGTTCCATCTGCTCGAACTCGCGCACGCGGAAAATGAAGTTGCCGGGCGTGATCTCGTTGCGGAAGGACTTGCCGATCTGGCCGATGCCGAAAGGCACTTTCTTCCGGGTCGTACGCTGGACGTTCACGAAGTTGGTGAAGATGCCCTGCGCCGTTTCAGGGCGCAGATAGATGGTGTTCTTCGTGTCTTCGGTGACGCCCTGGAAAGTCTTGAACATCAGGTTGAACTGACGGATATCGGTGAAATCGTGCCCCCCGCAGGTCGGGCAGGGGATGTTGTGATCCTCAACGAAGGCTTTCATCTCCGCCTGGGAGAAGGCATCGATGGGCTTCGGCAGGGAGAAGCCGTTCGCGCCGCACCAGTCTTCGATCAGCTTGTCCGCGCGGAAGCGTTCGTGGCACTGCCGGCAGTCCATGAGCGGATCCGAGAATCCGGCCAGATGGCCGCTCGCCTTCCAGGTCATGGGATTCATGAGGATCGCGGCGTCAAGGCCGACGTTGTAAGGGTTTTCCTGCACGAATTTCTGCCACCAGGCCTTCTTGACGTTGTTCTTCAGTTCCACGCCGAGCGGGCCGTAGTCCCAGGTATTGGCGAGGCCGCCGTAGATCTCCGATCCGGGGAAGATGAACCCGCGGTTCTTGCAGAGAGCGACGATCTTTTCCATGGTTTTTTCCATAATTGCTGCTCCTTTTTCAGGTTGTTTTAAGAAGAGGAATGCGGGAACGGCAAGCCGCCCCCGCATTTACAGGCCCTGCCTGCATGCTCTATTTGAAGATGATGAAGGTGTCGGATTTGCTGCTGACCCGCACCGTATTGGCGTCGACAAGGGTCAGGGAACCGGAGAGGAATTTCACCTCACCGGCAAAGGAAATGAGGGAAGTGCCGCTGACGGCGACCACGGTCACGTCCTCATCCTGGAGGGCGGCGATGGGCGTCACGGTGTTGCCTTCGGTATCCTTAAGGCCGCTTAAGGCAAAGTTGCGGGCAGCGAATTCCGCGGTACCCACTCTGAGGGAAGTAATGCCGAAATCCTCTCCCTGGAAATCGATGAAGGCATTCAGGCTGTCATAGTATAAGATCAGGGTCGCCACTTCGTCGGTGACATCGATCGTTTCGATGCGGACGGAGGCTTTGCCCTTGGCGCTGTTGTAATTGTCGACCCAGCCGGTGACGTACGAACGGAGCGTCGCGGCATCGTAACGGTCCTGGTCGTAACCGTCATTGCTGAAATCGGTGATCTCCGCGGTGCGGATGCTTCCGTCGCGTGCCACGTAGATGCTGGTTGCCGTAGGCTTGAAGTCGATGGTGACCGCCTCGGCCGTTGACTTCGGTACCGTCTGCGTTTCGGAGGAAGGATTCTTCGACCCGCCAGTTGACCCATTGACATCAGTGCTGCTGACGATCGGGGTATTCGGATTGCACTTGCTCAGCGCAACCACTATCACCAGCGCGACCACCAGCAAAGGCAGCAGGATGCGGAGTATTCGTCTCATGAAAAACCTCCTTGGGCTATAATCCTATGTATTGTAACTGATAAGCGCGTAAAAATCAATGATAATTTATAAAAAAGTCAGGGTCTGCGCGAAGCAGACCCTGGCTCAAATTCGGAAAAGCGATCAGGCTTCCGGAGCAGCCTCAGGGGCAGCTTCCTTGACCTCTTCCGCGGTCTCCGCAGCAGCTTCTTCCGTTTCCTTTACGGCAGCCGCGATGGCTTCGGGAACTTCGATGGTCGCCTTCTCTTCAGCGGGGCGGTCCATCTCGAGAGCCTTGATGGAGATGCTGATCTTCTTGTCGGCGCCGTTGAACTCAACGACCTTCGCTTCGATCTCCTGCCCGAGCTGCAGCACGTCGCTGGGCTTGTTCACGCGGTCCTTGCCGATCTGGGAAACATGCAGCAGAGCGTCCACGCCGGGCGCGAGCTCGACGAAAGCACCGAAATCGGTCATGCGGGCGACCTTGCCGGTCACGACGTTGCCGATGGCATATTTTTCTTCAGCGTCCAGCCACGGGTTCTGATCCGGGAACTTCATGGACAGGCCGATCTTCTTGCCCTTGATGGACTTGATGAAGCATTCGACTTCCTGGCCTACCTTGAAGACCTTCTTCGGGTGTTCCAGACGGCCCCAGCTCATCTCGGAGATGTGCAGCAGTCCGTCGGCACCGCCGATATCGATGAAGGCGCCGAAATCGGTCAGGTTCTTCACCGTACCGTTCACAATCATGCCTTCCTGAATGCTTTCGAACAGCGCGTTCTCGGCCGCTTCACGGCGTTCCTTCAGGACGCTCTTGCGGTCGCCGATGACACGGCGCTTGCGGGGATTGCATTCGATCAGTCTGAATTCGATGTCTTCGCCGACGAACTTGCTCAGATCCTTGACGAAGTTCTCGCCGGCCAGGCTGGCCGGGATGAAGATGCGGACGCCGTCCTTCATCACGCTCAGGCCGCCGGTAGTCGCATTCGCCACCGTTCCGTGAAGGACTTCGCCGCTCTCGCAGGCTTCATTCAGCGCTTCCAGTGCGCGGTCCTGCGCAAGGCGCTTGTAGGACAGCAGCACCTGGCCGTCGCCGTCGTTGACTTTCAGCACTTTGACCTTCATCTCGTCGCTAGCCGATGTTCAGGTTGATCTCATTGTCTTTAACGCCGATAACGGTGCCCGTTACCACGGCCCCCGTACGTATCTGGTTCAGGGAACCTTCTTCTTCCAGCATTTGTTCAAAGCTTATTTCTGACATAAGATTGAACCTCCTCAATGATTTTCTTTGGGGTGCTAGCCCCTGCTGTGATGCCCACGCTACGTACAGGTGTAAAACCGAGATTGCCCAAGTCAGCTGCTGACTGGATGTAATAGGTCTTGGCACAATTAGCCCTGCAGATTTCGCAGAGCTTCCTGGTGTTTGAACTTTGACTCCCGCCGATGACGATCATCGCGTCGACCTGAGAAGCGATCGCTTCCGCCTCCGACTGGCGTCTTTGTGTAGCATTGCAAATTGTATTCACAACAGAAATATAATAACCGCTCTTTTTTAGTTTTGCAACGATTTTTTTGAATTTTTTCAGGTTAAATGTGGTTTGAGAAACGACAAAATATTCATTTTCCGCGGTATTGAGGGGAATATCGTTCTCCTCGGCAAAAATCAGCGGCTCACTGCGGCACCATCCGCGGATGCCGCACACTTCCGGATGGGCCGGGTCGCCGATGATGATCACGCGTTTTCCCTGCTCTTCTGCCTCCTGCACCAGCCGGTGGATCTTCTTCACGAAGGGACAGGTCGCATCGGCAACGGCAAAGCCGAGCGCCTCCATGCGTTCCTGCTCTGCGCGCGTCGTTCCGTGGGAGCGGATGACGACGGTGCCGGGCTCAGCCTTCTCCAGATCGGCGGAGCCGTTCAGGATCCGCACGCCCTTTTCTTCCAGTTCCCCGACCACGGTCTCGTTGTGGATGATGGGGCCGTAGGTGTAGAGCGGCTTCTTTCCGGAGGCGAGCTGTTCGTAAACCAGATCCACCGCGCGCTCCACGCCGAAGCAGAAGCCCGCGGTCTCTGCGGTGATCACGCGAATATTCTCTTCTTCCATGCCCTTCTCATTCCCCGAGAAAAAAGAAATTCTTCCGCTCGTCGTAGAGGCCGAGGAGATACCCCGCCACCATGTCGATGCTCATGTCCGAAGTGTCCAGAAGGAAGGCGTCCTCCGCCTGCCTGAGCGGTGCGATCTCGCGGTGGCTGTCGCGGTAATCTCTCTCAATGATCTCCGCTTTCAGGGTCTCGAAATCGGGGTTCTCGCCCTTCGCGACAAGTTCGTCAAAGCGGCGCTTCGCCCGTACGTCGGCCGATGCCGTCATGTAGACCTTCAGGAAAGCGTCCGGCAGCACTACGGTGCCGATGTCGCGGCCGTCCATGACCACTGTCTTCTCTGCCGCGAGCTTCTGCTGCAGGACGGTCATTTTGTTCCGCACCGCTGCGTAGACGGAACTCGCGGAGGCCATTTTCCCGGTCTCCTCCTGCCTGAGGTACGGGGTGACGTTCTCGCCGCAGAGGATCACCTGCTGCTGTCCGTCGACATAATCGATCGTGACGTCCGCGCTCTCACAGGCCTTCGTAATGCCCTCTTCGTCGTCAGCCGAAAGGCCGAGCCTGAGGAAATGGATCGCCATTGCCCGGTACATCGCGCCGGTATCCACGTAAATGAGGCCGCGGCGTGCCGCGACGATCTTCGCGATAGTGCTCTTGCCGGAGCCCGCAGGCCCGTCGATCGCAATATGCCTGTTCATGTCATTCCTCCTTCTTATCCGCAGCTGCAGCGCCTTTCCCGGCTGCACGGCCGGTCGACCAGGCGATCTGCAGATTAAAGCCTCCGGTGGTCCCGTCCAGATCAAGGACCTCACCCGCAAAGTACAGCCCTCTGACCTTTTTTGACGCCATGGTCTTCGGGTCGATCTCCTTTACGTCAACACCGCCCCTTGTCACGACGGCCTCGTCATAGCCGCGCAGGCCGGTGATGACGAGCGGAAAGTCCTTGAGCGCCTTGATGAGTGCATCCCGCTGCTCCTTTTTCACGGTGCCGGTCTTTTGTGCTGCCCCGATCCCGGCCTGTCCGAGCACGACGGGGATGAGCGCCTTCGGGAGCCATCCGCCGAGGAAGGTATCCAGCTGCTTCGCGCCGTTTCCGGCAGATTCCCTGAGGAACCTCGCTTCCAGCTGTTCTTCCGAAAGGGCAGGTTTTAAGTCAAGATGCAGCCGCACCGGCCCCTTTGCCGAGACCGTTTCCTCCTCCAGCGCGCCGCCGAGCAGCGCCGAAGCCGAGAGGATGAGTGGTCCGGTCACGCCGAAATGCGTAAACATCATCTCCCCGAAATCTTCCGTGATCTTCCTGCCGCCTTGTTCGACGCGGATGCCCACGTTTTTCAGCGAAAGTCCCATGAGGCTCTTCGGTGAATAGCGGTCGGAAAGCGGTTTTTCAAAGCGTGCGTTCAGGGGAACCAGCGAGGGTTCCCGCGGCGTGACGCGGTGCCCGGCTTCCTCCGCGAAGCGGTAGCCGTCGCCGGTCGAGCCGGTCCCGGGATAGGAAAGCCCGCCCGTCGCGACGATCACGCGGTCCGCCGGCAGGGTCTTCCGGACGGCCTTTCCGGCCTCGTCCGCAAGGGTGCAGACAACGCCCGTGACTGCGCCGTTCTTTATCTGCAGTTTCTCCGCCTGTGCGCCGGTGATGACGCGGACACCGGCTTCATCCATCGCCTTTTTCAAGGCCTTGATGATGTCCGAAGCGTGGTCGCTCACGGGGAAGACTCTCTGCCCGCGCTCGGTCTTCAGCCTCGTTCCGTGCGCCTCGACGAAGGCGTACATGTCTTCGTTCGAGAAGCGGCCGAAGGCCGAATACAGAAAGCGCGGATTGCGGAAAACGTGCGTGAAGAATTCTTCCCTCTCACAGGCATTGGTCACGTTGCAGCGGCCCTTGCCGGTGATGTAGATCTTCTTGCCGAGCCGGTCGTTTTTCTCAAGGAGCGTGACCTCGGCGCCTTCTTCGGCGGCAGCAGCTGCCGCCATCATGCCGGCGGCTCCTCCGCCGATGACGATGATCCTCATGGCCGCTCCTTACCGCAGTTTGATCTCAACGTCCGGCGCTTCGAGGGTCGTGAGCGCCTCCCTGGTGCGTTGTTCCTTCGGGAGCTTCGTCACACGCGCCGCGTGCTTTAACATCGCCTTCTCCAGGAAGTTGCGGACTTCGCGCGCATTCGCAAAGTTCTCCGGCTTGTTCTCGCAGCGGGCAGTGAAGATCTCAAGCGCCCTCGCTTCAGCCGCCTGGGAAAGGCTATATTCATTCTTCTTACACATCGTCTTGAGGATCGCAACAAGCTCTTCGGGCGTATAATCGGGAAATTCTATAAAGTAGTTGAACCTCGACGTAAGTCCCGGGTTGGTTTTCAGGAAATCTTTCATGAGTTCCGTGTAGCCAGCCACGATGACCACCAGTTCGTCGCGGTAGTCCTCCATCGCCTTCAGAATGGTCTCGACCGCTTCCGGACCGAAGTCGTTCTGGCCTTTGTTCTGAGTCAGGGTATAGGCTTCGTCAACGAACAGCACGCCGCCGACGGCCTGGTCGATGACTTCCTTCGTCTTGATGGCTGTCTGCCCGACGTAGCCGCCGACGAGGCCGCTCCGGTCCACTTCGACCAGCTGCCCGGTCGGCAGGAGCCCCAGCTCGCCGTAGATGCCGGCGATGAGCCTCGCAACCGTGGTCTTGCCGGTGCCGGGGTTGCCGTAGAACACCATGTGGCGGGACGTGCCCGCATTGGAAAGTCCCAGTTCCTTCCGCATCTGCTGCACGCGCAGAAGGTTCACGAGGTTCTCGATCTCCTCCTTGACGACGTCCAGTCCGACCAGGGAATTGAGCTCGGCGAGGATCTCGTCGATACGGTCCTCAGACAGATCGGAAGCATTCGTCTCGCCGGTCTTCTCGGCCGCCGGTTTCACGGCAGCTGCCGGCTTTCCGCCCGATACCGTTCCGGAACTTCCGGGGGTAAGGACCGCCGTTCCGGACGAAGAGCCCGCGGTCTTCCCGGGCGTAATTTTCACATTGCTGCTTTTGCCGGGCGTCACCTTGATATTCTTGTTCCGGAACAGCCCGTAGCCCTCGATCGTCTTGTCCAGCATGCGGATGTATTCCGTGAGCGCCTGGACCGCGCCCTGGTCGGGATCGCCGCTGCTGAGGGCCAGGAATTCCCGCCCGAGCGCTTCGTAGGTCGCGATCAGGTAGGCCGTCTTCTTGTTCTGCCACGGGTCGTTCGGGATCTTCCCCTTGGCATCCGCCAGGATGAAATACTTCATCGAGGTCGGAAGCTTTTCCGCGTAGCCCACCGCGACCTTGTCATACAGGCCGGTGCGGTCGGTATAGGAAAGGTCATAGCCCAGATTGGCCTTGACGTAGCCGCGCTGCGCCGCAGTGAAATTCCTGTCCTGCAGCGACAGATAGACGCAGAAATACATCAGGTCTCGGTGCAGCAGGCCCGTTAAGTCGTGCTGCGCCGCATCGGACACGCGCGCATCCGTGATCGCTCTGCACATCCGGTCGCATTCATCCAGACGTTCCATGATCGCCATTGTCTTAAACTCCTTAGTTTTTTCCCTGGTCACCCAAAGCGTTCCCTGTCATCCCAAGCGTTCCCTGTCACCCAAAGCGTACCCTGTCATCCTGAGCGTTCCCTGTCACCCAAAGCATTCCCTGTCATCCTGAGCGCAGCGAAGGATCTTTTTACTTCATCGACGCTACGATGGCCGGTATTCCGTAGGTAAAAATGCACATGATCGTCGTTGCCAGCAGCAGACCGATGATCACCGCGCAGAAAGCTTTCTTCTTATCGACGTTCAGCAGGCAGGCGATGAGCGAGCCTGTCCAGGCACCGGTGCCCGGCAGCGGGATGCCCACGAAGAGCACGAGCCCCCAGAACTCTGCCTTTTTGATCTTGTCGCTCTTCCCCATCGACCGCGCTTCGATCTTCTCCACGAGCGGCCGGAAGAGCTTCGTCGTCTTCAGCCAGTTAAAGATCGGCGTGATGAAGAGCAGGATGAAGGGCACCGGGATAATGTTGCCGATGAGGCAGAACAGGATGCCCTCCCAGAGCGGCATGCCGAGGAGCGCCGCTGCAATGAGGCCGCCGCGCAGTTCGATGAGCGGCACCATGGAAACGATCCCCACGATCAGCCAGTTCGGCATCCCGGTCAGGACCTGCATGAACCAGTTTAACAGTTTTTCACCCATATGATCCGTCTGCGGACCGCAGCCAGCGGATCCGCGCCTTTTCTCAATCTAAGTTCGCGCTCTCTTCAGGGCGCTGCCGGTATCATAGCAAAAAAATGCCGCCCCGTAAAGAGGCGGCTGCGCAAAATGATCCGAAACCCGCCGGAAAGAATGCATAAAAAAACGCCGGCCTTCCGCCGACATCATCTATGATAAACGTCTATATTGAACGAGCAGGGGCAGAAAGATTCGAACTCTCATCGATGGTTTTGGAGACCACTGTTCTACCCTTGAACTATGCCCCTAAGTGCTCCGCCCGATATTTATAGCACACACGGGCGGAGCCTGTCAAGGGGCGGAATAAACTTTTTGCCGGTGTCCGCTTCACGCGGCGCCGTAAAAGAGGAACGCTGTCTTATCCCTGCGGATCACGTTTCGTTCTCTTCCTTGTAAGCAGTACGGTGCATCCTGCCGCTGCAGCAGCCAGGGCGGCGATGATCCAGGGCATGAAGTTACGGCTGTTTGCCTTCGCCTCTGCCGGCAGAATGACCTCCGGAGCGGCCGCAGCCTTTTTCAGTCTGCGGGTCTCCGCCCGAGTAAGAACGCCTCCGCCATAGAGGTATTCCCCTTTGGCAGCGGCTTCCTGCCGCTTCTGCGCATCGGTTTCTTCATCATAATACTCATCTATCTTCCTGATGAATTCATCCGCCGCATAAACGGTATCCTTGATCAGTCCGGCCTCCGAGAGGAACGAATCCAGAGGGATAACGTATTCTTCCGTGCCGCTGCGAAGATATGCATAAAAGACCCTGTATTGCAGGTTCTCCACCACCTGAAATTCGTCGATCTCGTTCCGGATCAGTTCCGACCGGTTCACGCTTTCCGACAAGCGCTCGTAAGTAAACGGAAAGTATTCCGGATCCGTTAAGCGCCCGCCACCGACAAAGGTCAGCTTGCCGTTATCCTCCATAAATCTGATGGAGCCTGCAGGCTTCTCTCCCCCGTAAGAAAGAGGGACCAGCCAGTATTCCCCATCCGCGTCCTGCAGAAAAGAGAAATTGCCGTTTTTCCGGTAAGCCTCCACAAAATAGCCGTCTTTCCGAATCACCTTGAAAGCACCGGCAAAATCCGCCGAAGACGGCTTCATCATTTCCGGCAAAGCATCCTGCGCGTCGCCGAAGAAGTCATTCGTACTCTTTTCCAGGTCAGGCGTGATCTGCCTCACCTGTTCCAGCGCGTTTTCGATGGCACGGTCTGCGTGGCCGCCCTCAGCCCTGACAGACAGAGCGGAAAAAGCAAGAACGATGAAGCAGTACAGCAATAAGATTTTTTTCATGATCGGTTTCCTCCTCATATCTCCTTATCTTCGTCTGAAAGCGCTTTCATATAAATAAACGTATGGAGGCAAATCGAACGGCTTAATAATCGAAAGAAATATCATCGAAATTCTTTTTTTCTTAATTTTAGCTTAATTGATACAAATTATAAAGCGGCAGACGATCACGCTCCCCTCTGCCGCTTTTTGTGCAATACTTTGTTTCATTCATTTCAAAGTCTGCTATTTCTTCCTTACCGACCAGCCGAACGTTCCGATTTTATCTCCCAGCCGGAAGTATTCGCCGTGGGAATAGGCCATGAGGTCCGCTTTTGCGAGATCCAGTCTGCCGTTTTCCTCAAACAGGGCTTCGTCGGCGTGCACGCCCACGACCTTCGCCAGGAACATGTCGTGCGAACCGAGTTCCAGGATGCAGTCGACCTTGCATTCGATCCAGACCGGGCTCTCAGCGACGGCCGGCGCCTTTTCAAGGTTCGGCGTCTTCACGGGCGTGATCCCTGACGCTTTCCACTTGTCGCCGTCACGGCCCGAACGCACACCGCAGTAATCGGCCGCGCGCGTAAGCCCTGCCGTCACCAGGTTCACCACGAACTCACCGCTCTCTTCGATCAGGTGGTGCGAAAAACGGTCCTTGCGGATGCTGACGCTCAGCATGGGCGGGTCGGAGCAGACCGTGCCGGCCCAGGCGACGGTAAGGAGGTTCTGCACCCCCTCGCCATCGCCGCAGCTAACCAGCACCGCCGGCAGCGGATAAAGCATGTTGCCGGGTTTTAACGAACGCTTCATTACAGCCCCATTTCCTTCTTCACTTCGCCGAAGCACTTCACCGCGAAATCGAGGTCTTCCTTCGTGTGTCCGGCCGAGATCTGGGTGCGGATGCGGTCCTTGCCCTTCGGCACCACGGGATAGCAGAAGCCCACCACGTAGACGCCCTTATCGAGCATCCGGCGGGCGAATTCGGCCGCAACTCTGGGATCGTACAGCATGACCGGAACGATCGGATGTTCGCCGGGCAAAAGGTCGAAGCCGAGCTTTTCCATCTCCGCACGGAAGTAGCGGGCATTTTCGTGCACGCGGTCGCGCAGGGCGGTGGACTCTTCCAGGAGGTCGATGGTCTTAATGGTCGCGGCGCAGATGGCCGGCGCCAGGGTGTTGGAAAAGAGGTACGGGCGGGAGCGCTGACGGAGCAGGTCCACGATGGGCTGACGGGCTGCGGTGTAGCCGCCGGAGGCGCCGCCCATGGCCTTACCGAAGGTGCCGGTAATGATGTCCACGCGTCCCATGACGCCGCAGAACTCCGGCGTGCCGCGCCCGTGCGCACCCATGAAGCCGACCGCGTGGGAATCGTCCACCATGGTGAGAGCGCCGAACTCGTCCGCGAGATCGCAGATGCCCTTAAGGTTTGCGATGTAGCCGTCCATCGAGAAGACGCCGTCGGTCGCAATCACGATGCGTTCGCACCCGTCCGCCTTCGCGGCTTCCAGCTGCGCGCGCAGGTCGTCCATGTTGTTGTTTTTGTATTTGTAGCGTTTCGCCTTCGCAAGGCGCACGCCGTCGATGATCGAGGCGTGATTCAGTTCATCGGAAATGATGGCATCGTTCGGGCCAGTGATCGTCTCAAAGAGGCCGCCGTTCGCGTCAAAGCAGGACGAATACAGAATGGCGTCGTCCGTGCCCACAAAGTCCGCAATGCGGCGCTCCAGTTCCTTGTGGATCTCCTGCGTGCCGCAGATGAAGCGGACGGAGGAAAGGCCGAAGCCCCAACGGTCGTAGCTCGCCTTCGCCGCCGCGATCAGTTCGGGGTTATCGGCAAGGCCTAGATAGTTGTTCGCGCACATGTTGACGACGTGCGCCTTTTTCGTGGTATCGATCACGTCGCGCTGCGGCGTGGTGATGATGCGTTCCTCACGCCAAGTCCCCGCTTCGCGGATCGCGTCCAGTTCCTTCAGATAGCTTTCCAGTGCAGCTTTCATTTTCTCTCCTCTCACTTCGTCCAGTCCAGGATGACCTTGCCGGAATTGCCGCTGTTCATCGCGGC
The DNA here is from genome assembly GCA_902761665.1 of uncultured Lachnospiraceae bacterium. Lineage (GTDB taxonomy): Bacteria > Bacillota > Clostridia > Lachnospirales > Lachnospiraceae > UBA6987. The sequence goes on along the minus strand of CACWLA010000015.1, from coordinate 29,567 downwards.
GAAGCCTTCTTCGAATTCGGTATAGTGGAAACGGTGCGTAATGACGGGGGTAAGGTCCAGTCCGCCCTGCACCATGTAGCTCATCTGATGCCAGTTGTCCATCCTGCGGCCGTAAATGCCCTGGAGCGTTAATCCCTTGCCGATGATCTGGTTCATGTCCAGTTCGATCGGCTTATTGCCGAGGCCGAGCAGCGAGATCTTGCCGCCGTTTCGCATGAGGCCGACCATCTGGCGGAAAGCCACGCCGGATCCGGACATTTCGAGGCCTACGTCGAAGCCTTCGACAAGCCCCTGTTCCTTCATGACGGCCTGCAGTTCCTCCCTGCCGGTATTGACCGCCGCGTCCACGCCCATCTTCCGGGCAAGGCCCAGGCGGTAGTCATTCAGGTCGGTGATCACGACTCTCCGCGCACCCGCGTACTTGCAGATGCCGGCCGCGATGATGCCGATGGGACCGGCGCCGGTGATCAGCACGTCCTCGCCCACGAGGTTCCACATGAGGGCAGTATGCGTCGCATTGCCGAAAGCGTCAAAGAAGGCCACCACGTCCTCGGGAAGGCTCTCGTCAATCAGGATCAGGTTCGTCTCGGGGATGCACACGTACTCCGCAAACGCACCATCGCGGTCCACCCCCACGCTCACCGTATTCTTGCACCACTGGATGTTGCCGGAGTGACAGTTGCGGCAGTGATGGCAGGTGATGTGGCCTTCGCCCGAAACGCGCTGGCCGATCTCCACGCCCTTTACGCCGTCCCCAAGCGCCGCGATCTCGCCCACGTACTCGTGGCCGATCGTCATCGGCGGCTTGATATGCTCCGCCGCCCACGGATCCCAGTTGTAAATGTGCACGTCCGTGCCGCAGATCGCTGTCTTGTGGACCTTGATCAGCACCTCGCCGGGTCCCGGCACCGGTACCGGAACTCTCCTCAGTTCAAGCCCGACGCCTGCCACCGGCTTTACGATGGCATCCATCATTTTTTCCATATGTCTCCTTTCCGGGTAAAGGCAGCTTTCAGCCGCGCCTTCCCAGTTCCTCTCCCGCTTCTTCGGCCGTCGCCAGGAAATGCACGCCGTCGATCTCCTCCGCCGCGATGAATTCCGCGCGGACCATGGCCTGCAGCACTTCTCTGAGCGGCTCGTAATAGCCGTTGATGTTCATCAGGATGACCGGCTTGTCGTCCACCTTCAGTCTGGCCAGGGAGATGACGTCCGAGATCTCGTCGAGCGTCCCTGGTCCGCCGGGAAGGGCAACATAGGCGTCCGCCAGTTCCATCATGGTACGTTTTCTCTCGCCGAGGCTCGGCACCACCATGCAGTTCTTCAGGCCGGGGTGCCTGCGCTCGAAGATCTCCGGCATCGTTGTCATCACGCCGATGACCTCGCCGCCGGCTTCCAGCACGGCGTCCGCCACCGAGCCCATCAGGCCGTCGGTCGCGCCGCCGTAGACGAGGGTGTTCCCGCCCGAACCGATCCACCGGCCCAGGTCCTTCGCTGCCTGCAGAAAGGCAGGATCGTTCCCGCATTTCGAGCCGCAATATACGGCAACCTTCATGACATGCTCCTTTCACGGGCTGCCCGCCAAAAGCCAGGCTGCCCTTATGTGAATACGTTCCGTCTGTTCTCTTGCGCCATTATAGCACAAAAAAACCGCGGAGCAATATGTCCGCGGTCAGTATACAAAATTTTATCTCAGTCCGCGCAGCGCGGACAGATGTTCATCATTCTAAGGCCAGAGGTCATCTATCCCCACGGGTGAGGACTTTCGGCAGCCATTTGATCGGCCGGTTAGCGGCACATGCGGGAGATTGCGCCGGAGCCGGACGAAAACCGCGGTTTTCCTTTCCGCGGTTTTCGCCGAGTGCGGAGCGGGAATGCATCAGGCATTCCTGCGACTCTCGAGGCTGCCGAAAGCACTCCCCGTGGGGATAAAAAAGACCTCTCAAACGAGAGGTCTCTTGGTCTTTGGTCTTCTTTCCTCATTCTTCCGCGAGCTTCCGTGCGACGTACACGCCGCTTGCGGAGGCATGGGACAGGGAGTGCGTCACGCCGCTGCCGTCGCCGATCACGTACAGTCCCTTGTGGCAAGTCTCGAGGTTCTCGTCGATCTCCACTTCCATGTTGTAGAACTTGACCTCAACGCCGTAAAGCAGGGTCTCGTCGTTCGCAGTGCCGGGCGCGATCTTGTCCAGGGCATAGATCATCTCGATGATCCCGTCCAGGATGCGCTTGGGCATGACCAGAGAAAGGTCGCCGGGCGTTGCCGAAAGGGTCGGTTCGATGAAGCTCTGGCGGATGCGGTCGGGAGTCGAGCGCCGTCCCTGCACGAGGTCGCCCAGACGCTGCACGATCACGCCGCCGCCCAGCATGTTGGAAAGCTTCGCAATGTTCTCCGCGTAGGCCGTCGAATCGTTGAAGGGTTCGGTGAAATGCTTCGCCACGAGCAGGGCAAAGTTGGTATTCGGCGTATGCAGGGCAGGATCCTCGTAGCTGTGGCCGTTCACGGTCACGATGCCGTTCGTGTTCTCGTTGACCACCACGCCGTGCGGGTTCATGCAGAAGGTCCGCACCAGATCGCCGTATTTTTCGGTCCGGTATACGATCTTGCTCTCGTAGAGCTCGTCGGTCAGTTCCGAGAAGATCTCTGCCGGAAGTTCCACGCGCAGGCCGATGTCCACGCGGTTCGAGCGGGTCTTTATCCCCAGGTCCCTGCAGGCGGATTCCATCCATTTGCTGCCGCTGCGGCCTACGGAGACCACGCAGCGCGGCGCTTCGAAGCGCTCGCCCTTTGCCTCGGCGGCAAAGCCCGTTTCGGTCTTCTCCAGTTTTTCAACCGGCGTATGGAAGTAGAAATCGACCTTGTCCTTCAGCTGTTCAAAGAGGTTCCCGAGTACCACGTAGTTCTTGTCGGTGCCGAGGTGCCGCACGGAAGCGTCCAGCAGGTGAAGCTTGTTCTGCAGGCAGAGTTTCTTGATATAGGTGCTGCCGGTGGAGTAGAGTTTTGAGCCCGCGCCGCCGTTTGCCATGTTGATGGAGTCGACGTACTGCATCAGTTCGGTTGCTTTGGCCTTGCCGATGTGTTCATACAGCGTCCCGCCGAAATCGTTCGTGATGTTGTACTTGCCGTCCGAGAAGGCGCCGGCGCCGCCGAAGCCGTTCATGATGGCACAGGTCTTGCAGTGGACGCAGGACTTTATCTTTTCGCCGTCGATGGGGCAGCGGCGCTCTTCCAGCCTTCCGCCCGCCTCGAACACGGCGATCTTAAGGTCGGAACGCTTCTGCAGCAGTTCATAAGCCGTAAAAATGCCGCCGGGGCCGGCCCCGATGATCATGATATCGTATCGTTTGCTCATAGAATTAATCCGGATTCATTACTTTGCAGTAGACAAAGAAGCGGCCGTCCTCGATGTGGCGGGAGCAGGTGCACAGGCAGACGATCTTGTCGCCGTAGGAGACCGAGACGCCCGACGGATGCATCGAGCGCGCGGCATAAGCGTTCATATTGCTGTTAAAGGCATTGGCATTCGCGTAATTCAGCGTGATCCTCTCCGTTCCCAGGCCGCGGAAAACGGCAAAGACTCTCAGCGTATAGATCTTTCCCGGCGTGTACAGCCTGAACTCCGGATTATTGTTGAAGAAACTTCTCGATTCATAATCCGTCAGGAAGCCGAACATTTTGCCGCTTCTCATGTGATGCCCGAAGATGAACGTGACATCATCCTTCAGGAACCTGTTTTCGCAGTGCACGAAAATGGTCCCATTGGGATTTTCCCTCCCGTCAAACAGATGCTTCAGATAGTATGAATTATTATCGCACTGAACGACGGGATAATTGATGACGCCGCCCATGCCCTGGATCCAGGCGATGGTATCTCTGTTGGCATTCTTCAGGCTGTTGAAGTTTATGTTCAGGATGCGCATCGGATCCAACGGTGCCGGAGCTGCCGTCGAAGGAACGGGTGCTGCAGTCGTAGGCGGGGCTGTCTCGGGTTCGTTTTCGATCGTCACCAGTGAGACCGATTCTTCCGTCTCGGTCGGCCGGCTCTCTTTGGTCGGAGCGGGCTGCTCCTCCGTTTCCACAGGAAGCGTCTCCGTCTGTTCCGGCTCCGTCCATTCCGGCACGAGGGTCTGGTCTTCTTCCACGATGAACTGATTCGCGATGTCAGCGTAGACATCATCCGCTTCCTTATTCTCCAGAAGCGTTGAGGCGATCCGATATCCGCTGTAGCCCATCACGCCCAGCAGAAGAACGATGATCAGCGTATACAGTCCATTGCCTTTCTTTTTCTTATGGCTTTTATGCTCACCGCTCACGCCGAGGTCGTCCTGCGGCGCCGGTTCCTCTTCAGGATCCAGCGTCAGATTCACCAGGACTTCTTCCTCTTCCGTGTTCTGAGATGTCATAAACTCTTCTGTCATGGTTTCTCCTTTCCTGACAACAGAAAGGTATTATAACACAGCTTATCCGTTTTGTCTACGAAAACGGGAGGCAAGGCCTTCTCCGTCAGCAGACGGTCCGGAAATTCCGCAGTACGGTACTGTAGATCAGGGTCTCGGCAACGGGCTTGCCGGATGCCTGCTCCAGTGCCCTGCGGTAGTACTTCAGCTGCGTGCGGTAGCGGGCCTCCAGCTCGCTCAGATCCGTGACACGGTCGGTCTTGTAGTCGGCAAGGATCAGTCTGCCGTCTTCTTCGAAGTACAGGTCGATGATGCCCTGGATGAGGACGCGTTCGGTGCTGCCTTCGTGCGCCGGGTCGATCTCGGAGAGCGGGACCCCCAGAATGAAGGGCTGCTCGCGGAAGAGCCTTCCTTCCGCATCTGCGCGGCGGACGCGTTCCCCGAGAGGCGTTTCAAAGAAGGCCAGGATCTCTGTCCCACTGACCGCTGCCGCTTCCTCCGCGCTGAGGAGCCCGGCATCCTTCATGCGGGCGATCTCAGCTGCTGCAGAGGCCTCGTCCGTCAGCTTCGCGATCACGAGGTGCTCCATGATCTTGTGGAATACGGTGCCGCGCTCGGCGCCCGAGAGCCTGCCGTGTCCGCCGCCCTGCTCCGGCGGCGCTGCTTCACGCTCTTTCCTGACGGCAGGCAGTTCTTCCGGCTGATCCTCCGGCATTTCAGCCTGCGCTCCCTCCTGCGCCTGCTGCTTCAGCGCCGAGACCGTGACGATCCCGCGCACGCCGGCAAGCGCTTCGTAAGGATAGCGGAAATGCACGCGTCTGTCGAGTTCAGCGGAGATCGCCGGCGGGTCACTCCGCACCTCCTCCATGCGCTGCCGCAGCTGCTCCAGGCTGAGCGTTCCCTGCAGGCTTCGCTTTTCATGTTCCGCCTTCTCCCCTGCCGTCTCCGGCACGATCTTCAGGTGAGGCGTTCCCGCTGCGGCGGCCATGAGGATCCAGTCAAGATAATTGCTGCCGTTTTTCACGGCGTAAGAAGGAAGCGGGCCTTCCGTGCCCGCGAACGCCTGATAGCCGTCGCGCCATTTCCGCGCGTCCTTCACCGTTCCCGAAATGAACAGATACTCTTCTGCCCGGGTCAGGGCGACATAAAGCAGGCGGAGCTGCTCGGCTTTCAGTTCCTCCCGGATCAGATCGGCCGCGTAGATTCTGCGCAGATTTTTCAGTCTCTGCCTTGTCACGCCGTTGCGGCTTTCCAGCGCGATGCCTTCCCTTTCATGGATCAGGACGCTTGCGCCCGCGTCCGTGAGATTGAAATCTCTCGACGCGTCGGCCAGAAAGACGACCGGATACTGCAGGCCTTTTGACGAGTGGATCGTATCGATATGAACGACGTCGTCATCGTCGCGGACTGGCGCCGATTCGCCTTCGTCTGTCCCGTCCCTGATGCGGTCGATGACGCTCTCAATATAGCGGTTGAACTGGAAGAGGCCGCGGTAGCTGGAGTTTTCGTAGGCTTCCGCCTTATCCAGCAGCGCTTCCAGGTTGGCAAGTCTTGACATGCCGCCCGGCATCGCCCGGAGGTAAAGTTCATAGCCGCTCTCGGTCATGAGCGCGTGGATCAGTTCCGGGATGGAACAGGTCTCGGCAAGGTCCCGCCAGCGGTCCAGCTGTTCCAGGAATACCCCGACTCTGCCGAAGCGTTCCGGTGCCTTTTCCCAGGCTGCGCGGAGGCGGCCGTAAAGGCTCCGCGCTTCCGGCGCTTCCTTCTTTGCGAAGGCGGCGATGTCCGCAAGGCTGCTGTCGTCAAAGCCGCCGAAAGGTGAGAGCAGGACCGATGCTAACGGAACGTCCTGCTTCGGGTTATCGATCGTTTTCAGAAGGGCCAGGACCGTCTGTACCTCTTCCGTATCGTAAAAGCCGTGTTTTAACGGAGCGGCGGCGGGGATACCCATCCCGGCCAGCGTCTCCGCAAAGATCCTGGCGTCCGTCATGGTCCGCATCAGGATCTGAATGTCCTTCAGGGCGATCTTCCGCGTTTTCTCCGGACCGCCGACATTCAGCACGCCGTTTTCCGCGAGTTCCAGGATCTTTCTGCCGATCCGCTCCGCCTCCGCTGCGCGGTCCTCCGCCGCGCTGCCGGTGCTTTCACACAGGAGGACCTCCGGCACGTGGCCGTTTTCGTCAAAGCCCTTCGCGCCAAAGTTCAGCTGCGCTTTTTCATCGTAGCGGATGCCGCCGAAAGCTTCGTTCATGATCCGCCGGAACAGGTCGTTCACGCCGTCCACGATCTCCTTCCGCGAACGGTAGTTGGCGGAAAGATCGATCTTCCTGTGCGCCGCCCCCTCCGCTTCGTCAAAGGTCCTGTATTTCTGAAGGAAGATCTCCGGGTTTGCGCGGCGGAAACGGTAAATGCTCTGCTTGACGTCGCCGACCATGAAGAGGTTCGGCCTGCCGTCTTCCTCGCCGGAGAGCGCATAAAGAAGGGCGTCCTGCACGTTGTTGATGTCCTGGTACTCATCGACGATGATCTCGTCGAATTCCGCCGCCAGTTCCTTTGCCAGCGGCGTCCGCCGTCTTTCGCCGTTCCCATCTTTTCCGATAAGCAGGTCAAGCGCATAATGCTCAATGTCGATGAAATCCGCGATGTTGCGGTTCTTCATCTCAGCCCGGAAGGCTTCGCCGAATTCGCGGGTGAGCCTGATCAGCGCCTTCTTCGGCCGCTCCGCCATCCGGACCAGTTCAAACTGGCGGGAGGAAGTGCTGCCGTACCGTGTCTGCAGCTTTCCGATATCGTCCTTGATGCTCCCGCGGACATCCTTGATCCGCTCGTCCAGTTCCTCGTCTTCGGCGGTCGCCTTTCCCTTGCGCAGCTGCGGTTTCTTGACATAGTCAAGCTTCTCCCCGAGCCGCAGCATCATTCCGGGAAGATCCTCTCGAAGGATGCCGTCGACCAGGTCCAGATCGCTCTGACACATCCCGGCATACTGGTCTTTCATCGGCGCTTCGCTCGCCGCCGCTTCCCGCTGCAGGCCGAGGATGCGGTCCCGCACAGCCTCGAGTTTCTCCCGCAGCTGCTTCCCGCAGCCTGCGACCCATTCCTGGCTCCAGAAGGCATCTTCCTCCTCCGGCTGCGGTTTTTCCGCTTCCGCCAGCCACTCATCCGGATAAACGGCGTTCTGCGCGGTGTCGTACAGTTTCTTCACCATGTCGCGGATGTTCCGGTCGCCCTTTTCCGACGAGTAATCCGAAAGCAGCGTCAGAAGGTCCTCTTCGTCCGCCGCAGTGTATTTTTTCTCCAGAAGGCTGTCCAGCACGTCGTCCTTCAACAGGACAAGTTCGGCCTTGTCCGCGATCCGGATGTCCGGCGAGATGTCCAGACGGTCAAAGTAATTCCGCACGAGGAAGCCGCACAGGCTGTCCACCGTGCAGATATGCGTCTGCGGAGCGATCGCCGACTGCTCGCGGAGATTCGGGGAATCCGGATCCGTTTCCAGGGCTTTCTTCAGTTCGCCGATCAGTTTGGTCCGCATCTCGGCTGCCGCCGCGTTCGTATAGGTCACGATGATCATGCGGCGGAGGTCGCCTTCTTTTTTCTTCAGGCGGTCCAGCACGTGCGCGATCAGGGTCGTCGTCTTGCCGCTGCCCGCCGCTGCCGCCACCAGCAGGGAGCCTCCCCTGTGGCGGATGACCTGTTCCTGCATGGGACTGGGAACGAAGCTCATCGTGCTGCCTCCTTTCCTTTCGCGGCATCCACAACTTCCTGACAGAATTCCTCCATCGAAAGCTTGTCGGGGATGCGCGCCTTCATGCCGGGGATCCGCTCGTCGAAGCGGCAGATGCTCCGGAAATCACAGAACCTGCAGGCACCTTCCCTGCCGTCGCCGTCAGCCGCGGGAGCGATCGTGATCTTTCCGCCGAGGATCTCCCGGCCGAGCCGGACCTCCTGGTCACGGACGTACGCGCCGACCGTTTCCAGCGTGGAAGATGCGACCACGTTCGTCCTGCCGTACTGGCCGAAACCCGCATCCTGTGTAACGCTCTTTGCTTCCCGCGCCGTCAGCCCGGCCAGCCGGTAGCACATGTTCAGCACCTGCTCCTGTTTTTCGGGATCGTCAAGATCCTTATCGGTCCATTTGTCCGTCAGTACGGCATAGTACAGCCCGCCCGGCATGGCGTTCCGTCCTTCCGCGCGCGCCTTTCCGACTGCCACGTTCAGGTAGGTGAAGAGCTGCAGCTGCAGTCCCGCATGAAGTTTCGTGCTGTCGAGGGAATGGTCCGAAGTCTTATAGTCGACGACCCGAATCCAGTCCGTTCCGCCGTTTTTCCAGACGTCCAGACGGTCGATCTGGCCGCTCAGCCGCATGCTCCGGCCGCCGCCGAGATCCAGGACGAGCTCGTCCCCGCCAAACTGCAGTTCAAAACTTTCCGGCAGGAATCCGCCGTCCGTCTCCATTTCGGCCATTGCACCGATCTGTCTCACGAAGAGATCCTCCCAGCGGCCGAGCAGGTATTCCCTGTCCGCCTTGTCCTGCAGTTCAGTATCGCTGCCGGCGCGGACAGCGGCGCCGATGCCCTTCCGGACCAGTTCTTCTCTCTCTTCGCTGCTGAGGTCCTTAAGCCTCTTCCCGCTCTCCTTTACGTTGCGGAGGATGACCTCCATCACTTTGTGGAAGAAAGTGCCGTGGTCAGCAGCCTCCCAGGACATCTCGTTCCTTTTCTCAAGACTGAGGCCATACTGCAGGAAATGCCTGTACGGACACTCCGAAAAGCGTTCCAGGCGGGTGACGCTGCCGCGGAGCACCGAGCCGAAGAGGGCTTCGGCCTGCGCCGGCGTGAGCGGGTCCGGCCGGTAATAACGGAGCGCACCCTGTTCCAGCTTATCCAGGCGCGCAGCAAAATCAGGCGACTGGAGAAGCATCGCGTACAGTTCTTCCCATCCGCCCTTTTTCAGGCGGATCCGCTCCGCCAGCGCCCGGGCAGCCGTTTCCTTCCCGGCGACCGCGTGCAGCGGCTCCGTCCGGCAGAGCTCGCCGAAAGACCGGATCTCCAGTTTCGGGAACAGTTCCCCGATTTCGGCGAGGACCGGGCTTTTGCTGATGGGTCTTCCGTCCGCACCGCTCTCCGAAAAACTCAGATACAGGCGTTCGGACGGCCTCGTCAGCAGGCGGTAGACGTAAAAACGCTCTTCGAAAAGTGCGCGTTCGTCGGTATAGCCGAGATCCGGCTCGAACTTCTCGAGCTGGACGCGTTCGCGGTCGGTAATGATGCCGCCGCTCCGGCCGGTATTCGGGATGACGCCGTCGTTCATGCCCAGGACCAGAAGGGCCTTGATGTCGTTGTAGCGGCTCCGCTGCACATCGCCGATCACCAGCTGGTCCGGCTCTGCGGGGATGCTGCCCAGTTTCAGGCTGTCAAGGCCTGTCTTCGCGAGCAGGCAGAAGTCCTGCGCGCTCATGCGCATGCCGCCGAGCAGTTCCTTCATATGCGTAAAGAAATCGTTCACGGTCTCAAGGACCTTCTCCCATTCCTCCGCCTCGCGGCTCTGCCCGGCCGCTCTGAAGCGCTCTGCACGCGCCGTGAGCTTATCTCCGACGCCGATCGATTCCAGGAATTCAAGAACGGCTTCAGCCATTTCTCCGGTGCTCCGGCTGCCGCGGCTTCCCACGGTCTCATGCAGTTTCTGCAGCGGTCCGAGCGCGCGCTCGCGGAGGGCGTTCATCCGGGGAAGCGTCTCCTCCCTGCGGGCTTCATAGGCTTCGTCCGATTCGTAGCGCAGGCGGGAAAGACGGCCGTAAGGTCCCGTCATGGGATTCCTGCCCGACGCACCCCGGCGGATCCCCGCCGACAGCAGGTAGTTTTCAAAAACGTCGCTCTCCTCACGGTTGAGCGGACCGCATTCGTTCTTCAGATAGCGCAGCACGCTGTCGCGCTCGTAATTGCCGGTGACCGCGTCCAGCGCGGCTTCCAGCATGCGGATGAGGGGATGCCGTCCGAGCGGCGCACGCCGGTCGGTAAAGTAGGGGATCCCGGCTTCCTTCAGGTCCTCCTCTAGGGCGGGGACGTAACGTTCCTTATCGCCCACGGTCAGTGCGATCTCGCGCCACCTCAGGCCTTCCTCGCGGGCAAGCCGCAGGACCTCCAGCACTGCGGCGCGGCACTCCGTGCGCAGGTTCAGACAGCCGACCGCCTCAATGTGCTGCGGCGTATCCGGATACGTTTCCTTCCCGAAACGCATCAGGTGTTTTTCCAGGAATGCGAGGTCACCCGCACGCCTGACCGGCGACGGAACGTCTTCCGCCCAGAAGGTGTTCCCGAGCGGCATGCCGGCATCCCCGGCGCAGCCTTTGATCTTTTCCAGGGCTTCAGCGCTCATGCGGAACAGATGCTCCCGACCGGCTTTCCGGCCGCTTCCCTCTTCCGTCTTCGGCAGCGTAAACACAAAAAGGCTCTCCCGGCTCCTGCGGATCAGTTCGGTGATGAGCCGGTACTGTACCCTGGTAAAGCCGGTAAAGCCGTCGAAATACAGATATGCGCCGCGCGCCGCATCCGAGCGAGGCAGGAGCCTGAGGAGTCTGGGCAGCGTTTCCTCTGCCGTCATGGTCCCGTTTCCGAGACGCGTCCTGAAAGCGCGGTAGATCCCGGACAGTTCCCTCAGTTTGGCAGAAAGAAGGGGCTTTATCCCCGCCTCGCCCGCGATCTCCAGAAGGCGGTCAGGGGAGATGTCGTTCATGTCCCATTCGGCAAAGAGGCTCCCGAGCTTTGCAAGAAAGCCCGGCCGCCTTATCTGCTTCGCGTAGACCGTCAGATCCTTTTTGACGTCCTCAGCTGCGAGGGTAAGGAGCATCTGCTTCCCGTTCTCATCCAGCACCTGCGCCTTCTCCGCGGAAAACTCACGGAAAACGCGGCGTGCCAGATGCCCGAAGCTGATGACCTCGATGTTCAGCATGGCCTGCCGCGGGTGGGCGGCGATAAAGGCCTGCTGCGTCGTGAAGGTCGACTGCTCCGGTACGAAGACGATATGGCGGGACAGCGGCTCCGCAAGGCTCCTCCGGATCACGAGATCCCGGAGCGCCGAGGATTTGCCGCTTCCGCTTGCCCCCAGCAGAAAACCGACTGGCATCTCTCCTCCTAATCCTGCAGGAAGTCCGCCATGATGACATTGCTGACATCAATGCCCTTGTCCGTCAGGCGGATCCTGTCATTTTCCTTTTCCATGAAGCCCTGCTGGCAGTACTCCAGCAGTTTCTTTTCGTAGGTCCCGGGGAAACTTTCCCCGAAACGTTCCCGGAATTCCGCCCGGGAAACGCCGCGCGCCGTGCGCAGTCCCAGGAACATGTATTCCTCCTCGCGCTCCTTCAGGCTGAGCGGTCTCGTCTTTTTGAAGTCTGCGTAGGCGGTACGGGCGTATTTCGGATATTCTTCCCTGCCTGCCGGGTTCTGAAAGCGCCTGCCGTCCACATAGGACGCCGCGCTCTGTCCGAAGCCGACGTATTCGCCGCCGGTCCAGTAGGTGAGGTTATGGCGGCACTCGCGTCCGGGCTTCGCGTAATTCGAGATCTCATAGCGCCGGTAGCCGCGCTCCGCAAGGAACGTCTTCGTCCAGTGGTACATTTCGCGGTCAGTCTCCTCGGAGGGCAGGAAAATGCGGCCTTCGCGGGTCCCCCAGGTCCCGGCAAAAGGCGTGCCCTCCTCAATGATCAGCGAGTAGGCTGAGATGTGCTCCGGCTTAAGGTCCGCGACGGTCTCAAGCGTCTTTTTCCACTTTTCCATGGTCTGGCGCGGCAAGGCGCTCATGAGATCGACGTTGATGTTGTCAAAGCCGGCTTCGCGCGCCAGTTCATAGCTTTTCAGAAACTCTTCGTAACTGTGGATGCGGCCGAGGATCTTCAGTTCGTCTTCGTGCACGGACTGGAGCCCCAGGCTCAGGCGGTTGATGCCCATCTCCCGGTAGGCGTCCAGTTTTTCCTTGGTCAGCGTGCCGGGATTTGCCTCCAGGCTGATCTCGGCGTCCTCATCGAAGGGATACAGCGAGCGCAGAAGGTCCAGGACCTGGCCGATGTATTTCGGATCGACCAGTGAAGGCGTACCGCCGCCGAAGAAGACCGTCGGGACGCCGTGCAGGCTTCCCAGGGCCTCAAAAGAGCGGATCTCCTGCTGCAGCGTACGAAAATAAGCCGCGATCTCCTCCGGCGTTCCCGGCGCCGAAGGAAAATCGCAGTACAGGCATTTCCGCGCACAGAACGGAACGTGTACGTATATGCTCAGAGGTTTCTTCATAAGAAATCAGCGGTCTTCGTCCAGTTTCAGCACGCTCATGAAGGCCTGCTGCGGCACTTCCACGCTGCCGATCTGGCGCATCCGCTTCTTGCCTTCCTTCTGTTTTTCGAGCAGTTTCTTCTTGCGCGTGATGTCGCCGCCGTAGCACTTGGCCAGCACGTCCTTGCGGACGGCCTTCACGGTCTCGCGGGCGATGATCTTGCTGCCGATGGCTGCCTGGATGGGGATCTCGAAGAGGTGTCTCGGGATCTCCTCCTTCAGGCGCTCGCACATGCGGCGGCCGCGCTCGTAGGCGACGGATTCGTGAACGATGAAGCTGAGGGCGTCCACGAGTTCCTTATTGATCAGGATGTCCAGCCTGACCAGTTTGGACTGCACGTAGCCTTTCAGCGTATAGTCGAGCGACGCGTAGCCGCGGGAGCGCGACTTCAGGGCGTCGAAAAAGTCGTAGATGATCTCATTGAGCGGCAGCTCGTAGCGGAGGATCGCGCGGGTCGCCTCGATGTATTCGGTGCTGATGTAGACACCGCGGCGCTCCTGGCAGAGCTTCATGATCGGGCCGATGAATTCGGTGGTGACCATGATCTCGGCCGAGACGACGGGTTCCTCCATGTAGTCGATCTCCGCGGGATCCGGCAGATTCGTCGGATTCGAGAGGTCGAAACTGTCGCCGTTCAGCTTATGTACCTTGTAGACCACGCTCGGGGCGGTGGTCACGAGGTCCAGATTGTATTCACGTTCCAGGCGCTCTTCGATGATCTCGAGATGGAGCAGTCCCAGGAAGCCGCAGCGGAAGCCGAAGCCGAGAGCGACCGAAGTCTCCGGCTCGTAGGTCAGGGAGGCGTCGTTTAACTGCAGGCGTTCGAGCGCATCCCGCAGGTCCGGATATTTCGCACCGTCCGCGGGATACATGCCACAGAACACCATCGACTGGACCGTCTTGAAGCCGGGCAGGGCCTCGGCGCAGGGGCGAGCAGCGTCAGTGATCGTATCCCCCACGCGGGTGTCCTTGACGTTCTTGATGCTCGCGGTGAGATACCCGACCATGCCGGCGTCAAGCCCGTCGCAGGGAATGAGCTGGCCTGCACCGAAGTACCCGACTTCGACCACGTCGTATTCGGCGCCGGTCGACATCAGGCGGATACGCGAGCCTTTTCTGACCTTCCCGTCCAGCACGCGGAAAAAGACCACGACGCCGCGGTAATTGTCGTAGAACGAATCGAAAATGAGGCATTTCAGCGGTTTTTCCGGGTCTCCCTGCGGCGCCGGCAGCTTATGCACGATCGCCTCCAGGACCTCCTCGATGTTGATCCCGTTCTTCGCAGAAATGAGCGGGGCATCCTGCGCCTCCAGGCCGATCACGTCTTCGATCTCTTCGATGACGCGTGCCGGCTCGGCGCTCGGCAGGTCGATCTTGTTGATGACCGGAATGACCTCCAGGTCGTTGTCCAGCGCCAGATACACGTTCGCAAGCGTCTGTGCCTCAATGCCCTGCGCCGCATCCACGACAAGAAGCGCCCCATCGCAGGCGGCAAGGCTGCGCGAGACCTCGTAGTTGAAGTCCACGTGGCCGGGGGTATCGATCAGGTTCAGAATGTATTCTTCGCCGTTCCGCGCGGTATACACGGTCCGCACGGCCTGCGCCTTGATGGTGATGCCGCGCTCGCGCTCCAGGTCCATGTTGTCAAGGATCTGGTCCTGCATCTCCCGCTTTGTCAGAAGGCCGGTCTGTTCGATGATCCGGTCCGCCAGCGTGGATTTGCCGTGGTCGATATGGGCGATAATGCTGAAATTGCGGATATGGTCCTGTGAAATCGGCATGTCGTACCTCGTTGTTTTCTATAGTAATGCTGCCGCTCTGCCCGGCTGCGAGGCCTATCTCAGATCTGAAAACAGCTTCAGATTCTCCTTGCTGAGCGGCAGCTCGCCGGCCTGTTCCTTCTTGACGATCTCGACGATCCGGTCGTTCACCGGCGTCGGGACGCCCGTCTTCCTGCCCCACTCGCAGACCACGCCGTTGATGGCGTCGATCTCGCAGGGCTTTCCTTTCTTCATGTCCTGCAGCATGGACGGTTCGATCAGGCGGTGCTTCTTCATCGCGATCGGCAGCAGGAACGAAGCGAAGGCTTTCTTCAGACCGTTCCGGTAATAGAACAGTTTCGTGATGTCCTTGCCCTGCACCGGTGCAAAAACGGCGCCTGCGGCACGTCCCACGTCCATGCATTCCTTCATGCAGGCAAGCACATAAGGCCTTGCCTCCTTCGATCCCGCGACGTCGCCGAAGCGGCCGCCCATCACGGTGCCGAAGCCGGAGAAGGTTGCGTTGATCAGAAGTTTTGACCAGCGCACGCCCAGAAGATTCTCTTCGATTTCCACCGTGCACATGGTCTCCAGCAGAGACTTGACGAGAGCCAGCTGCTCATCCGTGATCCCTTCCATCCGTCCCATGTGGAACGACATGCTGTCCGGGTCGGAAGTCAGTTCGCAGACGCCCGGCGCCGCCAGAGTCGCGCCCCATTCGACGACGCAGCCGATCGTGCGCTGCGGCCCCGCGATCTCCGCGATCAGCGGTTCGGGGATACCGTTCTGCAGGGTCACGATGACGCTCTTTTCACCCAGGAACGGCAGCAGTTTCTCCACCACCTCGCGGTTGTGCAGCTGCTTGGTCATCAGGAAGATCACGTCGTAGACGCCTTCCATCTCGTCCGGGAAGATTGCCTTCACCGGGACGGTCATGTCGATCGTTCCGCCGACGTGCGCACCCTTTTCGCGCAGGGCTTCCACGTGCGCCTTATTGCGGTTCACCAGTTCCACCGGCACGCCGGCCTTCGTCATGTAAGCACCCAGCACCGTGCCGAGCGAGCCGGCGCCGTAGATCGCATATTTCATAGTATACACCTGTCTTTGTCAGAAATTTGTCTGCGCCGCGGTCACTTCCGCGCCGTCTGCAATTCTCCGGCCAGTGCCTTCGGCACGTAGGCCTTGATGTGGATCCCGTCTTCTTCGTAGCTTTCCTCGAGCACCTGCCCGTATTTCCGTACCCGCGCCGCCTCGCCGGCCTGCGCGTAGGAAAAGACGCGGTCGATCCAGACCTTCTGCTTCTGCAGGAGGCTCTGCAGGAGTTCCTGCAGGCGGTCCAGGCCGTCCCCGTGCAGCGCGGAGATGCGGACGGTATCGTCGGCATGCCCGTCATAAAGCAGCGCGCCCTCCGGCAGCATGTCGCACTTGTTGAACGCCGTCAGGATGGGCTTATCTTCCACCTGCAGGTCGTGCAGAGTGCGGTAGACCGTATCCATGTGGGTGCGCATCTCCGGGTCGGACGCGTCCACGACGTGCAGCAGGATGTCGGCGTATTTCGCCTCTTCCAGCGTGCTCTTGAAGGCGTCGATCAGGTCGTGCGGCAGCTTGTTGATGAAGCCGACCGTGTCGGTAAGCAGGACCTCCTGCGCACCGGGCAGCACCAGTTTCCGGGTCGTCGGGTCAAGGGTCGCGAAGAGTTTGTCCTCCGCAAGGATGTCCGAGCCCGTCAGCGCGTTCAGCAGGGTGGATTTCCCCGCATTCGTATAGCCGACCACCGCGATCACGGGGACGGCATTCTTCATGCGCTGCGCCCGCGTCGTCATGCGGTGCTGCACCACGTCCGCAAGTTCCGCCTTCAGCACGGAAATGCGCTCGTGGATGCGCCGCCTGTCGGTCTCCAGCTTGCTTTCGCCGGGGCCTCTCGTTCCGATGCCGCCGCCCAGCCTGGAAAGGCTCGCGCCTCTTCCGGTCAGTCTGGTCGCCCGGTACCTGAGCTGCGCGAGTTCCACCTGGATGCAGCCCTCGCGGGTCGCCGCGTGCTTCGCGAAAATGTCCAGAATGAGGAGGGTCCTGTCCATCACCTTCGTGTCCAGGATGCTGCTGATGTTCCGCATCTGGGCAGGCGTCAGTTCATCGTCGCAGATGACGCCGTCCGCCTCCAGTTCCCGGACGCGTTCCGCGAGTTCCTCCAGTTTACCGCTCCCGAAATAGGTCCCCGGATGCGGATGCTCGCGGGTCTGCAGGAACAGTTCCAGCACTTCGGCGCCGGCCGTGTCGGCAAGCGCCCCCAGTTCTTCGAGCGAGGCAAGCGCGCTGTCCGCGTCCCTGTCCGATACTGCGGCAAGGATGACCTTCTCAGGCCGTTCTTTGGTTTCTATCATTTATTTCGATCTCCCGAAATCAGCGAGGACCAGTTCCACCGCCATCTGATCGGACAGCCTGCCGCTCTTTACGGCAAAGTCCAGTTCCGACAGTTTTGCCAGCCCCGCCCGTAATTCCTGTTCAGTGAAAGATGCTGCCTGGCGCAGATACTGCCGCACGGCGAAGGGGCGGAGCCCCAGGTTCTGCGCGATGCCGTCCTGGCGGAAGCCCGCTTTGTCCATCTCCTTCACCTGCAGCAGGCGGTTCATCTGCTGCGTCATCAGGTAGAGGATGCGCATGGGCGGTTCCCGCAGCGCCGTAAGTTCAGCGTAGCGCTCGAGCGCCGCCTGCGGTTTACGCCTCAGCATGCAGTCCAGCATCTCGAAAACGCGGTTCTGTGCGGTCACCGAGGTGATCTCCGTCACGTCTTCCGGCAGGATGTCCCGTCCGGCGGCATAGGCCGACAGTTTCTCCATTTCCGTGACCAGATGGCCCATGTCGTCGCCGCTGCGGTCCAGGAACAGTTCCATTGCCTGCTCCGTGATCCGCTGGCCGTTCTTCGCAAAATACGACAGTGCGAACTTCTTCAGTTCGTCCTCGGAGCGGCGCGTGCACTCGACCGCGTGGCCGCATTTGTCGACAGCCTTCCAGAGTTTCGAGCGCTTATCGATCTCCTCTTCGACAAAGACGATCACCGTCGTCTCCGGGATCTCTGGGACATAGGCCGCAAGTTCGTCGCCGCCCTTTTTGAACAGCCCCGAATTCTCCAGGATGATCAGCCGTCTTTCTGCAAAGAAAGGCAAGGTCTCCGCGATCTCCCTGATCTCGGAAGCCACGATCTCCCTGCCTTCTCTGTAAGTATAGTTCATCGGATCTCCGCCCGTGACGGCTTCCCGAAGCGCCCCTTTGAGACGGCGTCTCAGATACGCTTCGGGTCCGTACAGCAGGTAGACCGGCTCAAATGCGCCGAGTTCAATGTCCGATTTAAGCTTCTTCATGTGCCCTGACCTTTACCGTGCAGGCGCTGCCGTAGTCCGGCAGGCCGATCACGGCTTCGCCGCCCGTGACCTCGCCCCTGAGTCTGCCCTGGAGCTGCTTTGCCAGCAGCTTCACGGCTTTGTCGGGGTCAGAGGCTTCCACGCGCACCTCAGCCATATAGTCCCTGATCTCTCCGCGGTCCTCCCGGGACAGTTTCCCCTTCGGCGCGGAGACTTCCGCATCAAATGCGTAGATCATGCCGTTTCCTCCTGCAGGCCCGGCGGCCTTATTTCTTCTGCAGATATTCCTTCGCCTGTTCCAGCAGCTCGTCCACGTCTTCCGTTGCCGGATCGTCCGTGCCGGCAATGTCCGGCTCGATCCCGATCTTGTGGATGCACTGGCCCGAAGGCGTCGAATAGTATTCCGTGGTCAGCTTGATCGCGGAACCGTCCGACAGGGTGAAGAAGCCCTGCACGATTCCCTTGCCGAAGGTCTTCTCGCCCATGATCACCGCGCGGCCGTGGTCTTTCAGGCAGCCGGTCAGCACCTCCGAGGCACTCGCGGAATTGCCGTTTACGAGAACGATGAGGTCGCCCGTAAAGACAGGCTTCTTCTCGCTGTAATACTCGTAAACGTGGCCTTCCTTGTCCTCCATGGACATGATCAGCAGATTTTTCTCAATGAACAGGTCGGCAACGTCCAGTACGCTCGAAAGCAGTCCGCCGGGATTGTTCCGAATATCCAGGACCAGCTGTTGGCATCCTTCTTTTTTCAGCGCTTTCAGCGCCGTGTCCATCTGTCCCTCGGAGACGCTGTCGAACTCCGTCAGCTGCAGATAGCCGATCTTATCGGTCAGCATCCGGTAATAGACCGTATCGACCTCGACCGGGCGTCTGGTCAGGGTGAAAGTGATCTCGCGGTCTTCCCAGGAACGGTAGACCGTGACGTCCACGGTGGTCCCTTCCTTGCCGCGCACTCTGGACACGATGTCGTCTATGGGCATTTCCCGCGCGTCCTCATCGCCGATCCGGACGATGACGTCGCCGGCCTTCATGCCCTCTTCCTTTGCGGAGCCGTTCGTAAAGACCTGGATGACCGTGGTCGCCATGGTCTCAATGTTCTGCTGGATCTGCACGCCGATGCCGCAGTAGCTGCCGCTGGAATCTTCCATCATTTTGGCAAATTCTTCGGCAGTCAGATACTCGGAATAGGGATCGTCCGCACCGTCCACGTAGGCCTTCAGGGCATCGTTGATCATCTGCTCCTTGTCATAGTCCAGGACGAAATGCGTGTCCACGTAGTCCATGACCTCTTCGAAGCGCTTTGCCGCAGCTGCATTTTCACCCGCTTCGCCGGTACCTGCCGGATCAGTCGGAGCCGCCGGGTCTGTAGGTTTTGCCGGATCCGTAGGCTTCGCGGGATCCGAAGGCTTCGTCGGACGGACCGCCTCTGTTTCCTGACTCTCGCGCCAGCGTTCAAAGCCTTTGATGCCCTGCATGAGCATCACGCCGCCGATCAAGACGGCGCAGACCAGAAAGACGCCGAAGCCGACCCAGAAGCCTTTAAAAAAGCCGTTATTCTTTTCTTCCATCTTATTCCTCCTGCTACGCCTTCAGATGCCGGCGCATTGAGAAGATACTGCCTGCAATGCCGATGCCGATGCTGAGGAGCAGGGCAACCGGCAGAAGTGTCTTAAAGACCTCGCCCCGTTTCAGGAAGTTCAGCAGCGTTCCGAAAGCCATGAGCCGCTTGCTCAGGTCATGGACGACCGGATCATAGAAATACCAGACGACGGCGAGCGGGATCGCTGCGCCGACGAGGCCGAGGATCACGCCTTCAAGGATGAAGGGAAAACGGATGAAGCGGTTCGTCGCTCCGATGTAGCGCATGATGTGGATCTCATCCTTCCGCATCGCGATAGCGACGGAAACGGAGTTGCTGATCAGCATCACGGAAATAATGAACAGTACCGCCAGCACGACCATGGTGACGAACTCGATGATCCTGCCGAGGTTGCTCAGCCCTTCCGCCAGAAGGTTCGAGGCGTTTACCTTGCGGACGCCTTCGATGCTCTCCAGATATTCCACGAAATCCTGCTGGTCGGCGAGGCGCGCCAGAAAGACTTCATAGGAGGCTGAGTTGGCTAAGGGATTGTCGTCAATGAAGCCGTCAGCCAGGTCTTCATTCCCCTTGAAATAGATCTGCTTGAAATTCTCCCAGGCATCCTCCGCGGAAGTGAAGACCATGCGCGATACTTCTTCCCGGGCGCCGATACCCTCGCCGATCCGGCGGATCTCGGCTTCGCTCAGGCCTTCATCGAAGAAGACCGTGATGCCGACGCTGTCTTCAGCCTGCCTGACCACGGAGCGGATGTTGATGAGCGTCGCGTAGGACGTACAGAACAGGAAGATCGTGGTCACCATGATCAGCAGGGAGAAAAACGAGGTCATGGGATTCTTGAATATGTTGCGGAGGCCGCGGCCGATCAGAAAGAAGATGTTACGCATGTTCGGCGCCTCCTTCCTTTTCCGCTTCCGGAAGCACTGCCTCTTCCGCTGCGGGTCCCGGAATTTCTGCCTCAGCAGTTTCGGTCCCGGCTGCAGTTTCTGCCCCGGCCGGGATCTCGGACGTTCCTTCGGAAAGATCCTCTTCCGCAGTTTCTTCCTCTGCAGCTTCCCGGACTTCCGCAGGCGCCGTCCAGCCTTTCAGCACTTCGGAGACCAGTTTCGATTTCTTTGCAGATTCGCTCTCCGGCAGTTCCACGGTCGGAACCACGAGCGGCGGCAGTTCAGGCAGGATCTCCGGTTCGGGCTGCGGCGGGGTAATGGCATCCAGGTCCATGACGACCTGTTCGATCTCCTCTTCCTCTCCGGGGGCCGGGCCAAGATCCAGGGTCTCCTGGACGTAGTTTTCATCTTCTTCGGGCGCAGGTTCGGGAGCGGGTTCCGGCTCCGGTTCTGCCTTCGGGGCAGGCACCGCTTCGGGCTTTGCCGCTTCCACGGCCGGCGCGGGCGCGGTCAGTTCGATATTGTCCGGAACGGGCTGTACCGACTCAGCGGCCTTCTCCGCGGCAAGCCAGGCGGTATCCGAGGTGATGCGGCCGTTCTTCATTTCGACCACGCGCTTGCCCATGCGTTCCACGACCTGTTCGTCGTGCGTGATCACGATCACGGTGGTGCCGGTGTTGTTGACCGCCTCCAGAAGTCCCATGACCTCGTCGGTATTCGTTCTGTCCAGGTTGCCGGTCGGCTCATCCGCGATCAGATAAAGAGGACCGTTCACGAGGGCACGCGCGATCGCAACGCGCTGCTGCTCGCCGCCGGAAAGCTGGGAAGGATAGCTCTTTGCCTTCTCTTCCAGGCCGACTTCCGCGAGCGCCCTGGGCACGCGCTTTTTGATGTTCTTCCCTTTCGTTCCGATCACGCGCTGTGCGAACGCAACATTGTCATAGGCGGTGAAGTCCGAAAGCAGCTGGAAATCCTGATAGATGCAGCCGAAACGCCTCCGGTACTGCGGGAGCCTGCTGCGCTCCAGCTGGGCTACGTTCAGGCCGTCCACGATGATGCTTCCCGAGGTCGGCTTTTCCATGCCCATGAGGAGCTTTACCAGCGTGCTCTTGCCGGCGCCGCTGTCTCCCGTGATGAAAACGAATTCTCCGTCACGGATCGACAGATCAACGCCGTCAAGGGCGAGTGTCTTCGCCCCGTCGTTGTACTGTTTGCTGATTTGTCGGAATTGGATCATACTGTTCCTTTGCCGTTTTCTGGATTCCGGAGCGGCTTCTCCCGCCCGGTCGCTGACGATCGACAATTCGTCAACTTATTATTGTACACGATTTTTCGTAAAATGAAAAGTCCTTTTATTCTAGGGTAGAAACCCGCTCAGACCTTCTCGATCCGGTCGTCGTAAATGCGGATCTTCCCAGCCTTCAGGAGGCCCCCGGCGGCGCGCTTGAAGGCGCTCTTGCTCATGGAAAGCTCCGCCTTGATCAGCACGGCATCGCTCTTGTCGCCGAGCCCCAGGATCCCGCCGGCCATTTCCAGATGCTCCATGACGATCTCGGCGTCGGTCTTCATCTGTGCATAGGCCTTTTTGCGGGGAGAAAGATTCAGCTTTCCGTCCGGACGCTTTTTCAGAACGCGGGCTTCCACCGCATCGCCCACGCGCAGTTTTTCATACAGTTCCTGCTTCGGGATGAGGCCGTAGTAAAGCCCGTCCACGGCAACGAAGGCGCCGATCTCGGCGTTCAGCGCGTAGACGGTCCCTTTCACCCGGTCGCCCTCCTCATAGGGCGGGTCGTTCCGGAAGAAGCGGTCCACGTGCATGCTCGCGCAGAGCCGGTCTGACTTGTCGACGTAAAGCGTCACGAAAACGCTCTGCCCGGCCGCAAGTTCGCCGCGCTGCTCCTTGTAGGGGAGGAACAGGTCCTTCGGCAGCCCCCAGTCCAGGAAGGCGCCGATTTTCGTCACGGCCTTGACCTTCAGCTGTGCGAGGCCGCCGGCTTCGATGAGGGGCTTATCCGTCGTCGCGATCGGACGGTCCTCGGAATCCCGGTACAGAAAGACCTCGAGCGCATCGCCCGTCTTCGTTCCTTCGGGAATGTAGCGGTTCGGCAGCAGCACGGTCTCCGGCTTCTCCGAAAGATCGTCCCCATGCCGCAGATACGCGCCGTTATCGGTGAAATGATCGACGGTGAGCCGCGTCGTTTTTCCCAGTTCCCACATGGCGTAAATGTCTCCTTTGCCTAAAAAGAAAAGGCTCTATCTTCCGACAGGGCCCCCTTGCGCAGCGCTACAAGGATTCGAACCTTGAAATGACGGAGTCAGAGTCCGTTGCCTTACCGTTTGGCGATAGCGCTATGTTTTTCAACGCACGTGCGATTATACAACACGTTTTTCGGGAATGCAAGCGATATTTTAAAAAAATTTCCGCCCTCCCCCCGACGGGAGGGAGGGCGTCACGTTTAAGCGGCTTATTTGCCTTCCAGAAGGCCCAGTTCCGCCTTCATCGCTTCGAGCTCGGCATCCACCTTGCTGTTGGAAATGGCTTCGTAGTACTTGGCTTCCGCGGCGATGGCATCGTCGGTGCGTTCCATGGAAAGTTCCGCCATGGCGTTCGCTTCGTCGAGCATGTGGTCGACCTTCTCTTCCATGCGCGCAAAGGCATTAAGGGAGGCTTCGGCCTTGTTCGCAGCGCTGGCGCCGGCCACTTCGTTGACCTTCTTCTGCGCTTCGGCGATCTTGATCTTCGCTTCGATCGCGGCCTTGCGGGTGTGCAGTTCGTTCAGGTCATTGACCAGTTTGTCGTGCATCTGACGCATCTTCTGGCTGTTGGAGGCGGCAACATCATAGACCTGCTGCAGCGTCTCGCCGACTTCTTCCAGGCTCTGTTTCTTCTTGATGAAGACCTTGGCATTGGCTTCGTCGCCGGCTTCCAGGGCTTTCCTGGCCAGCTGCGTATACTTCACGACTTCTTCCTGGTTGGCGACCAGATTTCTCTTGGCCTTCGCTTCGTCCGCCATCACGGAAGCGGTCTCGCGCTTGACTTCCGCGAGGTCGCCGGTCAGTTCCTTCAGATACTGCTCGATCATCTTCTGCGGATCCTCTGCCTTATCCAGCATGGAATTCAGGTTCGAGGCAATGATCTCTTTGAAACGGGAAAGAATGCTCATCTTGTTTTTCTCCTTTTATGGGTTCTTGTCTCTATGCAGCGGGAAGCCGGGCTTCCCGGATTGCCCTTATTTTTTTGCGGCCGGCTTCTTTCCGGCCTTTTTGTCCCCCTGCGCTTTCCAGGCCTTCCGGAAATCAAAGGCGGCAATGACGAGGATGACGATCACGATGAGGGCGCCTGCCGCGACCCAGATCCCACTGCGGGAACTCTCCTCATCCGGAATCGTGCCCTGCCCGCAGGAGATCGCGAAAAGTGCGACCAGAATGCACAGCACGAGCCCCGAAACGATCCACAGGATGAAGGCGGCGCGGCCTTCCTTCTCGGTCATGGGACGCTTTTTTGCCCCTGCCGCTGCGGCATCCGCACTGTCCGGGTCCGCAGGCAGCTGCCCGCTCCGCGAAAAGAGGATGCTCCAGGGAAAGAGCGGTTCATTCGGCGCAGCGTCTTTCTTGCTTTTTGCCATTACGAACTCCTTCGCCGGGCGCCGTTCAGTCTTTCTTCTCTTCGAACGCTTCAGTCTTCGGCGCGCCAATGTCAACAAGTTTGCCGTCGCGCCAGATCCTTTCCAGATCGTAGAACATCCGGTCTTCCTTCGAGAAAACATTCACGACGATGTCGCCGTAGTCCAAAAGGACCCAGCGTCCGCCGCGCAGGCCTTCCACGCTCTTACATACGGCCCCCGCCTTGTCCATGGTCTCCTGTACGCAGTCGACCAGGCTTTCCACGTGCGGCGTATTGTTGCCGTGCGTGATGATGAAGTAATCGGCAAGCGTCGAGATCTCGTGGATGTCGATCACGGTGATGTCCCTGCCCTGCTTTTCGGTCAGGGCATTATATACGGCTTTCATGAGTTCGTCTGTCGTCATCTGAAAACTCCTTTTTTGTCGAGCGCGGACCGGTAGTATTCCATGCAGTCCAGCGTGATGGGGTCGATCTCCTCACCGCGCGCTTCGAGGTAGCGCACGGTGTTCTGCGCCGCGAAGAAAACGGCGCGGTCAAGGTCGGTATAGGCGATCCGGCGGGCTTTGTCCAGATACACCATGGAACCGCGGAAGGGCTCGATGTAATCGGCCACGTAAATGATCTTTTCGAGTTCGGTCATGCCCGGGCGTCCGGTCGTGTGCCAGCGGATGGCGGAAAGGACTTCCTCGTCCGCAACGCTGTAATCCCTGCGGGCTTTGAGCGCCCCTGCCGGCGCGTGGCCAAGGGCATTGTTCGGCGCTCCCGCGAGCCGGCCGCAGTC
Organism: uncultured Lachnospiraceae bacterium; assembly: GCA_902761665.1. Classification (GTDB taxonomy): domain Bacteria; phylum Bacillota; class Clostridia; order Lachnospirales; family Lachnospiraceae; genus UBA6987. Next base: position 4,844 of record CACWLA010000015.1, on the reverse strand, counting down.
ATGCAGGAGCCCGGCGAGCCTTGCCTTTTCAAGGGGCACGTTCCGGTAGCCGTCCGCAAGCAGCATGGCCATGTGCATGACGCCGAGGCTGTGCTTGATGCGCCTGGGCTTCAGTTCGGCCTTCAGCCGTTCGAAATAGGCAAATTCCTGCGGCGTCGCCCCAGCCCGTTCCAGCATTTCCTCGTCGCTTAAGGTGTCGAGCATCCGGTACAGATGGTGCTTCACCGCGTAATCGTAAACGCCGTGAGGAAGGTCCTCCTCCCGGATCGTGCCGTCGGCGAAACTCTGCCGCACCTTCGTGGACGAGACCGGCCGGTCGTTCCAGGGAATGAAGCGGATGTCGGCATCGTATTTCCGGCGCAGCGTTTCCGCCGCCGCCTGCGTATCCGCCGCCGAGACCTGCTCCTCGCGCCCCGCGACCAGCAGCACCGTCGAATTGCAGATGAGTTCCGGCTCCTCCCAGTACTTGAGGCTGCTCAGCGTATCCGCGCCGACCACGTAGTACCAGGTGACGTCCGGATAGATGGCATTCAGTTCCGCGAAGGTCCGGGAGGTATAGGTGGAGCCTGGCTCCCTCAGTTCCCAGTCCGACAGGCGGAAGCGTTCATCCTCCCCCGCCAGCGCCAGTTTCGCCATCGCCTCGCGGTGGTATTTTTCCGCGCGCCGGCCTCTGACCGAACGGTAGTTGTTCGAGCCCGAGGGCATGAACCAGACCTCATCCGGTTCGATGGCGCGAAGAGCCGCGCGCCCCAGTTCAAGGTGCGCGAAATGGATGGGATCGAAGGTCCCGCCGACGACGGCAATATGTTTTTCCGTCTTTTCCGTCACGGCAGTTCGATCCTCTTATGTTCTTTCGACGGGCGGTACAGGATGGCCGTCCGGCCGATCACCTTGACCAGTTCGGAACGGGTGCGGCCAGCAAGGGTCTCTCCCGCTTCGCGTACGTCGTCAAAGCAGTTCTTCAGAAATTTGATCTTCACCAGTTCCCGCGCCTCCAGGGCGTCGGAAACGGCTTCGCATACTTCGGGGGTGATCCCGGCTTTTCCTACCTGAAACAGGGCATCCTCCTTGGATGCCAGCCCGATCAGGAAACTCCTCTGTTTGCTGTTAAGTGCCATAGATTCCTTTCTGCGGTATCCCCGGAGACACTGCCCCCTCGCCGCATTGCCTTAAGCGATTTGATTTTAGCAGAAAAAAAAAAAGATTTCAAGAATTCGGAAAACGAGTTCACAAAAGTTTCAAGGACTAAACCATGTCTCCCAAACTCATTTATTCTTCTTTCCCTTGCTTTTTAATATGCATCTGATATGATAAATGTTAAGGGAGATTGTCAGTAATTTAAGCGGGGTTATTCCGCTTATTTTTATGAGGAGATTAAATATGATTGTTGACGAACAGCTGCTTCGCAGCAAAATCTACATTATCCGTGGACAAAAGATCATGTTGGACAGCGATTTGGCCGAGATTTACGGATATGAAACCAAGAACTTCAACAGACAGGTTAAGAATAATATCGAACGTTTTGAGGGTGATGATTTTATGTTCCGCCTGACACAGGATGAATTTAATGACTTGAGGTGCAAAAAAGGCACCTCAAGTTGGGGCGGATCACGCTATTTGCCTTTCGCGTTTACGGAGCAGGGCATCTATTTGCTGATGACTGTTCTCAAAGGAGAACTTGCTGTCAGACAAAGCCGAGCCATTATTCGTCTGTTCAAAGCTATGAAAGACTACCTGATTGAAAACCAGCCGTTTCTTGCTCAGAAGAGCTATTATGCTTTAGTCGACACAGTCGTTGCACATTCCCGCGAAATCAGATCCATCGGCGAAGATATCGAAAACATCAAAGAAAACCTTGTCACAAAAGCTGACCTATCCGATTTCATAAAGCTTTTTGACCAGGGAACAGGCAATGAAGAGATCCTGATTCTGGACGGAGAGCCACTGAAAGCGGATGATGCCTATCAAAGGATATACCGAAAGGCAAAACACAGCATAATCATAATTGACGATTATATCAGTATAAAGACTTTACAGCACCTGGCGCATGCAGCCTCCGCTGTATCGATCACGATCATCAGCGACAACAGCGCAAGGCCTCGCCTGACATTAAATGAATATCAGGACTATCTGACGGAGAATCCCGAACGAAGCATTATCTTTCTGCAGTCAATGCACCGGTCTCATGACCGCTACATTGTGATCGATAACGGTACCTGTGAAATGAGCGTTTATCATTGCGGAGCTTCCAGCAAGGATGCCGGCAAACGAATTACGACAATAACAAGAATCTTCGACACAGGTGGGTATTCAGCAGTGATTCATTCCATGCTCACCAATCCCCATCTAACGTTGAGTTAATGCAAATTGCACAGGATCAGACCTCCCAGCCCGAGTTCACAAAAGTTTCAAGAACACACGCAAAAACGCCCTCTCCGGCTTCCCGGAAAGGGCGCTTTTCTTCTTCGGTATTACTCCCTGATGTCTTCGGCGCCGACATTCAGCTTGTATACAACAAAAGTCTGATCATACAAGACAAGAGTATAGACGTATCCATCTCCGGCGACCCTTCCAAAGCACCACGGAAAGAGTCCCCAACTCATATTGAAAACATCCACGAAACTCTCCTCCGCACCATCTTTACCGGCGACACACTTTAGAATGCGGCAATACTGTGCCCACGACATGTCTGGAAAATTATATCGAGGATACGAATCACGCAGCCAGAAATACAAGACGTCGTCCTCAAAACCAATCACATTTCCATAGTAACCCTCCACATCGATATCGATCGTCCAGTTCCGGTCTCCTTTGGTCACATAAATCGGTTTTCCGTCTTCACTGCGGTTGATTGTATACGTTGTATCCGCAGACACCGGTTCCACTTTTCGTGTTTCTTCATTCAAACAGAAACTGCCGTACTCATGGGTGACGATATATAGTTTTCCGTTCTGCTCAAATATATTATCAGCATACTGAGTCAGCATATAATCCGAGGCTTCTTTCTGAACAAAAGGAAGAGAAATGATACTTTGTTTCTTCGTGTTCAGATTGATCTCCAGAAGACAGTCACTCGTCAGAACATAGGCGGTTTCCCCTATCACACAAAGTCTGAGATAATACTTATCCGGCAGGCTGATTGTTTCGAAGTACTTGCCGTCCTTGTAGCGTTGGAGACGAGAAGCCTGTATGTCCAGAATCAGAATATCGTTTTCGTTGATGACAGCAAATTCCGTCGGTCCCCGATTCTCAAGATCCGGTAAGATTTCGTAAATGACGCCCGTTTTTTCATCATTTATGGGGGCTTCCAGCAGCACGGTCGTGCACGCCGTTCTTTCTGTGCTGGGTTCCCCAAAAACGATGTTCGCTGTAATCTGCCAGCTATCTTCAAAAGGCACAAGAAGCAGCATGCCGGCATCCGCAGGCTTAACCGACCCGTTGTTAAGCGCGGTCCATTCCAGTGCGATCAATTGTTCATCCCCGGCCTTGAGGCCAAGAAGCTCAGCGTCTTCGTTATTCAAAAGGCACGCTCTGCCCAGCGCCACCCCCGGAAGGTTCGAGTCTGTTTGAATGGAGAACGCGTCGGTCTGCTCCTTTGTCAGGTCCTTCCCGGTATATTTGCGAAAAGCCTCATTCATGCCCTTGGCGGTCCGCTTCTGCGTCTCCAGGCGCAAGTGTTCCAATTGTCCGGCTTTCCATGCCGCCTCCTGCTCCGCCTCTCCGCTAAGCTCTTCGGTCCAATTATAGAAGAGGTCGATAACGTCGATTTCCGACGGATCACGGAAGGCTTGGCCCAGGAAACTCCACGGAAGCGGCTGATAATCATTCTGCAAGAATGAAGCGAGTTTTTTCAGTTCATCAGCATCCAGCGCCTTGCGGTTTGCGTACAGCATATCAAAGTACCATGATTTCTCAGTTGTCTCGGAGGGTGCCGGTTCAGTCTCCGTCTGTGACGGGACAGCTTCGGTCGTTTCAGCAGGACCGGTACTCGGCGCTTCGGTGCTTTCCGGCGCCGTGCTCTCTTCGGTCGAGGCTTCGCTTGCGGTCTGTTCTGTGCTCTCCGGCGCGGGCGTTTCCTTCTTCGTCGGATCCGTCAGGGCGCAGCCGGCAGCCACGACGGAGATCACGAGCGCAGTTACGACGAGCCAGAACGCAGGCTTCTTATAGTTCAGAACGCGGCGGATGCGGCCGCCCACGCTGTTTTCAGCGAAGGCAAGCGGGCAGGCCGTGACGGCCTTCTGCCGCACGTTCAGCTTCAGCAGGGTCTCGGAATAAGCCTTGCGGTATGCCGTTCCCTCACTCCTGATCACGCGCTCGTCGCAGGCGCCTTCGATGTCCCGGCAGACGAGGAAATACGCGAGCCAGAACAGGGGATTGAACCAGTAGACCGCGAGCAGCACGAAGCTGAGCGGTTTCCAGATCTGATCGCCGCGTCTGATGTGCGTTCTCTCGTGCTCCAGGACGAACTGCCTTTCCTCTTCACTGAGCGACATGGGCAGATAGATGCGCGGACGCAAGATCCCGAGAATGAACGGAGAACTGATCTGATCGCTCTCCCAGACGCCCTTTTCACGGATCACCGCCGTACGCAGGCGCCGATACAGGCGCAGGTAGCTCCCGATCATGTACAGGAGCATGACGCCGACGCCGGCGATCCAGACGACGGAAAGAGCCGGAACGACGCTGTCCCCGAAAGTCTTCGGCGGAGCGTAGGCAGCTGCCGCCGGAGCAGTCGGAGCCGCCGGCTGAGAGGCCGGGGCAGACGGCTGAGCAGCGGGAGCAGCGGACTGAGAAGCCGGCACTGCGACCACCACATAGTTTGTCCCCAGTTCCCGATAGACCGG
>CACWLA010000014.1 GCA_902761665.1 uncultured Lachnospiraceae bacterium | reverse complement strand
ATTGATGAAATATCCGAAGGTTCGATAGGTTGGCGTCTCTCTATCCATCAGATACATAAATCGTAGATTGACTTTACAGTTGTCCTCCAGTTCTCTCAAAGAGCAGTACCCGCCGGTCATGAATCCAAAGAGTACGGTTTTCAGCATGTTGACCGGATTGTATCTGAGACGCCCTGTTATATGTCTCGGGACTTTCTTCAGATACTTTTGAACATCGATTCCCTCCATGAATCTGTCAAACGTGAAAACCGGATCCAACAGGTCCAAACAATCCGAAAGAAAGACTGGCAAAAATCCTTGTTTAGGGTTAGAATAGGGGCGTGTTGAATTGTTCATAGCAAGTCCGGGCGTGTTGAATTGTTCATAGCAAGTCCATTCTAACACAAAAAGGGTCACCTGGCTTAAACCAGATGACCTCTTTTTCGTTAGGGCGTTTTTTCACAGCCCCACTGAATCGGTCGGACCCTAAACCCAGACCCTAAAGTCAGGCCCTAAAACCAGACCCGAAAGTTATACCCTAAAACCAGACCCTAAAAATGACAGACCCGAAACAACTTTGGATACCCCATTGTCTTGGCTATAAATAGCGTGAAATTCACGTTACTGCCTGGATTTGAACCTGGATTATCTCACTTAGGAGGCATAAGGTTTTTTTATATTTTCAATCATACTCGATTATTCCCAGATGTTACCTATTAGCTTTTCTTCCAGAGTGAGTAATTGTTTCTTTATTTTCAATACTTTTACTAATTGATTTCGTATCAGATCGAACAGTACACAAACAACAAAGAATACTAGGGCATAGAGAAGAACTACTAATACAAGTATGCATGGATGGTATGAAGTAAATCTTACAATCGTTTTCACAAACACATTACTCCACATGAGTGGATTGGCGTGAATCAAATATACACTGAAAACTGCCGGAGAAATATATCTAAGCCACTTAGCCACTCCAGTAGAAAAATGAACTTCTTTAAATAACCCTAAAAGCATCAAGGCGGCCAGCAAAATGGTTGGAGATGTATAGCTGACGAGGATATTTCCGTTTTTTCCGAGTCTCTCCAATAGCATTTTTGACAGCCAGGTTAATGTAATGATTATTAGATATCCAACGCCCCATAATAGCTTACCGTGATCCTCAAATAACCCATATATGCGGATATAGCCGCCGATCATATAGAGAACGAGAAGCCAGACGGCACAATATCCTCCCCTCATTTGAAAAGCATCTGTTCTGAAAAGAGTCGGAAGAAGAGAAAGAACAATAATCAATCCAATCAACAGCATCGTATACTGTTTCTTCGTCAACTTTTTTGCAGCCATAATGGAAATAGGAAGGAAAAAGAAGGCAGCGAAGTATGCGGTAAAGAACCAATATTGACTCTTCATAATTGGGAATAAAGCTTTTATCCATTCGCTGCGTCCTACCTGACCTGGGTTGATAAGATACACAACAAAAGTTCCCAATATTGAATAAAACAATACTCTCAGCCATAACTCTATGATACTGGTGTATTTATACGGTCTGCGAATGCCAACATAACCTGAAATCAGGGCATAACAATTTACTGCACAATATGCCGCGATTTCCAGGAACCAGGCTGTTTTATACTGAACCGGATATTGCTTGCCGGCGGTGAGTACTCCATCTTGCCTTAAAATATGAAGAATGAGAACCATAAACATGGCAAGCATTCGAAGTGTTTCTATTCCCCAGTTTCTTTCTTCTTTTATTTCTTCCATCCTTTACCCTCCAAATACTCAGTACAGCGATCTTTATCAAGCAGATAATAAGATACCGATATACGACGGTATCCATTATCCTGGGTTTCCTCAAATATATCTTTTCCATCACAACTATGATGATTGTGTTTTTCCTGAAGATGGTCTATTCCGGTATATTATCCTTGGATGTGTTTTTCAAAAAACATAATAACCATAGCATAATTAAAGCTGAATTGCTACTGAGTATTAGTTGATTTTAAGGTTTTTCGATGGTCAATACTGCATGGTGTTCCAAAACCAGCTGACATTGACAATAATAGGAGAAAAGGGTATAGTATATTAATATTGTGGGATACTGTAGCCTGCCGAAAAAAGGAGGATGAATTGCCCACATGATCTTTGGATTTGACGGAAAGCAGAGCCGTTGGCTTCTGTTTCGGATAAGGAGACAAGATGACTGGAAAACGTTTGTGGCAGACGCTTCGCCTCTGGTCGATGATGAGCAGCGTGAAGCGTGTAGACTATCTGCGCCGGAAGCATATCTTCGGAGCGATCGGGAAAAACGTTACCATCATGGACCGAAGGATCCCACTGTATGCACGGCTCATCCGGATCCACGACAACGTGCGCCTGGCGTCGAATGTTACGTTTGCCACGCACGATATCACGCACTTTGTTCTGAGAAAGCTCCCCGAGGGAGACAGGAAGGATGCCCTGGAAACGATCGGCTGCATCGAACTGATGGACAACGTATTCATCGGGACCAATACGACCATAGTCGGGGGCGTCAGGATCGGTCCGAATGCGGTGGTCGCGGCCGGCGCCGTGGTCACGAAGGATGTTCCTGCAGGGACAGTCGTGGGCGGCGTTCCGGCCAGGTATATCTGCAGTTTTGACGAATGGCTGGAAAGAAGAGAAGACCGGTATCCGCCGGAACTCGCGCCGAAGCACCAGGAGACCTCGGAAGAACTGGAAAAATACATGTGGGAGCAGTTTGAAAACAGCCGCAAGATCACGCAGTGAAGGGAAACACACAGATGACAACGAATTACGATGTGTTGCTGGAAAAAGTCCGCGCGCTGGGGATGGATTACCGCTGGTCGCGCATGTTCGTGAAGAAACTGCGCGACGATGAGATCGCTTTTCCGGTTGCGGATGAAGATAAGAAAAGATGGGCGATGGAAAAGGGGTTCTTTCCCGGGCGGATCGAACTGTACGGCCTGACGGAGGAAAACTGGCGGGATTATGTCCCGGATTATCCGTATTTCATGCTGCATCCGCTGAACAACCATTTCCTAAAATGGCTGGACAAGACCACGCTGAAATACGTTCTGAACAGCGGCGGCTGCGAAGAGACGATGCCGGAATACTATGTCTACGTGGAGAATGAACTCTGCGGCGGCGGTTTTACCTATCTGATGGACTGCCCGCAGGATATCCCGAAGGATAAGGATTTCCTCCGGCATCTTCTGGAGCAGAAAAAGATCCTGGCCATGAAGCCGAATTCCGGTACGTCCGGCGGCCTCGGGTTCATCAAACTGGAACTCCGTGACGGCAGCCTTTTTGAAAACAACAAGCCGATCGATACGGCACGCTTTGACGAGATCCAGGACATGATGCGCAATTACATCATCACGGAATACGCCAGGCAGCATCACGATCTCGCGAAGATCTGGCCGGACAGTGAATGCACGCTCCGCGTAATCATGTGCAAGGTCCCTTCCAGGGACCGTTATGCACCGGCGGAGTTTGCCGACGTGATCTCCTTTGCCAGATTCGGTGCGGCGATCTCCGGCGGGACCAGCAACCTGTCCGCCGGCGGCGTCGGCGTCGGTTTTGACTTTGAAACCGGCAAATACGCACCCGTCGGTGTCCGTTACCGCCGTTTTTGTGAAGACGGCAACTGGCGGATCGACCGGCATCCGGATACCGGCATTCTGTGGAAAGACGGACAGCTTCCGAACTGGCCTTACGTCAGGAAGATGATTCTGAAGATGTGCAGCCACATGTCTTCCCTGGATTACATGGGCTTCGATATCATCATAACCGAAGAGGGAATGAAACTCTGCGAGATCAATTCCCATGCTGCGCTGGACTATTCCCAGGTCCTGTCGGGGGCTGCGCTGAAAAAGCCGCGGGTCAAGGCTTTCTTTGAGAAAAAAGGCCTTTTTGCTGTCGATACGAAAGCATTTTATGAAGCTTACGTGAGCAGCAGGGAATGAGACTGCCGCATAAAGGAGAGATGCAAGATGGCTGAAACGAAGGCGGAACAGAAGATCAGAACGGATATCCCTCATCCGAAAGATACCTTATATACCCGCTGCATCAAGAGAGTGCTGGACGTCGTGCTCAGCGGGACGGCGATCATCATCCTGAGCCCGGTACTGCTGGTTCTGATGCTTCTTGAGCTGATCATACACGGAAGGCCGATTTTTTACATGGATAAAAGGCCCGGAAAAGACGGCGAGATCTTTGCCATGTACAAGTTCCGCTCCATGCTCAATGAGACCGAAAGAGACGGGAAGCATCTGACGCCTGCGGAAAGGATCACGCCGTTCGGGCGCTTCCTGCGGCGGACTTCTCTGGATGAACTGCCGGGCCTTTTCAATGTGTTCAACGGTACGATGTCCGTGATCGGACCGCGCCCGCTGATGGTCGATTATCTTCCCCTGTACAATGAGAGACATAAGTACAGACACAGCGTCCGGCCGGGTCTTGCCTGCTGGCGGATCGGCGGAACGGACCAGCTGGATTCGGCAACCTGGACCTGGAACGATCAGTTTGAGAGCGACATCTACTATGTTGAACATGTCAGCTTCGGGCTGGATGTTAAAATGGTCCTGAAGACCTTTAAGATCCTTTTCTCGAGGAGCGAGATGAGAACGAACTCCAACAGGATCAAATTCAACGGAAAGAATCTTCTGGAAACGCGGACCAAGAAACAGATCCTTGCGGATGAAGCGGCGAAAGCAGCCGGACAGAACGAGTCCGTCACTCAGCCGGGATCTGATGCGAATTAACGAATACGGAGAATTATCGTGAAAGCTTTAGTGGTTGCGGGCGGGGTCCCGCAGATCGAACTGATCAAGCAGCTGAAAAGCAGGGGGATCGTTACGGTGCTTGCGGACGGAAATTCCGAGGCGGTGGCGAGACCCTATGCCGATAAGTTTTACCGCGTGGATATTTTTGATATTCCGGCAGTCAAGATCATTGCGGAAAAAGAACAGGTTGACTTTGTTCTGACCGTCTGTGCGGACCAGGTGCTGCTGGTCGTGGCACAGGTCTCCGAAGAACTTGGACTGCCCTGCTATATTGACTATGAGACAGCGCAGGACGTATCGGATAAGATCAAGATGAAGACGCGGTTCAAGCAGATCGGCGTCCCCACTACGGATTACATAACGACGGACTTCCTCGATGAGGAAGCCGTATCCCGTCTGCGCTTCCCGCTTGTCGTCAAACCGATCGATGCCTACAGCTCGAAAGGGGTCCGCAAGGCGGACAACATGTATCAGCTGAGACGCTTCTATGCGGAAGCCCGTGAGATCAGCCGCAGCGGCGGTGTGATCATTGAAGAGTATTTCAGCGGCGAGGAGATCAGTGTTGATGCTTTCGTGACCGACGGAAAAGCCAGGATCCTGTCGGTGACGAACAGTGAGAAGGTCAGGAACAAGGACCGCTTCGTGATCTTCCGCGGACGTTATCCGGCGGCAGTTCCGGAAACGGTCCTGAAGAAGATCGAAGAGATCGCACAGAAGATAGCGGAAGGCTTCGGCCTTGTCGATTCGCCTCTGCTGATCCAGCTTCTGCATGACGGCGACAGGGTCTCCGTTCTGGAATTCTGTGCCAGGACCGGCGGAGGCATGAAATGGCTGCTGATCAAGCATTCCTGCGGTGTGGACGTCATTTCTGCGACGATCGACATTACCTTAGGCCTGAAGCCCGATCTGGAACTGAAGGATACCGGCCACAAGATCGTGGTCAACGATTTCATCTATTGCCGCTCCGGGATCTTCGATCATCTGGAAGGCTTTGACGAGATGGTTAAGCAGGGACTGATCAACGAATTCCGTCAGGTCAGGTCGAAGGGGACCGTCATGCGCGGCGTCACCAGCAGCAGCGACCGCATTGCCGGGATGAACATCGTGGCAGACAGCATTGCGGAATTCAACGAGAAAGAAAAGAAGATCCTCGAATCCGTGAAGGTCGTCGATGCCGACGGCAACAATATCATGAGGAGAGACCTCCTTCCGCCGCTCAGATAAGGCAGGCGAAAGGCTGTCTGTTCCAAACAAAACGAATCAACAGAGGGCAGCACGATGCTTTACAGACTATTATCCCATAACCGCCTGGACAGAATGTACGTTTTCGCCAGAACGATCCGCCTTTCGAGGAAGAAAAAGAAATATGCCCGGAAACGCGTGAAAATGATCGGCGGCGGCTATCGGGGAACAAACAGGGAATATCGGGAGGCCGTCTGCCGCTACTGGAAGCCGTACGGCATAAAGCCGCAGAAATTCTGGTATGACCTGTACTGCAGCGGACAGGATGCCTACGATCCGAGATACATTCCCGATTCCGTGTGGTACCGGAAGATCCTTCCGTATTTCAACAATCTTCTGCTGCGGCAGGCTTACGTCGACAAAGGCATGTACAACCGCCTGGTGACGGGGGTCAGAAAGCCTGAAACGGTCGTTAAGAGGATCGGCGGTTATTATTACGACGGAGACGGCGAGACAGCGATCACGCGGGCCGAAGCAGAAGCACTCTGCGCGAAGGAAGAGCACCTGATCTTCAAGCCGTCCACCTATACGGGCGGCGGTGCAGGCCTTGTCTTCTTTGACAATGAAGACCATGCACAGCCTGTGAAGGACATTTTTGACGGTTATATTTCCGGATTCGTGGCACAGAGGATCGTCAGGCAGCATCCTGACCTGGCCCGGATCAATAAGGGATCCCTGAACACGGTGCGCGTCGTTTCCTTCCGTTTTAACGAAGAGGTGCATATCCTTTCGACGATCCTCCGGATGGGCGGCGTCGGTGCACGCGTGGACAATATCTCCGCCGGCGGGATCTCCTGCCAGATAAAACCGGACGGCTGGCTTGTGGAAAAAGCCGTCACGAGGAAATCCGTCTGGACGGATGAGCACCCGAGCGGCCTGAAATTCAAAGATATCAAGGTTCCCTGCTTTGAAAAGATCATAGAGACCGTAAAACGGCTCCACCTTACGCTTCCGTATTTCGATCTGATCGGCTGGGACTTCGCCGTCAATGAAGACGGTGAGCCGGTCTTCATTGAATTCAACGTGATGCCCGAACAGAACCAGATCAGCTGCGGTCCGTCTTTCGGAGAACTGACGGACGAGGTGCTGGCAGCCGTATTCGGCGGAAAACTTCCGGAACGGTTCTGACGGCATGAAAATTTTGCCGGACTGTTCTCCGGAAAGCATGAAGAGGTAACATATGGGTCTTATTCCCTTGCACAAACCGTCCCGCAGGAAGATGGAACAGCTGTATATCAAAGCCAGAATGCATTCTTTGTCGAATGATCAGACGAAGGGCGTAAAAACACTGCTGAAAAGCATTAACAACGGTTATGACGGAAGTGTTTCCGAGTTTAAGAAGACGGTGCTTCCGTATTGGGAACCGTTCGGCCGCAAGCCGGAGAAATATTGGTTTGACCTGTTCTGCAGGGAACTGGACCATTATGAACCGAGATACATTCCGGATACGGTCTGGTATAACGACATCCTTCCCTACTTCAACTACATCGCGATCAACAAGGCATACCGGGACAAGGGCATGTACAGCCGCATTCTTGCCGACGTCAAAAAGCCCGAGACCGTAGCCAAGAACATTGCCGGCTATTATTTCAACGGCGACGGAGACCGGCCAATCTCGCTTGAGGAGGCGATAGGCATCTGTGAGAAGGAAGAGCATCTGATCATCAAGCCGTCCGTCAACAGCGGCAGCGGCAGGTCAATCACATTCTTTGACCGGGACGACCCGAAGACGGAAAAAATAGCGGATATCTTCAGCAGGTTCAAGTACAACTTTGTCGTGCAGAGACTGGTAAAGCAGCATCCGGGACTGGCGGCGATCAATGAACGCTCGCTGAACACGATCCGCGTCGTATCCTTCTATTTCAAAGGGGAAGTCCACATCCTGTCGACGATCCTGAGAATGGGCGGTGTCGGCGCCCGCGTGGACAATTTCTCGGCCGGCGGGATCTCCTGCCGGATCATGCCGGACGGCCGGCTGGATGAGAAGGCGATCAAAGGCGACCTGAGCTGGACGGATGAGCATCCGAGCGGCATCAAATTCCGGGACATCTCGGTTCCTTCTTTTGACAAGGTCATTGAAACGGTAAAGCGCCTTCATCCCACCCTGCCTTATTTCGCGATCATCGGTTGGGATTATGCCGTGGATGACTGCGGAGACCCGGTTTTCATTGAGTTCAATATCATGCCTGAACCGAACCAGTTCAGCTGCGGAACGACCTTCGGAGAACTGACGGACGACGTCCTGAAGGACGTATTCATCGATAAGACCAGAAAGAACGCGTTTTATTGAGACCCTCGTGCAGAAAGGAGCACCCCATGAAAATAGCAATACTCGGTGCCGGAAATGCCGGCTGTGCGGTTGCTGCCGACCTGACCATGCACGGACATGATGTGACCCTGATCAAGACGTCGCATGCGATGCATGATGATAACTTCCAGTTCCTTCTTGAAAATGAAGGAAAAATGACCCTGAATGAATTCGGCGAGATCAAATCGGCCAATATCCACAGGCTGAGCCGTGACGTCTCGGAGATCCGCGGCGCGGAGATCGTGATCATTTACATTCAGACGAATTACCATGAACAGCTGATCGAGCGCATTGCGCCGTTCCTGGAGGACGGCCAGATCCTTCTGATCAATCCGGGATATCTCTCCACGGCGTATGTTCTGAAGCACTGCGGAGATAAGGATATCATCATCGCCGAGGCGGAGAGTTCCTTCATCGACGGACGGATCATGGAACCCGGGTATTTCCGGGTCGGTTTCCGCAACGTCAGGAACCCGATCGGCATCTTCCCGTCTTCCCGAAAGCAGGAGGCTGCCGCGAAGCTGGATCAGCTGGGCGAGCGCCTCGTGTATCTTGACTCAGTCATCGAAGCGGCGCTTCACAACCCCAACATGGTCGTGCATACGGTCGGTTCGGTCATGAGCATACCGCGGATCGAATCTTCCAAAGGCGAGTTCTGCCTGTATTATGAAGCCTATACCCGTTCCAACCCGCATACCTGGATGGTGCTGGACGCGCTGGATAAGGAAAAGATGGACGTTCTGGGAAAACTGAACTTTGCCAGAATGCCTTACGTGGAAGCGTGCAAATACCGCAATTCGCTCGACGATACGATCGATGCCAAGGAAGTCTTCCTGAATTACGCGGAGATGCCGACCCGTGCGAAGGGACCTACGAAAGTCGATTCCCGCTACATTTCAGAAGACGTCCCTCAGGGGCTCGTCATGCTGGAAGCTCTCGGGAAAGCCCTGGACATCGCCACCCCGATCTGTACGGCCCTCATTGAGATCGCCTCTGCCGCGTTGGGGAGAGATCTGCGCGCGGAAGGCCGCACGCCCGAAAAGCTCGGACGGGAGAATATCCACAGGATCCTCAGAGACTGCGGCAAGGAGAACTGAACACCGGAATGAACCATTCCGTCCAAACCGGATGACCGGCAAGGACGTCCCTGATCTTACGTCATACTGCAGAGAGCCGTAATGGGAAAAGAATCCAGAGTAAGAAATACGATGCTAACCATGATGACCAGCTTCGGCAATGAGATGCTGGTCGTCATTCTTAAGTTTGTCACGAGAACCGTCTTCATCCGGACACTCGGCAAAGCTTATCTCGGGATCAACGGCTTATTCGCGGACGTCATTTCGATGCTGTCGCTGGCGGAACTCGGCGTGGATACGGCGATCACCTACCAGCTGTACAAACCGCTGGCGGAGCATGACGACAAGAGAGTCCGCGTGCTGCTGAAGTTTTATAAACAGGCTTATCGCGTGATCGGTACCGTGATCCTGCTGATGGGGCTGGCCATGATCCCCCTTCTGCCGATCCTGATCCGTGATTACGAGACACTGGCGGACCTGAATATCAACGCCGTTCTTGTCTTCATGATGTTCCTGCTGCAGAGCGTGTCGAGCTACTGGTTCTTTGCCTACCGCAGCACGATCATGATCGCCAATCAGAGAAAGTATGTCCTGGACATCGCGGGTTACATCATTGCGGTCATCAGCAATGTCGCCCAGATCCTCGTTCTGGTTTTTCTGAAGAACTTTATCGCCTATACGGCAACCGTCCTGAGCTTCTCGGTCATCGCCAACCTGGTCTATGCGCTGATCGCTCAGCGATATTTCCCTCAGTTTTTCACCAAAGAAGAGGACAGGCTCAAAAAAGAGGAAGTCTTAAGCCTCTTCAAGGACTGCGGCGCCGTCTTTTTGTACAATGTGAACGGTGTTGTTCTGAAGGCAACGGATAATATCGTTCTCAGTTCATTTCTGGGGCTGCCGATGGTCGGCCTTTATTCCAATTATCTGCTGTTCTACACGACGATCACGAAGCTGCTCGGACAGGTCTACCGCTCAGTCAGGGCCAGCATGGGAAATCTGTTCGTGGAAGCTGATATCAGCAGAAAATTTCAGATGTTCAAGGTGATGAATTTCCTCACGGTGGTCCTTTACGGGACGGCGGGGGTCGGCATCACGGTCTGCGCAGATGAACTGATCCGGGTATGGGTCTCGGACAGTTATGTGATCGCAGAGCCGTTTGCCCTGCTGATCGGCATTGAGATCTACCTGTGGGGACTGGTCAACAACATCTATCAGATCCGCAATGTCAGCGGGACTTTCCGCAACATGTGGTACCGGCCGCTGTTCGGCGTCGTGATCAATATCGTCGTTTCGGTAGGCCTTGTGCAGGTCTGCGGGATCTACGGCGTGATCATCGGAACGCTCTCAACACTGCTCCTGACAAACATTGCCATGGACGTCCATGTCGTTTACAAATACAGTTTCGAAGGATATAAACCGGAGATCGACTATTATCTGAGGAACGGACTGTATCTGCTTGTGACGGCAGGCGTGTGCCTTGCGGACCGCTGGATCTGCAGCCATGTCTATACCGGCCACGGATGGCTTTCCGTGATCGTACACATTCTGATCGTCAGTGTGTCGGTACCGGCGGTTTTCCTTCTCCTGTTCTGTAAAACGGAATCCTGCAGATATCTTATCGGGCTGTTCAGGAATCTTCTCGGCAAGGTGAAAAGCAAACTGCGCGGGAAAACGAAAAAAACGGACGGGAAATCGTAACAGAACACAACGCCTTGTCTGAACAGGCAGCAGGAGGGCATCATGAACGTCATCGCCAGGATCAAAGACTATTTTGACTCCTTTGGAAGAAACTATAACTGGCACAACATGGGGACCGGGATCCCCCTGCTTGAAAAGCTCAGATGCTTTGAATGCCGGCTCATTCACAAGGTCAACACGGATAATTATGTTGCCATGGAACTGTACAGGAAACGCCATGCGGAGATCCGTACGTACATGGGCTTCATTCAAAGCCAGAAGATCACCAAAAAAATGCGAAAAGCGTCCGAACTGTCCGAACGCCGTTCCATCGGCAACAAGCTGCTGTTCAATCAGACATACGGCGCGGCAGGATTCGTGAAAAGGGATTTCCTGGGAACGGAGACCGCATCTGAGGATGAGATCAGAGCATTCGTGGAGAAACATGAGGCGGTTTTCAAGAAACCGCTGTATCAGAGCGGCGGCGCGGGCATCGAACTGCTTCGCCGGGAAGACTTAAGCGAAGAGGAACTTGCGGAACTGAAGCGCCGTGCCTACGTGCTGGAGGAGAGGATCCGCCAGCACCGCCTGCTGAACGAGATCAACCCGTCCTGCGTGAACACCGTTCGCATCGTGACGATCCTGGACAAGGACCGGAATACGCAGTTCGTCGGCGCAGCCCTGCGCTGCGGCGCCGCCGGAAGCATCGTGGACAACATGCACTTCGGCGGGATCGCCTATCCGATCGATCTGAAAACAGGCAGGATCACAGGCCCGGGCAGAGACAATGAAACCGAAAGATCCCATGATACGCATCCTTCTTCCGGCATGTTCATGATCGGTCTGCAGCTGCCGAACTGGGACATCCTCCTGCGTGAAGTCAGCAAAGCAGCACAGCTTTCCAAAAACATGATCTATCTTGGCTGGGACATTGCCATAACGGAAGACGGCGTCGATTTCATTGAGGCAAACTTCGGACACGGCGTGGATGTGATCCAGTATGATAACGTCGGAAAAAAAGAAATCATGAGAAAGTACCTGAAAGGTACCCCCTGTGAGTTCTGATGATTTCATAAAATACTGCTTGACTTTTTTCATTTTGCGTGATATAGTCAAAATACTATAGATACCATTGCCTTTCGATTATAGGTGAAGCATGAATACCAAACAGTTTCAATACGTTCTGACACTTGCGCACGAAGGGTCGTTTTCCAGGGCGGCCGACCTGCTGAACATCACGCAGCCTTCGCTGTCGCAGTATGTCAAGAAGATCGAGAAGGAGATCGGTACCGAACTCTTTGCCAGGACGAACGGTGACGTCAGGATCACGGATGCCGGAAGGATCTATATCGAAGCCGGCAGACGGATCCTGGACATTGAGCACCAGATGGAAAACGCGATCAACGACATCGCAGAGTGCAAGACCGGTTCGCTCATCGTCGGAACTTCACCTTACCGTTCCGCATCCATGATGCCGGCGATCGCCGGGAAGTTCAAACAGCTCCACCCGAACATGTATCTGGTGATCCGGGAGAGGACGACGGCAGAGCTTCTGGACGGTATGGAACAGGGGGAGTTCGACCTGGCGGTCACCCTGCTGCCGGTCGATGGGAAGCGTTTCAGCCATGAAAAACTGTCGGAAGAGGAGATCGTTCTGGCCGTGCCGGCGGAATGGGAAAGGCTTCCCGCCGCGGAATGCAGCGGCCGCAGACATCCTGCCGTGAGTACGGCGGTCCTGCGGAAGTATCCCCTGGTAATGCTGACGGAAACGCAGTACATGCAGCAGCAGGTAGATGACCTGCTGTACGGAGGAGAAGAACAGACAGCCCCTGCAGTCGTGGTGAAATCACTGGAGGCGCAGATCGAAATGGTCAGATCCGGTGTAGGCGCAGCGGTAGTGCCCAGCGGCGTTGAACGTTTCTGCCGGGACGGATCGGTCGTTTTCTATTCTTTTTCCGATCAGCTGCTGAAACGGGAACCTGCCGTCATCTGGCGGAAAAATGTCAGGCTGTCAAAAACGGCCCAGGAACTGATCGACGTGATCAAAACCATTGAATGGTAAAAGATAAAACCAGAAGCTGATCCAAGAGCTTCAGTCATAAGGAGGAAAACACAAAATGCCTGCTGCATTAACCTATCTGGCCATCATGCTGGCAGTAATCATCATCTGGTTTCTGCTGCTGAAACGCCCGGTTTATGAGGCCGTACTGATCAGCTTCATTCTGCTGCTGACGATCACCGGTACTTGGGGAAAGGTCGGCGGATACATCAATACCGGTCTGAAGACCTCGCTCCTGTATTCCATGACCGCTTTCTGCGCCATGTCGATCCTGCTCACGAAGACGAAGGTGATCGACAGTGCGATCGCCGTCATTCTTGCTCTGCTCGGCCGCGTGACCGGTGGTGCCGGCTACGTATCCGTCGTGGCCAGCTCCTTCATGGGGGCGCTGTCCGGCTCCGGTCCCGGCAACGTCATGGCGACCGGTTCGATCACGATCCCTGCCATGAAGAAGTCCGGTTTCCCGGCTGAACTTGCAGCCAATATCGAATCGAACGCTTCCTACCTCGGCAACATGATTCCGCCTTCGGGCAACATCACGGCTGCCCTCGGCGCCCTGACCGGGATGGCTGCGTACGGCGAAGGCTTCATTTCCCAGTCCGAATTCTGGATCGTTCTGTGGGGCTGCTCGCTCTGGTTCATCCTGCAGCGCCTGATCATGGTCTTTGCGTTCTGCAAATACTATAAAGTCGCTCCGGTTGCAAAGGAAGATATTCCCAGTCTGAAAGAGACCTTCAAAAAAGGCTGGCAGGGACTCCTTCTTCCGCTGATCATCCTGCTGCCCTTTGTTCTGGACTATTTCTTCAAATCCACTTTCTTTACCGAAAGACTCGGCAAGGACGGTGCGAAGTTCATGTCCAGCAGCCTGCTGATCTTCATCGGCGGCCTGGCTTCCATCTACGGCGTCCTCATTGCCAAGGATAAGAAACAGGTCACGCCGCACGCCATCGCGAAAATGTTCGCCGACGGCATCAAGACGATCGCACCGGCCATCGGCGTCTGCGTCTTCGGCTACATGATCGGTGCGCTGTTCACCGACCTCGGTGTCACTGACGAGATGCTGACCTTCATGGAAGGCCTCAGCATGGGCAAATTCGGCCTGGTCGTCTTTGTCTGCCTGATCACCTGCCTGCTCGGCATGGTCATCCCCGGAAGCTCCCTGGTCGTCATTTTCGGCCCGGTCTTCATTACGATCCTGGCCTCTAAAGGCGTCAACCCTGTTCTGGCTGCTGCGATGCTGCCCTGCTACTGCGGCGTCATGTGCGGCATCACTCCGCCGCTCGGCCTCGGCATGTACGCAGGCATGAGCCTTGCCGGTTCCGATTTCGGCAAGACGTTCAAGAACAATCTCTGGTGGGTCGCAGCCCAGTTTGTCATGGAAGTCATCGTTCTGATGGGCTTCCTGCCGATCCTCGGCCTGTAAAAGGAGGAACTGACGATGAAAGAAACAATGCAGAAAATCGCTGGTGTTTTCAAAATGATCTTCGGTTACGGGATCATGATCGTTCTTTTTGCCGGCGGCCTGACGTTCTTCGGATACGTCGCAGCCCTGTGCATCGGCGGCGATACGGCCGCTGCCATCTGCAAATGGATCTATAAATCCATGGTTCCCGTCATGATCTATGCATCGACCGTGCTGATCCTGTTCGGTCTGCTGACGATGTATCTGGCGGGAGAGAAGGCACTGGTCCCGGGCATCAAGAAGAAAGAGAAAGAAAACAAATAATATGATGAAAAGCCGGGGCAGAAAGCTCCGGCTTTTTCAGAAGGAAGTCCTGCGGCGAAATAAACGTTGCAGGGAAGCCCTCCGGCTGATATAATATCAGTCGTTCAGCAGATCCCGCAAGCCGGGATCCGGATGATCGTGAGATCTTAAAAACGGAGACATTTTCATGAAGAAGATCTGTCTGATCTATACCGGCGGGACCGTCGGGATGGTCAAGAGTGAAGAGGGGTACGTCCCCGACAGTGCGCGCTTCGCGGCGGAACTGGCGGCGATTCCGGACCTGCATTCGCCGGATGCACCGGCTTACGACGTAGTGGTCTTCGATCCGCTTCTGGATTCGAGCGACATGGCGGTCCATGAGTGGAATAAGATCGGCAGCGCGATCGCGGAGCGTTACGACAACTACGACGGCTTCGTGGTGCTGCACGGGACGGACACCATGGCTTACAGTGCGAGCGCACTGTCCTTCATGCTGGAGGGGCTGGCAAAGCCGGTGATCTTTACCGGGGCGCAGATCCCGCTGTATGAGATGCGCAGCGACGGCCGCGACAATATCGTGACGGCAATGATGATCGCCGCCGAAGGGCGCGTCCGCGAGGTCGGGCTGTATTTCGGCGGAAAGCTGCTGCGGGGCTGCCGGGCGACGAAGAGCTCATCGGATGCGCTGGAGGCTTTCGAGTCGCCGAACGCGCCGCTTCTCGCTGAGGCCGGCATCCGGATCCGCTACCTGCAGGATCCGGACGGGACGCTTCCGAAGAGTCCCTTCCGCTTTCAGCCGTTTGCCGACGTCCCCATCGGCGTGATCAAGGTGTTTCCGGGGATCCAGTTTGAGTTTTTCGAGCAGGTCATGACCGATAAGCTGAAGGGCGTCGTGCTCGAGACCTTCGGAACGGGGAACGTTCCCAGTTCGCAGAAGGCGCTGCTGCATATCATTGCGAAGGCGCATAAGAGCGGGAGCGTCATCGTGGCACGGTCGCAGTGCGCGCAGGGCCAGGTCTCGCTGGGGACCTACGCGACCAGCCGGGCTCTCGTGGATATCGGCGCGGCGAACGGCGGAGACATGACAACGGAAGCGGCGCTCACCAAACTGTACTACCTCTTCAGCAAGGGACTGGACGTTTCGCAGATCAAGAAACTGGTGGAGAAGAATCTGAGAGGCGAGCTGAGCGAGTAAATGTGTCAGAAGACATGATAAAAGCCGGCAGGTGAAGACCTGCCGGCTTTTTGCTGCATCTGAAACTTACAGCGAAGGGATAAGGGTGACCAGCTCCCGAATATCGTCAATATGATGGTCAGCGAAGGGCTCGATCAGGGCGCGGGTCTCTGCATCCTTTTTCTGCAGATATTCAGTCCAGACCGTGGTCAGGCCGACGGCCTTTGCCCCATCCAGCTCATGATCGCCGCCGTCGCCGACGAAGACCGCCTCTGCAGGACTGACACCCAGGTCAGCCAACGCCTTCCGGTAGATCTCCGGTTCAGGCTTGACCATCCTGACGCTGCAGGAGAAGATGACGGTGTCGAACAGTCCGGCTAACGGGCTCTGGTCCCAGGCCTCAATGTCGATGATGTCGGCATTGCTGACGACGGCAAGCTTCAGCCCCAGTGCGTGCAGCGCCTCTACGGTCTCAAGGATGCCAGGCTGCAGCTCGGTAAGCGCTTTGGTCATCCGGGTCAGCCTTCCTTCCAGAACAGCTGCTTTCTGCGCTGCAGTGACCGGAAAGGGCAGGAGAGCACAGACGGTGTCAATCAGATCCGCACCGCTTTCGAATTCGCCGAGAGCCCGTCTGCGGCCGATCTCCGGTGTCCAGAAATACTGCGCCCATTCCCTCGGGCTTAGGCTGAGCGGACTGCATTCCAGGGTCTCGAGCAGCGTGCGCGGGTCGGCCAGCGTAAAGAACATGTCGAACAGAACAGCTTTTTTCATCCGTGTTTCTTCTCCGCATTCATTCCGCGGCTGCTGACCAGATTGGCCCGGTCCGCGATGGAATTCTTTTTTGGCTTGTAACTGGGACTGGATGGAGCAGCTTCTGCAGCTGCGCCTGCGCCTTCTGCGGCCTTTGCTTCCTCGGCCGGCAGTTCACGGCCTTCTTTTTTTGCCTGGCGTACGGCAAGCCTGTGTGCCTTTTCGGCTGCCTTTGCCGCGGCTTCCTCCTCTGCCTGCTGCTGTTTGAACTTTTCGGCTTCGATCTCGGCGGCGATCGGGATGTGCGGTGCGTTCTTATTGTAACGGCTCGCCAGGCGGTCGCCCATTGCCCTGATGAGGATGTTCCGGAAAACTTCCAGCTTCTCCTTGGGGAAGGCACGTCGCGGGATCAGGAAAAGATCCGATCCCGAGGTGTAGATCAGAAATGCCCTCCGCGTTTCAAAAGCGGCAGGATACTCCGCAAAGAGGCCGGAAGAACTGAAGGCGGTCTCCGGGATCTTCATGGTCATCCTGGTATCGGTGTAGCGCAGAATGCTCTTTCTCCCCAGGATATTGGCGGACGATCTGGAATAGCGCCGTATGGACATCTCCACTTTCGTGGTCTGCAGCAACAGCCAGAAAACGGCAGCGCCGGTAATGTAGACACTCGGAGCCCAAAGCTCAAGCGCGCTGTACTGAACGACCGTCCGGTAGATCATGAAGGCGATGATCACACCGAGCGAGGCGTACAGAAAGATCGTCCGGCTCATGAAGTAAATGTAGTAATTTGCGGCACGGTAGTCCTGTTTCGTTACGGTAAAGCTAACTTCCTGTGTCTGCATGTGTTTTCCTTTCAGTAGAGGCTATCGGAGCGCTGATTAGGCTTTGCCGAAAATGATCTTCAGCATTTCACGGGGCTTCGGCACGCTGCCCTTGTACAGGCTCATCAGGCTGTAGACCTTGCCGGCAAGATAGGTGACCAGGACCGCCAGGATCACGGTGATGCCGAGGCAGGCAGCGCCGGCCCAGACCGGAATGACGCCCATGAGGAGCCGCACCGGCGTGACCATCATGGCCGTGAACGGAACGAAATCATACCAGGCGATGCCCTGCGGAGCAGAAGAGATGTTCCGGAGCGAAGTCAGCAGAACGACCAGGTAACTGGCGACCAGGACCAGTTGGAAGATCTGCATGGAGGAGGCCAGTTCTTCAGGCTTCGAGACGAAACTCCCGGCAAGGCCGGCAAGCGAGCAGTAGAGCAGGAAGCCGCCGGCGATGATCAGCAGGGCGATCAGGATCCGGAGCGGCGAGTAGAAATGCATCACGGTGCCCAGGAAATCGAAGAACCTGAGGATGCCCATGGTGCTGTTCGGATGGATGCTGCGGGCGAGGAACGAGCCGAGGCTGCAGCCGCCGACAAGCGCCGCGATCCACAGGCCGAGCTGCAGCAGCGAGGTGCACCAGGCGGCGAGGACCTTCCCCATGACCATGGCTTTAGGCTTTACGGAGATCAGGAAGGTATCCATCAGCTTGGAGGTCTTTTCCAGAATGACCTGATTGGCGACGGTGTTGCCGTAGAAGAGCACAAGGAAATAGATCAGCATGATGTTGAGGTAGGGCAGCGCAATGTTCGCGATCTCGCGCAGCGCAGCGTTGGCGTCGCTTTCTTCCGCTTCGGGATAAACGATCCCGATCGGCGCGTTCAGCACGGCTTTCTGGGCTGACGTGATCTGCATTTCCTCCCCGAGCAGCTGCGGGAAGAGGTTCGCGAAGGTATTCGCACAGGCCATGGCCGTATTGAGATCATCGGTCTCCGCGTCATCAGGCATGAGCGCGTTAACGCTGTAGCGTCCTTTTTCTTCACGGATCAGGAGCGCGTAGCCGCCTTTGCCGAATTGTTCGGCGGCGCGGAGCGCTTCCTTCGCGCTGCTGCAGCGGGTGACGGGAATGCTGTCGATCAACTGCAGAGAATTCCATGAATACCCGTCTTCCGTTTCGGCGGCGTAGAAGACCTCCTTCACGCGGGCGAGATAGTCTTCGTCGCTGCGGGGAGCGTCGGATTCATGGCCGGCTTCATCCGGATCCGGACGGTTCCGTTCGGAAAGCGGCATCAGAACGGCGGGGATGAGGAAGAATAGCAGGGCAAGGACCACGGTCCAGCCTTTGTAGTTCTTCCCGCCCATGATCTGACGGCAGGTAAAGGAGAAAACTTTGGAAAGACCTTTCATTTGCCTGCCTCCTTTCCGATGGCAAGGCGCAGGATGCGGCCGAAGCTCAGGCGCTTGCCCTTATAAATGATGAGACTGGAGTAGACCTTTGCGGCAAGCAGCAGCAGGAGAACGACTAAAGCGAGGTGGGCGAGCCAGCCAAGCGCGACCGTGGCGATTCCCACGGAACCGTACATGTAGAGTGTCGGCGCGGCGAACATGGACAGCACCGGAACGATGCTGAGCGTTTTCGCGAGACTGCCTTCGGGAACGCGGACGGCCATCGTCATGATGGAGACCATGTAACCGCCCATGATGAGGAAGAGGCAGAGGCTCATGGCGCCGCCGCTTTCCTCAACGCTCGAGCATCCGGCGCCGGAGAGGCCGCTCAGAATGCCGAAGACCAGGAGCCCGATCACCGAGGTGACGATCAGGACCAGCAAAACGTCAGGTGCAAGGTTCAGCTTCAGGATGCTGCCGAGGTAGTTGTCGACGCCGGACATGTCCATGAAGAGCCCGAAGATCGTGCGGGAAAGGAGAGCGCCGCCCAGAAGGCAGGTGAAATACAGCAGCGAGTAGATCAGGGAAGCCAGGACCTTGCCCAGAAGGAGAGCGCCGGGCTTTACGGAAACGAGGAGGAGGTCAACCAGCTTGGAGGTCTTTTCCTCCACGACGGAGCGGATGACGAAGTTGACCGAGATCATGGAGATCATGATAAGGAGGACCGAGAAGCCGAGCTGGACCGTATAGGCGCCGGAAAGGCCGCCTTCATTGCTCACGTCGGCCTCTTCGGGATCGGTGCCTTCAGGCCCCGGTTCGGCGGGGGCAGAGGCCTTGTCAAGCTCGGATGCATAGATCATGCCGCTGTCCGCCGCAGTCAGCTGATCCGCCTGTTCGGGTGTAAAGCCCGCTTTCAGCAGGAGCTCACGGCGCAGATAGGCAGAAGTCAGTTCGGCAGCCCAGTAGCTCTTTTCGGTACTGCCGGTGATCTCGACCGTCAGGCCGTATCCGCTTTTTGCAAGGCGCAGTGCCGCTTCGTTCTCTGGCTTTTCGGGAAGACCGGCTCTGACCGTGACATCTCCGAGACCGGCATCTTTCAAATAAGCCTGCAGGCCGTCCAGGGAGAGCCCGGACTGATTGTCGACATAGACCGCGGAAGGTTCGCTTTTACCGGATCCGCCGCCCCTGATCAGGGACAGCAGGGGAGTCGAGCAGAGGCCCATCAGCAGAACGATGACCAGGGCCCGGATATTGGCCTTGGATTTCAGCAGCTGGGCCAGCGTGAAGCGAAAGACCTTCCCGGTTCCGGAAAAGGTTTCAAACTTCATGAGGATGCTCCTCTCCGACCTTCTCGACGAAGATCTCGTGCAGCGACGGTTCGCGGAGGTCGTAGGTGATGATGGGAACGCCCGCGTCGATCAGGGTTTTCAGCAGACCGCCGGCCTGTTCCTCGCCGCTCACTTTCAGTTCGTATTCGTTTTCTTTCTCGGAAATGACCGCGGCACCGGCGGCTTCAATGTAAGGCATGGCATCGGCTTCGCATTTTAAGTGCAGGTGTACGCGGCCGTAGCTCTTCTTGATGTCGTTCAGGTTCCCCTGCAGGACGGCGTGCGAGCGGTCGAGAATGGTGATGTCCGTGCAGAATTCCTCCACGGTCGCCATCTGGTGCGAACTCATGATCAGATATTTGCCCTTCGCGATCTCGTCGCGGATGACGTCGCGGATGAGGTCCGTGTTCACCGGGTCGAGGCCGGAAAGCGGTTCGTCCAGGACGATCAGTTCGGGATCGGACAGGAGAGCGGTCATGAACTGGATCTTCTGCTGGTTGCCCTTGGAAAGCTGTTCCGCGAGCTTCGGCTTTTCCTTCTTCACGCGGCCGGAGCCGAAGCCGCCTTTCTTCTGGCCGAGCATGGTCTGCGAAGGCGCAAACATGTTCGGATATAGGTATTCCTCGACCTCAAGGCGTTTCGCGAGGGACTTGATGCGGACTTTGGCTTCTTCCTTCGGGACGCCGCGCAGACCGGCAAAATAGATCAGCTGGTCCATCAGGGCGTATTTCGGGTACAGGCCGCGTTCTTCGGCAAGGTAGCCGATGTTGCAGGAGTCAGTGGTGAGCGGTGCTCCGTTCCAGAGGACTTCACCGCCGTCCTTGGCCAGCATGCCGAGCATCATGCGGATGGAAGTGGTCTTGCCTGCACCGTTGGTGCCGAGCAGGGCATAGACGCCGGGACGGTCCATTGAGAAGGAAAGGTCCTCCACGACGACTTTGTTCCCGTATTTTTTGTGCAGATGAGAAACGATAAGACTCATATGATCTCTCCTTTAGGGATTCATGTTGAAAAGCCGGCAGACCGGCGGATCATGCCTGATGAAGACGGTCTTCGAGGGCACTGTAGGCAAGCAGGAGTGCGGTCCCGATGAGAAGACCGCCGATCACGTCAGTCAGCCAGTGCCAGCCGCAGAAGAGGCGGAGCAGGACGATCAGAAGGACCAGGGTCTGGCAGATGAGCGTGGCGGCCGTACGGACCTTCGGATCTCTCAGGCGCTTCTTGAACTGCAGCGCGGCTGCGCCGAGGAAAGTGATCGCCAGTACCGTGTGCGAGGAAGGGAAGGAGGCCGCGAGCTGTCCGTCTTCGAGGACCGGGCGGTAATTGATCACGACATTCTCGAAGAGAAGGTAGACCGCCAGCGCGGCAACGTATAAAGCGCCGAGAAGATAAAGGTCCTTATCGACTGCGGAGAGCTTTTTGCCCTTGATCAGCTGCAGGAGGCCCAGAAAAGCAAAGAACGGAGCGGTAAGCAGCGCGGCATAGCCGGCTATCTCGGACAGCCTGTAAAATACGTCGATCTGGCCGGTCAGCTTGAAAAAGGCGCCGTTTACGGTTGCCAGGCCGACGGATGAGCCGTTTGGCCCGATGGCTTTGACGTCCACGGTCTTCAGGAGCAGGATCAGGACCAGAAACAGGCCGCCGAGTACGGCAGCGGAAAAGGCTTTCTTGAGAGATTTATCCATGGGAGTACCTCCTTGATGCGTGTTCATTTGTAATGTCTGTGGAATTCAGAATTCGATTCCCTTCCGGCCCATGACGCCTTCGTCATAGGGATGGCGGATCTTCCGCATTTCCGTGATGTAGTCGGCGGTGTCGGAGAGGGCAGGGGAGGGATCGCGGCCGGTAAGGACGATCTCAAGGCCTTCCGGGCGGCAGATGATGTAGTCGAGGAGTTCGCGCTCCGGGACGATGCCGCAGTTCACTGCGGAAATGATCTCGTCCAGGACCAGGAGGCCGTAACCGTCGGCGGCTTCCTTTTCCGCGTTCAGCAGGAGGTCCGTGTAAGCCTTTTTTGCGCGGGCAAGTTCTTCGTCATCCATGTTCCAGATGAAGCCGAGGTTCTCCGTGATCACCCGTACTTCGATGCCGAGGCGGCGGAGCGATTCGATTTCCGAACTCGTACCGTCCTTGAAGAACTGCACGAAGAGAACCTTCTGGCCGGCACCGGCAGCGCGTACGGCAAGGCCGGCAGCAGCTGTTGTTTTTCCTTTGCCGTCGCCGCAGTAGATATGGATCAGACCTCTCATGGCGCCTCCTGTTTTTGCATTGATTATCAACCATTTATTATATGGCTTATGGCGCGCATTGTCAAACATCCGCGGCGTTTTACGGACGGTTTTTCGGCAGGGCGGGGGTGTTCTTTTTCGGCCTGCGGGGGTGGACGGAGACGGTAAAAAATGCTATGCTGAGAACGTCATGAAGAACGCGAGACTGAGAGGACTGATCGGGGACGCGAAGACCGTGGTCATGCTGGGCATGTGCAAGAATGCCGGCAAGACGACGGCTCTTTGCCGTCTGATCCGGGAACTGTCCGAAGAGGGCGGCGCAGTAGCTGCTCTGACCAGCATCGGGCGGGACGGCGAGAGCCGCGACCTCGTGACCGGAACGGATAAGCCGCCGATCTACATGTACGAAGGCATGCTGGCGGCGACAGCGAAGGAACTTCTGCCGCTTTCAGACGTCTCCCGCGAGATCCTGGCGGGGACCGGACTGTACACGAGCCTCGGTGAGGTCATGATCTTCCGGGCGAGAAGTGACGGTTTCGTGCAGCTCGCAGGTCCGGCGATCGTAGGGCATCTGGAGCCGCTGAAGGAAATGCTCCGGAACTTCGGTGCTGGCCGGCTGCTGATCGATGGAGCGCTCTCCCGCAGGAGCCCGGCAGCCGCGGCAAAAGACGGCGCCGTCATTTTGTCGACCGGAGCGTCGCTTGACCGCAGCATGGAGCGGACGGTCACGGAAACGGCCTATGCCGCAAGGATCCTCTGTTTGCCGCAGGAAGAAACTCCGGGAGAGGAAAAGGGCCATTTTATCCTGTTCGGCGAAGATAAGAACGGCAGACCGGCGGAAGATCTGAACGCGCTTCAGCGCGGTATGGGAGAGGAGACGCTTCTGATCAGCGGCGCGCTCACTGAATCGCAGGCAGCCGGCCTGCTGAGAAGCTCCGTGCGGAAGGAAGGTCTGACGCTGCTTGCGCGCGATGCGGGCTGTTTGATGCTGCAGCGGGAGACCTTCGAGGGACTCTCGCGGCGCGGCGTAAAGTTTGCCGTAAGAAACGCGGTACGCCTGGCGGCAGTTACGGTCAACCCGGTATCCGCCGGCGGCTGGCATTTCCCGGAGGACGAATTCCGGGAGAGGATGCAGGAAGCGGTCGGCGTACCGGTTCTGAATGTGATGACGGGGGAGGAAAGCCATGATCCGGCTGACATTTGAACAGAAAGAAGAGCTTGGATACAATACGGTGCGTAGCTGGCTGCAGCCGGCTTCTCCCTACGGCGCCGCAAGGCTGAAGGAAGAGGGCTTTTACGGTCCGGACAGGCGGGAAGCGCTGGAGCAGGAGTTCGACAACGTGGCCGTCCTGCTGGAGGCACTGGCGGATGATGAGGCTGCGGTCTTTCTCCTGCAGCAGGCGCTCTCGGGTCTTAAGGAGGTCCGCGGAACGCTGGCCGCCTGCCGGGAGCGGAGCCTTACCGAAGCAGAACTGTATGAACTGACGGCTTTCTGCCTGCGCCTTCGGGACTGCATCCGCAGGGCGGAGGTGCTGCCGGGACATGAGCGGCTGCACGGCGCGGGATTCATTTCACCGGATCCTGCGATCCGCATCCTGCATCCGGAGAACAGCAGCCGCGTCAGTTTTTATGTTGAGGACGCCCGCACGCCTGCGCTGCAGGAGGCGCGCAGCGAAAAGAGGGTGATCGAGCTGCGTCTGCGCGCGGAGGCGGAAGCCGGCCGCCCGGCACTGCTGGAAGCAAGGCAGGAAGCGGTACGGAAGGAAGAAGATGCCCTAAGTGAGATCTACCGGGACATGAGCGAGGCGCTGAGACCGCACCTCGCGGCGCTGGAAGCCGATGCCGAAGCCGTCGGCCGCCTGGATGCCGCGATCGCCAAGGTACTGCTTGCACGGCGATTTGGCTGCAGCAGGCCGGTCATCGGCGGAGAGAGCCTGGTCCTGGAGGATGCGGTGCATCCGCAGGTCGCAGAAGCGCTGAAAGCGCGCGGCAGAGCCTTTGTCCCCATCAGCGCGGAGCTTTCCCGCGGCGTGACCGTGATCACCGGCGCCAACATGGGCGGCAAGAGCATTGCCCTGAAGACGGTCGTCCTGAACACGCTTCTCGCTCTCAGCGGCTGCTACGTGTTCTGCCGCAAGGCTGCGGTGCCGCTGTTTGAAAACATCGAACTCATCAACCGCGACTTCTCGAGTGCGGAGCGCGGCTTGTCCAGTTTCGGCGGCGAGATCCTGCGCTTCAATGAGGCGGTATCGAGGCTGGGAGACGGCCTTTCCTTCATTGCGATGGATGAATTTGCCCGCGGGACCAATACCGAGGAGGGCGAAGCGATCGCCCGGGCAGCAGTCTCTTTCCTGTCGAAACAAAGCGCTGTGACCCTGCTGACGACGCATTACGACAATACGGCGGCGCTCGCGGTGCGGCACTATCAGGTAAAGGGGCTGAAAAAACTGGAGGAACTGCCGGAAGGTGCGGTCTCCGGCACGGGAACGGACCGGCTCCGGCTTATCGAACAGGCCATGGATTACGGGCTGATGGAGGTCGAGCCGGGGACGAAATGTCCGCGGGACGCGGTCCGAATCAGCCGGCTGCTCGGCCTTCCGGAAGAGATCCTGCAAGAGGCAGAGAAGGTCCGCTGAAAACCGCAGTCCGGCAGAGACGGTCTGTTGAGCGGTTTGATATTCCGCAGAACGGAAAGGAGGCAGTGAAAATGATTTTGGCCGGATTCATGGTCCCTCATCCGCCCCTGATCATCCCTGAGATCGGAAAGGGCGAAGAGGAGACGATCCGCGAAACGATAAACGCTTACGAACGCGCTGCGGAGGAGATTGCGGCGCTCACACCCGAGACGATCATCATCACCAGCCCGCACAGCGTGATGTATGGGGATTATTTTCACATTTCTCCCGGAAAGGGGGCAAAGGGATCCTTCCGGCGCTTCGGTGCGGGAAGAGTCCGTTTTGAGGAGGATTACGATACTCTGCTCCGGGACCGCATCTGTGTGCTTGCCGATGCGGCGGGCTTTCCGGCCGGGACGCTCGGGGAAAGGGATGCGGAGCTGGATCACGGGACCATGGTCCCGCTGTGGTTCATCCGCCGGAAATACCTCGGGGGAAGGATCGTCCGGATCGGCCTTTCGGGGCTTCCCCTGAGCGACCACTACCGGCTGGGACAGCTGATCGCCCGCGCCGCGGAGGATACCGGCAGGCGCGCCGTGTTCGTTGCGAGCGGCGACCTGTCCCACAAGCTGCAGCCTTACGGACCTTACGGCTTTGCACCGGAGGGACCGGCGTATGACCAACGGATCATGGACGTCTGCAGCCGGGCTGCCTTCGGAGAACTGTTTGATTTTGACGAGACCTTCTGTGACAAGGCTGCGGAGTGCGGCCATCGCTCCTTCGTGATCATGGCGGGTGCCTTCGACGGCGTCCGCGTGAAGGCGGAGGCATTTTCGCACCAGGACGTGACCGGCGTCGGCTACGGTATCTGCAGTTTCTATCCGGAAGGGCAGGATGAGGGGCGGCATTTCCTGCAGGCGTATGAGACGCGGGTCGAAAAGGAACTGCGGGAGAAGGCAGAGAAAAGCGACGCTTTCGTGAAGCTTGCGCGGGCTTCCGTGGAAAGCTGGGTGAAGGACCGGCGCGTCCTTCCCCTGCCTGCGGATCTGCCGGCGGAACTGCGCGCGCGGCGCGCGGGCGCCTTCGTTTCCATCCACAAGAACGGGCAGCTGCGCGGCTGCATTGGGACGATTTCCGCGGCGGAGGACTGCCTCGGTCAGGAGATCATTCAGAACGCGGTCAGCGCTTCGTCGCGCGACCCACGATTTTCCCCGATCACCCCGGATGAACTGAAATACCTGGAGATCAGCGTGGACGTCCTGGGCGACGCCGAACCGGTCGATTCGCCGGATAAGCTGGACGCAAAGCGCTACGGCGTGATCGTTTCGCGCGGCCGGAAGCGGGGGCTTCTCCTTCCGGACCTTGACGGCGTGGATACCGTGGAAGAACAGATCCGGATCGCGAAGAAGAAGGCCGGCATCCGGGAAGATGAAGACTGCAGCCTGGAACGTTTTGAGGTCGTGCGGCATTACTGAGACGCTTAGGGCAGGAAGGGGATCCGATGGCGGTATGTGAAGTCTGTTTCAGACACTGCAGATTAGAGGAAGGGCAGCTTGGCTTCTGCGGCGCAAGGACCGCCCGGAACGGACGGGTGGTGGCTTATAACTACGGGCGGATCACTGGCCTCGCCCTGGATCCGGTCGAAAAGAAGCCGCTCGCGCGCTTTTGCCCGGGGAGCCTGATCCTCTCCGCGGGGAGTTTCGGCTGCAATCTGCGCTGCCCTTTCTGCCAGAACTACGACATTTCCTGGTCGAAGGAGGCAAAGAGATATGCCGAAACCGCGGAGACCTTCAGCCCGGAAGAACTGGTGGAGATCGCTCTGCGGACAAAGAGCCGCGGCAATATAGGCCTCGCTTTTACCTACAACGAGCCGTTAGTCGGATACGAATTCGTGCGGGATACGGCGCGTCTTGCCCGGGAATACGGCCTGAAGAACGTCCTGGTCACGAACGGGACCGCCGAACTTTCCGTTCTCCGCGAGATCGCCCCGTATGTCGATGCGATGAACATCGACCTGAAGGGCTTTACCGACCGCTATTACCGCGAGGTCCTGGGCGGGGACCGCGCGATGACCATGGCTTTTATCGAGGAAGCCGTCAGGACCGCGCACGTGGAACTGACGACCCTGATCGTCCCCGGAGAAAATGACAGCGAGGACGAGATGCGCGAGCTTTCCGCGTGGATAAGTACGCTGAGGGAACCGGACGGGGAACGCGTTCCGCTGCACATTTCCCGCTTTTTCCCGCGCTTTCACATGACCGACCGGAAGGCGACAGAGGTCCGGAAGATTTACCGCCTGTCTGAGATCGCCCGCGAAAAACTGGACTATGTTTACCCGGGCAACTGCTGAGGGGGACATATCACAGCATTTGCGCGGGCAAAGCCCTGCTTTGCTTGCTGTCGGCAGCTTTTCGGACTATTCTGCCGTCGAAGGGAGGCAGAAAACATGAACACGATAGGTCAACATCTCAGAAACATCCGTCAGGAGAAACAGATCAGCCAGGAGGAACTGGCGGAAAAGGTATTTACCACGAGGCAGACCATTTCCAATTATGAGACAGGAAAATCGTCGCCGGACCTGGCGATGATCGAGGCGCTCGCCAAAGCACTGGAGGTCGACAGTGAGGCCATTCTTTACGGAGACGGGAAAGATGAGCAAAAGCGGCATGCCTGGACACTGTGGATCGGTGCGCTGATCCTGATAGTCCTGATCCTGATCCTAGCGTCTGCAAGCATGGAGTGGATTCCTGCTGCCGATGATTTTAAGCGGATCCTGGTATACTGCTTCTGGAAAACGGTCCTGCTTTGCCCCGCCGTTTTTCTTCTTGGCTGGAGCACGGCCGGCGTCGTTCTTCTCTATGTTCCGCCGGAAGAACGCCTTTTCCGGCAAAACCGGAGGATCATGGTCGGAACGGTCCTGATTACGGGGCTCTTTGCGGCGGCAGCGCTGCTTACGGTTCTTTCGGCCACGGGAACGCCGCTTGCGGGACCGAGATACGGCGTGCTGGGAAAGGGCATTTTCAGCCTTGTGTACACGGTCGCGCACCGTTTCTGGCCAAATATCCTCTTTGTTCTTCTCGGCGCCGCCGGCTGCGTGTGCGCACGGGGAAAAGATGCGTAAAAACCACGCGTTCTTTCGAAAAACGCTTGCAATTTTGCAGCATTTTTATTATTCTATGAACAGAAAAACGCGTGACGGTTCTTTTTTACGTGAAAATAACATCAAATAGAGGCGCGAAGCGAAGGGTAGTCTTTTTCCTGCGGGAACAGGCAGTTCCGGAGAAAGATGAAGGGTCGCTTCGCCGAAGGGAAACGGAGTGCCTGCCCGCTTTCCTGGCAGTCCGAGCCCAGCGCCGGCTGCTGTCATGCCGTGCATGAAGCGCTATTGAGAAAAGATCTCGATAGCGCTTAATTTTTGGAGGGAAAACATGAAATCTTTGATCCGGGTCCGCATGGGAGCGGAAGACGCACATTACGGCGGGAACCTCGTGGACGGTGCGCACATGCTGCATCTGTTCGGCGACGTGGCGACCGAACTGCTGATCAGGAGTGACGGCGACGAAGGCCTGTTCTGCGCCTACGACAGCGTGGAATTCCTGGCACCGGTCTTTGCCGGCGACTACATCGAAGCGGAAGGTGAGATCGTAAAGATCGGCAATACCTCCCGCAAAATGAAATTCGAGGCGCGCAAGGTGATCGTGCCGCGCCCGGACATCAATGAATCTGCCTGCGACGTGCTCGCGGAACCGATCGTGGTCTGCCGCGCGAGCGGGACCTGCGTGGTGCCGAAGGACAAGCAGAGAATTCCTCACTGACAGGAGAATATCATGGAAAAACTGATCATTACGGCGGCCATCTGCGGCGCGGAAGTGACCAAGGCGCAGAATCCCGCCGTCCCTTATACGGTCGAAGAGATCGTCCGCGAGGCAAAGAGTGCCTATGACGCCGGCGCAGCCATCGTGCACCTGCACGTCCGCAGGGATGACGGCACGCCCACGCAGGACCGTGAACGCTTCCGCGAATGCATCGATGCGGTCAAGGCTGTCATCCCGGACGTGATCCTCATCCCGTCTACGGGCGGGGCCGTCGGTATGAGCGCCGAAGAGCGCCTGCAGCCGACCGAACTCTTCCCGGAGATGGCGACGCTTGACTGCGGTACCTGCAACTTCGGCGATGAGATCTTCGACAATACCATGCCGATGATGCGGATCTTCGGCCGGCGGATGATGGAAAATCACATCAAGCCGGAGTACGAGTGCTTCGAAATGGGGCATCTGGATACCATCCTGAACATGGCGAGGAAAGGTGAGGTGCCCGGCGCGCCGATGCAGTTCAATTTCGTGCTGGGCGTGCCCGGCTGCACGCCGGCGACGGTCGGAAATCTGGACTGGATGGTGCGGCAGATCCCCGCGGGGAGCACCTGGACCGTGACCGGGATCGGGCGGCATGCCTTTACGATGGCGGCGGCCGGGATCGTGATGGGCGGGAACGTCCGCGTGGGTTTTGAGGACAATCTGTACCTCTCCCGCGGCGTGCCCGCAAAAAGCAACGGAGAACTGGTAGACAAGGTCGTGCGGCTTTCGCGCGAGCTCGGCCGTGAGATCGCCTCACCGGCGGAAGCGAGACGGATATTGGGACTGAAATAGATTCACCTCGCAGCCGGGCACTATGCCTCGCAGACAGACGAAAGCTTTCTCAGAACGATTCACTTCGTTCATATGTTCTTCGAAAGCTTTGTCTGCTCTGCTCGGCGGGGACAGCCGGAAAAAACCACGGCCGTGCAGCGCCGGCGGCTCACGCCGGACGGCGCGCCACCGCACTCGCAGGATAAGAAAAGTAGATTTGTTTTGAAGGAGATAAAGAATGGAACAGTTAAAGGGTGATAAGTACGGGGCGCACCGCGTGATCGAGCCGAAGGGCGTGCTCACGCAGGCGGCGTGGAAAATCGACAACGACATGTCGAAGCATTACAGCAACGAGATCATCTGCGACGTGACCTCGCTCAACATCGACTCAGCGTCGTTTACGCAGATCGAAGAGGCCTGCGGCGGCGACGAGAAGAAGATCGGGGAGATGATCCTCTCGATCGTGGGCGAGCGCGGCAAGCAGCAGAATCCCGTGACCGGTTCGGGCGGCATGTTCATCGGCAGAGTCGCCTACATCGGCGATGACCTGAAAGACCGCGACCTCAGGGTCGGCGACCGCATCGCATCGCTTGTCTCCCTGTCCCTGACCCCACTGAAGATCGACAGGATCCTGGCCATCCACAAGGAGATCGACCGCGTGGACATCGTCGGCCAGGCCGTACTCTTCGAAAGCGGTCTGTACGCGAAACTCCCGGACGACATGTCCGAAGCCCTTGCCCTCGCTGCGCTCGATGTTGCCGGCGCGCCTGCCCAGGCGAGACGCCTCCCGAAAGAAGGCGACAGCGTGCTGATCCTCGGCGCGAACGGCAAATCCGGCGTCCTCTGCGGCTACGAAGCCATGAAAAAGGTCGGCCCGAAGGGGAACGTCGTCGGCGTGGTCCGCAATCCGAAACAGGTCCCTGCCCTCATGGAACTCGGTGTCTACAACAAGGTCATCGTGGCCTCCGCGACCGAGCCGGTTGCCGTCCTGAATGAGGCGCTCGCGGCCAATGACGGTAAGGAATACGATATTTCCATTTGCTGCGTGAACGTGGAAGCCTGCGAAATGAGCGCCATCCTGCCGGTCCGCGAAGGCGGCATCGTCTATTTCTTCTCCATGGCGACAAGCTTTACCCGCGCAGCGCTGGGCGCCGAGGGTGTGGGCAAGGACATCACGATGATCATCGGCAACGGATACGCGAAGGATCATGCCGAGATCACGCTGAACGTGCTGAGAGAGAATAAGAAGCTGAGGGAGCTGTTTGATAAGAAGTACGTGTAAGACATAACGGCTTCTGCCTCACAGATAAAGGATGAGCCTCGCAGACAGAAGATGAGCCTCGCAGACAGACGCAAGCTTTCTCAGAACGATTTACTTCGTGCATATGTTCTTCGAAAGCTCGGTCTGCTCTGCTCGGCAGGGTACATGCTCTGCCCGGCAGGGGACATGCTCTGCTCGGCAGGGGACATGCTCTGCCCGGTCTGTTTACTGAAGATTTACTGACATCACATCTCGTCATGAGAAGGAAAGGGAAAAATAAAAACCATGAAGACCCGTAACGGATTGTTTGCCGACGTACCGGCAGAACTCTGGAACGACTGGCACTGGCAGATCAGAAACCGCGTCGAAACGGTCGAAGACCTGAAGAAATACATCGAGATCACGCCCGAAGAGGAAGAGGGCATCAGGAAATGCCTGGGCGTGCTGCGCATGGCGATCACGCCGTATTATCTTTCTCTGATCGATCTGAACGATCCGAATGATCCGATCCGCCGCCAGGCCATCCCGACGGCTGCGGAACTGCATCAGTCGAAGGCCGACCTGCTCGATCCCCTGCATGAGGATACCGACTCGCCGGTCAGGGGACTGACGCACCGCTATCCCGACCGCGTGCTTCTGCTCGTGACGGATCAGTGCTCCATGTACTGCCGCCACTGTACGCGCCGCCGCTTTGCCGGCCAGACCGATCAGGCCGTTCCCGTGGACCGGATCGATGCCTGCATCGAATATATCCGGGCGCATGAAGAGGTCCGCGACGTCCTGATCTCCGGCGGCGATCCGCTCGTCATGAGTGACGAACGGCTGGAATATGTCCTTTCCCGCGTCCGTGCGATCGAACACGTTGAGATCGTCCGCATCGGCAGCCGCGCGCCGGTGGTCATGCCGCAGCGCGTTACGCCGGAACTCTGTGCGATGCTGAAGAAATACCATCCGCTCTGGCTGAACACGCATTTCAACCACCCGAAGGAAGTGACCGAGGAGTCGAAGCGCGCCTGCGCGATGCTGGCCGATGCCGGGATCCCGCTCGGCAACCAGAGCGTTCTGCTCGCCGGCGTGAACGACTGCGTCTTTACCATGAAGAAACTCGTGCATGAGCTCGTGAAAATGCGCGTCCGTCCGTATTACATTTATCAGTGCGACCTGTCAATGGGGCTGGAACATTTCCGCACGCCCGTGGGCAAGGGCATCGAGATCATCGAAGCCCTGCGCGGCCACACCTCCGGCTTCTGCGTACCGACCTTCGTGGTCGACGCGCCCGGCGGAGGCGGCAAGATCCCTGTCATGCCGGACTATGTCATTTCCCAGACGCCGCGTAAGGTCATCCTGCGCAATTTCGAAGGCGTCATCACGACCTATACCGAACCGGAAAACTATAAGGAGACCTGTCAGTGCGAATACTGCCGCGGCGAGAAGGAAGGAAAACTTGTCGGCGTGGCCGGACTGGAACGGGGCCAGGCACTGAGCCTTGAACCGAAGGACCTTGCCCGCACCAAGCGCTGCAGCTGCAAAAAGAAAGGAAGCGCCGATGAAGAGTAAACTGGGACTTGACGAAGCGCTGGTCGGGCGTGCCCGGGCTTCCGCGATGAAGGTCGCGGAGGATACGCAGCGCTTTATCGACCGGCATACCACGGTCGCCGTGGAACGGACTGTCTGCCGCCTGCTCGGCATTGACGGCGTGAACGACGTGGGCGTGCCGCTGCCGAACGCTGCGGTCGACCATCTTTCAGCGAAGGATATCCTGAGCGACGGCGCGGCGCTCCGCATCGGAAACGCCATGGCGGAACTAGGCCTTTCCCCGCAGGAGATCGCTGAGGGCATCGACCGCGGGGAGATCGACCTTGCGGCCATGCCGGTCAGGAGCGAAGAGGAGATCCGCGCGGCGCTCGCACCGGTCGTGGAGGAAACGCTCGGGCGGATCCGCGGGAATGTCGCCAGACGGCAGGCATACCTTGCCGAATTCGGCGAGAAGCAGGGACCGTACATCTACCTGATCGTCGCGACGGGCAACATTTACGAAGACATCACGCAGGCAAAAGCTGCGGCAAAGCAGGGCGCAGACATCATCGCCGTCATCCGTACGACCGGCCAGAGCCTGCTGGATTTCGTGCCTTTCGGTGCGACGACCGAAGGCTTCGGCGGCACCTACGCGACGCAGGAGAATTTCCGCCTGATGCGCGCGGCGCTGGACGAGGTCGGTGAGGAACAGCACCGTTACATCCGCCTCTGCAACTACTGCTCGGGCCTGTGCATGCCGGAGATCGCCGCCATGGGCGCCCTGGAGCGCCTTGACGTGATGCTGAACGACGCACTCTACGGCATCCTCTTCCGCGACATCAACATGCAGCGGACGATCATCGACCAGTATTTCTCCCGCGTCATCAACAGCTTCGCAGGAGTCATCATCAATACCGGCGAAGACAACTACCTGACGACCGCCGATGCCTACGAAGAGGCGCATACGGTACTGGCCAGCCAGTTCCTGAACGAAGCCTTTGCGAAATGCGCCGGCCTTCCGGAGGAGCAGATGGGCCTCGGCCACGCCTTTGAAATGGATCCCGACCTGCCGAATGCGTTTTTGTACGAACTCGCGCAGGCGCAGATGGCTCGGGAAATATTTCCCAATGCGCCGCTGAAATATATGCCTCCGACTAAGTTCATGACGGGAAATATCTTCCGCGGCCATGTGCAGGACGCTCTCTTCAACATGGTCACGATCCTGACCGGCCAGAAGATCCACCTTCTCGGCATGATGACCGAGGCCATCCACACCCCGTTCATGAGCGACCGCGCTCTCGCCATCGAGAACGCGCAGTACATTTTCCGGACCATGGCGGATTTCGGCAGCGAGATCGAATTTAAGGAAGGCGGGATCATCCGCAGCCGTGCGGCGGAGGTGCTGCAGAAGGCGGCGGACCTCCTCGGCGAGATCGAGCAGATGGGCCTCTTTGCCACCCTGGAGAAGGGGGTCTTTGCCGACATCAAACGGCCGCTCGACGGCGGCAAGGGTCTGGAGGGCGTCGTCCGCAAGGCCGACGGCTATTTCAACCCCTTCATTGAGGAAATGCGGAAGGAGGAGAAAGCATGAGCTCCGGGCTTTACGACATGTCTGCAAAGGACTTTGACAAGACGCTCGACCTGACGATGTTAAAGCCTTACGGCGACACGATGAACGACGGCAAGGTGCAGCTCTCCTTCACCCTTCCCGTCCCGAACGACGACCGCGGCATGGAGGCAGCGCGCCTCATCAGCCGCCAGATGGGGCTGTCCGAGCCGAACGTAGCCTACGCCCGCGCCCTCGATAAGGAATTTACCTTCTACGTGGTCTACGGATCCTGCACGCACAGCGTCGACTACACGAAGATCAAGATCCACGCGATCGAAGACAAGGCCATGGAGATGGACGAGGTCGACGAGTACATCCGCGAGCACATCGGACGGAAGATCGTCGTGATCGGCGCGTCGACCGGCACGGATGCGCACACCGTCGGCATTGACGCGATCATGAACCGCAAGGGCTTTGCGGGACACTACGGCCTAGAACGCTATGAGATGATCGAAGCGCTGAACATGGGCAGCCAGGTCCCGAACGAGGAATTTCTGGCCAAGGCGCGCGAGATAAACGCGGACATCCTATTGGTCAGCCAGACGGTCACGCAGAAGAACATCCACATTCAGAACCTGACCGAACTCATCGAACTGGCGGAAGCCGAGGGCATGCGCGAGAACCACGTGATCTGCTGCGGAGGCGCCCGCATCACGCACGAGCTGGCCAAGGAACTGGGCTTCGATGCCGGCTTCGGCCCCGGCAAGTTTGCCAACGACGTCGCCACCTTCTGCGTGAAGGAAATGGTACGCCGGGGAATCAAATAAGGGTAGGATAATCATGCAGAAAGTTCTTTGGACACCTTCGGATGAAGTGAAAAACGGCTGCCGGATGGCGGATTTCATGCGTTTCGTGAACGCACGCCGCGGTACGGATTTCCATGAATATAAGGAACTGTATCAGTGGTCGGTCACGGAGATCCCGGCCTTCTGGGATGAACTCTGGCACTACTTTGACATCGTCTGCGCAAGACCGTACGACGCGGTCGTCGACGATCTGAACCGCTTCCCCGGCGCAAAATGGTTCGTGGGCGCGAAACTGAATTACGCGGAGAACATCCTCCGTTACTGTGACCGCGAAGGCACGGCAGTCACCTTCCGCGGGGAGGACTTCGAGCGCCGTGAAATGACCCGCCGCGAACTGCTGCGGCAGGTAAAGGACATGGCGGCCGCGTTCAGGAAGGAAGGCGTGAGGCCAGGCGACGCTGTTGCGGGCTACATGCCGAACCTTCCGGAGACGATCATTGCGATGCTTGCGGCAGCTTCCGTCGGGGCCGTCTGGTGCTCCTGCGCGACCGATATCGGGGCGATTGCTGCGACCGACCGCGTCGGCCAGGTAAAGCCGAAGATCCTCGTCACCGCAGACGGCTACCGCTACAAGGGGAAGACCTTCTCCACGCATGACAATGTGCGAGAGATCGCGAAAAACATCCCCTCGCTTGAGCGCGTCGTCGTGGTGCACTATGCCGGAGAGGACGATTTCAGCGACATCCCGGATACGGTCCGCTATGAAGACTACCTTGTCCCGGCGCCTGCGGATTTTGCCTTTGAGCAGGTCGAAGCCTCCCATCCGCTGGTCGTCATGTTTTCTTCCGGAACGACCGGAAAGCCGAAATGCATGGTCCAGTCGCACGCGGGCATCCTGATGAACCAGCTGAAGGAACTGATCCTGCACTGCAACATTCAGGAGGGAAGCAAGCTCCTCTACATCACGACCTGCAGCTGGATGATGTGGAACTGGATGGCGGCAGCTCTCGGCGCCGGCGCCGAACTGGTCCTGTACGACGGCAATCCGTCCTACCCGGACGACGCCGCGATCTGGAAGGTCCTGGAAGAAGAGAAGGT
Organism: uncultured Lachnospiraceae bacterium; assembly: GCA_902761665.1. Classification (GTDB taxonomy): domain Bacteria; phylum Bacillota; class Clostridia; order Lachnospirales; family Lachnospiraceae; genus UBA6987. The sequence goes on along the minus strand of CACWLA010000014.1, from coordinate 3,847 downwards.
CACCGATTTCGGCCTCTCCGCCAGCTACATCCACATGCTGATCGCCCACGGCTTCAGTCCGAAGGAGCATGCGGATCTTTCCGCCCTGCGCGCCATTTCCCAGACAGGCTCGGCGCTTTCGGATGCCGGCTGGGAGTTCGTCTACCGTGAGATCAAGAAGGATTACCACTTCAATTCGATCGCCGGCGGCACCGACATCAACGGCTGCTTCGGCATCGGCAACATGATGATCCCGGTGGTGGCCGGCGAACTGTCCGCCCTCGGCCTTGGGGAGAAGGTCGAATGCTACGATGACGACGGGCACCCGATCCGCGACAGGGAGGGCGAACTCGTCTGCGAAAAACCCATCCCCTCCATGCCGATCTGCTTCTGGGACGATCCCGACGGACAGAGATATTTCAATGCCTACTTCACGGTCTACCCGGGCGTCTGGCGCCACGGCGACTACGTGATCCTGCACGGAAATACCGGCGGCCTCACCTTCTGCGGCCGGAGCGACTCCATCCTGAAGCCTTCGGGCGTGCGCATCGGCACCGCGGAGATCTACAATCAGGTGAATTCGCTGCCCGAGGTGGAGGATTCGCTTGCGGTCGGCCAGAACATCGCCGGCGACCAGCGGATCGTTCTCTTCGTGAAGTGCCAGCCGGGCTGCAAACTGGACGACGCCCTGGTCAGGAAGATCAAGACGACGCTCCGCACCAAGGCTTCGCCGCGCCACGTACCGGCGGTGATCCTGGAGACACCGGAGATCCCGACGACGCTGAACGGCAAGAAAGTCGAAAGCTCGGTCACCGCGATCCTGAACGGAAGACCGGTCGGGAACCGGGATGCCCTGTCGAACCCGGAGAGCCTGAAGTTCTACGAAGATATCCTGCCGCAGCTTAAGGCGTAAGCAGCGTCTAAACATGCAAAAAGGGAAGCCGCCCCGGCCGGGGCGGCTTCCCTTTTGCTTATGTCACCGTGAGCGGTCGGTCTGTCAGCCGACCGGCCTGTTTCATTACGCAAGAAGATCGTACAGCATCTTGGCAAAGAGCAGGCCAAGCACGACGAAGATCATTCCGCGGACGCGTTTTGACCCGCCGCGGATCGCGTAGTGTGCACCGAGATAATTCCCGGCAAGGCTGCAGGCTGCAGCCGGCAGCACGAGCCGCCAGGCAACATGACCGTTCAGCGCCCAGACGGCGGCAGCCGAAAGATTGGCGGTCAGGTTCGTGATCCGGGAACTGCCTGCGGCCGTGACCAGATCCATGGATAGGAATGCCGTAAAAGCCATGATCATGAAGGTCCCGGTACCCGGTCCGACCAGCCCGTCATAGCAGCCGAGCGCAAGCCCGATGAGGAGCGAGACGATATCCCGCTTTCGCTGCGAAACGGCCGCCTGCTGCTCAGGCGGAACGGCATTCTCCGCGCCGAAATCCCGCTTTACCGCAAGAAAAACGGCGACGGCCGGAAGCGCTGCCAGCAGGATCGTCTTGAAGACGGCTTCCGGCATCTTCGCGGCGAGGGACGCGCCGGCTGCCGATCCTGCGATCGCGCCGACGACGCCGAAGAGGACTGGCCGAAGCTGGAATTTCCCGCTGCGGACGTACTTGACGCCGGAGATGACGGAGCCGCAGCCTGCCGTGAGCTTATTGGTCCCCGCGGCAAGCTGGGCCGGCAGGCCGGCCAGCAGATAGGCAGGGATCGCGATGAGCCCGCCGCCTCCGGCAACGGAATCAACGAAGCCCGCGAGAAAAACGAGCGGACAGACGATCAGCAGTTCTTTCAGCAGTTCCGGCATGGATCAGTTCCTTTGCAGCAGGATGGCTGCGCATCATTCCAGTTCTCCGCACACGCTTTCGGCAGCCTGCAGGATGCTTCCGTCTCTTACCATCTCTTCCGCGGCGTTCATGAGCGGATGCATCACGACATCCTTTTCGACCGGCGGGACCTTGGTGCGGATGCGGTCATATACCGCGCGGGTCGCCGGCGCGAGTTTCTCTTCGCCGCGCAGCCACAGTGCCTGTGCTGCCGCAAAGAGTTCGAGCGAGACCACCTTGCGCGAATTGTCGAGGATCATCAGGGCTTTCCGGGCTGCGGTCGTCCCCATGCTGACGTGATCCTCCTGTCCGGCGGAAGAGGGAATCGAATCCACCGAGGCCGGGTGTGCGTAGACCTTGTTTTCCGAGGTCATTGAAGCCGCTGCGTACTGGACGATCATGAAGCCCGAATTCAGGCCACCGTTTTTCGTGAGGAAAGCGGGGAGACCCGAGAGGTTCGGGTTGACCAGGCGTTCAATGCGGCGTTCCGAAACGTCTGCGTATTCCGCGAGTGCGATCCCGAGGAAATCCATGGCGAGCGCGATCGGCTGGCCGTGGAAGTTGCCGCCGGAAATGGCTTCACCCTCATCCGGAAAAATGATCGGGTTGTCGGTCACGGCATTGATCTCGCGGCTCACCGCATCCCAGACATAGGCAATGGCGTCGCGGCTTGCTCCGTGGATCTGCGGCGTGCAGCGGACCGTATAGGCGTCCTGCACCTTGTCCGGCTGCAGGTCCGCGGCCAGGCCGCTCCCTTCCAGAAGCCGCAGGAGATTGGCAGCGGTCTTCATCTGCCCGGTTTGTCCGCGCAGGGCATGGAGCTTCGGATCGAAGGCTTTTTTGATGCCGAGCTGGGCTTCGCAGGTCATGGCCGCGGCGATGTCCGCCGTCTTTGCGAGCTGCAGGGCGTCGTACACCGCATTGCAGGCAATGGCGGTCATGATCTGCGTGCCGTTGATGAGGGCGAGGCCTTCTTTCGCGGCGAGCTGCACCGTGGGGATCCCGGCGGCCTTCATGGCTTCCGCACCGGGCACGGTCTTTCCCTGATACTCCGCTTCGCCTTCACCGAGCATGACGAGGACCATGTGGGCAAGAGGCGCCAGATCGCCGCTCGCGCCGAGGGAGCCCTTTTCGGGGATGACCGGGTGCACGCCCGCATTCAGCATGGCGAGGAGCGTTTCCAGCGTGGACAGGCGGATGCCGGAATTGCCCCGCGAGAGGGCGTTGATCCTGAGCAGCATCGCCGCGCGCACGACCTCTGTCGGCAGCGGCTTTCCCATCGCGCAGGCGTGGGAGCGGATCAGGTTGACCTGCAGTTCGGCGGTCTCGTCCTCAGGAATATAGCGGTCCGAGAATCTTCCGAAACCGGTGGTGAGGCCGTACACGACGGCCTGCTGTTCGAGTTTTTCGTCCACGAAGGCGCGGGCTTTGTCGACCGCGCGGCGGGACGCTTCAGAGAGTTGAACGGGTTCATGATCCCGCGCGACCTTGATCACGTCGGGGATGGTCAGATGAGTGCCGTCAAGGACGATCATCACACAAGGCTCCTTTGGTTTATGATTTAGAAAGGTATGTTCAGGCTTCCGCCGGTACTGCGATCCGGCCGTCTTTCACGACGGTCCGGACAAGGTTGCTGCCGAAGCGGTAGCAGATGAAATCGAGATCGGAAGCGTTCCAGATGAGCAGGTCGGCCTTTTTTCCGGCTTCGATGCTGCCGTGCGAGACTGCGCGCCCGACGGCTGCCGCGCCGTTTAAGGTGACGGCGGTCAGGACTTCCTCCGGCGTCATGCGGTCCTTCAGGCAGGCGAGGTTCATCACGAACTGCAGGTTCAGGCTCGGGCAGGACCCTGGGTTGTAGTCCGTGGCGAGCGCGACCGGAACGCCGGCTTCGATGAACTTCCGCGCCGGGGCATAGTCCGCGCCCAGGTAGAAACTGGTCGCCGGCAGAAGGCAGGCGATCGTACCGCCCTTCGCCATGCTTTCGATGCCCTTCTCCGTGACCGCGATCAGGTGCTCCGCACTGACTGCGCCGAGCTTTCCGGCAAGCT
>CACWLA010000013.1 GCA_902761665.1 uncultured Lachnospiraceae bacterium | reverse complement strand
CGTTCATGCCGGGGCGAAGAACTGCCGGATCGTATTTCCTGAAGGTTTCCGCAAAGTCCGCAGCCCTGTAGCCGACACTTTCGATCTCTTCCCGGGAGATGTCCCGCACGGCATAGGTCACGGAAAAGCGGCCGTCCGAAGAGCCGTGGATCAGATGCGCTGCGGCGCCCATGTTTGCCCTGAGGTCTTCATTTTCCGGTGCCTCAAAGGCCTTCAGCGTCTCCAGGCGCCCGCGGTAGCCGTATTTCCGGATCAGGGCGTCGCACTGCGCATCCTCGCCGAAACGGCCAACGCCCGGCGCCAGAATGATCAGTTCTCCGCCGTCGGCCATGGCCATGCGCGTGCGGTAGATCGCCTTGTTGCCGAGCCAGGTGCTCTTAAACTCTTCCGGATCCAGATAAACGACGCACTTTTTCAGACCGTGATCAACGAAATCAATGTTCTTTAGCTGCGCGAGCTTCACGGCTTCGCTCAGGCACTCCCGTCCTTCGCCGATGAAGAGGCCGTGCGTGCAGATGCGGCCTTGCGGCGCCGTGGTGACCGTCAGTATCCAGAGGATGGGGCGATCCTTCAGGAAGTGCTCCGCGCCGTAGTCGAACATGGCGCGCACCGGCGTGTGGTCGCGGCCCATCATTCTTTCCATGCCGTAGACTGCCCCGATCATGTGCGAGCGGTTGATCATCTCACTTCCGCCCGTCCCCACGAAGAGGTTCTTCGCGTGGTTCGACATGCCGATCACTTCGTGCGGAACGACCTGGCCGGGAGAAATGATCAGATCGTAGCTTTCATCCATGATCAGGCGGTTGACCTCCGCGGCCACGGGTTCCTTCCAGAGCCCGTCCGTGATCTCCGCGAGAAAATCTCCGGGGATCTCGCCGATCTTCACCACGTCCCGCCGCCAGTCATGTACGCGGAAAACCTCCTGCGGGATGTCTCCGAACATGGCCGAAAGCTGCGCGGGCGTCATGGGCTCATGCGTGCCGAGCGCCGGAAGGATATCCACCTTCACGCCTTTTTCCGTGAGCGTATGGTAATACACGTTCGTGATGAAGCCGGCCCCGGAGTGAAAGCGCGTAAAATCCGGCGGGAGGATCAGGACCTTCCGCAGGTCCCTGCCCGAAAGCGACTGAAGGAGCGCGTCCCGGATCTCTTCCTGCGTGAGACCGTCTTCGGTCTGCGCTCTGAGAAACAGATCCATCTCAGACCCCCGAATAGGCGCCGAAGCCGCCGTCCACCGGCAGGACCACGCCGGTAATGAAACCCGCGCTCTCATCGTCCAGGAGGAACAGCGCCGCAGCGATCAGTTCTTCCGGCTGGCCGAAGCGCCCCATCGGCGTGCCCGCCAGGATCTTCTTCGTCCGCTCGGTAGGCGTGCCGTCTTCATTCCAGAGGAGCTTCGCGTTTTGCTGCGCCGAGAAGAAGCCGGGAGCGATCGCATTGCAGCGGATGCCGCTCTTCGCGAAGTGCACCGCCAGCCACTCGGTGAAATTGGAGACGCCCGATTTCGCCGCCGAGTAGGCGGGGATCTTCGTGAGCGGCGTCAGTGCGTTCATGGAGCTGATGTTCAGGATCGCGCCGCTGCCCTTTTTGGCCATGTCCAGCGCGAAGGCCTGCGTCGGCAGGAGCACGCCCATGATGTTCTGGTCGAACACTTTCGTGAAGGCGCTCTGCTTCAGGTCGAAGAAGCTCTTTTTTTCGGGATCCAGCAGCGTTTCCATGGAGAAAAATTCGTCGTCCGCCGTGGCAGAGGCGTCGTTGCCGCCTGCCCCGTTGATCAGGATGTCACAGGGACCGAGGGCGGAAAGTACGGCCTCATGTGCCGCTTTCACGCTCTCTTCGACCGTGCAGTCCACCTGGAAAGCCCGGGCTTCGTATCCGGCTTCGCGGATCTCCTCCGCCAGTTTTTCCGCCTTTGACAGCGTCCGGTTCAGGATGGCGACCGAAGCGCCGCACTCCGCGAGCGCCCGGCAGAATCCGCTGCAGAGGACGCCGGCGCCGCCCGTAACGACGGCAACTTTTCCCTTAAGATCGGGCCGTACCGACAGTTTCATCTTTTTTCCTCCTCTTACGCGTTGTAGTTGCCCGCGCTGGTCGAACCGCCCTGCCCGGTCCAGTTGGTATGGAAGAAGGTCCCGCGCGGCGCGTCGGTGCGTTCATAGGTATGCGCGCCGAAGTAGTCGCGCTGCGCCTGCAGAAGGTTGGCCGGCAGGTTTTCGGTGGTATAGCCGTCAAACCAGGCGAGGGCCGAGCTGAAGGTCGGCATGGGGATGCCGGCCCTGATCCCGTAGGAAACGACCTCACGCCAGGCGTCTTCCAGCGTCAGCATGACGCCGCGGAAGTAATCGTCCATCAGCAGGTTTTCCAGATCCGGGTTTTTATCATAGGCTTCCTTGATCTTGCCGAGGAAGACGCTGCGGATGATGCAGCCGCCGCGCCACATCAGTGCGATCCCGCCGTAGTTCAGGTTCCAGCCGTAGGTCGCCGCTGCCGCGCGCATCAGGCTGTAGCCCTGCGCGTAGGAAACGATCTTGCTGGCATACAGTGCCTTGCGGATGCTCTCGATGAACGCCGCTTTGTCACCGGTAAATGCCGGGATGCGGTGCGGATAAGCCGCTGCCGCCTTCACGCGTTCGTCCTTCATGGCACTCAGGCATCTGGCGAAAACGGCTTCGGTGATCAGCGTGAGCGGGACCGCCTCGTCAAGCGCCGCGATGCCCGTCCACTTGCCGGTGCCCTTCTGGCCGGCGCGGTCGAGGATATGCTCCACGGTCCTCTCACCGTTTTCATCCTTATAGCCGAAAATGTCGCGGGTGATCTGGATCAGATAGCTGTCGAGTTCGGTCTCGTTCCAGGCCGCAAAGATCTCATGCAGTTCTTCGGCAGAAAGGCCGAGGCCGTCGCGCATCAGCTGATAGGCTTCGCAGATCAGCTGCATGTCGCCGTATTCGATGCCGTTGTGCACCATCTTGACGAAGTGGCCGGCACCGTTCTCCCCGACGTAATCGCAGCAGGGGGAACCGTCCTCGACCTTTGCGCAGATGGTCTGCAGGATCGGCTTGACCGCTTCCCAGGCGGCGCGGGATCCTCCCGGCATCATGCTGGGGCCGTGCAGGGCGCCTTCTTCGCCGCCGGAAACGCCGCAGCCCATGTACAGGAGGCCTTTTCCCTCCACGTACTTTGCCCGGCGGATCGTATCCGGGAAATGACTGTTGCCGCCGTCGATGATGATGTCGCCGGGTTCCAGAACCGCAAGGAGCTGTTCGATGAAATCATCCACGGCCTGTCCGGCCTTGACCATCAGAAAGACCTTGCGCGGGACCGAAAGATTCTCCTTCAGTTCTTCGATGCTCCGGCAGCCGATGATGTTTTTTCCGGCCGCGCGGCCGTTCACGAAGCGGTCCACCTTCTCCACGGTGCGGTTGTAGACCGCTACGGTGAAGCCCTTGGACTCCATGTTCATGACCAGGTTTTCGCCCATGACAGCTAAGCCGATGAGACCGATATCTGCTTTTTTCATTTCTTCTCCTCCCCTCTCAGCGCTGGACTCTCGCATTTCCTGCGTAGATGTCCCAGACCTGCTTTTCGTCGGCAGGTTCTGCGTAATCGTTCAGGCTCGATGCCGCAAGCACGCCGCTTGCCCAGCCGAACTGCAGGCACTTCTCCGGATCCCATCCGTTCAGGATGCCGTACAGCAGGCCGCCCGAGAAACCGTCGCCGCCGCCGATACGGTCCATGACCGGGATCGGGCGGGGTTCTTCCGTGAACCATCTGCCGTCCGCCCACAGGATCGCGCCCCAGAGGTGCTCGTTTGCCGAAACGACCTGGCGGAGCGTCGTAGCGTAAGCCTTCGCGTTCGGGTACTTCGCGCGTACCTGGTCGATCATGCCCTTGAAGCTTTCGATCTTCGCGGAAAGATCCTTTCCGCCTGCTTCAGGTCCCTTGAAGCCCAGGCAGAGCTGGAAATCTTCCTCGTTGCCCACCAGAACGTCCGCTGCCTGCGCGATGCGGTGGAATGCCTCCCGCAGTTCCTCCTCGCGGCCTTTCCAGAAGGACGCTCGGTAGTTCAGGTCGAAACTGACCAGGGTCCCGTGTGCCTTCGCCGCTTCGACCGCCTTCAGGCAGCATTCCGTCGTCTCAGGGCTCATGGCGGCGATCAGGCCGGACAGGTGCAGGATGCCGACGCCCTCCTGCCCGAAGATCTTTTCCATGTCGAAGTCTCCCGCCGAAAGCGTTCTGCCGACCTCTCCCGCGCGGTCGTTCCACACGCGGGGCGCCCGCAGTCCAAAGCCGGAGTCGGCAATGTTGAACTGATGGCGGAAGCCCCACGGCCCGCCCTGCGGGACTTCTTTCCCGACGTAGGCGATGTTCCGCGCGCGGAGTTCGGACTTGATGAAGGCCGCAACAGGACTGCCTTCCACGAATTTCGTCATGGCGAGGCATTCCCTGCCGAGGCTCGACGCGACGTTCAGCACGTTGGTCTCGGCGCTGGTCGCCTGCATCATGAAGCGCTTGCTGTTCTGGACCGCCATGCGGTCTTCGGGGGTGATACGGACACCCATGCTGGTCACACAGGCAATGGCATGGGCAGCATCGGAACGAAGGGTAATATTCATCGGACTTCTCCTTATTCTGCTGATTCTGTCCCCATTATACACGATTGTTTTTACAATGGAATTGCATAAGTTCGCTTTTCATATTGCATTTTCGCGCATCTTCTGTTATGTTTTTTGCGGAGGTGCCTATGACGAAACTTTTTTCCTTCCGGGAAGGCAGCCTGTACTGCCACAGGTCTCTGGACGAGCATCCGCAGCCGGAGGCTTTTCCGATCCACGCCCATGAAACACCGGAGATCTATCTCTTTCTTTCCGGGCGCGGCGAATACCTCGTTGAGGGCAGCCGTTATCCGTTACGTCCGGGGGATCTCCTTCTGATGCGTCCGGCCGAGACCCACAAACTGCTCATCGAGCCGGATGAGCCCTATTTCCGCCTGGCCGTTCATTTTGCCGACGATCAGTTCGCCGCTCTCGATCCGGAGGGGCAGCTCCTCCGGCCGTTTTTCGACCGTCCGCTCGGAATGCATAACCATTATCCCGCGGCGCAGTATCCCGGACTTGCCGGGATCCTGAACGGTCTCGATCCCGCCCCCGGGGCAGAACGCCTGATGATCCTATCCCGGGTGCTGGTGCTTCTGGCCGAGCTCTCCTCTCTTCACGCCGCCGATGAAAAAGAGACCGTTCCCGGAGGTCCTGCCCCGGAACTGGTCTCCTATGTGAACCGTCATCTGTTTGAACCGCTGTCCCTCGGCAGCATCAGCCGGAGGTTTGCCCTAAGCACGTCGCAGGTCAGCCGCCTGTTCAAGGAAGCCACCGGAACGTCGCTGTGGGATTACGTCAGCATGAAGCGCCTCCTCTCTGCGCGGGCAAGGATCCTGCGGGGCGACAGCGCACAGGCAGCCTGTCTGGCCTGCGGATTTGCCGATTACTCCGCCTTCTACCGGGCTTATAAGAAACGATTCGGCCGTGCGCCGAGCGATGACCGCTGAGCGAGGCCGATACCTCCTCCAAAGAAGAACAGGACCGCTGGTTTCCCGGCGGTCCTGTTTCTTTTTATGCGTATGTCTTATTTCCCGGACAGGTACTCGTCGATGGCCTTCGCGGCAACCTTGCCGGCACCCATGGCGGAAATGACGGTGGCCGCACCGGTCACGGCGTCGCCGCCGGCGTAGATGCCCTTGCGGGAGGTCAGGCCGTCTTCATTCACCACGAAGCCGCCGTGGCTGTTCACTTCAAGGCCTTCGGTGGTATCCTTGATCAGCGGGTTCGGCGAGGTGCCGATGGCGATGATCACGGTATCCGCTTCCATCTCGTAGATGGCTCCGGGGATCGGGACAGGGCGTCTTCTGCCCTTCGCATCCGGTTCGCCCAGCTCCATTTCCTGAATGCGGGCGCCGATGACGAAACCGTTCCGCTCGTCGCGGGGGTTGTCCGGATTCTTGTAGCCGAGGATCTCAACAGGGTTCCTGAGCAGCTGGAAGTCGATGCCTTCCTCGATCGCGTGCTCCACTTCCTCGCGTCTCGCCGGCAGTTCCTCCATGGAACGGCGGTAGACGATGGAGACCTTCTCTGCACCGAGCCGCAGTGCGGTACGGGCTGCGTCCATGGCCACGTTGCCGCCGCCGACCACGATGACCTTGCCGCCCTTCATGACCGGAGTATCCGGATCGGCGTTGTACGCCTTCATGAGGTTGTTGCGGGTCAGGAATTCGTTGGCGGAGTACACGCCCTTGAAGGACTCGCCGGGAATGTTCATGAAGTTCGGAAGGCCGGCGCCGGAACCGACAAAGACCGCTTCATAACCGTCTTCGAAGAGTTCGTCGATGGTCAGGGTCTTGCCGATGACGACGTTCGTCTGCAGGTCAACACCGAGTTCCTTCAGGGTCTCGACTTCCTTGCCCACGATGGCCTTCGGCAGACGGAATTCGGGAATGCCGTAGACCAGCACGCCGCCCGCCTTGTGCAGGGCTTCGAAAATAGTGACGGCGTAGCCCTTCTTCGCAAGGTCGCCCGCACAGGTCAGACCGGAAGGACCTGAGCCCACGATTGCGACGCGGTGGCCGTTCGGGGCAGGCGCTTTCGCCTTCTCGGTGGCATTGGCATTGTGCCAGTCGGCAACAAAGCGCTCCACGCGGCCGATGCCGACCGGTTCGAAGCGGATGCCCATGGTGCACTTGCTCTCGCACTGGGTCTCCTGCGGGCATACGCGGCCGCAGACGGCGGGCAGGGAAGAAGTCTTGTTGATCACCTGATAGGCGCCTTCGAAATCGCCGGTCTTGGCCAGTTGAAGGAAAGCGGGGATGTCGATGTTCACCGGGCAGCCGGCGATGCAGGGCTTATTCTTGCAGTTCAGGCAGCGGTTCGCTTCCGCGACGGCCAGTTCGGCGGTGTAGCCGAGAGCGACCTCGTTAAAGTTGTGGGCGCGGACCTCGGGGGCCTGGCTGGGCATTTCATGCTTTTTCGGATCAAGTGCCATAACTTACCTCCTTCAGGCCTTGGCCTGCTTGAACAGGTTGCAGGCTTCGTCATAGGCGTGCTTTTCTTCCGGAATGTACATCCGGCCGCGGGACATGGCTTCGTCAAAATCGATCTCGTAGGCATCGAATTCGGGGCCGTCCACGCAGGCAAACTTCGTGACCTTCGTGCCGTCTTCCTTCACCAGAGTCAGGCGGCAGCCGCCGCACATGCCGGTGCCGTCGATCATGATCGGGTTCATGGAAACGCGGCAGGGAACGCCGTAAGGCTTTGCGGTCAGGGCCGTGAACTTCATCATGACGCCGGGGCCGATGGCCAGGACCAGGTCGAAGCGTTCGCCGGCTTCCAGCATTTCCTTCAGCGGCACGGTCACGTTGCCCTGGCGGGCGTAGGAGCCGTCATCCGTCATCACGATCAGCTTGTCGGAGCAGGCACGGAACTCATCTTCGAGGATCAGGAGGTCAACGGAACGGAAACCGATGATCGAAGTGACTTCGATGCCCTGCCTGTGCATCTCTTCCGCAACCGGAAGGGCGATGGCGCAGCCCACGCCGCCGCCGACGATGCAGACCTTCTTCAGGCCTTCCATCTCGGTCGGGCGTCCCAGAGGGCCCACGAAGTCGGCGATGCTGTCGCCGGCTTCCTTCTGTCCGAGGACGAAGGTCGTCTTGCCGACGATCTGGAAGATGATCTTTACGGCGCCGCGTTCGGGATCCACGCCGGCCACGGTCAGCGGGATGCGTTCGCCTTCGTCATCGACCCGGAGGATGATGAACTGGCCGGGTTTGGCTTTCTTTGCCACCAGCGGCGCTTCGATCTCCATCTGAGTCACGTTCGGATTCAGTACTTTTTTGGAAAGGATAGAATACATACGCATGCTCCTTTGAATAATATGCTGCAAGAGTTCTACAACAGCGTTATTATAGCGCAAAAAAAGCGGTTTGTACAGTCAAACCTGACAGAATATGCGTGCGAACAGCGCCTTGATGTGTTATGATAAGGGCATGAACGATAAGGAGTCCTGCCATGTTTGAAAAGATCATGGATGATATCCGGAACGCCGGGACGATCATCCTCCACCGCCATAACAATCCGGACGGCGACGCGCTCGGGAGCCAGATCGGCCTCTGGTCGCTGCTGAAGAATGCCTTCCCGGAAAAGACGGTTTACAAGGTCGGCGACGGCGCCGGCCGCTATGCCTTCATGAAGGAAAGCGTGATGGACGAAGTACCGGACGAGGCCTTCAAAGGCGCGTTATGTATCATCCTGGACAGCGGGTCCGAGCACCTGGTCTCGGATAATCGCTGTCAGAAAGCCGCCCGCACCGCGCGGATCGACCACCACCTCTTCTGCGGGCAGTTCTGCGACGACGAAGTCATCGATCCCTCATTCGAGAGCTGCTGCGGCATGATCGCCCTGATGGCTGAAGAGCAGGGGCTTCCTCTGACGCCGCTTGCTGCGGAATCGCTTTATACCGGCATGGTCACGGACTCCGGACGCTTCCGCTTCGACAGCGTGGGAGCACGGACGCTCCGCCTGGCCGCGCGGCTCAGAGAAGTCCCCTTCGATACCAACGCGATGTACCGAAACCTCTACAGCGAAGACCTTTCTTCGCTCAAGCGCCGCTCGGCCTTCATCGACCGCATTCAGCTGACGGAGCACCGGGTCGCCTGGGTCTATACCGACGCCGCCGGCGTCGCGGCCATGGGCGTCACCCCTTTTGACGTATCCCGCGGGATGGTCAACACGATGGCCGACCTAAAGGGCGTCCGCGTCTGGGTGAACTTCGCCGAAGCACCGGAAGGCGTGTTCTGCGAACTGCGCGGGAGCGGCGTCAACGTCAATCCCATCGCCGTAAAATACGGCGGCGGCGGGCACGCGGCAGCCTCGGGCGCGACCGTTGCCGACCGTGAAACTGCCATGGCCATGCTGGCTGATCTCGATACTCTCGCAAAGGAGACCGAAGAACAATGACAAAAGATGTGGCGCTTGCCGTACTCGAAAAGATCGAAAGTTACGACCGGATCATCATCACGAGGCACCTCAGGCCGGACGGGGACGCCGTCGGCTCCACCAAGGGCCTGCAGGCCATTCTGAAGGCCAGTTTCCCGGAGAAGGAAGTGCTGTGCATCAACGAAGACTATGCGGATCAGACCGCCTTCCTGGGGCCGGAAGACGCCCAGCTTCCGGAGGAGGAGTACAGAAACGCCCTCGTCATCGTGCTGGACAGCGCGGAAAAGGGCAGGGTGTCCAATAAGAACATCGGCGCAGCGAAGGAACTCATCTGCTTCGACCATCATGTGGAGGAAGCGCCCTACGGCGACATCTCCGTAGTAGAGCCGGAGCTTTCGAGCGCCTGCGAACTGGTCGTCAACTGGTACCGCCTGCTCGAAGACCGCCTGGTGCTGACCAAAGAAGCTGCGACCTATCTGTACGCGGGCATGGTGACGGATTCGGGGCGTTTCCGCTTCGATTCAACGACCGGCGATACCCTGCGCGACGCTGCTCTTCTGCTCGACAAAGGCGTCGAGACCGAACCGCTTTACGCGAACCTCTACATGGAGGATTTCGATATTCTGAAATATCAGGCCTACGCCTACGGGCAGATGAAGCGCACCGAAAACGGCGTCGCCTACCTCTTCGTCGACAAGGCCATGAAGGAGCAGTTCCACCTGACCCCGGAGCAGGCCTCCAACTCGGTCAACCTGATGGATACCATCAAGGGAAGCCTCATCTGGCTGGCCTTCATCCAGTATGACAAGTTCATCAGGGTGAGGCTGCGCTCCCGTTTCGTGCCGATCCGCGAACTCGCCGCCGAATACAACGGCGGCGGCCATGACATGGCAGCCGGCGCGACCATCTACAGCGAAGATGACATGCGGGAAATGATCCGCAAGGCGGATGCGATCCTGAAAGAATACAAGGAGACCCACACGGGCTGGCTGTGATACGCCGGACAAAAGCCGAATACGAAAAGAACCCCGAAGCCATAAGGCTCCGGGGTTCTTTTTGCTGTTTTTACTTTTTACTGCCGAGCGATCCGTTTATTCGCCCTTGACGACGGCGTCGAGCGTGCAGCCCTTGCCGAATTCGCGGGTATCTTTGTAGCGAGTCAGATTACCGGTCACGGTGATCGTATCGCCTTCAGCCAGATCCTTTGCGCCTTCGCCGGACAGGCGGTAGGCTTCCATCGGATACTCTTCAAGGCCGGCCACCACGAAGTCGACGGTGATGTTGCCGTACTCATCACTCCACGCGGACGGAATGCCCGTGATCACGCCGGTCAGGGTCTTCAGGCCTTCAAAGGATTCGCCGTCTTCCAGCTGGTACACGTCGAGAACGGTCTTGACGTCAGCCACGAGTTCCGCGGGGATCAGTTTGCAGCCCTTGTCGAATTCAATGGTGCCCTTGTAGTTCTTGATGGTACCGAAGACCGCGATCGTATCGCCGACGGCCAGTTTATCTGCGCCTTCGCCTTCCAGGCGGTAGCACTGGATGGGCTTGTCCTGCAGATCGCCGACAACGATATTGACGGTGATGTTGCCGTACTCATCGCTCCAGGGAGTCGGGATCTCAGCGATCACGCCGCAGAGCACTGTCGGGGCCTTCTGGGCCTGGCCGTCTTCCAGCGTATAGGCTTCTTCCACGGTCTTCGCCAGGTTCGGGATGTCGCCCATACCGATCAGCTGGCAGTCCTTATCGAACTCGATGGTGCCCTTGTAGTTCTTGATGATGCCTTCCACGGTGATCTTATCGCCGACGGCCAGTTTATCCGCGCCCTCGCCTTTCAGGCGGTAGCACTGAATGACTTTGTCTTCGATGCCGTCCACGATCATGTTGACGGTGATGTTGCCGTACTCATCGCTCCAGGGGGTCGGGATCTCGCTGATCACGCCGCAGAGACGGAACGCTTCCTTGGTCGCTTCGCCGTCTTCCAGGCCGTAAGCCATGTTCACGATCTGGTCATAGCGGGTGATGACCACGCCCTTCGGCAGCATGTGCGGGAATTCCACGCTCAGCTTATTGCCGGCGGCATCTTCCACGGTACCGGTCAGAACGTACTCCGTATCGGCAGCCGCGGACTTGTTGACGACCACGGTCCAGGTCTTGCCGTCTTCCGCCTTGGTCGGAACGGCGTCTTCGGTGTTGGTCTCCCAGGTGACCGCATATTCGTCGGTCCCGATCCTGATTACGCCGCTCAGGACGTAGTCATCCGCGGTCTTCACCGGGGCATCCTTGTAGATCGCCCGCAGGTACTTCTGCGCGGCTGTCACGCCTTCCATCGGGTCAGCCGTAGTAGGGGCGACCGTGGGGGCTTCCGTCGGTGCCGTCGTAGGGGCGACCGTAGTCGCAGGGGCTTCGGTGGTCGACGGAGCCGGCTGCGCACCGCAGCCGATGAGGCCCAGGCACAGCACTGCCGCAAGCAGAAATGCTAAAGTTTTTTTCATGATTTGCTCCTTTTATCAGTCGCTGATTGTTATGTTGTCCGCGCTGAAAACGACGATCTGCCATTCGCCGTCATAGCTGCCGGCAAGGCCTTTCACGCTGATGGTTTTTCCTTCGTAGGCATCGGCCGTGATCAGTTCGTTGTTTTCGTCATGCAGTACTTTCGTACGGACGGTGACCGTGATCCCGCCGCAGTCACAGCTGAGCGTCATCGCGCCGTTCTGCGAACTTTCCGGATCGGTCGTGGTACTGACCGACAGGACCTTCAGACCTTTCATCTCCAGGGAACTGTCGATCACGTATTCTGCATAGGGAAAGGTCTCGTTTCCTTCATCCGTCTGAACGCTCACCTCGCCGTTTGCAAACGTCTCCGCGTCGGTCAGAACATATGCTGCACTGAAGCCCTCTCCCAGTTTCTGCAGGTTGCCGGGATCGTCCGGCCGCATCTCCCGGTACTTGACGTCGCTGATCTGCCAGACGCCGCCCGCTTCGTAGTACTGGACCAGACCTACGACGCGGACCCGGTTGCCGGCCGTCAGGATCTCGAGGCCGCCGCCGGAAAGATTATAACCGAAAAAGATCGAAATGCCGTTGTACAGGCCGGTTTCGGGATCGGGTTCCTCAACGTAGGCCGAACTCCCGCTCACCTGCGAGACGACGCCTTCGAAGGCGACCTTCTTCCCCTCGTAATCCTTCGCATGGCGCCGCAGCTCGCTGAGGCTGAGTTCAATGGCGTCGCCGTAGAAGAAGTCGGGATCCGGCTTTCCGGAATAAAGGTTCAGCTTCAGCGTCCGCGCCTGATCAAGCGCTGCCATGGCGATCTGCCCGTAGCGGTTCTGCGCCGTGCTGTTGGAGATCGCGAGGCCGTTCTGCAGAAGCTCGATATTGAGGTTTCTCCAGCTGCTGTCCTCTTTTTCCTTATACCAGACCCAGATAAGGTAGCGGCCGCCCGTGGAGTCCACGTTCCAGTGATCGTCGTCGGACTCGATCAGGATCGCCGCGGCATTTTCCAGCTTTTCATGCGTAAAGCGGGATGCCGCCTTGCCGTATTCCTCGATCTTGCCGGTGGATTCCGGGGTGTTGAGCGCGATGAATCTCGCTTTCAGTTCACCGTCCCCGATCAAACTCGTTGGGACGTTGAAATGAACGGTATCGCCGTCCACGAAGTTTTTGACCGTCACCTCCTGCTTTGCGCTGTTCGAGTGCATTTCCAGCGTGATCTCGCCGGCGTAGTCATGTTCTTCAATGGCTGCCGCCGTGGTCGCCGGAGGATCGGTCTCCTTCGTGCTTTCTGGAAGGCTCTCCGCGGAAGAGGCCGGAGCCGGTTCCGCGGAGCTTCCGCTCGGGGCTGCCGGCGTCTGTCCGCACCCTGCGAGAAGGCAGAGCGCCAGCAGCACGGCCGGGAGTCTCTTCAGCTTATTCACTGTATTCGCACTCGTCTACGGCTTCTTCGAAAGCGGCTTCGATCTGACCATCGATGTCAGACGTCAGGACCAGGCACTTCTTCATCAGAGCAGCCACCTGATCGCGGGCCGTGGAGGAACCGTTGAAAGCAGGGGAAACATAGTACGCATCGGCCTGTTCAAGGCAGACCTTTGCGGACAGGAAGGCGATGTTGTCATAGCCGTCGGCCTTTGCCAGCTTTTCGGCATAAGCAGCATTGTCCTTCGCGGATTTCAGCACGGGGACGTAGCCGGAGGAGGCAGCGAATTCCGCCTGGAAATCGGCGTTGGTGGTCAGGTACTTCACCAGCAGCCAAGAAGCGATGACTTCCTGAGGATTGCTCTTCATGAAGATGCAGACGTCAGGACCCTGGGAAATGACCTTCGGCGCAGCGGTATCGATCTGAGGGATCATGGCGATGCCGACTTCGAACGGATACTTGCCGTCGTCGCCCTTGGCAGGACGCTGATAGGTCGCGCCGGCGGAGGAGCCGATGGACATGTAGCTGTGCGGATCCTTATCCGTGGTGAACAGACCGGAGGTGTAGGCGCCGTACAGGCCCTGGGTGGTCACGTAGCCCTTGTTGTACCAGTCGTTGAATTCCTTCACGAAGCCGCGGTTGGTCTCGTTGTTGAACAGATAGTGTTCACCGGTCGCACTGGTGTACGGGCTCTTGTACTGTTCGCACATGGTGATGAACCAGTTGGATTCGGAGTCGTAGCCGAGCGGGATGCAGTTCGGATCGATCTCCTTGATCTTCGCGCAGAGGGCTTTCATATCGTCCCAGGTCTTGGGAACGGTCAGGCCGTTGGCATCAAAGAAGGTCTTGTTGTAGTACAGGACTTCGGTGGACTTGGAGAAAGGCATGGTGTACATCAGGCCGTCGCCGAACGAAGCACCCGCAGTGTAGTAGCCGCCGATGAAGTCGCTGATCTGCGCTTCGGTAAGGCCGAGCTGTCCGCCCGCGCCGTCAGATTCGGTGCTGGCGATCAGGCTGTCCAGCTGAACGGTCGCTTTCGCCATGTTGTACAGGGCGACGTGGTCCGGATAGCAGTAGGCGATGTTCGGCTGGGAACCGACGTTGATCTCAGTCTTGATCTGGTCGCGGATGTCATCGTAGCTGCCCAGAACGGTCGAGGTGAAGTCAACGGTGATGTTCGGATAAGCCTTGTTGAATTCCGCAATGTACTCCTTGAGGAGGTCCTGCTTGTCCTGGCTCATGTTGTGGTAGAACCGGATGGTCACAGCGCTGCCGTCATAGCCGCCGGCCGGGACCTTGAAATTGGTCTCCTTCGCAGGAGCCGCCGTAGATCCCGGTGTCACGTCAGGAGCCTTGGTGCTTTCCGCGGGAGCGGGGGTCGATGCGGGCGTATTTCCGCTGCCGCAGCCGGCAAGAAGGCCGATCACCATCGCGACGGCCAGCAGCATTGCCGCAAGTTTTTTCATTTTCATCTTTTGCTTCCTTCCTTTATATGGTTTTGATATAAAGCACTTAACCTTTGATGCCGCTCCGGCTCACGCCCTTCATGATGTACTTGCGAAGGAACACGAAGACCAGGAACAGAGGCAGGGAAACCAGGGCAACGGCAGCCATCTGCACGGGATAGTTGATGTCGCCGGAGGCTTCAGTGAAGGCGTTGCGCAGACCGTTGGTGATGAGGCGGTGGGCTTCATCGTTCGCGACCAGGCGCGGCCAGATGTAGGAGTTCCAGGCCCCCATCATCTTCAGGATGGTGATGGAAATGAGGGTCGGAAGGGACAGCGGGATCATGACCGTCCACAGATACTTCAGATCGGAAGTGCCGTCCACCTTTGCCGCGAGATACAGTTCATCCGGGATCTGGAGGAAGTTCTGGCGCAGCAGGTAGATGTAGAACACGCTGACCAGGAACGGCACGATCAGGACGGTATAGGTGTTGATCCAGCCGAAGGTCGTCACGGTGGAATAGTTCGTGATCGTGAACAGTTCGCCGGGGATCATCATGGTCGCGAGAAGGCCTGCGAAGAGGATGCCCTTTCCCTTGAATTCCAGACGGGCAAAGGCGAAAGCCGAAAGCACCGTGATGATCAGGGAAAGGATGGTGGAGACGACGCCGACGTAGAGCGTGTTCAGGAACAGACGGCCCAGCTGGGCGGTCGTGAACGCGTCGCGGTAGTTTGACCACAGGATGTGTCTGGGCCAGAACGTCGGCATGCTCAGACGGTACTCTTCAAGGCTCTTCAGGGACGAGTTGATCATCCAGTAGAAGGGGAATAATACGATGACCGCCATGACGGCCAGGAAAAGATAGATCAGGGTCTTTCCGATGATCCGCGCGACTCTCTGCTTTGAGGTCACGTCGTTCATGTCCTTTTCCTTCATGGTTCTGATTTCTTCCATGGCGTCCTCCTTAATAATGCACCTTCCTGTTGGAGACCCGCAGGTTGATCAGGGTCACCACAAGGATGATGCCGAAGAGGATGATGGCCGCCGCCGAAGCGCGGCCCTGCTGGTTCGAGGCCAGGGCGTCATAAATGAATCCGACCATGGTATTCAGGCGTTTCGCGTCGTGGGCAGGGCCCATGCTCGCGCCGAAGATACCGACGATGCTGGTGTATTCCTTGAAGCCGCCGATAAAGCCGGTGATGATGACGTAAGCCAGCATCGGTCCGAGCAGCGGCACGGTGATGCGCCAGAAGATGCGGCCCTTGCTGGAGCCGTCCACCTTCGCGGCATCATAGTACTGCTTGTTGATGCTCTGGAGGCCGGACAGGAGGATCAGGATCTTAAACGGCAGGGCGTTCCAGACGATATAGATGACCATGACGGTCATGTTCGCCAGATA
This sequence comes from uncultured Lachnospiraceae bacterium, assembly GCA_902761665.1. Lineage (GTDB taxonomy): Bacteria > Bacillota > Clostridia > Lachnospirales > Lachnospiraceae > UBA6987. Next base: position 30,124 of record CACWLA010000013.1, on the reverse strand, counting down.
CGTCGAGCCGTAGTTGATCCAGTTGACCCGCGTTCCTCCGAAGAACTCGATGACGTTATTGACGATGCCCGCCGTGACGACGATCTCATTTTCGGTGCCGTAGAAGCTGCCGACGATGTTGAACATCGCGGCGAAGACCATGCCGATGGCGATGGCGTTCGTGACGTACGGCAGGAAGAAAATGGTCTGCAGGGGCTTCTGAAGGACCTTGATGGAATTCAGCGCTACGGAGATCAGCAGCGCGAGGAAGGTCGAGACCGGCACCGTGATCACGCACAGCAGCATGGTCGTTTTCAGGCACTGCAGGAATCTCTTGTACTCCAGGACCTTCGTAAAGTTGGATATACCGAAGCGGAAGGTCTCGCCGCCTGCTTCCTTAAGTCCGTTGTAGTTCTCCAGGAAGGCCATTCTCACCGTGTTGATGATCGGCCAGACCGTGAAGATGGCCAGCAGGACAAGGCACGGAAGCAGGTAGACCCACGCTTTCCATTGCTGTTTGCTTTCTACCATAACTCAACCCTCGATGGCTTCGGCGATCTTTTCCTGGCCGGGAAGCACGATGCGCTCTTCGCTTTCCCTGTCGAAGATGAAGATCTTGTTGGGCTTGACCGCGAAACGGACCACGTCGCCGCTTATGTGCTTTCTCTGGTCGGCGTCGATGATGGAGCGGACCATCTCCGCCGTGCAGTTCGCGTTGCCCGAGACCACGGAAACGTCGCGGCCCATGACTTCAACGGCCTTCAGATCGCAGTGCAGCGGGCCGTCCGGATCCAGGATGAAGCCTTCGGGACGGATGCCGACCCAGACCCTTCGGTCCGCGATGCCGGATGCGTCAGCGACGGCGTCTTCACCGATCCATACCTTGCCGCTCTTTACTTCGCCTTCAAAGACGTTGACGGGCGGGGTGCCGAGGAACTTCGCAACGAAGAGGTTCGCCGGGCTGTCATAGACTGCCTGCGGCGCGCCGATCTGCTGGACCACACCCTTCTTCATGACTACGATCATGTCGGAGATGCTCATGGCTTCTTCCTGATCATGGGTGACGAAAACGGTGGTGATCCCGGTCTTTCTCTGGATGCGGCGGATCTCCTCACGGGTCTGGAGCCTGAGGCGCGCGTCCAGGTTGGACAGCGGTTCGTCGAGCAGCAGGACTCTGGGCATTTTCGCCAGGGCCCGCGCGATCGCGACACGCTGCTGCTGGCCGCCGGACAGTTCGTGAGGCTTGCGCTCCAGCAGTTCGTCGATCTGCACGATCTTCGCGACCTCAACGGCGCGTTCCAGCATCTGTTCCTTCGTCATCTTGTCGCTGCCTTTCAGGTTCTGCAGCGGGTACAGGATGTTCTGCTTGACGGTCATGTGCGGATACAGGGCATAGTTCTGGAAGACCAGGCCTACGCCGCGGCTCTCCGGTTCCAGCGCCGTCACGTCGATGTCGCCGAAGAAGATCTTACCGCTCGTCGGCTTCTGCAGTCCGCAGATCATGTACAGGCTCGTGCTCTTGCCGCAGCCGGAAGGCCCCAGCAGGCCGACCAGCTTGCCGTCCGGGATCTCAAAAGTGAAATCATTGACGGCGACAACGTCTTCTCCTCCCTTTTTCCGGTTCGGGAAGATCTTGGTCAGGTTTTGTAAGACAACTTTCATGGCTCTCTTCTTTCTTTATTGCTGTGTCATGGATCAGTCGTAAGGGGTGAGTCTTGCAGCTTCGGCAGCCTTTTTGGCCTTCGCCGCGTTCAGTTCCTCCAGCGTGTCATAGACAGGCTGGCTCTGGTAATCCGCTACGGCGCTCTGCGCAAGCAGATCGTGGATGAGCTGGTTGTTCTGGGTCGCGGCCAGCAGGATGAGCTGAGCCATGACCAGGATGATCAGCATCATGGTCCCGGCCAGGCCGACCGCGCTGAAATAGAGCAGGATCAGGATCAGCACGGGCACCATGGTCTCCAGCGTACATTTGCCCAGCATGCTGCGGATGAAGATCGCTCCGGGTTCCATGCGCACGCAGTTGGTGTGTACCACGCAGAGGCCGAAGACCTTCTTTCCGAGCGTGCGGCCTTCTTTCAGGAGCAGCGGCACGAGAAATTCCAGGATCGCGTACGCGATGAAGATGCTGATGCTGATGTCCAGCAGGGACAGTTTGATCACCTGGTGGTAGATATCCAGCGCTTCCGTATCCTCGGTCAGTGCCTTGTAGGCAGACATGTACCGTTCCTGTGCCTCCTTCGGGAGAGCGTTGTACTCCTCTTCCGTCATGCCGAGGTTCGTTTCGTACTCGGCACTGTAAGCATCGTATTTGTCCTGCAGCTGCTGCGCCTTCCGGTCGTAGCCGGTCACGGCGGACAGCAGTGTCAGGAGGCCTACGACAAGGATCCCCCGGAGGATGATGTCAAGCAAAAAAGCAGAAGCACGCTTCCATATTCCTGCTTTTTGGATCTCAAAGCCCATGTCGTCGCTCCTGCCTTTTCTTCATGTTGTTTCTCCCGGTGCCTCGCATCATGTTTCGAACACCTTTTACCCTATGATAATTATACCCATTTTCCGGTCAAAGTAAACGGGAGAAAAGCATTTTCGTGCTTTTTCACGTTTTCCCGAAGACGCGCCTTTCAGCCCGCTTCGTTATGATGAACAGTGGAAATTTTCTTCCGCCGATTCCCCGTTCCGCGCTTTCCGGGTATCAAAAAAGCACGCATGAACGTGCTTTTCTGATGCGGCCTTCAGACCGTTTCTTACTCTTCCGTGTAGAAGACATACTCCATCCACGCGAGTTCCGCGCGGGTGATCAGCGTTTTCGCATCTGCCCACAGTTTGCCGTTTTCATCCGCATGAGGCTTCAGGTAACCGTGGCCCAGGGCCCAGGCAAGCGGTTTGGGAAGCGTATCGCCGTCTTCCAGCGTCTCCGTCGGCTTGGCGTCATCCACTTCGACCTGAGCCGCCTTCAGCAGTTTTGTCAGTGCCTGCGCCGCATCGGCACGGGTCAGTTCGTCCGATACCTTATTCCTCGCCGGGAAAATGAGATAACTCTGCATGAAGCTCAGTGCTTCCTCTTCGTTGTAGTCTCCGCCGATCAGCATGTAAAGATAGGCCGCGAGCTCGCCCACGCGGGCATTTTCCTCCGGACCGAAGACATCCTCACTGAGCGGCATCATCGTCCCTTCTTCATAGACGAAGCGGATCGCGTCGTAGTCTTCCCGGTCTTCGGAAACGTCCGTAAACGCCATTTCGGACTTGTCCTGCGCGCCGAAAGGATTCAGGATCTCATCGTACATGTCCGCGTTGTCATTGATCCCGGACATGCCGCCGGCGGTATAGCGCAGGCCTTTTTCGACCAGTTTTTCGTACAGATCCAGGCATTCGGCGATCTTTTCCGGCGTCAGCGTTTTCAGTGCCTTCATCTGCTCCACGATCTTCTGCTGGTCGGTCCCGGAAAGGGCGTAGGCCGCAGCATTCATCGCGCCTGTCAGTTCACCGGCAGGTTCCGCCAGCAAGGAGTATTCCGACAGGATGTAACCGTCCAGGTCTTCCTGCGTCAGTTCCAGTTTTCTGATCTGTTCCGGCAGGCTCTCATAGATCGCAAACGTTTCCTTCACGTTCGGATCTCGGTAGGTGCAGAGGTAAATGCCGGCATCGGATGCATTGTGAATGATGCTGTATACGCCTTTGCCGTCACGCAGCTGCGGGATCAGATACTTATCCGTAACGATCTGCGACAGCACTTCCGCCGCCATCAGCTTCACGGTCGTTTCAAACGATTCGTCGTCCTTCTCTATCCCCAGATCTTCATACGAAGCTGAGATCCCGTTGTAATACACGCTGCTGTCCGTCACGATCGCTTCATTCCGTTCATAAACCGGAATGCTGCACGCCGCTTTTTCCCGGGCTTCGCCTGACAGCCTTGTCATCCAGGCATCTGCCAGTTTCCGGTTCAGCGCCGCGCTCTCCGTGCTTCCGGCAAATTCGATCACGGCGCCGTCACGCGAAGCCGCCTTGTCCCGCACCGCCGCGAGTCTGTCAGTGAGCACCTTCGGATCGCTTTCCAGCTGCTCAGCCACCCCTGTCAGGAATTCATAGTAGGAAACGCCGCCAAGGTAAGTTGAATACGCATACACCTGGGACGCCCCGGTCAGGGAGCGGCGGATCACTTCGGAATAAGGTGCTTCGAATACTTCGGAACGGGCAGAGGTCAGCAGGGCATTCACGCCGCCTTTTATGCGCTCCGTATCGCTCAGTTTCAGACTGAAGAACATTTCCTCCATCAGACCGTAGCCGGTTTCCAGATCTTCATCGCGCGCCGTCCAGGTGAACTGCAGATACGGATTCACGCTCTTGTCCGGCATCTGCTGCAGCATAAGATAGATATTGCCGTCACTCAGATAGCGGGTGGCGAGGGTCGAAAGCTCGCTCCGGCTGTGCTTCTCGGTATCCAGGTACCCCACCAGATCCTTATAGAGTTTAAGATACAGCAGCTCTTCTTCGTTCAGGCAGGAAACGTCCAGGTTGACTGCCGTACGTCCGACCCCGGACACCCCGGCTTCCGCTTCAATGTAGCGGACACCCTGTTCATTCGTTTCATCCTTTACCTCGTAGATGCGGACCTCTTCGGGAAGGGAGGCCGTGTCGACCACCGTCAGTGCCTTCACCATTTCCGCAGTCGCAGGGTCTTCCTGCGCTTCTCTCTTGCTTTCCTTCACCAGCGCATCGATCTCTTCCGCCGACATGGCTTCTTTGATCTTCGCGAGTTTTTCTTCAAGCGCCGCAGCCTTCTCTTCCTTGAGACCGGGTTCGGGATAGGTCACGGTCAGGACAGTCACGACATCTTCGCCGAAATACTTTGTGCAGAGAGAGGCATAACTGCCGTCTTCATTCCATTTTATGAGGTTCTTTGCCTGTTCCTCATAATCGAAATAGTACCAGACATCGCCGAAGGTATGCGCATCATAGCCTACGGAAGTAATGATGCTTTCACCGACGGAGCTGTTTTCCCGCACGAGCAGCTCGCTCAGTTCAAAAGAAGAGGCGTAGCTGTCCAGCATCTCCTTCTTCATCCCGTTCTTCGCGATATCCGCAAGGGCAGCGTCGATCTCCTTCCGGAACGTATCCGCATTATCGGGATTCGCGTTATCCAGCTGGAATACCGCGACCGGCACCGGCCCGGCGATCTCCAGCCCGCTGCTGAAAGATGCCGAAGGGAAGAGTGCTCTCAGCCTTCCTGACAGTTCCGTGCCCTCTGCCGTTACGAAGCCCGTCAGATAGGAAAGCACCGTGCCGTCTGCCCAGGCCTCCTTCGGAAGCACGAAGGAGTAGATGATCGTGGATTTATCCTGCGTGGAGGAGTTCTTTTCCGCCGGGAAGGCGTAGCGTTTTTCCGTGCTTTTCTCGAGCGGTTTGTACGCCGGATCCTCCACGGTGAATTCGCGGGCTTCATAATTCTGATATTCCGCATTCAGAAGACGGAGAAATTCCGTATAATTGTCCACCTGTCCGTACAGCAGCGCCAGGCAGTTCGAAGGATGGTAATACAGATCATGGTAAGCCTTCAGGCTTTCATAGGTCATGTCCGGGATCGCATCAGGATTGCCGCCGTAGCTCCAGCCAAGGAAGGATCCGGGCAGCGCGTCCTGCATCGCGTTCAGATAGGCCTGCCTCTCCAGCGTGGTCGCGCCGAGCATCTCGCTGTAGACCGTGCCCTCTATCGTCAGCTTTGCATCTGCATCGGTCAGATTGTAGCGCCAGGCTTCGGTCCGGTAAATGCTCTCATCTTTCATGATCATCGGATGATAGCAGGAATCAATGTAATAATCCGCAAGCGCCAGCAGCTGGTCCTCTGACATGCTGCCGAGCGGGAACATCGTCATCCGGTCCATCGTGTACGCATTCATCAGCGTGTTGTAGGACTGATACGACAGGTTCATGAACAGATCCGCGCTCGGATAGCGCTCCGATCCGCTTAACGAAGCATGTTCGAACACATGCGGCAGGCCGGTATCATCGATCGGCTGTGTCCCGAACGTCAGGGCAAAATAGCGGTTCATGTCGTCATTGGCGATATACATGACGCCTGCACCGGTCTTCCGGTGCACGAGATAGACGACCGAGGCGCCGAAGATCGGTTCCTCACGGATCTCTTTGACTTCAAAGCCGCAGATCACGTCACCGACTGCCGGCAGTTCGCCGGCAGCAAGATCCTCAGGGATCTCATCTTCCTGCTCCGGGCTTTCCGCGGTGGACTCCTGCGTACTCTCTGCAGGTTCCGGCTGCGTCGCCGCCGTACTCTCCGGCACAGTGGTCTTTTCTGTCGAAGGCACCGGAGACTGGCCGCAGGCAGCAAGTGAAAGTACTAATGCGAATGTCAGTATCAGACTGATGATCTTACGCATAACACCCTCCCAAACAATTCATTAAGTCCATTATACTATGCACGAAGAGGAATTCAAGGATAAAAAACACCGGGGGAGCATCCCCCGGAGCAATCAAAAAGCTGCTGACCGGATTTGAACCGGTGACCTCATCCTTACCAAGGATGCGCTCTACCGACTGAGCTACAGCAGCTTATTCAGCGGCGCTTTTGCCGCGCAAGGTGTAATATACAATAATCTTTTCGGCTTGTCAACACATTTTTCAGGAAAAATCTGTTGACAGTACCAACCTTTTATTGTACAATCTCCCTTGCGCTGTTTAAGGACGCGCGGGTGTAGTTCAATGGTAGAACACCAGCCTTCCAAGCTGGACACGTGGGTTCGATTCCCATCACCCGCTTCTCCGCAGCGCCGGCGTGGACCGCATGGTGGGTTTAGCACAGTTGGCAGGGCGTCAGATTGTGGTTCTGAAGGTCGTGGGTTCGAGCCCCACAACCCACCCTATTGGGCTATAGCCAAGCGGTAAGGCACAGGACTTTGACTCCTGCATTCGTTGGTCCGAATCCAACTAGCCCAGCTGGTCTCGGACAACGCGGAAGCCTGGCCCAAGACAAAAACGGGCGATTAGCTCAGTCGGTAGAGCACTTGACTTTTAATCAAGTTGTCGGGGGTTCAAATCCCCCATCGCTCAGAAAAAACGACCTCCGTCAGGAAGCCGTTTTTTTGTTTCATAAAAGCCTTAACTGTTCCTGCTTAAATGAAAGGGTCAGCAGCTTTTTTCATGCCCGGGGTCTTCACCCGGGCTTTTTCTTTTCTTTGCGGCTTCTTAATGCCGCTCTCTTCTTTCTTAACGCCTTCTTGGCTGATTATTTTTCCGTCCGGGTCTACAATCAAATCAGTATTTTCAAGGAGGGACGGCCATGCGTTCGATCATTATCTTTCTGCTGTATTTTGCAGCTGCTGCTCTTTGTTTTTTCCTGATCAATTCCAGAAAGAAGGACTGGGAGATCGGCCTGTCCGATACGGTCGGCCTGAGCATCCTCTGGCCGTTGTTTCTTCTCATGGTCGTCGACTGGGGAACCGGCTATCTGTTCGACGTCATCAGCGACAGGATCGGCAGACTTTTCCAAAAAAACTGATAAAGGCGGAACACAAAAGAATCAAAAGTCTTTCAGGTTTTTTCTGCCGTTTCACAAGTCACAACTCTGTACAAATCGTGACATTTCGTATAAAATATCCCCGAAGTACCGAAATTGCATATTGCACCTCAGGCAGAGCGGCTTATTCACTCTGCTGGGGCGTTTTGCGGCTTTTCGGCAGTTTTTTGCAGCAAGGGAGGATTAGCATCAATGGATGCAAGCAATGCGATGCTGCAGCGCGTAGAGGAAATCATCGATTCCTACGGCTGCAAACGTGAAAACATCATCGCGATCATGCAGGACATTCAGGCCGAATACAAGTATCTGAGCCGTGAGACCCTGGAAAAGATCGCGGAAAAACTCGGCATCGGTGTTGCCAAGGTCTACAGCGTAGCCACGTTCTATGAGAACTTCTCGCTGGAAGCCAAGGGAAAGTACATCGTCAAGGTGTGCAACGGCACGGCCTGCCACGTCCGCAAGTCCCAGCCGATCTACGACGGCCTGCGTGAGTATCTGCAGCTGGAAGGCAAGCAGAAAACTTCCGCCGATCAGCTTTTCACGCTGGAGACCGTTGCCTGTCTGGGCGCCTGTTCGCTGGCTCCGGCCATGACGATCAACGATGAAGTTCATGCAAAGATGACGCCTGAGTCGGCGATCGCTCTGCTGGAGGACATCCGCAGGAAGGAGGCCGTGCAAAATGCCTGAATGCGCTCTGACCCGTACGCAGTTCCATCTTCTGCAGACGGAGTCGAAGGATCTTCTGGCTGCCCAGAAGCTTAAGGTTCTTGTCTGTGCCGGGACCGGCTGCGTTGCCAACGGTTCCATGAAAGTCTACGATACCCTGAAGGCCGCCTGTGAAACCCGCGGCCTGAACGTGTGCGTCGCCCTGCGTGAGGAAGGCGGGGAGAACAGCGTTCACTTAAAGAAAAGCGGCTGCCACGGCTTCTGCGAGATCGGCCCGCTCGTCAGCATTGAACCGCTTGACATTCTCTATACCCACGTCCATCCGGAAGACTGTGAAGAGATCATTGAAAAGACGCTGCTCGGCGGAGAAGTCATCGACCGCCTGCTGTACCACAAGGACGGCCAGGCCTATCAGAGACGCGACGACATCCCCTTCTACAAGCTGCAGCACCGCATCGTTCTGCGGGACAGCGGCAAGAGCGACGCCGAAGAGATCCTGGAATACATTGCGAACGGCGGCTATTCCGCTTTTGAGAAAGCGCTGTTTGAGATGAACGGCGAAGAGATCTGCAAGACGATCTCCGATTCCGGCCTGCGCGGACGCGGCGGCGGCGGATTCCCGGCCGGCCGCAAGTGGGAAAGCGTGCGCCGGAACGTTTCCGACGTCAAGTACGTCGTCTGCAACGGTGACGAGGGTGACCCCGGCGCTTTCATGGACCAAGGCGTCATGGAAGGCAATCCCCACAGCGTGATCGAAGGCATGCTGATCGCGGGCGTTGCCACCGGCGCCACCGAAGGCTACATCTACGTTCGCGCGGAATATCCTCTCGCGGTGAAGCGTCTGCGGATCGCCATCGCGAAGGCCGAAGAGCTGGGCCTTCTGGGCGACAACATCATGGGCAGCGGCTTCAGCTTCCACATGCACATCAACCGCGGCGCAGGCGCGTTCGTCTGCGGCGAAGGCAGCGCGCTGACCTCTTCCATCGAAGGCAAGCGCGGCATGCCGCGTGTCAAGCCGCCCCGCACCGTGGACAAGGGCCTCTGGGCGAAGCCTACCGTTCTGAACAACGTCGAGACCTACGCCAACGTGCCGCAGATCGTGCTGAACGGCGCCGGCTGGTACCGCAGCGTGGGCACGGAGAACTCCCCGGGCACAAAGACCTTTGCCCTGACGGGCAACGTGGTCAATACCGGCCTCGTTGAAGTCCCCATGGGCACGACGCTCCGCCAGGTCATCTACGACATCGGCGGCGGCATCAAGGACGGCAAGAAGTTCAAGGCCGTGCAGATCGGCGGTCCCTCCGGCGGCTGCCTTACCGAGGAACATCTGGACCTGCCCCTTGATTTCGACTCCCTGAATAAGGTCGGCGCGATCATCGGCTCCGGCGGCATGGTCGTCATGGACGAGGATACCTGCATGGTCGAAGTGGCCCGCTTCTTCATGAATTTCACCCAGAACGAAAGCTGCGGCAAGTGCGTTCCCTGCCGGGAAGGCACCAAGCGCATGCTGGAGATCCTGGAACGCATCATCCGCAATGAAGGCGAGTTGGAAGATCTGGATACGCTGGAAAGCCTGGCGAACACCATTACGGAAGCGTCTCTGTGCGGTCTGGGGCAGACGGCCTGCAAGCCCGTTCTCAGCACCCTGAAGTATTTCCGCAACGAATATCTTGCTCACGTTGTCGATAAGCACTGCCCGCACTGCAACGGCCGGAAGCGTCACCTGGAGATCAATCCGAAGCTGTGCCGCGGCTGCGGCAAGTGCAAGCGGAACTGCCCGATGGAAGCCATCTCCGGCGAACTCAGGCAGCCGCATACCATTGACGTCACGAAGTGCATCCACTGCGGCGCCTGCTGGGGCGCCTGCCCGTTCGGTGCCATCGACGCCATTGAAGAGGAGGGTTAAGGCCATGGCTAAAGGTGTAATGATCATTGACGGACAGCGCGTACCTTTCGACGGAGAAAAGAACGTTCTCGCCGTCATCCGCAAAGCCGGCATCGAAATGCCTACCTTCTGCTATCACTCCGACCTGTCCACCTACGGTGCCTGCCGCATGTGCATCGTGGAAGACGAGCGGGGCAAGATCGACGCCTCCTGCTCGCTGGAGCCCCGCAACGGGATGGTGATCAAGACCAATTCCGCCCGCCTGCTGAAGCACCGCCGCACCATTCTGGAACTGCTGCTGGCCTCTCACAACTGCAACTGCACGACCTGCGAAAAGAGCGGCAAGTGCCATCTGCAGGCCCTGGCGCATCAGTTCGGCGTCCGGCACGTCCGCTTCACCGATACCCGCGAAGCCGCTAAGATCGACAGCTCCTCTCCCGCCGTCGTGCGCGACCCGAACAAGTGCATCCTCTGCGGCGACTGCGTGCGCGTCTGCGAAGAGATGCAGGGCATGAACATCATCGACTTCGTGAACCGCGGCTCCCAGATGCGGGTCGCGCCCCCCTTCGGACGCATGCTCAGTGAGACCAACTGCATCAGCTGCGGTCAGTGTGCGGCTGTGTGCCCGGTCGGCGCCATCACCGTAAAGAACGAGATCGGCGACGCCTGGCGCGCCATCCACGACCCGAAGCTGCGGACCGTGGTCCAGATCGCTCCCGCCGTGCGTGTTGCGGTCGGCGAAGCCTTCGGCCTGCCGGCCGGGGACAACGTGCTGCACCGCCTGGTCACCGCCCTGAAGCTGATGGGCGTGGACGAGGTCTACGACACCACCTTCGGTGCGGACTTCACCACCATCTCCGAGGCGGAGGAATTCAAGGCACGCCTTCAGGCCGGCGGCCCGTTCCCGATGTTCACTTCCTGCTGCCCTGCCTGGGTCAAGTATCTGGAGAAGGAAAATCCGAAGTATCTGCACAACATTTCCACCTGCAAGTCCCCGATGGAAATGTTCGCCGCCATCCTCCGCGACAAGTATGCCGCCAAGGACGCCGAAGACGGCAAGCGCACCTATCATATCGCGATCATGCCCTGCACGGCCAAGAAGATGGAAGCCGCCCGTGAGGAATTCAAGCATGACGGCCGGCCCGACGTCGACCTGGTCCTGACCACCCGCGAAATCGTCGACATGATCAAAGAGAGCGGCATCCGTCTGGAAGAACTGGACATGGAAGCGCCCGATCTGCCGTTCGGCATGGGATCCGGCTCCGCCAATATCTACGGCGTGACCGGCGGCGTGGCCGAAGCGGTCGTCCGCCACTGTGTCCCGGACAAGTCCAAGAATGCCCTGCGTGAGATCGCTGAGCTCGGTCTGCGCGGCGACGAAGCCCGCAAGGAAGTCACCGTCCACCTGGGCGATCAGGAACTGAAGATCGCCGTGGTCCACGGCCTCGTGAACGCCCGTAAACTGCTCAAGGAAATGGACGAGGGCAATGCCTTCTTCCACCTGGTCGAAGTCATGACCTGCCACGGCGGCTGCGTTGGCGGCGCCGGACAGCCCGACGGCCTGAATGCCGTCAAGATCAGACGCGGCGAAGGCCTGCACGCGATCGACGACGCTTCCCTTGTGAAGCGCGCGGAACGCAACCCGGTGGTCACCGCCCTCTTAAACGAGATGGGTGAACACAAGGCTCACGAGCTGCTGCACGTCAGCTACGTCAAGGATTAAGGCGCAAAAGCGCATTTCCGAAGTACATGAAAAGAGGGTCCTGCATCCGGTGATGCAGGGCCCTTTTGATATCCCGCTGCTTGGGCCCCTGTTTTGCGAAAGCTCCGCAAGGGGCGGCATCCGCTTTTTTACACACCAGTCCCGGTGTGCGGTTCCTCCTCGTTTAGTATTTCCGAGGCTTTCCTTATGGCAAAGCAGACGGCGTCCGTACAGGTCCGGTGAAACAGATCCTGTTCAATGATCTTCGGCCGGTCCTCTTCCACGGAAGGATCCAGACCGCCCAGGATCTCCGGGCAGCGGATGCTGCCGAATTCCGCGGCAAAATCGCGCTCAAAGGCCTTGATCTTTTCTTTCAGGAGCGCTGCCTTAGCGTTGTCGCCGAGCCGGCTCGGCCCGTATTTCAGCCCGAGCGCCATCTTGGCTCCGGAGACGCAGCCGCAGAAATTATTGCGTTCATAGTGGCCGCAGAAGCCGGAGGCGATCTTCCGCGCCGTTTCCTTATCCATTCCCATCCATTCGGCAAGTTCGCCGAATACCGACATGGCGCAGCAGACGCCGTGGCCGAAGCGTCCGCGGATCTCTTCTCTGTTCGGTTCCGGTCTCATGGCATATATTCCTTTCCCTCTTTTTCAGCGTACGATGAGGCCGAGCGGGACAGGCCGTTCCTGCCCGGTCCCGTCTTCCTTCCGGTCTGAGAGCTCAAGTTCCCGCCGGCCGTGCAGCAGGATCTGCGCGGATCCGCCGCCGTCAAGGTTTACGGCATTCATCATGCCGGCTTTTTCACAGTACTCTTCCGTCTCCAAGAGTGAGGCGCCGCAGCTGGTCACGCCCTTTCTAGCCCCGGTCTTCGGCGCGCCTTCCGCCCACAGAAGGACCGGGCAGCCCTCCTTATCCGCCCCGAGTGCGATCCGCGCAGCGCGGTCCTTTTCGTAATCAAGCGGGTACAGGCTCGGCGGAAACGCCGTCCGCTTCAGGCTGCGGACATTGTAGAACGGAGAGAGAAAACCGCCGCTTCTTACGCCGTTTCTCAGCAGGCTGCTGCCGGCCTGGATGCCGAAAATGACGTCTTCCAGGCCGTGATACCGGACTTCCGCGCCTGCGCTCACGTCCGCAAGCGCCGGGCTCCGCAGGACGAAGCCGGCAGCCGGCACCGCAAGGCCGCCGTCCCGGCTGACTGCGCTCACTTTCCGTCCGATGATCACTGCCTCTGCACCTTTTCCGTGTGCCGTCCTGCTGCAGGCAGGGCGGGTCAGGATATCCGCGTTCAGCCCGGCTTCAAACGTCTTCCCGCCGATCTCGATCGTCAGGCTGCTTAACGGCGGCTTCTCCACCCTTACCCGGCCGTTTGCGCGGACAAGCAGCGCTTCCCGCTCATAGAGAGGCGGGCTCAGTATCTTCCCGTTTCTTACACAAAGCCCGAAGGGCGTGCCGACACTGTCATAAGGGCTCGCGCAGTCAAAGGGGTCCATGATAAAGAACGAGGCGTTGAGCTTAAGCACCGCTTCCGGCTTGCTTTCCGAAAGAAAGCCCATGTTTTCCGAGACCGGGATGATCTGTGTCATCGGCAGCTTCCCGCCGGCCGTGCTGAGCCGTCCCGCAGCCGAAAGCTCTTCCCACAGCAGTCTTGCCTCATCCGTACGAAAACGGGGCCTTCCGTGCACGAGCCGCATGCCCTTCCTGAGGACTGCCGCCGCCTGCAGAAGGCTGGCTTCGTCATCTTCCGGGAGCGCAGTTCCGGAAAGCGATTCCGCCCTCTCCGGGCACCGCAGCAGCACCATCTGCCGGAAGATCCAGGGAAATGCCGGCACGATGAAGCGCCTGTAGATGCGCAGAAGGCCGGGCAGAGGGTCTTCTGTGGGCTGCGGACAGAAAAACGCCAGACTTTCCCAGTCCGAAAGCCTTACCGTCTGCAGCCGCTCGGTCTCTCCGTCCGGCCTTTTTACCGTTCTGATCTCAGATTCCATCATTTTGCAGGTGCGCCGTAGCGTTTGCCGAGCAGTTCTTCCGCTTCTTCGCGGCTGATCTCACCGTTGTTGTAGCGGGACATCGTCTGCACGTCCTTGCTGCGCAGCTTATAGAACAGCAGCAAAATGATCAGCGCCAGCGTGAAGCCTGCCGCAGGCAGCAGGTTGAACAGGCCCCAGACACCTTCCGCGACGCCGGCCGGCTGCACGGCGTTCTCACCTTCCACGAAGTGGACGGCGGCAAGGCTCATCAGCACGATGCTGCCGATCAGGGCGTTTTTCAGTTTCGCCACGAAGGCCTGCAGGCTGAAGGTCACGCCGGCCGCGCGGGTCCCGGACTTATAGGTCCCGTACTCGACCGTATCGGCGATCAGCATGTAGATGATGACCTGCCAGAAACCGAGGCCGGTGCATTTGAGCATGATCAGGACCAGCGCCACGTAAAGGTTGCTGTAGCCGACAAAGTAGCAGACCAGGTCCATCAAGATGGCAAAAGCGATGCCGGCGCAGAGAACGTCGAACTTATCCCATTTTTTGGAGAGCGTCGGCACCAGCGCGCAGACCGCGATCACGGCCACCGCGACGCCGCCGGCGACCAGGGTCGCCATGCTCTCCTGCCCGAGGCAGATGCGGCCCATGTAGATGGCCATCTTCTGTTCCACGGAGGAAAGGCCGAGCAGCAGCATCGCGAGCAGCACGAAGAGCAGGTATTTGTTGCTCTTCAGATACTTCAGCATTTCCTTAAAGGTGGGGTTCTCAGTGGCCAGCACCTCGTCGGAATGCCGCTCCTTCACGGTAAAGAGCATCGGGATCATCAGGATGATCGAGACGGCGACAAAGACGATGCAGGCTGTCAGCCAGCCCAGCTTCGGGCGGATCATCGGGATGATCACGGTCGAGACCACGCCGCCCACCATGGACCAGAGCTTGCCGCCGGCAATGATCCCCGTGCGTTCCTGCACGTTGGAGGTCATGACCGTGGTCACGGCAAAGGCCGGGGCATCCAGGATCGTGTAGCACAGGTCAAAAAGGATGTAGGCGACCAGGAACCAGACGATCTTGCCAGTGTCCGTCATGTCCTTCGGGATCGCGAAAAGCGCTACCGTGGTGATACCGACCGCCGAGGTGCCGATGCGGACCCAGGGCATGAATTTCTGACCGTTCTTAAACATGTGCCGGTCCACGATGTAGCCGAACAGTACGTCGTTGACGGCATCCCAGATCTTCGGGACGATCAGGATGGCCGCCGCGGTCGCCGCGACGATGCCGATATCCGTCAGGAAAGTTTCAATGTAACCGGCATAGCCCCACAGCAGGTTCTGCCCCAGGAAAAAGAGGCAGTAGGCAACGTATTCCTTTCTCGTGGACTGATAGCCGGGCTTCAGCATGGGTGCTTTTTTCTCTTTCATCTTTACGAACCTCCGCTTAACAGGGATCTCAGGGAAATTATACCGCAGGCGGCCGCGCTTTGCAATCGGCGCTTTGCCATGTTATAATGATCAAAAATCGGAAAGCAGGGCAAGGTTTCATGCTGAATTACAAACTGACCATCCGTTATGACGGGAGCCGCTATTACGGCTGGGAGCGCCAGCCGGGCCGTGAGACCATTCAGGGAAAACTTGAAGCAGTCCTTTCGGAAATGGTCGGCGAGCCGGTTGAAGTGATCGGTGCCGGACGGACGGATGCCGGCGTGCACGCCGCCGCCATGATTGCAAACGTTCATCTGAATACGAAACTCATGCCGGATGAGATCCAGGACTATCTGAATCACTATCTTCCGGAAGACATTGCCGTGGACGAAGTAAGGACCGCCGCTGACGGTTTCCATGCCCGCTATAAGGCTGTTGGAAAACTTTACACATATACCTGCTATGTTGGCCGTCTTAAGCCTGTCTTTGACAGAAAGTTTCTTATGATTCTGGAGCAGGAGCCGGATGTTGGCCGCATGCAGGCGGCCGCGGCACATCTCGTCGGCGAACATGATTTCCGGAGTTTCTGCACCAATCCGAAAATGAAAAAGTCTACTGTAAGAACGGTAGACTCCATCGAGATCGTGCGGAAGAAAGACCGCGTCATCTTCCGCGTCCACGGAAACGGCTTCCTGCAAAACATGGTTCGGGTCATCGTAGGGACGCTTCTCGAAGTCGGCCTGGGAAAACGCGCGCCGGAGGACATTCCCGGGATCCTGGAAGCCCGCGACCGCACGAAGGCCGGCTATACCGCGCCTGCAAAGGGGCTCTGCCTTACACGGGTCGACTACTGAAAAACAGTTCCCACAATCATACAGCAAAAGACGGCCTTTCGGCCGTCTTTTTATTCTGGCGTTTTCGCTTTTCAGTGCACGGACGTTCCCGTTTCGCTTTCCGTCAGTTCTCCGCTTTCAACGGATTCCGCTTCCTCCGCCGTCAGCGTTCTCGCATGCAGCCAGTGGATGTCTGCCGGATCCTTCAGGAAATAGCAGCTGAGATCGTCAAAGATCTCCGGATCGATCGTCAGGTTGAAGGAGTAATCGTACATCGGCGAATCCAGTTTCGTCGAGAACACGAAAGCATCGTAGGTCGGAACGCCTTCATAGTCGCCGAAGATCGCTTTCTGATACAGTTCCTCCTGCAGCGTTTCAATGGATCCGAGTTCACCGCTGACAACGAATCCGCAGCGTGCGAAAGCGGTCTGCTTTTCCAGATACGGTTTCAGATAATCGGTGAAATCACTCGGTGTTACGCCGAACCAGTTGATGACCAGCGGCATGTAGCAGTAATCGCCGATCTTCGTGATCCGGTACGTGCCGTCGAGAGACGCAAGGTCTTCTTCATACGGGTCCAGAAGCTCAGCCGGGATCCTCTTGTAGCGTACGCCCTCCGTGTAAGGGTTGCCGTCCTTGTCATAGATCCAGCCGCCTTTTTCCAGCAGCGCAACGGCTGCCGCCTCCGAAGGCGCGTACGAATTCAGTCTCATTCCCTGCTCTTTCGCGAGTTTCGTCATCCAGGCTGCTTCATCGTAGGGGCCGTCCACCAGCCCGCCGTAGCCGCCGGTGTATGCCTTCACGATCGCTGCGCGGTCAAGCAGATACGCGATGGCCTGACGGACTTCGGTAAACTGCACCGGACCGTAATCACAGCGAAAACCGATCTTGCCGTAACCGGCCCGCCGGTAACTGATCGTATCCAGTTTTTTGTCTTTGCCCGCCGTACTGACGGCATCCGCGATCGCATTCTTTCCGGAAATGCCGCCCGCGAAGTCCAGCGTGCCGTCCTGCAGTTCGATCATTTCCTTTTCGGCGGTGAGCAGCTTATAGGTGATTTTGCCGATGCTGGGCTGCGTTCCTTCGTAATTGCCCTTGAAGAAAGCATTTTTCGCCAGCGTGACCGTACCGCTTGATTCATTGTAGGACATGATGAAATACGGTCCCGAGTAGGGGTATTCCGCATAAGCCTTGCCGGAGGTATCGGCAGCAATGTACCGGATATGCTCCACCAGTGCATAAGTATCGTCATTCGCCCTGTCATAGAAGTTGTCGGTGAGGTAACAGCCCTCGCCGTCATCCATGATGTCGGCATTTCCCAGCCACATCTTCGCGTAGGAAGGCTGCAGCGAGATCATGGCCAGATCGTAGAAGGAAGGAATGTATTCCTTGCGCACCGTCAGGGCAAAGGTGTAATCACCCAGCAGGCGAATGCCGGTAAAGACCTTGCTGCCCTTTTCGCAGCCGGGGCCGGTATACGCGACGTAATCATTCCAGCCGACGTATATGTCGCCGGAATCCTGACGGTTTGAAGCCGCTTCGGACATCGGGCTGTAAAAGACCATCGGGAAGGCAAGGTAATCCTTTGCCGTGATCCTGCTGCCGTCGGAAAACTTCAGGTCATCGTGGATCGTGATCGTATAGGTCATTGAGCCGTCTTCGTTCAGCGTCTCAAGGTGCTCTTTGACGACGGTAGGATTCCAGACGTAACCGGAGTTCTTCGTATGGGAAACGGTCTCCAGACCGTTCACCAGCTGAGAAACGGCAATATCCGCCGTGTTGGTCGCCTCGTTGCCGTAGTAGGCATAACGGAACTGGCCGCTCGCCTTCGTCGCACTGCCGATCGTGATCGTGCCGTCCGAGGAATTCCACTCGATCAGCGCGTCAAGCAGGGACCAGGCGGCCGTGACCGGATGTTCCTTAACGCCGCTCAGTTTCGTATTGTACACGCAGTAATAATCGTTGGCGTAGAGCGGGATCTCGGGCATCAGGTAATTCCAGCGCTGGACGTACAGCCTCCACCAGGCCGCGTAAACATCCTCCGGGGTCGCATACCCGCCGACAGGCTCCGTGTTGTAGATCATCGCCATGGACAGGAAATCCAGACCCAGGAGGTACTGTTCATCTCCGACCTCGAGATAGGCAAAGCCTGTTTCGGGATCCTCCGTAACGTCAGCGATCGTCACGTCGCGGCCGAAGCTTTCGTACAGCGACTCATAGTCTCTTCCATAGTTATATCGATCCAGGACCATCGGGGCGAACTCACTGTCCCAGTAGATCTCCAGCGGATCCGGTTCGGGTTCTGTCGGTTCCTCTTCCGTGGTCACTTCCCTGGTGGTTGCTTCCTGAGTTGTCGTTTCCGCCTCGGTGGTTGCTTCCCGCGTCGTTGTTTCCGCCTCGGAAGTTTTGCCGGGCTTTCCCCCGCAGGCAGCAAGCTGCAGGATCAGCAGCAGGGCCAGCGCAGCCGCAAAGTATTTCTTCATGGCGTCTCCTTTATCTTCATCTAAGCGTAGATCCTGTCTCTTTTAACTTCTGCAGATCCGGGATCGTCAATCATTTTTCGCATGCGTACGGCTTTTCCGCGGATCAGTAGATGCCGCAGGCCCTGACCATGCCGCCGGGAACAGGGAGCATTGCCGACAGGTAGGCCGCGGGATCGCCGTAATACGGGCTCCGGGCGAAGGCATCCATGAAATCGGTATTCATGTCATAGCCGAATTCCGGATAATAGCCGGCATTGCGCCAGCCTCTCGAGTCTCCGCAGTCATTCAGGACGACCTTCACATAGCCTCTGAGCGCCTTTTCGATGCTCTGCTTCAGCACGTTCGCGCGGCCTTCGTGCAGCGGGCTGTTGCCGGCGTAGGGGATCTCGATCACGATCGGGTCGTCGGAAGAGATCTCCACGCCCTGCGCCTTCATCTCGTCAAGGGCGATCCTGAATTCGTTGAAGGCATAATCGGGATCGTACCAGCCGTCAAATCCGTCGCCGGAACCGAGGCCGCCCTGCGCCTTCGGATCCCAGACAGTGATCTTGAACCCGTCTGCATCGAGCTGCGCCTGCACGATCTCGCCGTAGTAAGTCCCTGCAGGGAAAGTGACCGACTTGCCGTCGATGACAACGGTCACGTCTTTCGTCAGCTGTACGAAACTGCCGGGTACATAGCCGTTGCGAAGGTTGTCCAGTTTCAGTTCTTCTCCTTCGATCACGGCATTGTAGCTGCCGCGGTCAACGGCAGTCACCAGGGCATGGCGGAAGTGGATGTTCTGCATGAACGCGTTGTAGACCCTTGCCTGCCTGACGGTCTTTGCGGACACGCCGACGGCAGGATCGTTCAGGTTCGCATACCGGTTGCGCATGACATTGAAGAAAGCCATGCAGGAAGGTGCATCGGTACCGGCAGGGCACGCGTATTTGTCAAACAGGCCGTCCGTCACGGCTTCAGCCACGGCAGCCGCCGTACTCAGGCTGCAGCTGTCGAGTTCACCGGCCTTGGTCATGCCGTAGTCCTTCAGTTCATCGGAACTGTCCCGGAACCGCCAGGTGACGGTCTTCAGCCGGACATTGTCCTTATTCCAGTAGTTTGGGTTTTCCCTGAACACGATGCTGTCCTTTTCCGTCAGGCTGCCGACAAGGTAAGGGCCGCAGTACACGATATGTTCGGGATCTTTGCCGTACAGATACTCCGGATCCGCAGGATCGAACGCAGCGCCGAACTTTCCGCCCTGGGACTCATAGTAGGCACGGTTCATGGGGAAGAACAGCGTGCTGCCCAGCAGCGTTCCGAACCACGGGCAGGATTCTTCCAGCGTATAGCGTACGGTGTGGGGGTCAACTGCCATGACGCCGACCTTCTTGAAGTCAGTCACTTCGCCCCGCAGGTAGGCTGCGGCGCCTTTGATCTTCACGCCGTCGTCACCGGCCAGGCCTTCCAGCCCGGCTCCCGCATCCAGCAGGTGCTGCAGACCGGCAACAAAGTCATCAGCCGTGACCTCGGCATATTCCTCACCGGAGGACGTGCTCCACATCACGCCTTCACGAAGCTTGAACGTGAAAACGGTATTGTTGGCATTTGCCTCGACAGACACGGCAAGCGCCGGCTGCTGCACGTTCTCAATGTCGTATTCCATCAGGCCGTCAAGTGTCATGACGATCGCATCGATGTCGGCAGAACGGTAGGTATTCATCGGATCCCAGGTCTGCGGATCCTCCGCATAGGAAACGGTATACGTGTCCTGAAGGATGTAGCCCTGTTCGGTCAGATAATCTTCCGCCCACTCTGCGAAAGTGCCTGTCCCTTTCAGTTCGGCCCATTTCGCGCAGATGGCGTCGCTGTCGGCACGGGTCAGGAAATCGTTGTTTACGACCATGAGGCTGTGAAGACGGCTGCTGTCGTTCCCCCAGAGGACGGTGGGCGCCGTTTTCGGGACCGCCCTGCCGATGACATAGCCGCCGCCGAGCGTAGCGGTCGGCAGCATGACCCCCGCATTCAGGAGCTTGGCTTCGGCGATGGCTTCCAGCACCCAGCGTTCGGACAGATCTTCCGATTTCACTTTTTCCCGCGCCATTCCGTAATATTTCAGGTATTCCCCGAAGATCTCATCATAGATCTTCTTCGATTCCTCAAAATATCCGGAGATGTCATACTGCCAGTTCTCAGCCGCGCTCACGTCAAGATCTTCCGGAGGCTCCGTCGGCTCGGTAGGCGCCGGGGTAGTCTCGGGCGCTTCCGCGGTCGTTGTCACCGGCTCGGTCGACTCCGCTTCAGTCGTTCCTCCGGGACCTCCGCAGGCAGCCAGCTGAAACACCAGCAGGACCGAAATAATTATCGCAATGAATCTCTTCATGGAAGCTCCTTCAGTTACGGGGCAGGCCCCGGTAATGTAATGACATTAGGTTATTATATCACAGATGGGCAGGGATGTCAAAATAAAGAAGGGCCTGCAGAAAACTGCAGGTCCTTCTTTTGTGCTGTCCCGTTTCCGTTCTCCCTTTCAGGTGACGGTATGGAACAGGATCAGAAAGACGATCCCAACTGCCGTAAAGATCCCGCCTGTCACAAACAGAAAACCGTATCCCCTGATCCGTTTTTCTTTCTTCCTCTGCGTGTAGTCGTAGAAAGTTTCCTTTTCTGCGGGATTGGTCAGGCGCGCGCCGGGAATGAAGCGGCGGAACAGCCCTCCCACGGCGTAGGAATACATATCGAGCGCACCTGTGGTAGAGACCCATACCAGGGCTCCGACCGCAAGCAGGATCACTCCCGGTGAGGTGAAAGCGTTGCTCAGGATGCGGTACCTGTCAGCAAGATCCTCGACTGTCGGATACGCGTTGGCCTTCAGGATGAACCAGGTGATGCCCCCGCCCATCAGGAAGGCGGCGAAGTATCTTGCGATGACTCCGCGCTTGTTCGTCATAATCCGAATTCCTCGCGGTATTTCGCTTCCTCCGCATCATTGCAGGAAACGAAGTGTCCCGGGATGATCTCCCGGAAAGTCGGTCCCTGCTCGCTGTAATCGTGATCCGCGATCGGATTGTACACGATACGGACTCTCTGCTTTTCAAAGTGCGGGTCCGGCAGCGGAATGGCGGAAAGGAGCGAGCGTGTATACGGATGGATCGGATGCTTGAAGAGCTCGTCTGAGTCAGCCAGCTCGACCATATGTCCGTAGTACATGACGCCGATACGGTCGGAGAAATACTTGACGACCGAAAGGTCATGTGCGATGAAGAGGATCGTCAGACCGAGTTCATCGCGGAGATCGTTCAGCAGGTTGATGACCTGCGCCTGGATGGACACGTCCAGTGCGGAGACCGGTTCGTCGGCGATCAGCATGTCCGGTTCCATGACGATGGAGCGGGCGATACCGATACGCTGGCGCTGGCCGCCGGAAAATTCGTGCGGATAGCGTCCCGCATGTTCACGGACCAGGCCGACCCTTTCCAGGATGTCGTAGACACGGTTGTCGATGTATTCCTTGTCCTTGATCCCCCGGATGATCAGACCCTCGGAGATGATCTCGCGGACGGTCATGCGGGGATTCAGGGAAGCGATCGGGTCCTGGAAGATCATCTGGATCTTGGTGACCAGTTTGGACTTCTTGGCGACCTGAACGTCTGTCTTGTACTTCTTGGCCAGTTCCGCCAGCTTCGCGGCATCTCCTGCCGCAGCTGCCTTGTCCTGTTCATACTGTGCCGTAAGCTTCTCTACCAGTTTCCTGGAAAACTCCTTGTCACAGTTCTTCTTAGTGTCCTTGGCAGACTTGATCTCTTTCTTGTTGTCCTCGATGATCTTTTCCAGTTCAGCTCTGCGGGCTGCACTGACGTCTCCCTTGCGCAGTTCCTGCTTCGCGGCCTTGATCGCATCGTAATATGATTTCGTGCCGGCGCCGATGCGCTGTCCCTGGAAATAGATGTTGCCGGAGGTGATGTCGTAGATCTTGATGATGCTCCGTCCGGTCGTCGTCTTGCCGCAGCCGGATTCGCCGACCAGGCCGAAGACTTCGCCCTTCTTGATATCAAAGCTGACATCGTCGACGGCCTTGACGTTTTTGAAATACTGGCACAGATGCTCGACTTTAAGCAGGACTTCCTTCTCTTCAGCCATTGTTCTGTACCTCCTTCTTCATACGTTCGATACGGTCCGTGATCGCCTTCGGGACATCCACCTTCGGTGCATCCGGATGGAGCAGCCAGGTCGCCGCCTTGTGCGTCGGCGAAATGTCGAACATCGGCGGCTGCATCTCAAAGTCGATATCCAGCGCGTACTTGTTGCGGGCGGCAAATGCATCGCCCACAGGCGGATAGATCATGTTCGGCGGCGTGCCGGGGATCGCTTCCAGCTTTTCATTGGTATCCAGGTCCGGCATGGAGGACAGCAGGGCCCAGGTGTATGGATGGCGGGGATCGTAGAAGATGTCGTCCGCCGTGCCGTATTCGATGATCTTGCCGGCATACATGACGGCGATGTCGTCCGCCATGTTGGCGACGACGCCAAGGTCATGCGTGATGAAAATGACCGACAAATTGCGTTCTTCCTTCAGACGGTTAATCAGTTCCAGGATCTGGGACTGGATCGTCACGTCCAGAGCCGTGGTCGGCTCGTCGCAGATCAGGATATCCGGGTCCGCGGCCAGGGCGATCGCAATGACCACGCGCTGCCGCATGCCGCCCGAGAACTCGAACGGATAGCGGTTGTACATGGCGCGGGAATCGTGGATGCCGACTTCGTCCAGCAGCTTGATCGCGCGTTCCTTGGCCATCGAACGCGTTACCTTGTAGACGCTGTCCGAAGCGCATTCCTTGAGGTGGTCGACCAGCGCGACGGAGCGCTTTTCAAAGTCTACCCTGCCCTCATCGGCAATGTAATTCTGATACTTCTCCGCAAGTTCTTCCAGAATGAGGCTGGTATTGTCTTTCAGATCGTCCAGATCGCGCGTATTGGCAGGGACGACTTTCCAGTCGACGGTCTTGCCCCTGGCGATGAGGTCTTCCCTCTTCTTGCTCTGACGCGCGAAGCGGGCTTCTTCCTTCGGATTCTGCTTCACATAGCGGAAGTATTTCTCGATGGCGGACTTCAGACTTGAGCGGAAAGTATAGGCGTTGCTGTCCTTGATGAATTCCAGGCGGTCAATGGACTTCTCCACTTCATCCGCCAGCTGGGACTGCACCTTAAGCGCTTCGCTCTTGTCATAGCTGCCCAGGAACCAGGCTTTCTTCTCTTCAAGGAGCGGAAGGACTTTTTTCTTTTCTTCAAGCGCCTTCCGGTAGGAGTATTCCACACCGTCACGGACGACTTTCAGGAAATCGCCGGTGAAGTTCTCGTCCATGTAGGAGCGGACCTTCCCGTTCATCTCCTCGATCGATTCGCCCTTGAATTCATAAGCATTGCCTTTGAGCACGTAGTAGCCGGCGGCATAGAAATCCGGAACCTTGCGCTCTTCCAGCTCGCCGAGCACTGCGACGACATTCTTCAGCGTATCCACGACGTTCTGTTCCGGCAGGGCGCTTCCGCTCTTTAAGCCTGAACGCTCTTCCGTCAGTTCCGCTTTCAGCGCGGCGATCTTGTCGGAATAGTAGACCGAGTAATAATCACCGTCGACGTTCCCCAGTCTCCGGGCAAAGTCGCGCAGGGATGTCTTCACATCCTGCTTGACGTTCTTTTCCGCCTTGAACAGGAAGTCCTTGATCAGCGAAGCCAGTTCCATGGCATTCGCCTTGCGGTTGTTGTAGGCTGTCTCCAGCTTGGTGCCGCGGATCGTCAGGTCGTCAAACGTCTTGCAGAGAGAATTGATCTCTTCTTTCTTGTTCGGAGCGGTCGCCATTGCGGACTCTTTGAGCGTATTCAGAAGAAAACGGAATTCCGTACCGGCGCTGCGTCTTTTTGCCTTGTTCTTGAGGAGCATGCTTGATGATCGGGTTCAGGGCAGACAGAGGATCCTGGAAGACCATCGCGATCTTATCGCCGCGGAGCTTGTACATTTCCTCTTCGGGAAGCTTCAGGATATCTTTCCCGTCGTAGAGGATCTCGCCGTTTTCCACGATACCGTTGCCCGCCAGGATGCCGATGGCCGCTCTGGCCGTCACGGACTTGCCGGAGCCGGATTCGCCGACGATCGCCAGCGTCTTGCCGCGCTCCAGGTCGAAGCTGACATCGCGTACGGCTTTGACCGTACCGGAACTCGTGCGGAAGGAAATGACAAGGTTTCTGACTTCAAGAATATTATCCATATCAGTCATCAACTCCTCTCAGGGAAGGATTGAATGCGTCGCGCAGACCGTTGCCGAACAGGTTGAAGCAGATCATCAGCAGCGACAGCACCATGGCCGGGAAGATCATCAGATGCGGATACGAAGTCCAGATGGAGCTCGCATCGGCAAGCAGCGTGCCGAGGGACGTCGTGCTCGCGGTTCCGAGCTTGACGATGCCCAGATAGCTCAGCATGCTTTCCGAATTGATGACGCCCGGGATCGTCAGCGCACTCGAGGTGATGATCGTACCGATGGCGTTCGGGAAGATATGCTTCCAGATGATGCGCCAGTCGTTCGCACCGAGCGTATGCGCCGCAAGGACGTATTCCTGGGTCTTGAAACGGTAGAACTGGGTACGGACACGGTAAGCCATGCCTATCCACCCGATCGAAACGTAACCGAGCAGCAGGCTGACGATAGGTCCGACTTTTGCGGCCAGATGCATCTGGAACAGCGTCATGACGATGATGAAGGGGACGTAGCTCAGGACGTCTGAAACACGTTCCATGATCAGGTCGGCAGCGCCGCCGTAGTAACCTTCGATCGCGCCGTAGATCGCACCGATCACCATGTTGATGGCCGACACGGCAACGGCAACCAGCAGCGAAAGCTGAATGCCCTGTGCCATGCGGAGCGCCAGGTCATAGCCCTGGGCATCCGTTCCGAAGATGTAGTCCGGGAAGAAATCGTGCAGATAGTAATAATAATTGTAGTAGAGAATGCGGATCTTGTAGTGCGCCGTATCGAAGGTACCGCCTCCGGCATACTGCCAGAACTTCACTTCGCCGTTCTCATCGCGCATGTAGTTGTCTTCAAGCACGAGATCGTCGGAATAGTTCAGTTTGGTGGCTTTGCCTTTTTCGTTCACCGTAACGGCATTGAATTTCTTGTCGCACTTATACCAGTAGTTCGCATCCGTGGGATCCGGGTTCCACTCATTGTTCTCAATAAGAGGATACAGGATCTGGAGACCGGTCTCGTTCTGGTAATCCAGGATCTTCTGATACTCCTGCTGCGTCACCATCTTATAGATGAAGCCGACCTGCAGATAGTTATCGAACTCCGCCGTGAAGCGCATCGTCGTCTTCTTGCTCAGCTTGTTGACCGACTCTTCCACTTTGATGAGTTCGTTCAGCGGCTGGTAGAGTGTCCCCATCGTATCCTTGATGGACTGGACGGAGCTGCCGTCCTTATCTTCCGCCCCGACACCGATGGCGGCATAGCGAACGAAGTCCATCTCCGAATAGCTGCCGGTAACGCCGCCGTCGGCGATGCCGAGCGTTTCCTTCAGCCAGGTGTGGCGCGGACCTTTCTTGGCATAATAGGTATCCATGACACCCATGTGGTTCCGGGTAAAGATCGGCACGACAAAAGCAAAGAGCACGATCAGGATGATGATCACCGTGGCAGCGACGGAAGCCCGGTTCTTGCGGAAGCGGATCCACGCGTCATGGAAATAACCGATCGGTTTGTCTTCAAATTTGGTATCGGACAGTTTTGCATCCAGCTGCGCAAAACGCAGCTTTTCTTTCGGGATCGCATTCAGATCAATTTGATGCTTCATGTCGTCACCTCGCGCCCATACGGATGCGCGGATCCAGGAATCCGTAGCTAAGGTCCGTTATGATACCGGCCAGCAGGCCGATGAATGTATAGAAAACGCAGTCCATCATGAACACGTCATAGTCGAGTAGGTTGATGGAACGGATATACAGCGTTCCGACGCCCGGGATGGAGAAGATCTGTTCAATGATCATGCTGCCGCCGATCAGGCCGAGGAAACTGGAAAGGATCGAAGGCAGGATAGGTACCATGGCCACTTTCAGGGCATGCCGGGAAGTCGCTTGTGCACGGGTCAGACCTTTCGTCCGCGCCAGCAGCATGTAGTCCTGCGTCAGAGATTCCGTCAGTTCTGCACGGGTGAAGCGGCAGAGACCGGCGATCTCACCGAAGGACAGTGCCAGCACCGGAGCGATCATACTGTATATCATCTTCCAGGATACCCAGGAATTATCGGCATCCGCCAGCGCATAGACATTCAGCGGAAGCCATCCGAGTTTGAAGTACAGGAAATACTGTACCAAGAAGGCATAAACATACGATGGAACGGAAATGAAGAGCATGACCACCGTACTGATGAAGGAATCCTGCCATTTGTTCTTCTTGATGGCGGCATAAATGCCGAGCAGGATCCCGATCGGGACAGCCACGACCATGGAATACGCATTCACCAGCACAGTCGGAAGCAGACGTCCCGTCAGGACATCCCAGGCCGGCTTGCGGAAGGCGATCCCCCAGGAGGTTCCGAAGTCCCACTTGGTGATGATGTTCTTCCAATAGATCACATATTGTTCCAGCAGGGGCTTATTGTACCCCAATGCTTCCCATCGGGCTTTGATCTGTTCAACCTGTGACGCCGTTCCCTGCGGAAGTTCCCGCGGCAGAGCACGGACGAGCATGAAGCACATCGTGACGATGCAGAAGAATGTGAACAGCATCAGGATGAGACGTTTGATTACGTACTTGCCCATGTAGCCCATAAGCTATACTCCCTTATCTGAAGGTTTTTGGCAAGAGAAGCGGGTAGATTGGGGCGTACCCCAATCTGCCCGCCCTCTTTCTTAAACTACAAGAAACTTACTTTATCAGCTGAGCGTGAATTAATATTCAAGAACGCCGCCGGCTTCCTTGACAGCCGCAGCCCATTCTTCATCCGTGTAGTTGAAGCGCATGAGCTCAAGGCCGCCGAAACCGTACATGATATTGTAGTTCTCGGTGAAGTAGTTAAGCTTGTAGGACAGCATCGTGCAGGCGGTGGAACCGGCCAGAGGAATACGATAGTATTTCTTCAGGAACAGTTCTTCCATCGCAGACAGGATGTTCAGCTTGGTCTCGAAGTCAGCAGTGGAGAAGCGGCCGGTGCCCACGCAGGAACGGGACCATTCCTGCCAGGTCATGGTGACGTCTTCGCCGTTCAGCTTCAGAGTCAGCTCTTCAGTCGCGGGATCCCAGTCAGCAGCTTCGTTGATCTGGCCGGCATACTGTTCGGTATCGCAGTAGACCTGCATGTTGCGGAAAGGATAGAACGCAGCACCGCCCCATGCGCCGTAGCCGATGGCGAATTCGCCGTCCGGAACAGCTTTGTAACGGTTTTCGATGTTGCCGACAGCTTCAAGCTCGGCCTTGCCGAATCCGCTGCCTTCCAGAGCCGCGTTGAGGTACTTCTGGATCAGTTCGACCTGAGTGTTGTCGGTGGAATCCAGAGCGCCCTTCTTGTAGCCGACACGGATGTGGATGTCGCCGCCCTTGTAGATACCGGCTTCAGTCAGCTCTGTATAAGCCTTCTTCATGAGTTCCTTAGCTTCGGTCAGGTTGTAACCGGTGATGGAATCATAAGCTTCCTTCAGATCCTTGTAAGGGGTGCCTTCGCCGTACTTCACTTCGTACAGGTTGCAGATGGCCTGCATGGCCTGATCGCTGTGGCGGTAAATGCTCTCCGGATCGTTGTACACATCATAGTAGTACAGTTCGTTCAGCAGCGAGTAGTAAGGCTTGTAGCCGGCGGTCGCGGTGACCCATTCAGCACGGTCGATGGCCAGGCTGAACGCACGGCGGAAGGTCTCGTTGGAAAGAACGACGGAGTTGGTGTTGCCCTTGGAGGCATCCATTTCCTTCAGGTTGTCAAGGTTGGTGTTGAAGAAGAAGGACATCATGTAGGTCTCATCGACCTTGTACAGCTGTTCGCTGGTCGCATAGTCAACGACCTGATCAGCCGGCGGTGCCCAGTCATCAAGGTCGCCCTTAAGGAAAGCTTCCTTCGCAGCGTCGTCGGTCATGACGTCGATAACGATGCTGGTCGCCATGTAGCGCTGTACGCTCTCGCCGTCAACAAGGTAATCGGTGAAGGAGACAAGGTATTCGTTGCCGTCGGCATCGTGGACCTTCTCATAGCCGTACCAGTTCTCGTTCTGGACGTAGACGCACTGCTTCTCATCCTGGAAGGAGGTCATCTTGTAAGGGCCGTAGGACTTGGTGGTGTCCTTGCTGGTGCAGTAGTTGGTGGAGACCAGCTTGTCGGAAGTTTCCTTGCCGCCTTCGTACAGAGTTTCGTCGACCAGCCAGTTGGAGGTCAGGGAAGTCAGGAAGTAGTTGGCATCGATGTAGGTCGCGTTGACATAGATGAGGGTGTAGTCATCAACCTTGTAAAGGCCGACGGTGTCAAAGTCGACTACTTCAAAAGTCTTTTCATAGACGAAATAGTTCGGCAGATCTTCTTCGGTCTCGCCCCAGTTTGCGTTGTTGCAGGTGACCGGCTTAAAGAGTTCAAGGTTTTCGTCCGTCAGCGGGATAAGGCCGTTGTCATCCATCTTGGCGATAAGGGCTTCCCAGTTGGTGACGTCGAAATACTTATCGCCGTAGGCGTCAACATAATCCTTCAGTTTGTCGCCGCTGGTCCATTCAAGAGCGACATTAAGACCGATGAACATCTTCTGTCCGTCAGCATTGACATACTGACCGTCTTCTCCCTTGGTCAGGTCAGCCATGGCAAAAGCGCCCTTCGAATCAAGGTAAGCCGTGTCGCCGCTATAGTAATAGCCGCTGGCACCGGCGCAGGCGCTCTCACCGTCGTAGTACAGGTTCGCACGGTAGTTCTTCATTGCCGGATCAAGCATGGCCTTGAAGGAGTAGATGTAGCCGTCCGCGTTGATCGGGGTGCCATCTTCCCACTTCATATCCGGGTTCAGTTTGATCTCATAGACATAGCCGTCCTTCACTTCAGCGGCAGTCTTGCCTTCCGGAAGGGTCACGGCGTACTTCTCGAGGTCAGCGGTGTGGCTCGCGGTAACGTCGTTAACGGCAGTGGCAGCCAAATAGATCCACTGGTAGATGCCGTTCTCGGTGTCCTTCGCCTGCATGGTCACGAACGGAGTCGTGATGTAGTCCAGGATCGAGCTCTCAGCGTTGGTTTCCCAGGAATGAGGGTTCCAGTTCTTGCCAAGACTGGTCGAATAGGTTCTGTAGGTATAATTACCTACCTTAGCACCTTCAGGGACCGTGCTTTCCGGCTGGGTCGGGGCGGGCTCGGTGGAGGGAGCTGCCGTAGACTCGGGAGCCTTGGTGGTCGTCTGTTCCTGTGTCTGTGTCGGAGCCTGAGTGGTCTGATCCTTGTTTCCGCCGCAGGCGGTAAGCGAGAAGACCATAGCAAGCGCGAGCACAAGTGCTAACAGTTTCTTCATAGATTTTCCTCCTTAAGAATTTTTGGTGCCGGCTCTGGAAAAATGCCGGCGCCATTGACTCCATGATATAGGATAACTTATTTTATTTATTTTTTTTTGAAAAGTCAAGCCCTAATGTTAATATAAACAAGGGAAAAGATAAAGAATAATGCCCCCG